>CAZQYV010000001.1:0-10802 GCA_964597675.1 uncultured Candidatus Saccharibacteria bacterium
AATGGATAGAATGTCGGCCTGCGAAGCTGGCGATCCAGGTTCGATTCCTGGCGGGGACACATATGAAAAAATCCAATCTTGTATTGGATTTTTTCATATGTGTCCCCGCAGTAAAGCAATGTTATTGCTTTACGTCAAGTGAGAAGTGATATTATCACTTCGCAAGACCTTGAGTGTTTTGTAATAAAAATGCGAAAGGTGTACTGCTCCTGTAAGGAGTCGAACAGATTGCTGGTTTACGTGAGCAGCAGCTCGTGTCAGCAATCTGGTGCCCAGAAAATTTCAATTTGGCGAAATTGAAATTTTCGAGGGAGATTCCTATTCCTCTTTTTCCCCCGTCATCATCTGCCCCTCCGGCATCCAACTTGATTTTAATATATATAATCTGTCCTCTATGCTTTTCACCTCATCTGCATCATCAGGACCAAAATCAGTTTTATTTTTTAAATCCTCTGCTTTTTTAGATAATGCGGCAATTTCCTGCGCAACATCTGTTTCCCCTTCCTGAACCACTTGCTCTTCTTCCACTACAGGATTTCCAAACCATTTTTCAAATATACCCATATTATAATTATTAAATTAGTAATTATTAATATTATATCAAAAAACACCCAAATGGGTGTTTTTTGTCTACTGTGTCTTTTTAATCATTGCTGCGATACGAGATTTCTTTCGACTTGCAGTGTTCTTTTTTATAAGACCTGTTTTTGCTGACTTATCAAGTATTTTTTGAACTTGTGGCAAGAGTGCCTGCGCTTCTTTTGTCTTCTTTTCAGCAACAAGTTTTTTGACTTGTTTGATTGTTTTTGACAATGCGTCTTTTTTCTTCATATTAAACACTCGCTTTCGCTTTGATCCTCGGAGAGCTTTTTTTGCTGATTTTATAATAGGCATAAAAGACATAGTATAACAGGTTGAGTAAAAAATCAAGTCCTCCCCCTCCTAACAAATGAGGTATACTTGTATGTATGATTGGATACCTAAAAGGAAATATTATTGACCGAGACCTCCGGTCGGTCACTCTGGATGTTGGCGGTGTTGGGTATAAGGTATTTACCACCTTTACAACACTGGATGCCACTATACAGAAACCAGTTAGTTTTTGGACGCATCTCGCTGTTCGTGAAAATGCCCTTGATTTATATGGATTTACTACCAAAGAAGAATTGGCTTTTTTTGAGTTATTGATCTCTGTCTCTGGTATTGGCCCAAAATCCGCTCTTGGTATATTGTCTCTAGCAAGTGTCCGAGACCTTCGACACGCTATTGTAAGTGGTGACACAGGGCACCTGACCAAAGTCTCTGGTATTGGAAAAAAGAACGCCGAAAAAATCGTACTCGAGTTGAAAGACAAATTGGATGGTACTGATACCGATAGTGGATCTACATCAAATGATATGGACACACTCGAAGCCCTGACATCCCTCGGGTACAGCGAACGTGAAGCACGTGAGGCGTTGAAAAAAATTGGAGTTGAAACAAACACTGGTGAGCGAATTAAAAAAGCAATCAAGATATTGTCTTAGTGTTTTTATTTTAATTTTTACTTCTTACATTTTACTTTTTTATTATTACAATGCCTGAACTACCAGAAGTGACAACGACCGTGCACGGTCTCAATACAGTCCTCCCCTCCCTCACTATAACTGACGTCTGGTCAGATTATTTTCTCCGCACAAGAAGTACGAGTAAAAACACAATAAAAAATAAAAAATTCTTTCAATATTTTAAAAAAGAAATTATCGGCGAAAAAGTTTCAACAATTGACCGACGAGGAAAAAATATCTTGGTGCGAATGAAACACGGAAAAACAATTTTGATCCACATGAAAATGACTGGACACTTGTTGTATGGTACATATAATTTTGAAAAAAATGTGTGGCACAGTGATGAACCATTTTTAAGGGACTCTTTTAATCAATTTATACATCTTGTATTTGTCCTCTCAAACGGAAAACATCTTGCCTTTTCAGATATGCGTAAATTTGCAAAAGTAACACTGTTTGAAACAAACAAAGAGCATACAATGCTCGATATACAGGCGCTTGGTCCCGAGCCACTAGAGTACCTATCTCTACCGGCCTTTCGTACACAATTACAGAAAAAACCAAAAGGAAAAATAAAAACTGTCTTGATGGATCAAACGATTTTCGCAGGTATTGGTAATATTTATTCTGATGAAATATTATGGAAAGCAGGTATTCACCCAGAAAGGATGGTTTCCTCACTTTCTAATATTGAGCACGAAAAAATATATACGGCGATGCTTTTTATTTTAAAAAAATCGATTAAAATGGGTGGAGATTCGATGTCTGACTACAGAAATATATATGGGCAAAAAGGAAGTTTTCAGCTGGCTCATAAAGCATACAGACGAACAGGTGAAAAATGTGAGCGCCCCAAATGTTCAGGCACAATCAGACGAAAAATTGTCGGTGGTCGTAGTACACACTTTTGCGATATACACCAAACAGTATAAAATATAGATATGAAAAAAGATGACTACACTGGCATCATCATCCTCTGCGCTATTATTGGTATTGCACTCATGGGAGGGGCAAAAAATGGACAGCAGTATGGATTTTTTAGCCCCCAACCAAAAACAGAGGAACAAAAGCGAATAGAGCTAGAACAAAAAATTCTAGACACCCAACAACAAGTCGAGGAACTAAAGAAGAAAGTCCAGACAGAAGAGGATAAAAAAACACAATCGGAGTACAAAGGTATTGTCTATCTCCAATATGTAAACCGATCAGACAATCCAAAACAAGAATATATTTCGATACGAGTAAATACAGGGACCAGCACAATACCTGTTACAGGATGGACAATAAAAAGCGATAGTAGTGGGAACAGTGTCACTATACCAAAGGGTACATATCTTTTTTTCACTGGGATGCTAAATGCCGAGGATAATGTTGTACTCCAGGGCGGTGACACTCTATATGTAAATACTGGAATATCACCAAATGGATCGAGTTTTAAGGTTAATAAATGCTCTGGATATTTATCACAATTCCAAACATTTACACCTTCACTCTATACGAACTGTCCTGCACCAAGAAACGAAGATCTCTCTAGTATTCCAAAACGTGTGATCAATGATGATTGTTTTGATTATATTGATTCCTTCCCAACATGCCGAATCCAAACAGAAAGTCTCTCACAAAAATGGAGTTACGAATGCACACGATTTATTTACGACAAAATAAATTATGCTTCATGTGTTAATACCCACAAAAATGATACTGATTTTTATCAAAAGGAGTGGCGCATCTATCTAAAAAGAAGTGAACGATTATGGAAAGATAGAAAAGAGAAAATTATCCTTTATGACAATAGTGGAAAAATAGTTGATACTCTTACCTATTAAAGAAACTATTTTCCTAGCATTCGAAATAATCCTACACCAAAAGCAACGGACACATTGAGTGACTCCTTGTCCCCTGCCATGGGTATTTCTGTAACAATATCACACAAGGATATTGTCTCTTGTGGCACACCCTCTACTTCGTTGCCAACAATAAATAAGACGGGATACTTTATTTTTACCTTTTTGTAATCAATAGATTTTTTAGTTTGCTCGAGGGCAATAATTTGATATTTATTACTCTTTAATTCAAAAATAATTTCTTTTGGGTCTTTTTCATATTGCCATCTAATAGTCTTTTCAGCACCCAGAGCGACTTTGGCTATATCTTTTCGTGGGCGATTGAAACGATCCATGGGTGTTGGTGTATACCCAGACAAATATATTGTCTCTACCCCCAAAGCATCTGCAGTACGAAAAATAGCACCAACATTGTGGGCACTACGAATGTTATGAAGTAATACTACAATACCTTTTTTCATGTCGAGACTATATCATATTGATTCAAATTTCAAAAACGCGTACAATACAACATATGTCACCACTTTCAGTATTTCCACAATTATTAACATTTGGATTATTCGCACCAACACTACTTAGATTGGTTGTAGGTATATATGGCATGTATGCTACAAAAACCAGATGGAAGAAACCGTACAAATTAGTTGCAATTCTTAACTTTGCAGTAAGTTTACTTGTTATTCTCGGGCTCTACACACAACCTGCTGTTATTGCTGGTATGGCACTCCTTGCTATGGATTATTATTTTGACAAAACAACTGGCGCTGAAAAAACACCATGTGTTGTATATATGCTTATGTTTTTTATTTTATTATCCCTTCTTTTTACTGGCCCAGGATTGGCGGCATTTGATCTTCCTCTCTAGAAATTTAAACGGACAAAAGAAAGCCCCTCACATGGGGCTTTTCTGTTCAATACAATGACGAATTGAATCAGGTAGAGTCTCTGCTGAGACACCAATATAAAATAGTTCTCGGTTCTGATCATTAAGTAGCAGAAACAGTGACCCATTAAACCGGTTGCATGGTCTCATCATGTGTGCAAGGAAACTGCACTCAAACGGAGCAGGTCCATGTATCCAAGGTACCTTTGGGTCAAAAATGACAAGATCAAGGTTGTGCCGATATTGGTCAAAATAAGTTACTGCATCATGTCCGTTGCCAACAAAACACACTTCAGCAGGATCGTATATACGAGAGATGTCGTCTAACACAGTCTGTTGAATATGGTGATCATCTTCCACTACAAGAATTATTGGCATGTGTACAACTCCTCACATATGGTCTCATATATAAAAATGATATTCAAGTAAATTTTACACCTTGGACTTTTATTTTTTTTCTGGTATATTTCTAAAGGTATATGCCCTCGTAGCTCAGTCGGTAGAGCAGCTCCCTTTTAAGGAGATGGTCGCAGGTTCGATTCCTGCCGGGGGCACAAACAATCCGCGTAGGCAGATTTTTGTGTCCCCGAACAAAGCGAAGCTTTTTGTGCAGGAATCGAACAGATTCACGGTCTACGCTCGCAGTAGCGAGTGTCGTGAATCTGCGTTTTCAATTCTGACAAGTGACGACGAGTCAGAATTGAAAAAGATTACCCTGCCGGACTTTCGCGAAAGATAACCTATTAAGAGGAAGTATCCTGACTCGACGGTATTATATGTAAAGTAAAATTTGATATAATTAGAGAAAATTTATAATTAATAGAATCAAATGCAGACCGAACCAAAAATAGACATCTCTAGAAATAGTAAATACTTTATCTATATAGCAATTGCTTTTGTTGTCGTGCTGGTTCTCTCTAATATCACCGCAGGTAAAATTGCAAAGTTTGGACCTTTTTTCTTATCAGGTGCAACTATTGTCTTTCCAATAAGTTTTATCTTTGGAGATATATTGACTGAAGTTTATGGATACAAAGCATCAAGAAGGATTATTTGGTCTGGTTTTGCCTCACTAGTATTTATGTCGCTTATTCTATGGCTAGTTCAACTATTACCCTCTGCACCATTTTGGCAGAACCAAGACGCTTATGAAACTATCCTAGGTTCAGTTCCAAAAATTGTTTTTGCATCTATGACTGCTTACTTCTTAGGAGAATTCAGTAATTCTTTTGTCTTGTCTAGAATGAAAGTATGGATGAAAGGTAAACATCTTTGGATGAGAACAATCGGATCAACTATTGTCGGTGAAGGAGTTGATAGTATTTTCTTTGCGATGATTGCTTTTTACGGAACAATGCCTTTTAGTGCTCTAATTACACTTATATTATCTATCTACATCTTTAAAGTTTTATACGAAATTTTAGCTACTCCGTTTGTGTATCTAATTGTAAACAGACTAAAGAAAGCTGAGGGTATAGATGTCTATGATAAAGGTATAAGTTACAACCCATTTACCTTAGCTGAATAACTCCGTGGCTTACTCAAAATATTTAGCGAAAAAATACACTACAAACCGAGACAAATATCGATCATCTGATAAGATGCTACTTCCATTTATTAAGAAAGCAGGAATAAAGAATAAGACTATTTTAGATTTTGGATGTGGAGATGGTGCAGAAACAGAAAAATTTATTGATATGAAAGCAAAGAAAGTTGTGGGGGTAGACCCGAGTAGAGAAATGATAAGACTTGCAAAGTTACGCAAACTTTCAAATACTACTTTTGTTAAAACTAATGGTAAAAACTTGCCATTAGAGAGCAGTGAATTTGATGTTGTCTATTCAAGATTTGTTTTACATTATATCAAAGATTTAGACTCCCAAATCTTAGAAATTTATAGGGTATTAAAAACAAAAGGATATTTTGTTGCTATATTTCAATGTTTGACTGATGATCCTAATTTCATTAATAAACTAGTGCCTATCAATCTAGGAAAAGGAGAAAATACCACAAAAATAGAAATACTATCGAAATCTGCTTTAGGAATTCGAAAGGCTTTAAAACAATTTGGATTTAAGATAGTAAAATTTATAGAAGTTAAAAATACTGACGCCCAAATTGATTCGAAATACAAGAATAAATACAACTTTAAAAATAAGACCTACGTTACATTTGTCCAGAAATAGAAGACGCCGCAAGGTAGATTTTGTCCCCTCGGAGCAAGAGTGTCCCACACTCTCGCGTCAGGAATAGAAGCCCGATTGATATTTTTTATGATTTCAAGAAGTAAAAAATCCAATCGGGATACTGGTCGTGTAACGACCGATAGCCTGCCTAATTTTCCCCCCTAAACAATTTAACCAAGAATAACAATTGATCTTTTTATTACCACGAAACCACATGCCCATAAAAACGGAAGCCATAATGGCATTATGCCAAATAAGGAATTTCGTATAAAAGTTTCAACTCCAGTACTAATAAAAAAATACTCGGAAATAATCATAATAATGAAACCAAAAAACAAGACGATAAAATCATTCCTCTTGGCAGAAATCAGTTTTAAAAAAATTAAAATAATCACAACATATATTAATGTGAGAAGATAGTCGTTTTTAATAACAGGTATTAATCCAATCATTAAAATAACCGGCATTGTATTTGAAAATATTTTTAGTACTTTTTCCATTAAATAAGTATATCAGATTACATATTATTATATAAAAAAACCGCCAAGCATGTGCCGGGCGGTGGTTCCTCTATATGAGGGTATTATAGCTGGGCCAGCAATTTCGGTCTACTGACCCGCCAGAGCAAGGAAACTTAGCAACCCCCCTCCTCTGGACGTTGATGGGGTTAGGCGAACCAGCAGCGACCATTAGCAAACATTGTGTTTTGCATATCAAAATATTATAAAAGACTGATTATAAAGTCAACGCCCATTTTTCCAACATCACCTCCATATCCCCTTCTCCCGTGCGTACCCTATGCACCATGTCCACCAAATCAACTGACATTTTTTGTAATTCAGCCAGTTTGAAATTTCGTGACCCTGACAGTGCTTTACTGTATGGAAATGGTGCCAGTCCTGATTCTTTTTGGCTCTCTGTTCTAGATGCTAGAATCATATTTTTGACAGCCCAAAAAATAACCCCGTGTATTTCCTCTACAGGAATGCCCTGATTCATCAAATCAACAAGGCAGACCCACAACCTCTTTTTATCACGTGTGTATAATTTGTCCGTAATAGAAAAAATTATTGGTGAATCTTTTTTTATTTCCTTTTTCTCAAAAATCTGAGTTTTGTATGAAACCTGCTCTATTTTTTTAATTAAAGTTGCATCCAGTTTTCCATCCAAAATAACAAACCAGTGCTCTGCTTCCTGCATACTGCTGAGACGTGGAGCGATGTACTCACGAATATCTTTGTTTGATAGTAGAAAATCAAGCACTACTATGTATTTTTTTTCAAATAAACCAAATGATGCCACTAGTTCGTCAAACTGACTTTCACTCCAATTTTCAGTCGTCAATTTAAACACTTCTGATTGTGGTCGTTTTGCATAAAGATTCTGCAAAATATCGTGCATTCTTGATCGGCTCGTATGTGTATCTGTTCCATGTAAAAAGTAGATCATTGACTTTTCATTATTAAAGAATATTATATGTATATAAGTGCCTTCGGGCTCGCCTTCGCAAGAGGGAGAAAAGAAGAAAAACCATCATAGCATGTCTTTGATGGTTTTTCTTATATTCTCAAAAGTCACCTTATCCAAATATCCAACTTTTTCCACCAATCTCATGTTGTCTATGAGTCTTGGCTGAGATAGAATAACTGAGGCTTCTTTGTCGTCTACCATTCCAATTTTCATTCTCATTTTATGTTTTGTAAGTGATGTTGTTAGTGGGAAAATTAAACAAGTATTCTTGCTAAAACTTTTAAACAACAAAACAGGCCTCTGATACTCTATACCGTCTCCATCTTGTTCAAAGCCAACATTTACCCCAAGCGAACACCACCAAATCTCTCGTTCATGATAAAGCTTGCTTTCATTTTTATAATGAATTTTTTGCTTTTCAATATTCCATTTTTCAAAATCTTTTTGCATTTTATTAATGAAATTTTTAATACCAAATTGTTCTTGTTCTGTGGTAAGGCTTGTCATCGGGAGACTTTTTTTGCCCTCTAAACCAGAGTATGCCATCTATTCTTGCAGGTGTTGCTTCTGAAAATATTTCTTTCGCTTTATCTTGTATCATATTTATTGCTTCAACAGTATTTGCTCTTATTTCTATTTCCTCAGTAGAGCCAGATTCTAATTCTACTAAATTGTCTATTTTTTCTGATAATTCTTTTGTGTACTCTAATATACCAAATTTTCTAAGTACTTGCGGAACTTTATAATCTGCGAAGGCTGTTAGTTTATCTATATCTGATAATTTAAATGAAATGACCCTGGTTTTTGATAAATCATGGTCGATATAGTTTGCACACAGTTGGGCTCTTTTGTAAAACTTTACGGGCCTTCCTTTATAAAGAAGCTCGTCTTTGTAAAGATCAGGGAAATCACTGGTTAACAATTTAACCAACTGGACTCCGTTGTGATCTGCTTTTTTAATAACGTTCATCCAACTTCCATCAAATTTTTCAACCATATAATTACCTAATTTTCTAAGCATTTGCAACCTCTCAATAAATAGTGGTATTTCTATGTTACCCAGCAAAATATTTTTTAAATCATTTTCTGGTATTGTAGATAAATATTTTGGGTCAAGTAATGGATAACCTTCCTTCAATGCATCAATAAATGCAATGGTAAGGGCACATGAACCATCGCAAACCATCCCACCTCTCTCGATTGTCCATTTAGGCTCACCCCAATAACAAAAATTTATTGTGTTGTAAACAATTGAAAATCCCACATAATCCCCCTCTTTTTTCGTTGGTAAGTCTGGTGCATTATCAAATTCTGTTTGTTCGAATTCAGATTCATTTATTGAATTAATAAAATTATTTATTTCATTTTCATTAATTGAAACAAACTTACTATTTTCAACCACTGGTTTTATTGAATCAAGTATTTCTTCCATAAATTTATATCATTCCTTTATCTAAAATCTCCCCTCTTTATTTTTCAAAAAAATTTTAACTCCCACTTGCAGTTTAATTTCTCTTATATTTTCCATTTTGATTTTTCACTTTTAAATTTTTACCATCTCCCCCCAATTGTCCCCAACAGATGCATTTGCAACACAAACTACACCAGATGTTTTTTTTGGGTCGATCACCTGCTCCATTTTTTCTTTTATATCTGGTGCAATGACCGAAACCACACTTTCTCTCACCTCATAAACCAATTCGTCATGAACCTGCAGTAGCAATCGCACATCACCTTGCAGATTTTTTTTGTTCAACATCTCGTCAATCTCTACCATGGCCAGCTTAATAATATCTGCCTCTGTTCCTTGTATTGGCGCGTTGATTGCCATACGTTCTGCTTGGGCTTTCATAAATGGCAGCTTAGAATTAATCTCTGGAAAATACCGGCGGCGTCCAAAAAACGTTTCTGTAAAGCCTTTTTGTGCCGTCTCTCGTTTGATTCGCTCAAGATATTCAGCCAATCCAGAAAACTGATTGAAGTAGCCGTCCAAAAATTGCTGTGCCTCCTCTTTGCTACTACCTAGATTTTGTTTCAGAGCCATTACTCCCATACCATACATAACACCAAAATTAATTACTTTTGCTTTACTACGCATTTCTTTTGTCACTTCAGTATGTGGTACACCAAAAACTTCGCTGGCTACCGCTGTGTGCACATCCTGACCTGTCCTGAAAATCTCAATCATTTTTTTATCCCCCGAAAGAAACGCTGCGATACGTAGCTCGATCTGAGAATAATCAAATGCAACCAACTTAAAACCCTTTTCCGCAATAAAAGATTTTCTAATTTCTCGGCCGAGATTTGTTTTGTTGGGAATATTTTGTAAATTTGGATTTTGACTTGCCATACGCCCTGTTGTTGTTCCAGCTTGTACAAACTCTGCATGCAAGCGTCCTTTGTCATCAACCTGTGTTGGAATCGTATCAATGTATGTACCAAGCAGTTTTGCTAACTCACGGTATTCTAAAATCAAACCGGCAACTGGGTGCTCATCACGAAGTTTCTCTAACTCTGATTCTTTTGTTGAATATGCCCCACTTGCAGTCTTTTTTTGATTTTTTGGTTTTAATCCAAGGGTGACAAACAGCGCCTCTCCTAATTGTTTTGGTGATGCAATATTAAATTCAGTACCAACATGCCCCCATATTTTTTTCTGTAATGAATCGAGTTCTGTATGATACTGTACCGATAAAGCATTTAGGCGAACCACATCCACCAAAATACCCTGTTCTTTCATTGCCCGTGTGATCGGCCATAATGGTTTTTCTATACTGTCATATATGTATGATAGCCCCTGTGTCTCAATCATATGGCGAAGCACCTTTTGTGCATCAGTGATTGTTTTTGTTTTAGTAAATGAGACGATATC
>CAZQYV010000001.1:10902-59057 GCA_964597675.1 uncultured Candidatus Saccharibacteria bacterium
TCGCGGCGAATAGTGGCTAGCATTTTTGAAAACATAGCTTCTTCCTTGTTATCTTCAAGGAGCTTGATTATTCTTGGTTTTATTTCATTCCTTATTTTTGATTTTTGATTTTTTAATTCTTTGTATATATCATCAATACTTCCAAATTTTACAATCAATTCCTGTGCTGTTTTCTCTCCAATACCTGGGATACCGATAATATTATCTGATGGGTCGCCACGAAGCCCTTTGAAATCTGGTAGTAACTCTGGACCAAATCCAAACCTTTCGATGACTGCATCTTCATCATAAACGATAGTGTCTTTGATTCCCTTTTTCAATGTATAGACCTGTACTTTTTTCCCTTGTATGAGTTGCATAGTGTCCATATCTCCAGAAGCAATGACCACATCAAGTGATGCATCATCTTTTACATTTTCAACTATGGTACCCAACATATCATCTGCTTCAAATCCGGGAGATGAGTACATTGGAATATTGAAAGCAGTAAAAATATCTTTTGATCTTTCGAGTTGATGGATCAAATCATCATCAGTCTTTTTGCGCCCTGCTTTGTAGTCTTCGTACAACTTGTGTCGCTCTGTTGGCTCTGGCAAGTCATAACAAGCCACAATATAATCTGGCCGAATATCTTTGACCAGTTTAATAACCATGGTGCATAGGCCATACAAGGCCCCTGTGGGCTCTCCTGTGGTTGATTTGAAATCTGGCAAGGCATGATACGCGCGATGAAGAATAGCGTGCGTATCAAGAAGGGCTAGTGTTTTGTGTGATTTTCCAGCACTTTTCTCTAACTTTATTTTAGGTTGTTTCTGGCTCGGCATACTAGCATTATACCACCATTTCGATCTCCCTTCCCTCTTCACCAAAGCTTGCAAATGTGATCTGTATGTGTGGTGGCATAATCTCGGCCACTCGCTCGGGCCATTCGATCAAAATCAGATTATGTGGCTCTGCTGTAATATTATTCCACCCAAGAGATGAAAGTTCGTTAGGGTGGTCGAGACGATATGCGTCAATATGAATCATGTGTGTAAAACCACTGTGGGCATGAGGCAATGGGTATATTTTTTCAATAACAAATGTTGGACTAACGACATGATCAGTAATACCGAGTGCCATTGCCACTCCTTGTGTAAATGAAGTTTTGCCTGCGCCAAGATCTCCGTATAAACCAACAACCGTCGCCTTGTCTGTAGAGGCAGAAAGTGTTTGTATAAAATCGGCAGCAATTTTTTGTGTCTCTTCTAAATTTTTGGCGCGCATAGAGATATACTAACATAAAACTATTTACTCAACATTTCTTTTTTGGAGCAATCTATCTAGCCCTACTGGGCTAGCGAACTTCTCGTCGTTCAAGAAAACAATGTCGGAATACCTCCTTGTTTTCTAAACTCCTGCGAAAGGCTCAAAAAAAGAAAAGTTTTCGTCATAGTTTTATTTTAATAGTGAGTTGTTTATATAAAAAATCGGCTACCTCCACAATGGAAGGTAGCCGCATGAACAAGCTCGGCGCTCTACTGCGCCTGATAAACTTTTTGGAGTTGGACGTCCCAAAAATATGACTGTTTCGCCCGTCCAGACGAAACGTCATAGGCAGACAACTGGAACCACTGTGATTTCAGCAGCCCCAAACTTCCGTCAGGGAATCGCCCTTTGGCGCTATATTGGAACTGAATGTAATTAGAATCAGTCCATATTTCGCGCGAGCGGAACAGTGTCAGTGCCCCACCTGGACACAGATTGGAGACTATTTCCCCATCCTCGTCCTCGATGCTAATTGGACGAGAATGAATGTTCGTCACACGCAACTTTACGTGTGACTGGAATGAACGACTACCTGTGGCGCGGGGTGCCACCGAAACCGTACCGGCTTCACAGCCGGTGATCTGCGCATTGAGTATCGCTCGCGTCTCGAGCTGGGCAGACTCTCGCTCAAATCTTTCCCTCTTCTCCATCACTTGCCGCGCCTTCTTTTCGGAAGGCACCTCGAGTCTGCGTTTCCGCTCCTCGAGCTTTTTGATCTCCTCGCGGAGCTCAAACTCTCGAGCGAGCAGTTTGATCTCCTGCTCACGCGCCGTCAATTGTGGGTCGTCGGCGGAAACCCGCTCGATGACTGATTCTTTATTTTGCTTGTCTTTTTTCTCCGCCGATGCGGAGAAGGAAAAAACGAGCACGAAAATGAGGAAAAAGTTGTAGCGCCGCATGGCGGTCACCTCCACCTTATATTATACACCCAAATGGCTTTTTTGTCAATAGCATCTATTGCTCAATCTTATTTGGTTGTTATACACAAATCACTGATAAAAAGGTGTGATATACTATGGATATATGGTTATCTTTGACGAAGACAAACAAAATAAGCGTATTGATGAACTCCGTAAAAGAGAGGAGGAGGACTTGGCCCAGATGCTGTCTGGCAAGTATGGCGTCCCCTACCTCGATCTAACTGTCACCCCAATCAATATTGATGCCTTGCGTATCACGAGCGAAATTGAGGCTCGTGAGGGGCAACTTGCTGTCTTTAATGAAGTGAATAAAATCGTCAGTGTTGGTGTCCTATCTCCAAACAACCCTAAAACAAAAGAAATCCTCGGCCACATCACCACCAAAGGGTATAAGGTTGATGTGTTTATGGTCTCTCACGCCAGCTTGAATAAGGTATGGGAACGATACAAAGATTTATCGTACTCATTTGAAACAAAATCTGGCGCACTTGATATTTCCAACGAGCAAATCACTGAATTTCTTTCCAAAGTGCATACTATTACTGATGTACAAAAACTGATCGGTGATGTATTGCAGATGAAAAAAAGTTATCGTATTTCACGAATCCTTGAAATTATTTTGGCTGGTGCGATTGCTTTGAACGCATCTGATGTTCACCTTGAACCAGAAGAAGAATATGTCCGCTTGCGATACCGTCTCGATGGCATGCTAACCGATATATTGGAATTTGATCGGGAAACATTTAAATTATTGTTGTCACGTATCAAGTTGGTATCAAATTTGAAAATCAATACAGATGGTGCACAGGATGGCCGTTTTAGTATTAAAATCAGCGACAGTGAGATTGAAATCCGTACATCTATGCTCCCAGGGGCATATAGTGAATCGGTTGTGTTGCGGGTATTAAATCCAAATGCTATCTCTGTACCTTTTGAAGACTTAGGTATTCATCCTCGACTCCTCAAACTGATCGAGCACGAAATGAACAAGCCAAACGGTATGATTCTCAATACCGGTCCAACTGGCTCTGGAAAAACAACAACACTCTATGCTTTTCTGAAAAAAGTGCACACCCCCGAGATAAAGATTATTACTATTGAAAACCCGATCGAGTACCACCTACCAGGTATTGTTCAAACACAGACTGATGAAAAAAAGGAGTACACTTTTGCAGCGGGACTTCGAAGTGCCTTACGACAAGACCCTGATGTTATTATGGTTGGTGAAATTCGTGATAATGAAACAGCAGAAATTGCTGTAAATTCAGCTCTGACCGGACACTTGGTTTTCTCGACACTTCACACAAACAATGCAGCCGGTACATTTCCCCGCCTAATCGACCTTGGTATCAACCCAAAAATCCTTTCCTCTGCTATCAATCTGGCTATGGCACAACGACTTGTCCGAAAAGTATGTCAGTCCTGCAAACAAGAAGTACCACTACAAGGAAAAGATAAGGAAGTAATCACATCAATTATTGAAAGTATTACTGACAAAACATACCTCGAAGGTGTACAAACAGATCACACATGGAAAGGTGTTGGGTGTGAAAAGTGTAATTTTACCGGATACAAAGGGCGTATTGGTATTTACGAGGCGATCGCTATGACAGAAAATATTGAAAAAGTTGTGAAGGAAAACCCCAGCGAACGTGAAATAAGAAAAGCTTCTGTCGACCAAGGAATTCTCGATCTACGGCAAGATGGGGTCATTAAAATCCTGCAAGGTACTACAACACTTGATGAATTGTCACGTATTGTTGATGTTGAAGCAGAATAATACTGACTGAAACATAGTAAATTACTTAGCACAAGAGTTGCCACCTATTTTTTTTGAGGTTGTAGTGCAAAAAGTCCTTGCGAAAGACGGTTGAGTGTGAATAATTATATCTAGAGATTTTTTGGAATAGAAAAAACTCCAAAACATAAATCTCTAAGCAACACTTTTAATAATCGATACCAAAAGCTAAATGTTTCGCAAAGGATAGTCCCAGGATATATCATAAAGATATACCCAGAACGTCCTCGCAGAAAAACTCGTAACCCTTACGGGCCAGTTGCTTAGAGATTTATATTTTGGAGCAATGGAATTGATACATTACTCACTTTTTTCAAGCTGAGATACGTGCCGGGTAAGTCTAGCATAAAAAACTTTTTATGTCAAGTAAGGCCACACAGAAGGATATAATGGAAAATGACAACCTGTTTCTCGATACGACCCTACGTCCATCACGGTGGGATGATTATGTTGGTCAAACAAATATAAAAAGTAACCTCCACATACTACTTACAGCCGCACAAGAGAGAAATCACCCCCCTGAACACATCCTTTTTTATGGTCCACCAGGGTTAGGTAAAACTACCTTGGCCCACCTTGTAGCAAAAGAAATGCAGGCACAAATGAAGGTTACCTCTGGACCTGCTATCGAAAAGATTGGCGATCTCGCTTCGATTCTGACCAACTTGTCAGCTGGTGATATTTTGTTTATTGATGAAATCCATCGTCTTAATAAGACAATTGAGGAAGTCCTCTACCCTGCTATGGAATCTGGCTCGCTCGATATTATTATTGGTAAAGGTCCATCTGCACGAACAATACAACTTGAGCTCCCCCCATTTACACTAATTGGTGCAACCACCCGTATAGCCATGATTTCATCGCCACTTCGATCAAGATTTTCTGGTGGTATTTTTAAACTTGAATTTTACTCTGAAGCAGAAATACAAAAAATAGTAGAGAGATCTGCAAATATTCTAGGTGTTAATATGCACAAAGATGCGGGAGAAGAAATATCTAAACGAAGCCGTTATACACCACGTACTGCAAACTATTTTTTGAAACGCGCGCGTGATTATGCCCAAGTCCATAAAACAGATTTAAACAGAACCACAGTCACTGAGGCATTAAAGCTCCTTGGTGTAGATGAAAAGGGGCTGACGTTTGCAGATCGTGAAATTTTGGAAGCAATTATAAATAAATTTGGTGGTGGCCCTGTTGGATTAAATACAATCGCATCATCCTTATCTGAAGAAGAGGCAACAATCGAAGAGTTCAACGAGCCATATTTGATCCAAATCGGCTTTATAGACCGTACACCTCGTGGACGTATAGCTACAGAACATGCCTACCGCCATCTGGGACTGACACCACCGACGTTATTATAATCTTGATTCTTTACTAGTTATTCTATATTCTGTCACTATGAGCGGACATAACAAATGGTCAAAAATTAAAAGACAAAAAGAAAAAACTGATGGCCAAAAGTCAAAAATTTTTGGTAAGTTAGTTAAATTAATCACTGTTGAAGCTAAAAAAGCGGGTGGAAACCTCCAATCTCCTGGGCTTAAAAACGCAATAGAAAAAGCAAAAGCAGCAAACGTCCCTAATGATAACATTGAGCGTGCAGTCAAAAAATCAACTGAAGGTGGGGCTGCCATGGAATCAATTACCTACGAAGCGTATGGTCCTGGTGGATGTGGAATTATCATCGAAGCACTGACAGATAACAGAAACAAAGCTGTAGCAGAAATAAAGCATATTCTGTCTAAACATGGTTTTTCTATTGCCAGTATTGGATCAGTCACATGGGCATTTGAGCGAACACCTGATATGGAGTGGAATCCAACAACCACTATTCCCCTCTCTGATGAAGATGGAGAGAAGCTTGGTGAGCTTGTTGATGCTCTCGAGGAAAATGATGAGGTACAGGATGTGTATACAAATGCGGAATAATATGAGGATACTTTCTATTGACCCAGGGTATGAACGACTTGGTATTGCAATCATAGAAAAAGAACTAAAACAAAAGGAGGTTTTGCTATACTCTGCATGTTTTAAAACTAGTGCACGAATACCCCACCACGAGCGCCTTGTGTTTATTGGTGATGAAATAAAGAAAATAATAAAAAAATATAAACCAACAGCACTGGCGACTGAAAAATTATTTTTTAGTAAAAACCAAAAAACTGCCCTATTGGTAGCAGAAGCCCGTGGGGTGATTTTGTACACAGCGAGTGAGGCAGGACTTTCGGTCTTTGAATATACACCTGCAGATATAAAAATAGCAGTGACAGGGTATGGTAGAAGTGAAAAGAGACAGATTATTGATATGGTTAAAAAGTTAATTGTTGTCACTTCAAAAACAAATTCGGATGATGAATTTGATGCAATCGCTATTGGACTAACTCATTTCGCCATCAACCGACCCAGTAAAGTGGAAAAGTAAAAAACCTCATTGAGCAAGTTGTTTTGGGAGACTTCGCAAGGCCGACGGGCCGAGACTTGAGAAATTTTTCAGCAGAAAAATATTCGTGCTCCCAAAACAACTTGGTGAAAAAGAGGTTTTTTACTTTTCCACAAAAGCCCTATTTGCAAAAAAATTATAATCTGGTACAAATATGGAAAATCTATCAAACATTGTTTGGAGATGGTATTACAAGACATTTAAAATATATCTATGGATGATGACGCAAAAGAGCAAGAGGAAGAATTTGATTTCCCTGGTGAAATAATAAAAAACGGGAAAAAAGGTAAAGGTGGAAGTGTATTACCCCCCGATGATGATCTACCTGAAGATGAATTAGATCCCGCAGTAGAGGAGCCGATTGACCCAGACCTTGCAGAAGAACCAGAGGAAGAATCTCTTGATAAAATGATCGAAGAAGAACTTGATGAAGGAGATGAACCGTATGATGATGTAAGTGATTGGTAGTAGTAAAAAACCCACTATACAGTGGGTTTTTTACTACTTATGTGTAATTTTTACAAAACGCCGTTTGCCTATTTTATAAACCCCATCTTCTGCCACAACATCAGGATTTGTTACTTTACTATCTGTATCAACATTTGAAATAGCATTATCCAAAACCAACCGTCTCCACTCTGTGTTTGAACTAACTGCACCACTCATCTGCACGACCACATCCATAAGTTTTGTTCCCTCTGGCACAATAATTTCTTGAATATTTTCTGGAACACCTTTTCCGGCAAATGTATTATCAAAATTATTTTTTGCTTTTTCTGCAGATTGTTTACCGTGATATAAAGAAACAATTTCAGATGCCAATTCAATCTTTGAATCACGAGGGTTGGCACCAGAGTTAATCTCTGCATGTATTTTTGAAATATGAGATGTAGGTGTTTGGGTCACTAATTCAAATGCAGGAATAATCATGTCATCCGTCCAACTCATTACCTTTCCAAACATATCATCTGCTGTCTGATCCAATGAAATCATATTATTTTCAGTCTTTCCCATCTTTTTACCAGATGAATCAACAAGTAACTTTGTTGTAATAACAAATTTTTCTTTATTTTTAATTATTTTCAATAAATCACGCCCCATCAACATATTAAACATTTGATCATTACCCCCAATTTCGCCATCAACATCCATAGCAATAGAATCATACCCTTGCATAAGTGGGTACAAAAATTCGTGTATATATACTGGTTTGCCTTCTTTTGCTCTCTGAACAAACATATCACGTTTGAGCATCTGATCCACAGTTACTAGTGAGGTCAGTTCTAGAACATCAGCAAACGTCATAGGCGACAACCATTTTGCATTATATTTAAAAAGAGCTTTATTTGATCCAGAAAAAGAAATGAATTTTGATGCTTGTTTTTTATATTGGGCGAGATTACTTAAAACCTCTTTTTTAGTCAATTTCCTACGTGTTGCGCTTTTGTCTGTGGGATCACCAATCATAGCTGTAAAATCACCCATTAAAAGGATTATTTGATGCCCAAGTTTCTGAAATTCTGCCAAGCGAAGTAGTGGTATAACATGGCCCATATGTAGAGTTGGTCCAGTAGGATCAATACCAAGATAAAGTGTCACTCTCTCTCCTCTCATCATTTTTGATTTCACAAAATCTCTACTTGGAAATACGTTCTCAATACCACGAGATAGAAGTTCATCAATCCTTTTTTCATCAATAATAGGTTTTGTTTTTGAAAATCCCAACATATTATCACTTTACCATATTTGTGATAGTATGGAAATGATGCAAAAAAGAATTGAAAACTTTGTTTTTACTGGTAAAAAGGTAGTTCATCGTCATGGATGGCGTAATATAACCTTATTTATAGGTGCATGTTGTTTATTTATTGGTGGCCTTGTCCTTTTGTGGGTTTCAACTTTTACCATCCCCTCTCTCGACACACTTGAACAACGAAAAGTCAGTCAGTCGACAAAAATATACGATAATACAGGCAAAGTCCTTTTGTATGATGTATACCAAACAAAGAAAAGAACTGTCATCCCTTTTGACAGTATTTCTTCATATATAAAACAAGCAACCCTGTCAATTGAAGATAAGGAATTTTATACACATCATGGTATAAAACCAACCGCTATCATACGCGCTGTGTTTGTAAACCTTATAACACTGGATTTCACGCAAGGAGGTTCAACGATAACTCAACAAGTTGTTAAAAAAACAATGTTGACTGATGATAAAACCCCAGCACGAAAATTAAAAGAATGGGTTATTGCTCTCAAACTGGATAGAATGGTTTCAAAAGATGAAATTTTCAATATATACCTAAATGAAATCCCTTATGGTGGTAGTATTTATGGGGTTGAAGAAGCTAGTGAATCATATTTTGGCAAAAGTGCACAGGATGTCACTATAGCAGAAGCAGCATATCTTGCTTCAATGCCACAGGCACCAACATATTATTCTCCTTATGGAAAAAATAAAAATAAATTAGACGAGAGAAAAAATGTTGTTTTAAAGGAGATGTTCCGTGATGGAAAAATAAGCAAGGAAGAATATGACGCTGCTGTTGCAGAAAAAGTAGTCTTTTTAGCAAAAGAAGATAAAGGTATTAAAGCGCCTCATTTTGTTATGTTTGTGAAAGATTATCTTGAAAAAAAATATGGACAAGATGTGTTGGAGCAGGGCGGGTTAAAGGTTACCACAACTCTTAATTATGAATTACAAGCTAAAGCAGAGGAGATTGCAAAGAAGTATGCATTTGAAAACAAAAAAAATTTTAATGGTGAAAATGACGCTTTTGTAGCAATTGACCCAAAAACTGGTGGAATCCTAACCATGGTTGGGTCCCGTGATTATTTTGATAAAGAAATAGATGGTCAATTTAACGTAACTACTGCTCATAGACAGCCTGGATCTACATTTAAACCATTTGTTTATGCAGAAGGTTTTTTAAAGGGATATACCCCAGAAACAGTATTGTTTGACTTACACACTCAATTCGCAGCAAAATGCGCAATTGACAATATGACTAGTACAAATGGTTGTTATGCACCTGAAAATTATGACAATAAATTTAGAGGCCCTATGACCCTCCGTGAGGCCCTTGCTCAATCGATTAACATTCCATCGGTCAAACTCCTATATCTAGCTGGAATCAAGGATTCAATCAATCTGGCGCGTTCTATGGGTATACAAAGTCTTGGTGATGCAAATCAATATGGTCTAACTCTTGTTCTTGGAGGTGGTGAGGTATCTCTTTTGGATATGACTTCTGCTTATGGTGTATTTGCAAACGATGGTGTTAGAAATCCATATACCAGTATAGTAAAAGTTGAAGATAAAAACGGAAAAATTTTAGAAGAAATATCTCCACGACCAACCGCAGTTCTTGACCCAGAGGCTGCAAGAAAAATATCTGATATATTATCAGACAATGTCGCACGAACACCTGGATATGGAGCAAATTCAGTCCTTTATTTCTCTGGTCGTGATGTAGCAGTCAAAACCGGTACCACAAACGATTACAAGGACACGTGGATTATTGGATACACTCCAAGTGTTGTTGTTGGTACATGGGCTGGAAATAACAACAACACTTCTATGGAGAAAAAGGTTGCTGGCTTGATTGTTGCGCCGATGTGGCGTGCTTTTATGGATGAAGTAATAAAAACAATACCTAATGAAACATTTCCAAAACCACAACTTGAAAATTCATATGATATAAAACCAGTATTACGAGGTAAATGGCAAGGTGGTGTATCAAATATCCAAAGTGGTGATGCTGGAGAAGCTATAGAAACACTTTCTGGTGGTATACATTCAATTCTTTATTGGGTTGATAGAGATAACCCACGTGGTCCACAACCAACAAATCCAAGTAGTGATTCACAATTTGAACGTTGGGAATACCCTATTCGCGTATGGGCACAAAGTCAAGGAATTCAATAATCAGTGTATATCTACAATTGGAGTTTGTATTTGTGATTTAATTTCTTTTAAAATAATATCTTTATAAATATATAGTTTGTTTTTTAATGCTGGTGATCCACTACAAACAACTATACTATTTTTTATTTCTATAGATTGGGGTGGTAGTTGTATACCTGTACATTTTTCAATGCTTTGACAAATTAAATGTATATCTTTTTCAGAATAATCAACATTTTTTGTTATTTTTTCTAAAAATGATTGTATATTAAACATTATCTAAATACTACTTATTCATCGGCATAGCGAGGTATAAAAATGACTTATCACCCACACCACGCACTATCATAGGTCTGTTTACATCTGCAAATGTTAAAGAAACACTATCACTTTCAATTGACTGGAAACAATCAATAATATATTTATAATTAAAACTCATCTGTATATCATCACCTTTTATTACAGCATCAATTGTTTGAATGTTTTCGCCAACATCAAGGTTTTTTGTTGTGATTGTAAATTGTTTTTGTACTCCAGAAATATTAAAAGTAACCTGACTAAATTTATCTAGAAAAATATTTGATATTTTTAATGATGAAATTAGATCTTGTTTTAATACAACAACCTCTGTTTTGTTTTCTTTTGGAATAATTTGTTTGTAATCAGGAAATATACCATCAATCACTCGAGATGTAAGATATATATCCTCATATGAAAATGCAATCTGGTTTTGGTTTAAATAAACACTAATATCACCTTTTATATCCTCAATTGTTCGTATAATATCCGGTATATTTTTAAATGGTATTAAAATTTGGCTAAAATCCTTATTTTTTTTAATATTTACTTTCTTTTCAGCTAAACGAAATGAGTCCGTCGCAACAAAAACAACATGATCTGTATCTGGATATACCAAAACACTAGAAAGAACAGGTCTCATTGTTGATGGTGATGCACTATATAAAACTGATTTAAGACCAGTAATAATGTCATGTGTACTAAATGTAATAGGTTTTTCATCCTCTATTTTTGAAATAATAGGAAAATCATCCACAGGAGATGCTTTTATAATTGCATATGAATGTTTTGTTGATACTTTTAAATTTCCATCAATAACTTCCAAGGTTACATTTTTATCATTCTGAAGGTTTGAAATGAAATTATTTAGAACACTACCAGAAACGGCAACACTACCAGCAGTAATCATTTTAACTGGTAAACTCATTTCAACACCAAGATCTAGATTTGTTGCTTTAATAGTTAGTATAGAATCAGCCACTGTCAGCAATACACAACTCAATACAGGTAGAGTAACATTTTTACCTGTAATTCTTTCCGCTTTAATTAAAGCTCTCGATAATTTATCTTTTACACATTCTATATGCATAATAGTTATTTATTTTTTGATTAAATACTCCTTTATTATTAGTACTGTGTATATCTGGACTTCTCATAAATATCAACCTGTATAGCCATATATATCATACTCCTACTGTGGATAGACCACCTAAAACTATTTCACTATACCTGCATTACTCCTCCATCATACACCTATCCACTTTTTAATCCACCACTTATATACATACTTATCTTCATCCTATCCACATACTTTTACACAAGAATAGAACGAAGTTGATTTATTTCTTGAAGCAATGATTCATCGATTTTTAAATCATTTTTAATCTTTTCACATGAATGCATTACTGTTGTATGGTCTCTACCTCCTAATTTTTCTCCAATTGCTGGATATGATATGTTAAAATCTTCCCGAAGAATATACATTATTACCTGACGAGGTTTAATAATCTCTTTTTTTCTAGTTTTATCATACACAGACTGCTCTTCTATGTTATAAAATTCTGCAACAGTTTTGACTACTTCTTTTGTTGATACTAATTTTTTTGGTTTTGCACTATTTTTTACAAAGTTTTTAACTTCAACAAGTGTTAATTCACGTCCTTTAAGTTGAGATTGACACATAATTGAATTAATCACACCCTCAAGCTCTCGTATATTTCCAGTAACAGAATACGCAATATAATCAATAACTTCTTTGTTTGGTGGGTATTCATGTGTGTCCGTCTTAGTTCGTATAATAGCTGCACGAGACTCATTGTCTGGGGCAGGGATATCTACAATCATTCCGGCACTAAAACGAGATTTTAAGCGATCCTCAAGGTCTTGGATAAGACTAGGGTGTTTATCAGATGAAAAAATAATTTGTTTATTGTTTTCATATAGATGATTAAAGAGATGGAACAGTTCTTCTTGAGTCTTCCATTTATCAGAGAAAAACTGAATATCATCCATAATCAATACATCATATTTCCTATACTTCTCTTTAAAAAAGTTAGGTTTATTTGTTTGAATAGCATTGAGGTATTCCTGACCAAATTTTTCAGATGTTGTATAAAACACCTTTCGTCCACTAGTGTTTTTTATATAGTTCCCTACTGCTTGAATAAGGTGTGTTTTTCCATGTCCTGTGTTTCCATAAATAAATAATGGATTGTAGACAATACCGGGTTTCTTTATCACTGCTTGTGCTGCAGCATGAGCAAACTCATTAAATGGTCCAACAACAAACGTTTCAAATGTGTATCTGGGGTTTAGATTATCTTCTTTGTTGATATAAAAATCTTGCATTGGTAACTCCTTGTTTACCAATGGTGTTTTTTCCAAAATTTGTTGTTTTAGTTTAGGTTCATCTTTAGAGATGACATATTGGAGTGATTGCACAATTGGAGAAAGAGATCGAAGAGATTTTAAAATAAGGTTGTGAAATTTATGAGAAAGCCAATCTTGGACAAATGTGTTAGGAACACTAACATATACCGCGCCATCTTCTTGCTTCACAATACATGTATCTTTAAACCATGTATTAAAATTGGGTTTTGATAAGTTCAATTCCATCTCGACCAGTACGCTATCCCATAGTTTTTTATTGTCCATCATGACTCCTATTATATAGGAATGAAAAATTATACATACTTGTTTAAAACCATTAAATATGTTAATAATATGTGTATAAGGTGTTGAGAACTTTTCCACCGCAATAATCATTCATTTTATGTCTTTCACATACCAACCAAAAAAACGAAAACGAGCAAAAGCACATGGTTTTCTCGTTCGTAGCAAGTCAAAAACAGGTAGTAATACCATTCTTCGACGAAGACGAAAAGGTCGTACAAAACTCAGTACAGTCTAATCACCCCCCTATGCTTCCCATAAATAGACGTATTCCACGAAAGGATTTCCCTTTCATACTACAGTCTGGGAGAAGGATAAATAGCCCTCATATATTGGCTTATATATTGAAAATCGACACAGAAAGCCCAAGTCGATTTTCTTTTTCTGTGTCAAAAAAGGTGGCAATAAATGCTGTTGACAGGAATAAGTACCGAAGACAAGGGTATTCTATCATTTCCAAACTTACACCACATATACAAGCAGGATACAAGGTTTTTTTCTCTTTTAAAAAAGGAACAGGACAATTTTCCTTTAAAATACTTGAAAGTGAGGTTATTTCTTTATTAAGAACTAGTGGTGTGATACTATAAGCCACATGATTACTTCATTTTTCACTACAACCATTTTTCAGCCTTTATACAACGGTCTTATTTTCCTTATGGCCAGTATTCCTTTTGCTGATGCTGGGGTGGTTATTATTATTTTTACAATTATTGTAAAACTAGTACTTCTCCCCCTTTCACTCAAGGCATCTAAGGCGCAAATCGAGATGAAAGCGATTGAGAAAGATCTACAAAAAATAAAAGATACATATAAAGATAATAAAGAGGAATTATCTAAAAAAACAATCGAATACTATCAAGAGAAAGGAATCAACCCATTTGCTAGTATTTTAATTTTAATTATTCAACTACCAATTGTTATTGGTCTATACCAAGTTTTCCTTAAATCAGGACTGCCAAGTGTTGAAACAACATTGTTGTATACATTCGTCACAGCCCCAGTTGCTATTAATATGATGTTTCTAAATATTATCAATATATCTCAAAAAAGTGTTGTTTTGGCCATTATTGCGGGCATAACAACATACATGCAAATCAGTTTGGCAAATAATAATCAGCAACAACCATCTGGTAGTGGTATGCAAAACGACATTGCACGAGCAATGGCAGTACAAATGAAATATGTTTTTCCTATTATCGTCACCTTTATTTGTTATTCTATCTCTTCTGCATTAGCATTGTATTGGATTACAAGTAACATTTTTGCTGTTCTCCAAGAAATTTACATAAAGAAAAAATATCACCAGTCTGTTGCGGTGATATAGTTTTCTATCTATTTTGTAAGGTCTAATGTCCAAGGGGCACCGTCTCGTTTGTTTATAAAGATCAGATATTGTCCATTATCACTTACTATTGGTTGTGTCACATCAATCGCTTCTCCTGTCTCATCTACAAGGTTTCCAATAAGTGTAGATGAATTGTCTGATATATCATATTTCCAAATATCATCAGTGTGGGCGGTATACCCTTTATACCAGTCTGTGAGGCTTGTGGCAGTCAGTAATTCACGTGGTACACCACAATATACTATTGTCGATTCTTTTTTACTCCACGCACATTTTTCTGGAAATGTCACAGGGCCTATCTGGTTACTTGTTCTATTTGCAATATTATATGTATAAAGTTGGGCACCTGTTACTTGTGATAGGAAAAGGACATTTTTTTCATCAATAGACTCAATCGCAGATAGTCCAGCCACAGGCCCTAATATTTTAGTAACCTTACCGGTATTTGTATTTACGTTGTACATATACCCCTTTACGTTTTGATAAGGTTTTGTGACAAGAGAAACTGTTTTACTACTAACAAATTGTGCCAAAACTTCCTGTAGAGGCGAGGCCCAAATTTGTTTTTTACCAGAACCATCCATTTTTGATACTACTCCAATCGATCCAGAACCATTTTTCTTTAGGTAGAATAAGTTACTTCCATATGTTGTAACATCAAAGATATCAGTATCGAGCACAACACCTTTTGTTTTTGCACCAATTGTCATACTGTAAGAACTAACAGTGCTGTCATCGTCTCGGACGTATTGAGCAATATATGTTTTTGCACTATCACCCCATACTGCTTTATATATTGTGGGGATAGTTGTGTTTGAAATACGATCTAGACGTGCTGAAAACATTTCTGCTTCATATACATGACCTGTTGCTCGTTCGATAAAACGCACTGTTGTACCTTCTGTAGTATCAAATGTCCCTATACCTGCAACCGGCTCGGTCGATAGTTTACGTAGCTTCTGGTCGTAATTAGGGTCAAGGGAAGGATCAATATCTGTCTGCTCCCCATTGGTTTTTGTTGTGGTTGTAGCGGAGGTGACTGGTGTGTTGTCTGTATTATCTCCTCCAAATGGTAGAAATTGTTTGAAAGAAAAACCTCCTCCACTATTCCCCCTTGTATTACCAGAACCACCACTTCCTGTTCCCTCACTTCCGGAGTCGGTACCATCAAATATATCAATAAACTCTGTCCATAATTCAGCTATTTTTTGTGTAATTGTCTTATCAGTACTTTTACTTGTATTATTTCCTGATTGATTGTTTTGAGTGCCACCACTCCCTACACCACCATTTGCTGTATCTACTCCTGTGTTGTTTGGGTCCAACGGATTAAATTCCTTGTATCCAGAGTTAGTTGATGTGCTTGTATCTCCAGCATTTATGTCAGTCGTTTCGTCATTACTACTCGATGTTTGTGATGAAGATCCGCTTGAGTTTGATCCATTTGTGTTTCCACTGCTGTCTCCAAATAAAAAAAGCTCTTTAAATGAAAATGATCTTCCGGCAGATTGTGCTTCATTTGATTTGGTAATATACAAAAATACCATGACAAGAATAATCAAAATAATGATCGTTGCAGAAATGATGATAAGTAATTTTTTACGTGACATAATTATTTTAATCTTATATGGTAGTGTTCTCCTGTTGACTTAGTATTAACCATAATATTTGCTGGATTAACTCCGGCCTTGATAAACTCATCCATTTTCGCCTGTGTAGTGACTTCATATTTTGATGAAAGGCCATTTTTTGCAGCTGCATCAGACAGATTATTAATTGATTTAACCAATGACCCCCCATCAGTTAGTACTCCGATTGCATCTATACAGGTGCCATTATTATGGCAAGGATCTTGATGAGTACCAGTAGGTGGATATGCTTCAGTTGCATATAATTTTATTTGTTGACTTTTTAGATCATTATTAAATGCTGATAATTTTTCACCTAATGATTGAGCAACAAAGCCACCATCCTTAAATCCAATACCGATACTTGAGAGTGAGGTGCAGTTGGACCCACATGACGTTGCTGTTATACCAACATCTGTTGATGATATGTTTGGACGGATAATATTTAAATTAAATTTCAAAATATCAGGGTTTATTGTATATAAAATTGCGTATGCCCCAATAACCAATAAAAGCCCATATACTGCATTTTCAATCCTCTCTTTCGCGTTACTTTTTCCTCCAATACCATCTGTAGTGACATACTGAAATCCAGCGAAACTCAACATAATAAAGGCCAAAACTGCCGAAACTCCAATTGCAAAAGTAAACATACCCTCTAAATAAGTTTTAAAATTAGTAGTACAGTCTGTTCCAGTAGGACAGCTATTTGTTGTACCAGGAAGTGGTGCAAGGACGGTATAATCTGTTTGTGTGTTTTGAGCATACAAAACAGGTGCAGTGTATGCATATGTAAAAAAACAAAACGTCAGTACAGATAATATTTTAATGCTGTAGTGTAATGTTTTTTTCATATATTAAAAATTATTCCGTATATTTGTTGGAATGACAAATTGTAGATTGAAACTCATTGATGCTGATTGGAGTATTTTTGTTGCGTGACTTATAGAAACACCAATACGCGACGTACCACTAGTCCCCTCTTTCTGTCGAAAGATTTGGTTCCTCTGTCCACTATCAACTGGAATTTGATTACCATTAAGGTTCCACACAAACGCTAATTCACCATTACTTAAATTCTGTGTACCAAAGAAATATGGCATCGCAATAAGTTCCATCTCGTTTGATGTGTCCATTGTGTACGTATTTCTAATTGCTTTTTCAAACTTAGTACCGTATAAAGGGTGTTTTTGATACATAATAACTTCTGGATCTTGAGGTGACACCACCACTTGACCAAATGCAACTCCAGAAGCATCTTTTGATGATACTTCTACAGAAACATCGAGGGGCCGAGAAATAACCGATGCAATCATGGTGTATGTGTTCATGCCATATCCGGAAAAGTCTGGCAGAGCACTTCCATTTCGTGTCCATGTATAAACAAGGTTTTTGGCCGGAATTTCTTGTCCATCTACACCGATAATATGTGGGATCGCAATAAAACTAATTTTATTTTGGTGGCTAAATAAAGCCTTTCCTCTGTAAAAAGGAGGAACGAAACTTTCTGATTGCCATATGAGGTCAACTGTCGCTGGTTGGAAAGAGAGTGTTTTTGTAATTACATTTCCATTTATTGGTTGTATAACGATATCAAGTGTTGTTTGGGATCCAGCTTTGCCTGTAGTAAACGTAAATGTTGTTTTTCCTGTTCCAGATTGTGTATTTCCTCCGTTTACCTTCCATACAATAGACGCTTTGTTTAGATCTGTACTATAACTTTCAAGTTGCACTTGAACTGTTTGGTCAGGACCTGGATTTTCAGGGGTCATTTTAACATTCACCACATTTTCTGGTGTCTGGTTAAATTGTGCTTGTGCAATAGAAAAAACGCCACACAGAGAGAAAGCAATCATAAAGACGAGAAGTACCCTATTCATTACTAGTATTGTACCATACCACTCTCTTCTCACTACAATTTTTATACACAATTATTAAAAAATCACAAAACTCTTGGCTCGGTATACCTTTTTTAGAGCACGGATAAATCGTTGCTACGATTTTCCTCAAGTCTCGTGCCGTCGCACTTGCGAAGTCTCCAAAAAAGGTACACCTACGCCGTAGTTTTGTGAGCAAAATACTATTGTCCGCTCTGCTCAAGTTCTGCTTTAGCTTTTTTAATAGAGAGAATTTGTGATGGGTCTGATGTAATGATCTGATCTTCTGTGTAAGATGAGATAACTTTGACTGCAACATGCTTTAGTCCTGCAAAGAATATACCCTCACCAACATCTGATTCTAGAAGGAGGTATTTTTCCTCTTCTGTTAGACTAAAGACTTGTTGGAGACGATCAATCGAGGTTGGAGATTGTTTGAGGAGTATTTGGATAGATGAGTTTGTAATAATTGGCACTCCATATGGAGATTTCATAAAATCATCCACATCTTGGGTAATTGTTGCTAGTCCAAGGTAGTATTTTCGTCCACGTTTTGCCAAAGAAAGTAGAAATGAAGCCGTATCTTCAGATTTCATCATCCACCACGCCTCATCAATTACCAAAAGTCGCTTCTTGAGTTTCTTTCGAATAACATTCCAGATATAGTGAGTGACGATATACATTGCAATCGGTTTCAACTCATCTTCCATATCGCGCAGAGAAAAGACAACTAATTTTTTGTTTATATCAACATTTGATGGTCGGTTTATAAATCCGGCCCATGTACCACGTGTGTATTTTGTTAGGCGCTGCGCCAACGACTCCCCCCCTTCCATACCAGAAAGGACTAATTCGAAATCAGACATTAGTGGAGGTTCAACATCTTTGAAATCCGAATCTGCTGTAATATCTTTCAAGGCATATGTTTCTGTAATTGCTCTGTCAATAATCGCATCTTCTTCTGGGGTTATTCCTCCCATCATGATACGAAATAGCCCAACAAGATTGATGATGTTTGAACGGAGAATATTTGAAAAAGATTCTCCTTCCCCAGGGGTTGGGAGTTCAAATGGGTTGATATGGTGTTCAGAGTTTAGGGAAATATTGAAATATCGCCCACCGACTGTCTCTGCTAAATATTCATACTCCCGTTCTGGATCAATAACAATAACATCTGTATCAAACATAAGTGTACGGAGAATTTCCAGTTTGGTATTGTATGATTTTCCAGCACCAGATTTTGCAAATGTAATCGAATTGTAGTTTTCCAAAGAAAATCGGTCAAATAAAATAAGACTAGAATTATGACGGTTTATACCATACAAAATACCCTTGTTTGATGTAAGATCGAAAGAAATAAAAGGAAAAAGACTGGAAAGTGGCGATGAATTGAGTTTGCTGTAGACTTTTAGTTCGTCTGTACCGATTGGTATAGTCGTTTTAAATCCTTGTTCCTGTTGAAATAGGGCTGGTTTTACATAAACCATCTTTGCTTCTAGGATTGATTTTATTTCGGATTCTATTTTATCGAGCTCTGCGTCATCGTTTCCATAGACAGTAAGATATAAACCAACATCAAAAAGCTTTTCCTGTGCTTGTTGAAGTTGATCGCGGAGGTTTTCTAGGTCTTGGTACGCTGTGTCTAGCATTGGATCACGGACCAACCCTTTTGCTTCTCGGGTATTTATTTGGCTCTGTACTTCAGCCACTTTTTTCTGAAATGTGCGCAAGACGTCTGATGTCTGTATTGGTTGAATATAAATTGATATATCAAAAATCTTATCTAGATTAATAACCGGAGCAAACCAACTTTCTGATAAATATCGCGGGTAGGATATAACAAAAAAACTACGAAGGACTTTTTCTCCAAGATTAATTTCTTTTGGTGTTATATGGAGAGCGCTCGGAGCAATGATATCTTTTAACTCCAATGAACCTGCATCATATATCTCTTGGGGTAGGATAGATGTTATTTCTGGTTCCTTCTTTTTTGGTTGTAAAAAATCAAATAGTCCCATGATATTAATTGAGTTTAATAGGTTTTTCTGAATCTCCCGGATTAAATGTCTTATAGAACAATTCAATCACCTCTTCTGTCCCAAGTCGAACAACACGAATACCACATCGGACCAATCCTTGTTCGACAACCCCAACACGTTGTTCAAGTTGTGTTCTATTTTCTTCAAATGATGCTTGTTTCTGTTCGGCAACTTCTTCGTTTGTCTTTTTGAAAAAACTCCCACCTATGCCACCTTTTACATTTAGTAGTGCAGGGTCATATGGCACAACAACAAAGAAACTTTTAGTCATAATGTTTGTTGTTTCTGTAAATTTTTTAATGAAATCAATATATTCTCGTGTCTGTATTTTCATTAGATCATTCATTTGTTCCTTGTATCGATCCTCTAAAAGGGCTACATATGGCCGTATATCCAAACGTCGTGACTCGACCGATATTTGAATTGGAAAATCAAGTGAATTTAGAAAATCTTGAAACTGGAGGACAATTGCATTGCGTTCATCATCAGATTTGAGAGAAAAGTTGAGAGATGAAGCGAGCACGACTGCACGCATACCGCCGTCTTTTAATGTGACGACGCCATCGCGTACATCTTTTATTGGAACAAACTCTTGTGTTGCTTGAGAAGAAACTGCCATGAGACAATTATAACAGATATTTATAAATTAAAACATAAATACGAAAATTTTACCGTGTATGTGTGCCATCATCTCTTGTAACCGGGTTTGTGTTTTCATTTATATCGAGGTTCCACGACAATTCTTTTAATTTACTCTCGGATAATCGTGGTACAAACACTTGAGCAGGTTCTGCTTTTTCTGCTTCTTTATGTTCAGGTTTTCGTTCTTGTTTTTTCCAGATATAGAGACGGTCTTTTGTGTAATATAAAAATCCAGCTTCAAGAAAGTCTATAAACGGCTTGTTGTTGACCTTATAAAATGCCAAAGCAAGCGAAAGTGCGGCGAGAGCCCCAATAATAAAAATAGAGATAATGAATGGTAGAAATCGATAGGCAAGGAAAATAAGTCCTGCTCCCCCAGCCAGGTAAATGAACTGTTTGACGGTCAGTGGGCCGATGACTTTGTCCTCTATCTCAATAAATTGTGGTACTTGGTATCGCATATTATTCTATAGGTTCTCGATAAGGGTCAGTTGTATATTTTTCAGGTGTGCCTGTCGGCTTCTCTATTTTAGGCTTAACAACAGAATTTAATTTTGCCTCAATAATATTTTGTGGAGCAGTGTTGTTTTGAGGTACGGTCTGTGCAGGTGTCTGCTCCTGTGGTATCTCATCGGGTGCTGTTGCGGTAAAACGAGGCACAGGTACGGCGGGTACTTGTATTTCAGTAGGTTGCGACGGCCACACAATATGTGAAGGTTCTTCCATAACAGGTTTTTGTTCGACAGGAGTTTGTACTGGTGTTTCTGGTGTAGCAGGGGCTTGTTTCATCCATGGTGCTGCTGGTGGCACTGGGGTTACTGGCGTAGGTGTTTGTATAGCTTGTGGTGCAGGGGCAGGAGCCTTTCGAGTCTCAATAGGTTTCTCTTGAACTTCAATCGCCCCTGGTAAATTCTCTGGTACAAATGGGGTGGCTTGTTGAGGGATTGGTTTTGACACAAGTGGTTTTTCCTCCCCTCTTTTTTCAATTGTTTTTAGTGCGTAGTCAAAAACGCGTGTATCAAGATCACTCATAATTTGCTCAGCTAACACATCAGACAAATTTAGATCATTTATTAAAGATCCAAGAAAATCTTCAGGTGTTTCAAGACCAAGTAGACTTGATAATACCTTATTCTCAAGTTTATCTATCTGGTCAGGTGTTAATGAATATTTTCGTGCAATTTCCCGGACCCGTTCTTTGATAGTTTCATCAAATAAACCTTTCAAATTAGCATCATTTGATGCAATATCTTTGATCTTATGTATCAAATCATTCTTATTCCCTAAAGAATCCTCATCTTCAACTGACGCTAAGTATGATTCAATATCAAAATCATTACCATTTTCCTGTTCAGTGCGTTTTGTGTTTTCGAGTATTTGTCTGAAAAATAGGTCCATTCCATAAAAGAACTTCTTTTTGATGTCAGAATCAATTTTGGCCGCAATATCATCACCAACACTTAAATCATTTTTTATATTCTCTTTTAATTTGTAAGGATTATCAAATCCCATAAGTACATACTGTGTGGTTGTATTAAGTGTATTAATCTGGAGTTCTGATAAATGGTATATGTGACCCAGATTTTCTATCTCAGTCGTAAATTCTGCAGATGCCAAAACTTCTCGCATCTTTCTTGGTAACGAATTATATCTATCCTTAAATTGTTGTGATGAATAATTCATATTTATGTCCAATATCCAACTTCAGCTGGTTGGCTAATATATGCTTTGTGTGCTGCCTGACTTGCATATGGTGCGGCCGTGTTATTTATAACTGCGATAATCTCATCAATTTCAGCTTGGTCTAGATCCCCGTTTGCTTTCAAATCACGTAAATGTGGAACCGAAAGCCTCTTAATAACTTCTGGATTCTTAATTGCATCAGAAGAAAGGTTTCTAGCCTGTTTTGCTGGTAGTTTAGGTCCTTTCCCACCAACTGGCCCAATAAGCGTATCAAGTGTTGCTCCTGGTGTAGGTCCTGTACTGCCAGTAGGAATTGTAGGAAGTGAAAGTTTATTAATATCATCAATAGCTTGTTTGAATTTTTGTTTTCCTTCAGCCTCTCTTTCTTCTTTTTCTGTTTTTTCACGTTCCTCTTGTGAAAGTGATGCTCGCATTTTATTTCTCAAATCTGTTCCATCAGTTGCATTTTTGACTTTCAGTGGGTCTGCAGGGAGTTTAGATACCTCCTGATCAAGTGCCACACGGTTACGCGCAGATAATTTTTCATATATAAACTGTTGATCTTTTTCCTCATCGATTTTAGCAAATTCCTCAGCAAAAGCAGTTTGGTTATTTTTGTTTCGGCGAATAACAGCCTCCAATTGGTCTTCTCGAGACAAACCTTCACGCATTTTCTTAATAATTTCGTTCCCAGCATCTCCAGGATTTTGTTTTGCTACCTCTCGCTCAAATGCATCACGCTCACGAGGTGACAATTTTTCGTATATATATTTTTGTGCAGCACGCTCGCGACCAATAACATCAGTACTTGTAAGATATGTCGCCAAAACTTCTGGCTTATTTCGATATTTTTTAAGCACCACATCCCCCTCCTTTTTCTTCTTTTCAAGTTTTCTTTCCTTAATACCAGCAATACCACCTTCAGCAAATTTTTCATTAAATGGAATACCTTTACCTAAATTAACTCCTGTTTGTTTCTGTATCTGTTCACCAACCGAACTGCGTCTCAAATCAAAAGTTGATTCATTCCCTTTTTTCGCAGTCTTAAGAAGTGCTCGTGCACCAAGTCCTTTAAAACCACTTCCTGTGGCAGCGGCTTCCTGTAATTTTTTATTTTCAGCAATCAGTCCGGCACCTCTTCCAACCGTGTTTCGGAGTACCCCACCAGCAACACCACCCATAAGTACCCCACCCGCAGCCGCAGTGAGCCAATTTGTGGCGGTACCAAGCATACTCGATCCCGCTGTTGCGTATTTTTTTGCCATGCTAATAGACATGATTACAAGTCCAAGCACTACTGCAAGATTTATAACAAGCACAATATTTGCACCTTTTCCGTTGACCAAGCCCGCCCATCCGGATATATCATTTGTACGAGGAATTATGCCTGTCGCAAGGACAAGTGTCACCCATGTCATAAACATGTAGATTGGGCCAAAGAGACATTGTCCCATAAGAGTTTTCCACCAATCACTTTGAGATGATTTAATAGAAGGAAACGCATATCCCATAAAAGCAATCGGCGAAAGAACCATGAGAATTATAAGGGTAATATACCGAATAAGAAACATGGCACTGACTGCAATAAACGCAATTGCAACGGTTAGAAAGATAAGTGCTCCAAATAAGACTAAAATGATACGTGATGTTCTTCCTCCATCTGAAAGATCTCCCGCCACTTTGTTAATTGAATCTTTTCTAAAAAAAGATGTCACATCTAATGTATTCATAAATGCACTTGAGAGTCCCCCTGTATTTTTATCAAGTGCAATCCCAGTACCACTCGAGTCTTTATTATCAATAGTGGTTGTTAGATCTGCGTTTGTGCCACTGACTATTGATTTATAGAAGCCAATCGTAACAATATTTGATGCATCTATAATTACTTTTGTGACAAGGAGACTAAAGTTGAGAAGAAGTGATGTGAGGATAATACCAATAACCAATTTTTTTGCATCCCCCCCTAACCCGAGTATTTTCTTCATCCCTTCAAAAATAAGAAGGAATATGAATCCGATATTCATGAGGTCTCGCATAACCACCCAAACCGTTTTTATACCCTCAATTTTATTTATATTGTCAGAAAATGTAACAACAGTGATTTCTATTACTTTATCGAGGAGGTATCCTGACGCCCAGAGAAGCAAACTCATAAGCTGTAATATGAGGTATGCAAAGGGTAGTATAATTCCAGTCAGAATATTATCCCATGCAAAACCAACAAGAGTACCTCCATACTGCTTGAAAAAAGATTGCCCAGGAAGAAGATTGTCCTTTACTGTTTCGGCTACACTTGGTGGGGTTGCGGGTGTCTGTCCATACACCACAAAAGGCGAGAAAATCGCCAAGAGGAGAACAAAAATGGTGATGTAAGAGAAAACTTTTTTCATGAAATCCTATGGGGTTAGTGGTGTTGTGCTTGTCGATGAATCATTATATCTATCAGCATATTTCTTTGTTTGAGCGTCAACCTCCTGATCTGTTGGTGGTGTATATACTGGCTGTAATAATTCGACTGGTGTGCTCGATGCGACTAAATCTCTATTTTTTAAATCTTCACTCGTACTTTCTGGAGATCCGTTTGCCATTTTTTCGATAAGTGATCGTGATGCATTGTCAGCAACACTTTTCTCTGTGGCACCCTTGAGTCCATTACCGATTCCACCAACGACCATTTGGAAGAGTTGTGTCATCAGGGCACTGACAATTTGGTTTATATCATTAACCAACTCGAGTTGTGTGACTGAACTACCGATAACTTTATTAAGTTGTGTACCAATAACACTGCCTGGTGTAACCGCTTCCTTGTCCCCTGGTGCACAATCTCCTTGTCCGAGGCCACTATCAATATATTCAACAGTTGTTTTGTATTTTTTACATTGAGGAGGATTTTTAGTAAAGTCGACTTGCCCCTCTTCACACTCTGTTGTAGGTGTGGCTGTCAGCTGTCCACTACCCGTCAAGGTTGCTCCTTTTTTACATCTTTCAAATGATAAAAAACCTAGACCACGATTGAGTTGGTCATCATATTTTTTATTTTGGCTACCAATTTGGACATCAAGGTCACTCTGGGCGTTGATGAGGGCTCCAAACGGGTTGTTCTGGCTATTTTGAGTCATACTAAACCACCCTTCCCATCCACCCTCATCAAAATTTTTCATAAAAGCATCATAGTTTTTTTCCACGGTCCCAAGTGTACATGCATATTGTGTTTGATCATTGAGATAATTTTTTGCTAAAGCAAGTCTCACTTGTGCACGAAAAGGTGTACAGAGTTTATTGAGCGCAGAGTTTTCTGACAGCATTTTTGCGGCAACCGTATCCCCAACATTGAGGAAAAATTGGTTTGGATCGGTCACAAAGGCAGGATTTCCTTTGAAACCGCTGTTTACCCAGTTGACTGTTTGTGCGGTGATACCACGGATAATTTGTCGAGCAACAAAAATAGCCAGTGGCTTGCCAATAAATTCTTTTATATTAAGTGTTGTTTGATTTGTGGCGCTAACTACTGTCGCTGGGGCAATTGCACCAAGGAGAACAGAATTAAGAGCATGGGAACCAGCATTAAAAAGATCAGCAACAGGCAAAAGAGGAATAATAGCTTCTGTTTTTTTTGGTGCTGTAAAAAAGAAAAGTGGAACGATGAGGAGTATAAAAAGTAAAGCTGATCCAATACGTTTCTTTGATCGTTGTGTATAGTCAAATAGAGGCATGGTAGTGTCTATAGTATACACCACCTACTGCAATAAAAACTAGCAATTCTGTTGAAAAGTTTTAGGAAAATTATTGTTTTGAGCGAAAATACATGTCAAGTTCTTTTAGAGCGGATACAATGTCTTGGGCATGTTGGTCATATAGACTTAATGCAGAGAAACTTTTGACAGGATCTGAAAGAGAGAGCCGCAACCCTTGGACATTTGCAAGTATATTTGAGAGTGAATTGAGATATGCAAGGTGAACATCTACCGCATCATGAGGAATTGTCATTGTTTGGAGGTCTTTGACCATATTTTGTAGTAATACGATAATCGGATCAAGTTTTTTTAGGTCACTTTCTTTTTCAGATTTGACTGCTCTTTCAACAATTACCTGTACACTTTCATATTTTTCTGTCGAATTTCGTAGCATACTCTGTGTTAGTGCGTTTCGATATGCTATTACAGTTGCATCGTCACTTTTTGCTGATATACGTAGGTTTTTCTCTGTATAGACAGTACCTGTGGCGTGTGTGTAGTCCCCTGCTGAAAGGGTACTTTCTACAATAGTTGCTGTATCTGTTTCCGTAATTTGCCCATTTTGGTTTTTCAAAATCAAATACTGGGCCATAAAGTCTTTTGCAAGTTTACCTGTCAGGGTATTGTCATCTGTACTCGGTGCATTTTCATCACTAACTAGGATAATTGTCCTATCACTACTTGTCGCGTCTGACAAAAGATCCTGCCAGTTGTAGGTGTTGGTGTTTTTTGTTACTTCAGCAATTATAGAATCGGTGCTTTGGGCACCTTTTGTGCTGAATTTGTGGTCAATAATATAGACTGAAGCGATAATACCGAGGCAGACGATCAATACCCCAATAATTTTTTTGCTTGGCATGTGAATAGTATATCATATTCTCTTTTTGGAGATGATATACTATGTGTATCATGAAAAAATTATGTTATGCAATCCTAGGAATTTTATTTATTAGTCTTTGTGTTCCATTTTTTGTAAGTGCAGGGCAACTTGCACCTTCACCATTTAATGCGGGGGGCCAACTTGACGCTGGTTGGGCAAATATGGGTAGTGGAAAATACTACAATAGTACCCTCGGCATATATTCAAACGCAGACGGTAGTATTCAGAGTTATACATCAGAGATATTTAGTGCAAGTACACAGGGCAATCAAATACAAACTGTGGCTAGCGAGGATACTATGCAAGGAATTTGTATCTGGAACAACTATGATAAAACATTTCAGCCAGCAAATGATCAAGTTTTTGCAACCAGGGCCGTTGCAGACCAAATGGCACAGAGATTTGGAGGTACAGTAATAGAAATTTATTTGAGTACAGATGGTCCATACAGAACGGTCAATATTTGTGCATTTCCTGCTGGGCAGACAACAATTCTCCAAGAAAATCTTGTACCAGAATATACAGTAAAAGTAGGAAATTATCGTGGAAATGCGGCCGCAATCAACCATTTATTCCAAACATACCCATATTCAACAGCGTTTGCCATGGTTAAAGCAGAAATTGATGCTGCAAATAATACAAGCGGAGGAGGTGGTAGTGGTAACGGTGGAGGAGGGTCAGGCACCGGTGGAGGAACAACACCGCCAGTTATAACATCAACACAAGGGGCAGCGGTTGAAGTTAAAATAAAAACAATGGCGCAACGAATGGCCAAAGACTACTTCGATGCATATAACAGAGCATCAGGATTGACTCGCAATACAACTACGATAGGTGGTTCTGGTGGGTTGCCGACTACTTGTCAGAGATTTGATAACAACTTAAAACTTGGAGATACAGGACCTGATGTATTGGCACTAACACAAATATTAAAAATGGAGGGGTTATTGAATGAAACAACTGATACTTTTGATCAGACAGTCTTTCGTGCAGTTGTTCTTTATCAAGAACGCTACGCAGAAGAAATTTTGGTTCCTGCAGGGCTTACAGCAGGTACGGGTCTTGTAGGTACAAATACTCGAGAGCATTTAAACTCATTATGTGAAGAAGTAGATGACACGGATAGTGGATCAGTAGGCAATACGGACCCCGTTGTAAATTTGGTGGTTGGAAATAACAATAAAATAGCAATATATAGTGTTGGAGAGACGATTCCATATACTGTCACTATGACAAACGTAAATTCAGTCAGTTCTTTTTACAACACTATTCCAAAGGACACATGCGTCGGTGGTTCAACAAATGGCGAACAGAAACCATGGATTGTTAGTTTCCCTGTATCAAACAGCGTTTTATCTGAAACAGTCAAATCATGTCAGGCAGGATCAACATATATCATCAGTGTTATAGGTACAAATACAACAACAGGAAAGATTAGTGCATCATCTGTTTCGGTTTACATTAGACCATAGTTTTATAAAATTACAGTGAAGGTGTGTCTTTACCCGAACCTTGCACAGGCCGACGGGCCGAGCAGAGCAAAAAGCCAGCAGGCTTTTATGTGTGTGAGGGGAAAGACACACCAAGCCAAGAATTTTATAAAACTAGTAGAATAAATAAAAACACATCTCTGTCACGAGGTGTTTTTATTTAAGATTCGAAAGTAGCGAGAACCATGTATCAATTGATATATCCTCTGCCCTACCATGTATATCTATACCTGTTTTTTCAAAAGCAGAAAGTAGTTTCTCTTTCGGATACAGCACAGAAAGATTTGGGAGAAGTTGTTTTCTCTTATGAGCAAAACCTGCATGAATTAAATCAAAAAAATCTTTTTCCTTTACTCCATTAAATCTATTTTTTGATATATTTTTTATGTGTATTACAGCAGAATCAACCGATGGTGATGGTGTAAATGCCCCTTTACCAACTGTCCGCACATATGTCGGTATACCGTATGCTTTGATAGAAAGAGAAAGTAAACTTTCTTTTTTATCACGTGTGACAATTCGATCCGCAACTTCTTTTTGTACCAGAAGCGTAATTGACGCTGGTTGCTTTTTTGACTCCAGAAAATTTCTAATAATTTGTCCCGTAATATAGTACGGTATATTTGCAATTAATTTATATTCTCCAATATTAAGATGAGATATTTCTAAAAGTAAAATATCATCATGAATGAGAGTAAGTTTTCCCGATGCAATTTCATTAGGAAATTTGTCAGACAAAATAGGAATAAGACGATCGTCTTTTTCTACTGCTATAACTTTGGCACCTGTGGCAAGCAATACTGCAGTCAGAGACCCTTCACCTGGTCCGATTTCCAAAATAGTATCATCGGCAGTAACCCCGCCAGCGACGACAATATCGTTCAAGATATGAGGCGATTTTAAAAAGTTTTGACCGAGTGATTTTTTTGCTTTAATACTCATTGCATGAAAACTATACGTTAAAAATCGATATGAAACAATGGTTCCTTTTTTTCACTTCCCACATAAGATTCGTGCACGATATATTCTGGGCTGATATCGTCGAGAAATTCTGAAGGAGCATTTACTTGCATTGAACCAAAAATAGTTCGTGTTTGTGCATGAGTAAGAAATACCTTTTTCTCTGCACGAGTAATTGCGACATAAAATAGACGGCGTTCTTCCTCTGCATCCTCCCCACTTTTTTTCTTATCACCAAAACCTTTATGTGGAAAGAGATCTGCTTCCATTCCAGAGACAAATACATAAGAAAACTCGAGCCCCTTTGATGAATGAACTGTCATTAGTTTTACTCCTTGTTTTTTGTCATCGAGTGAGTCTTGGTCGGATGCAAGTGCACTGTCTGTCAGAAATTGTTCCATACCCTCTCCAATTAGCAGTTCGTCATAGCGGAGTGAGAGAGATACTAATTCCATAATGTTTTCGAGGCGTTCAGTGTCTTCTTCAACACCTGTCATATACATTTTTTCCATTCCCGAGCGCTCGATAACATATTTGATAGCCACACTTGGTTTTTCTTCTGCAATTTTGGTTGAGAATTCAGCTAGCATGCTACGGACATTATTTATCTTGGCTTGGGTTCCCTGAGGCAAAGTTTCTTCCTTACCGTCTTGGATTTTATCAATTGTCACTTTTCCAATTCCTCTAGTAGGCACATTAACAATACGTGCAAAATCAGCCCTGTTGTCTGGGTTAAGTGATGCACGAATATATGAGATAACATCTTTTACTTCCCTTCTTTCAAAAAATTTTGTACCTAGCATTTGGTAAGGTACACCAAAAGCCATAAATGCATCCTCCAATGCCCGCGACTGGAAATTTGCTCGATACAAGACCGCAATAGATTCTGGTGCAACTCCATTTTCAATTAATTTTTTTGATGTAAGAGCAATAAACTGCGCCTCATCTGTTTCGCTTCGTGCCTCAAATAAACCAACCGATTCGCCCAATGCGTTTTCTGTGAATAATTTTTTTGGTATGCGGTACTTATTTTTTTCTATAATTTGATTTGCGACCGCAAGGATTGTTTTTGTTGATCTATAATTTTGTTCCAAAAATATAGTCTGAGTATCTGGGTATGTTTTTTCAAAATGTAGCATATTTTTTATTTCTGCTCCTCTCCAACTATAAATATTTTGGTCAGTGTCCCCCACTACACAGATATTATGGTGTTTCTTTGCCAGCAATTCGACGATTGTGTTTTGTACTGCATTTGTATCTTGATATTCATCAATATGAATATATTGATACTTATCTTGATATCGTGCCAATACCTCTGGATGTGTTTCAAACAAGCGTTTTGTTTTTAACAACAAATCATCAAAATCGAGCCCGCCCTCGCGTGCAAGTATTGTTTCGTACATCAGCCAAACCTTTTTCGTTATTTCAGATGTGTAATCGTAAGCCCCTCGTTCGTTGTATATCTGTGCCGAAGTTCCACTCCCTTTTTCTCGCGATATAATATGTTGTATTTTCTCTAAATGTTCTTTTGGATCAATTCCAATATGAATACAAGCATCCTTTAGGATTTTCTTTTGGTCACTTTTGTCAAAGATGGCAAAATGTCGAGGGAGTTTGAGAAGTGGAGCATTGTCTTTTAATACTCGTACTCCAAAAGAGTGAAATGTAGAAACAAGGGGTATTCGTCGGCTTTCCCCAAGGAGTCCAAGCACCCTATCCCTCATTTCTTTTGCCGCTTTATTTGTAAATGTAATTGCCAGTATCGACTCGGCAGGCACCCCTTTTTCTATCAAATGGAGGATACGATGTGTAATTGTTTTTGTTTTACCTGCGCCTGCCCCAGCGACAATTAGGACTGGGCCTTCCGTAGCATATACTGCACTTTTTTGTTGGTCATTTAAAGCGTCAAGATGAGTCATCATGCTAGTATAGCAATCCACCTCGTCTATTGACCAGAGGATAAGAAAAAGTATAATAAACAAGGTAATCTACAGATATGCCCATGGCTTAGTTGAGCCACATTTCAGTTTTCAGACTATAAATTAACATCGGCTTATTTTGGGTCAACAACATGATCCTCATTCCAAGCACGGTCTAAAAATCACTCCACATGGTATTGGAGTGGGATCGGGCAAGATTGAGGTGACCATAGTGACACGTTATAGTATTGGTTTTATTCTCTTAGTGTCACTTTTTACTCCGCTTTATGCACGTGCGGGTGTTTTTTCGTTTTTCGCAGACCTGTTTTCGTCAGACAAGGTAGAGGCCGATGGTGTAATGCCAAATTCACAAAATATGGCACTTTTGCAAGCGTCCCTTTCACCAGACCCATCAGCTTCTTCGACAGAGGGAGATGTTTTGATTGTCGACGGGTCTTCTTTATCCCCCGAGACACAGAGTGCGTCGCTTGATGGTAAAGATCATAGTATGTCTTCCGACCAGATTAGCATTTACGTTGTTCGTAAGGGAGACACACTGCCCGCTATTGCAAAAATGTTTGGAGTTTCAGTAAACACGATTGTATGGGCCAATGATTTGAAAGGGCGTGTAATTACTCCAGACCAAACATTGGTTATTTTGCCTATTTCTGGCGTCCAACACATTGTTAAAAAAGGAGATTCTCTAAAAAGCATTACAAAACAGTACAAGGCAGATTTGGACGAAATTTTACAATACAACAACCTAGCATTGGACTCAAAATTGGCAATTGGTGATGAAATCGTTATTCCTGATGGTGAAATTACTCCTCAGCAGTCATCAGTAAAGCCAAGTAATACCGGTGTTGGTGTAAAAGGATCGCTAACTCCAACATATAATGGCTATTATATGAGACCAATTATTGGCGGTATAAAAACACAAGGTATTCATGGTCACAACGGTGTCGATTTGGCATCTTCATACGGCTCAAACATTCTTGCTGCCGCATCAGGTAAGGTTTTGATTGCAAAAGGATCTGGCTGGAATGGTGGCTACGGATCATATGTGGTTATTAGTCATGCGAATGGTACGCAAACACTGTACGGTCATTTGAGTTCTGTAGAAGTTTCTGCAGGAGACAATGTTTCCCAGGGTCAAGTGATTGGACATATGGGCAGTACCGGTAAATCAACCGGTGTCCACCTCCACTTTGAGATCCGTGGTGCTAAAAACCCATTCTAGATTTTTTAATATCTTTTAAAATACATTTATGACATTTGAAAGTAGTCCAGTTGTTACAAATACTGAAGTGAGCGAAGGAATTTCAGAAATTGAAACCAGTACACTAGGTAAAGAATTTGATGAAAAAGAGACGATACCTGATAAAGACATTGATTCAGTACTTGAAGGTATTGCAGAAGCATCTGGTCTACACACTGATAATGATTTGAAAAAAGAAATTCCACTTCCTAAGCCAGAAAAGGTAACTCTAGGAAAACAGATATTATCGAACTATGGATTTGAAATGTCTAGCTATATTATTGATAGACGCGGTTTACCAGAAAATGTAGAAATTGAAGATAAGACCGATACAGAATTTCCTATATATTTTCTCACTGGACTTATGGAAAGAGTTTTTAAAATCTTGCAAAAAAATGACGATTATAAAGAAATTGCAAAAACATTTAATCCTAAAAATATAGAAAAGATTGTTATTTCTGAACCAGAACTAGATAATTACAGTTTTCTAACATTTGAAGTATCAGTAATTGAAAATAAATGGTTTCATACTAAAAAACATATCATCAATTTCAATCTAGATCTTTTAGGTAAAATCAATATTTTAAATTAAGTTTTCTATGTCAGCTGTTTTGGTCTGTATTGTAATGCCTCTAGAATATGGAGTTCCTCTATTTCATCGCTCCCCGCGAGGTCTGCAATTGTTCGTGCCAGTTTTATAACACGGTGGTACGCTCTGGCTGATAAATCAAGTTTTTTGGCTGATACATTGAGTATATTTTTTACAACATCTGAAATTTGTATATGTGCCACAAGATCCTTTGGAGACAATTCGGCATTTGTCTGAATTTTTAATTTTGCCTGTGTGTATCTATTTTTCTGTATTTCTCTGGCCTTTTCTACACGCGGTTGTATAATATCTGTCCCCTCGTGTTTACTTCGCGCATCTGTAAGTCGTTCATGATCAACCTTTGAAACTTCTACCCACATGTCGATACGGTCAACGATCGGCCCAGATAATTTGCGTTTGTATCTTTCCAAATCTTTTGCACTGCAGGTACACTCTTTGCCTTTAACATTAAAATTTCCGCAAGGACAAGGATTCATGGTGGCTATGAGAACAAAACTTGCTGGATAGCGAACAGATCCTTTTGCCCGTGATACAGTCACCACCCTATCTTCAAGGGGTTGTCGTAATGTTTCAAGTACTTTTGTATCAAATTCTGGAAACTCATCAAGAAATAAAACACCTTTATGTGCTAGTGTTACCTCTCCCGGTTTCAAATTAGATCCACCTCCGACGAGAGAAACATATGACGCAGTGTGATGTGGTGCGCGAAACGGCGGGTGCTCGATTAAACCTTCTGATAAAAGTCCACCAATAGAATATATTGATGTCACTTCAAGCATGTCATCAAATGATAGTGGTGGCAGTAGATGTGTAAATGCACGAGCAAGCATTGTTTTTCCTGTCCCTGGTGGGCCGTACATTATTATATTGTGTCCTCCTGCCGCAGCTATTTCTAGTCCACGTTTTGCAGATTCTTGCCCTTTAACATCAGCAAAATCGATATCAATTTCTCGTGATATCACCTTCTTTTTTATCCTAGTGTAGGGAAGGATTTCTATATTATGTACACACATCTTTGAGTCATCGGCATCATCATATTTCTTTGTATTAATATGTTGGAGAACCTCAAGAAGGTTGTGTGCTCCAAAGACCGTCATACCTTCAATATTGCTCGCCTCCTCTGCATTTTGAATTGGCAGAAATATCTCTGTGAAACCTTCCTTCTGGGCTTTTCGGGTTATTGGCAAAGCCCCCTTTATCGGTCGCAATTCCCCATCGAGTGAAAGCTCGCCAACAAAAATTCTATTTTTTGTATCAGCTTTTATATCCTCGCTTGCAAGGAGATAACCGACAGCAATTGGTAAATCAAAAAGCGGACCCTCTTTTTTGATGTCCGCCGGAGCGAGTGATACCACAATTTTTTGATTTTTGTTCTTTGGAGATTTGAAACCAGTATTTTTTATTGCTGCACCAACGCGATCTTTTGATTCATTGACTGATGTGTCTGCAAGTCCGACAATAGAAAATGAGTGTAGCCCTTTGGACAGATCAACTTCTATATCAATAATTTGAGCAGAGAGAAGTGTAGTCTGCGCGCTGTAGATTTTTGAAACAGCCATAAAATTAAAAAGTAATGAGTAAATATTTCTAATAAAACAATTTTATCACATAAAACAAAAGACGCACATAAAGTGAGCCTTTTATAATTTAAACAATAGAACTTGTCCCCAATGCCTTATACAATCGTTCTCATAAGATGTTTCTCCACCAGTATATTTTTCTTCAAGTTTATTTCCAAACTCTGTGAGTTCTTTAAATATATTAATTATATTTTTTTTATTTTCTCCTTTGTTAACAGCATCTAAAATTTTTAATTTTGTTTCTGTTAGTTTTTCAAATAACATCCTATATGCTTCTGGTTCGATATCTTGTAATCTGGGAGAAAAAGATTTTTTGCCCTCTCTAACTTCTTTTTTATGATCAAGAATATCTTCCTCATTTCTCTCTAATAATTCTAAAATAATACTGTTTCCTGGTATTTTTTCCATATCATTTTGCTAATTAATAAATTTAATATTCTCATCAAAAAGTAAAATTTATTTTTTCGCGCCCCCGCAGTCGCAAAGCATTGTTTCGTCAATGACCCGAGTTAAGCGAGGGCTCTTGACGAATTTGCGACGAGGACAGCCGAGAGCTTCGCTGGAAGCTTGAGGGGAGCAAAGAAAAATATCTTTTACTTCACTTTATCAAACCACTCCGGATCAATTTCTTTTACCGAGAGTTTCAATCGTCCACGTTCATCAACTTCTTTCACCACAACCGGTACAGTGTCTCCAACTTTTAGTAATTCATCTACAGTCTTTATTCTTTTTGGAGAAATTTCTGAAATATGAAGCAAACCTTCAGTCCCACCATTAATTCGTACAAAAGCACCAAATTCTGTTATTTTTACCACTTCACCTCGGAATCTGTCCCCCACTTTTGCTTCCCATGTCATATTTTCTATAATTTTCTTCGTCTCTTCACACCCCTCTTTTTTGCCAGTAATGTAAACTGTACCGTCGTCTTCAATATCAATTTCTGCTCCCGTTTTCTCTTTGATCTCTTTGATTGTCTTCCCGCCTGTGCCAATAATCAATCCAATTTGATCTGGCTTGATTGAAATTGAAATAATATGTGGCGCATATTCAGAAATACTCTCACGTGGCGTGGCAATCGCCTCGGTTATGACTTTTAGAATTTGTAATCTTGCAATTCTGGCTTTTTCAAATGCTTCTTTCAGGATATGGAGAGGAACTCCGGAAATTTTAACATCCATTTGGACAGCAGTTATCCCTGTTTCTGTTCCTGCTACTTTGAAATCCATATCGCCATGGTGGTCCTCTGGCCCTTGAATATCTGTCAGGATTACGTAATTTTGATCCTGAGCGGAGTCTACGGATCTTGCTTTGCTCGACATCATTAATCCACTTGCAATTCCAGCCACAGGCCGAGCGATCGGCACTCCACCGTCCATTAATGCCAAAGTACCTGCACAGACTGATGCCATCGAGGTTGACCCGTTTGAGGCCATCGATTCTGCAACAAGGCGTATTGTGTATGGAAATGCTTCTTTGTTTGGCAGTACTGGGACAAGAGCTTTTTCAGCTAGTGCTCCATGCCCGACCATTCGGCGATTTGTGCCCCCCATTCTACCCACCTCTCCTGTTGAATATGGCGGAAAGTTGTAGTGGAGCATAAATCGCTTATGACCAGATTGAACTTCCATAGTATCTATTAGTTGTGCATCCCCTGGTGCACCAAGTGTTAGTACGGACAGAACATGTGTTCCTCCACGATAAAACGTGCCTGCCCCGTGCAATATTTTTGAAATTCCACCGACACGTGCAACAAGTGGGCGAATCTCGTCTAGTCCTCTTCCGTCCGGCCGTCTTTTATTTTGTATAGCTTCTGTATGGATTACCTCATCAATTTTTTCTTGTAACAAATTGTCTGCCTGTGTGGTATCAGTTCCATCTGGCAAGTTTTTGATTTCGTCTTCCCATATTTCTTCAAGGGCGGTCAAATCACTTTTTCCAGCCGTGCCAGAAAAAACTTTGTCCATCAAAATTGGTTGAATTTTTTCCTCAAATAAAGTCAGAACCTCTGGCGAGACAGTTGGTTTTGAGACAACAACTTTTTCTTTCCCAATTTCATTTATGATTTGTGTCTGGAAATCTTGCATTTTTGCAAGTTCTTTTTGGGCCATCTCCATTCCAGCAAGGACAACATCTTCTCCCACCTCACTACTTCCCACTTCAATCATATTTATTTCTTTTCCAGTACCACAGACCAGTAAATCCAAAGCATAGGCATCGGTATTTCTCTGTGTGTATGTTGGATTGATTTCGAAATTAGCATTTTTCCCTATTCTAACTGCAGAGACTGGGCCATTCCATGGAATATGTGATGTACTGAGCGCGATAGATGCTCCGAGGACGGCAAGAATATCAGGATCATCTTCCCCGATGGACAAGACAGTGATAACAACCTGAACATCATGTCGAATCCATTGGTCAAACAAGGGTCGAATTGTTCGATCGACGATACGGCCAGAGAGAATTGCTTCGTCTGTTGGCCGTCCCTCACGTTTTTGAAAACGGCTACCGAGAATTTTCCCAGTAGCATAAAATTTTTCTTCAAAATCAACAGTCAAAGGAAAAAAATTAGCCCCATCCTTTGCTTGTTTTGACATAACTGCAGTAGCGAGCACAACAGTATCGCCATATCGTACTAGACATGACCCATGTGCCTGTTCTACCAAGTCACTAAATTCAATCTCAAGTGTTCGTCCACCGTACTCTGTCGAAAAAGTTTTTGTTTTCATTCCGTTAAAAATTATTTTATATTCAGATTATTTCGATTCGTAGTCTACAAAATTACGGCGAGATCGTATCTCTTGTGGAGACTTCGCAAGGCGGGTAGCCGAGACTTGAGCGATTTTTCAGCATAAAAATACGCGTGCTCCACAAGAGATAGGATGAGCCAAGAATTTTGTAATGTACAATTAACTAATCATTCATATGCATCTTGCAGGTTTTCGCTGCAGGATTTGCTTCCAAACGGTCACTTTCAATTGGCTGTTTACATGTCTCGCACATGCCGTAGGTGGAGTGTTCAATTTTATCCAAGGCAACAATAACCTCATTTAAACGAGTTTCAAGTTGTTCTAAAATTCCTTTGTTGTTCTCATACTCCTCTATACCATCTGCGACGACATTTTCATCAGCCGCATCAACATCAATATCTGGCTCTGTTGCCTCCCAATCAGCAGAATTTGCTGGGTTTTTTCTGCCCAATGTAGCGAGTTCACCCTCTAGTACTTTTTTCTCCTCTTCGAGTAATGACTTAAATTGTTGTGTATTTAATTCCATGGCGACATTATATCACCACACTGTAGCCCTGTCACCTTGTAGTGTGTCCTGTTAGATATTTACCTAGAAGCGCATTAAATATGGCTTCATGCGAGGTAATAAGTATTGTGTTTTTGTCTATAAATGAATACAACAAGATAGTTTTTCCTATTTCATCAGTCACAATTCGAAGATCTTTGTTTCGAAGTTCCTCGTCTGTAAAGGTGTATGGTGTGGATGTGCTCCTGATACCAAATATTGGGGCAAGATCTGTAACCATCTCTTTTTCCCATGAAAGCATACCCGCGTAGCCAAGGGCCGAGTCTTCGGTAGTCAGAATGATAAATGGTTCATTTGTACTAAACGAGTATATACCAACCATGTATGGGCTAGTCAGTGTACGAGACAGACTATCTGGCATATGGGGTCCAAATAGACTAGCAACTTTTCTTGCGGTTGTTCCTGTAGCAGTTGTGCCAGAACCAATGATATTAAAATATAAAACCGAATTTACTGGTTGTTTAAAATCGCGTACACCGAAACGAATAGTTTCGGCGAATTGTTCATATGACACACTGTCTTGTATTGTTTGACTGTGTGAAAAACTAATTATTGTCTCTTTCTTTATTACCTCAATTTTTTTATTATTTTGCGAAACAGAATAATACACTCCACCGATAGCACTAATACCAAGTATGAGTAGTAGTGTACCAACAAGACCGAATAATCTGTTTTTAGCACCAGTAGGTATAGTGTCTCCTATTTGTGGTTCTGGTTGTGCTAATCGTCTTTTTTGTTCAGCAACAGCAATAGTTGTTATAGAAGTATTAGTATGTGAAATCGCTTCAGCAACATCACCTTCGTATGTACGAAGTGATTTTAGACGAATATGTTGCTCTGGCGAGACGGATGGAGAATGCTCGCCTTGAGGTTCCTGTGATGGTACATTATTTTCTTCCATATATTATAAGTGTAACAAAATACAACAAAGGAAAACAAATTTACAAAACAACGGTGAAGGAATATCGTTTTTGGAGACTTCGGAGCTCGACGGAGCGAGATTGAGCGAATGTCTAGCAAGACATATCGCGTGCTCCAAAAAGGATATTCCGAGCCAGTGTTTTGTAAGAACTATACATGATCTACTTGTCCGCGAGGTCGTTTGTTTTGAGGGCGAAAACCGAGTAAATATTTCCGTGGGTTTTCATCCAAATCAATAAAGTCGTCGGAGACCTCGATCAATTTGCTAGATGATGATTTACCAAAAGACATCACTTCTACCTGACAACCCTCATTCACCTGTAAATATTCTACCAATGGAACAAAGTCGCCATCACCAGAAATAATAATCACCGCATCAAGTTTTGGTGCAAGTTTAATCGCATCAACCGCAAGTCCAACATCCCAGTCTGCTTTTTTTGCTCCTCCAGCAAATATTTGGAGGTTTTTTGTTTTTGTTTCTATTCCCACTTTTTCTAGTGCTTCAAAAAAACTTTTTTCTTCTCCTGATTCTGTGGTGATAACATATGCCACGGCACGAATAAGAGATCGTCCCGCTAGACCATCTTTGACCACTTGGTCAAAATTAACTTTTGCACCATATATGTTTTTTGCACAGTGGTAGAGATTTTGCGTATCTATAAAAATACCCACGCGCTGATTTTTGTGTTTTATAACTGCCATAATAAATAATTAAAATATAAAAATGTACAAAATTACTTACTCAGTATGTCTTTCTCCTCACACACATAAAAGCCTGCTGGCTTTTTGCTCTGCTCGGCCCGTCGGCCTGCGCAAGGTTCGGATAAAAACATACTTTCGCTGTAATTTTGTTATGAAGTGACTCAATAAGAAAGAACCTATCAATAAGTATACCAAACAATAGAAAAATAATCGCCTTAAGCGATTATTTTTAGAGATTATTTCTTGAGGCCAAGTTTTTTAATCAGAACAGCATATCGTTTTGGGAATTTCTTTTCGAGGTATTTTAGATGAGTTTTTCTATCTGCAACCATTTGCAACAGTCCTCGGCGAGAGTGATTATCCTTAGCATTTTTCTTTAAATGTGAGGCAAGCTCGTCTATTCGCTTGGTCAAGACAGCAATTTGCACCTCAGGAGAGCCAGTATCTGTCTCATGAATCTGAGTTTCTTTGATAACCTTTGTTTTTTTGGTTTTCGTAAGCATTGACACTAGGATAGCATAAAAGATCACTCCATGCAAGGGCTACAGTGTAAATGCCATAATCAGGTATAAAATCCGCAAAACAGCCACACCGCAGTGTCGCACAATAATTATGATATAATTTACCCATGGCTTCTCTCAAAAAACTTAAACAGCAGTTTCTAGAGTATATTGAAATCGAAAAGGGTCGCTCGGTAAATACTGTAGAGAATTATGACCGCTACCTCACTCGTTTTTTGGAATATATTAAAAATGATTCTCCTGCTGATATTACAGATACATCAGTACGGGAGTTTCGACTTTGGCTTAATCGACAGCCACTAAAAAACCTCGGTAAACTGAACGAAACACTAAGCAAAAAAACACAGAATTATTATTTGATCGCCATTCGGGCATTTCTCAAATATATGGCACGTCAGGAGGTCAAAACCCTGCCTGCAGAGAGGATTGAGCTTGCAAAAGTACAGGAGCGATCTCTAGATTTGATCACTGAGCCAGAATTGAAGCGACTACTGAATGCTCCAAATGGAGATAGTCTCAAGGATTATCGGGATCGTGCTATACTTGAGCTTCTTTTTTCTACTGGGTTACGTGTGTCAGAGCTATGTTCCCTATCTCGTGATATCGATTTGCACTCCGATGAAATTTCTATTCGTGGTAAAGGAGGAAAAGTACGAGTGGTTTTTGTTTCTGACAAGGCCAAGAAGGTTGTAAAAGACTATTTATCAAAAAGAAAAGATATGGATGATGCTTTGTTTATAAAATTAGCCGAGAATTTGCCTAAAACAATGGGTAGAAAAGGAGAAAATTTGGGCTTAACAAAACGCTCTATCGAGAGGATAGTCAAGGAATTAGCTATTAAAGCGGGTATATCTAAAAAGGTTACTCCCCATATGATGCGCCATCTTTTTGCTACCGATCTACTTTCCAATGGAGCAGATCTTCGTTCAGTTCAGGCCTTGTTGGGTCACGCAAATATTGGCACTACCCAGATCTATACACACGTAACCGATAAACATCTCCGTGATGTTCATAAAAAATTTCACAACAAAAGTGAATAAAACAAAAAACACCCTCTAGAGAGGGTGTTTTTTGTTATAAGTCTATTATGACAAATGCTTTGAAAGCAATTTTGTCATTTCAAACATATTTACCACTGCTTTGCCATCAAAGATCTTTTTAAGATTTTCGTCAGCAACAATGTTGCGCTTATTTTTTGGATCCTGAAGATCGTGTTTTTTAATATACTCCCAGATCTTCTTTGAAACTTCTGATCGAGGCATTGGGCCTTTGCCAATAACGACAGCTAAGTCTTCACTCACTGTCATCGGCTTCATAAACGCTGAATTTGTCTTTGTAGGCATAATATTTTGTTACGTATAAAATAAGATATGTGTATTATACCACCATATAGGATGATGTACACCACATACCTTTTCAGTATGGTACACTAGAACCAATGAAAATCATATCATGGAACGTAAATGGGCTTCGAGCAGTTCACAAAAAAGGGCTGTTTTTACCCTTTCTAAAAGAGCATAATCCAGATATATTATGTCTCCAAGAAATAAAATCTAAAAAGGATCAAAATGAAATCGATTTACCAGAATATACAGAGTTTTGGAACCCTGCCACACGTGCGGGATACAGTGGCACGGCAATATTTACAAAGCAAAAACCGGTGTCTGTTTCACATAATTTGCCAGAGGCAATATGTGCAAAATATGGCTTAGATAAAGACCAATTTGGAGATCCAAACACAGAGGGGCGTGTTTTAACTCTCGAATATGAAACATTTTTTCTGGTCACTGTATATACACCAAATTCTAAAAGAGAATTGACTCGACTTACCCTAAGACACAAACAGTGGGATCCTGCATTTCTGGCATATGTTGATGAATTACAGAGACAAAAACCAATCATTTTTTGTGGTGATTTAAATGTTGCACACACAGCAGATGATTTGGCTAATCCAAAACAAAATGAAGGTGAACATGGGTACACAAAAGAAGAGCGAGAGGGTGTGGATAACATTATAAAAAAGGGCTTTGTCGATACTTTTCGTCACTTTATTTCAGGCAATGGCCACTATACATGGTGGACTCATTGGCAAAATGCGCGCGAGAGAAATGTTGGGTGGCGCATCGATTATTTTTTCATAAGCAACACTCTCCTCTCCTGTCTAAAGAGTGCACGTATTCTTGCAAATGTAATGGGGTCAGATCATTGTCCTGTAGAAATTGAAATAGAAAAATAAGGACTTATCCACAGATTTGTCCTTGAAGTCCTTTACATGACTTTTATGACTGATATACTACATACAGATCACAGGTGGAATGTCCGATAATAAGACGGACAATAAACCTGAATTTGTTCATTGTAATAAGATGTACTTTGGGACTCGGCCGGTCCCCTATTAGAAGGTAACTTGGTTTTAGCATAGTGAGGTGATCAAAATATCCTCAACTATCTACTATTTATTTTTATTTTTGTGATATTGTATCCAACTATTGTTATTGCTGTGTTACTCTTCTCCCCAAATCGCTCGTCAGTGTGTATTGTGAAATACGCTCATGACTGAGCGGTTTTTTTATAATAAAAATTCTCTGAAAGTATCAAGGTTTTGCATAAATCTTATTTAACCCAATGTTTTCCACGTATTTTTTTGACCTCTTGTTCGTCTGCTTCTGCTTTTGTTTCCTTACCCTCCTCGCCAAGTCGTTTTAGTTCATCAAAAGGCAAAGCAACCAATTCTCGCGCCCTTTTTTCAAGATATTCTTCTGTATTTTTAGTTGGATCCTCTAGTACTTCCTCAAGTAGTGCGTGTAGTGTGAATCCAATAACCGGTCCAGGAGTAATTCCGAGCTTTTCCATCATTGTTTTCCCATTTATTTTCAACATACCAACCGAGATTGGGTCTCGGAGTGCCTCTTCGATCATGGCATGATATTTTCGTAGACGATATGGGTCTTCTTTAGGCCTACCAGTCCCTATACGGTCGCATATGCGTACATTCATCAAATCCCATATATTATCGCGTCCGACATTTACAATCATTCTACGGACCGCAGAGAGCGTTATTTGCTCGGTGTCAGAAAAGAACATGTGCCATCGGACTAGTTTTGTTACCTTCTCTATAATTTTTGTTGGATATTTTAAATCTGTTAGTATTTTTTTTGCAGTACGTGCACCCAGAACCTCGTGACCATAAAAAGTCCACTGGTTTTGTTCCTTTCCCCATCTTCGTGACGCTGGTTTTGAAATATCATGAAACAAAGCTGTTAAACGTATCTCCAGCGGATAATCTTTGTCCGCTGCATGCTGGACACTACGGAGCAAATGCTCCCAAACATGATACGAATGGGCTTTGTTTTGTTCCACCCCAATCGTTTCCTCTAGTTCAGGCACAACATACGAGAGTAAACCGCATTTCTGCATTGCAAGGAGACCCCCCATAGGGTCTCGAGACATAACTAATTTCGTAAATTCATCGCGAATTCGCTCACGAGATATGTTTTCTAAGAGGTGGCCATTTTCAAGAATTGATTTTTCTGTTTCTGGTGCAATATCAAAACCAATATCTGCTTTGAAACGTATTGCTCGTAGAATACGGAGTCCATCTTCAGTAAAACGACTATCTGGGTTCCCCACTGTACGTATCACTTTGTCCTTTATATCCTGCTGACCTCCATAAAGGTCAATTACTTTTTTGTCAGAGACAGAGTAGGCCAGCGAGTTCATAGTAAAATCGCGTCGTTGCAGATCATCCTCAATTTTTTGGCTAAAAATAACGGTATCTGGGTGTCTGTTATCAGAATAGTCTGATTCTATTCTGTATGGAGTGACTTCAACCACTTTTAGATTCGGGTTTTCAGTTTCCTTGTTTACAATACCAACAGTACCAAACTTGTTTTCGTAGAAGGTTTCGGTAAAAAGAGAGATAATCTGCTCAGGGACTGCATTTGTTGTCACATCCCAATCCTTTGGTTCCCTGTCAAGGATCATGTCTCGGACACAGCCCCCAACCAAAAATGCCTCAAAACCTGCCTTTTCGAGTGTCTCTGTTACATATGAAACTTCCTGAGGTATGGAGAAATCTGTTTTCATGGGAGTAAATAGTTACTTGTGGTCTCGATAATTTTCTCGCCGCCGCTCAAAAATTTCTACGACCCCAGGACTCGCCTATTTTTTCTGGGGAAAAAATATGGCTGTGTCCCGCACAAGTCTTAAAAAATCTAAAGCAGTTTAGATTTTTTAGCTTGTGCGCCCGGCAGGAATCGAACCCACATCCACGGTTCCGAAGACCGGTACTCTATCCGTTGAGCTACGGGCGCATTAATTTTACTGTGCGGGTACCGGGAATCGAACCCGAATCTCGTCCTTGGCAAGGACGTGTTCTACCATTAAACCATACCCGCATTGGTAAACATCATTGATATTACACTATGCAATATAAAAATGCAAAATAAAGTCTTGTCATGAAAGACGCCCAAAACTGTGGATAAGTCTGTGGACATGGGGATTAAGGACAGTCTTTGATTGACGTCAAAAATAATGGTCATTTCAGTGTCTATTGAAAAAATATGGCTTTAAATATGGGTGTATTAAAAACAGACAGTCCATTCAATGTCTGTTTTATAGGTTTTTGAAAAGTGTTTCACGTGAAAACATGGATTTATGTTCCACATGTAACATAATTGCTGGCTTCATACTTTGTACACCACTTCGTCTATCCAAACATGTCTAACATGATAGAATATGTATATGTTTCCGAAGAAACCGACTCAAAAGCAAGTGGTGGGGAGGGCTGGAGAGGATTGTGCTTGTGAGTACTTGAGAAAAAATGGCTATACGATAGTTGATCGTAACTATTTGAGAAAATGGGGTGAAATTGATATTGTGGCTAAAAAAGGAGGGCATATTCACTTTGTAGAGGTCAAAACTGTTTCTCGTGAAATATCAGATTCGACTGATTTTGGTGTTACACATGGAACAGTTGGTCAAAAAGGGGAGTATAGACCAGAAGATAACATGCATCCATGGAAATTGCAGAGGTTGGGGAGGGTCATACAGTCATATCTATTGGACAAAGATGTTTCAGATGAAACAGAATGGCAGTTTGATGTGGCAACAGTATATGTTGATATGGAAAGGAGAGTGTCTCGAGTATATATCCTTGATGACATTGTCCTATAGATTTTGATATTAAAATATATTATGATACACTTCATTTTGTAATAACGGGGTGTAGTATAGCGGTAGTATTCATGATTTGGGATCATGCGGCCCGAGTTCGATTCTCGGCACCCCGACAGATACAGAAGAAACCTCACTCGAGGTTTTTTCTGTATCTGTCGGGAGTGAACAAAGTCATAGTATGACTCTGTGTCCGAAATCGAAAAGCGGAGCGGGGCAGGTTTACTTTTTATAGATATTGGTATAATCTTTCGTCAGAAAGGGTTTTTGTTATGAGAAAACAGGTAACTGGATGGGGTAATCTGAGTGCTGATGTAACGGGGTTGAGACGTAAAGTCAAAAAACTTAAGGAAATGATCGAGTATGTTTCGAGTCAAGATAAAGGGGTTACGGAGTTAATTAGTGACTTGAATATGAAAAGGAGAGGACGGACTATTACTCTTCTTGAGTCGAGGAATGAAGCTATTTGTCTAACTCATTCAATTGTTTTTAGAGGTTCATCACCTTTGGATCTATTGGTCCATAAAGACCATGTTAAGGTAGTTAGACTAAATAAGGCGTGGACAGAAAGCTATAGATGTTATGATAGTGACGCTGTATACACGTCTTGTAGTGGTTCAAGCTGCACAATTGCTTGTACTCGCTGTTGTGATGTGTTGTCTCATTCTTCGGTTATGGATGAGTACGGAAATAGTTATTCATTAGGTACTGACGACTTGCCATTAAATATCGAGTTCGGATCATTTTATTCTACGGAGACTATCGATCTTATCTCCGAGAAATGTTTTGGGATGGTTCCTGTCACCATGGATAACATCCTCAGTCTGTGAAGTTATTGCAGTATAAATGCGATGGGTTGGACCTAGCGCATTTTCTTTTTATATAGAATTTCGTGATAGTATCAGTTTGAGTATATAATAATACGATATATGTCATCTCAATTTATAAAAAATAAAGAAAATTTTGTCTGTGAAAAGTGTGGTGCAAAGGTAGAGGGAAATGGATATACAAACCACTGTCCAGAGTGTTTGTGGTCAAAACATGTTGATGTTTTCCCTGGGGATCGGGCAGGGGACTGTGGTGGAATGATGGAGCCGGTTAGAATTGAAAAGAAAGGTAAAGAATATAATATAATCCACAAATGTCGCACCTGTGGCATTGAAAAGCCGAATAAAGCCGTGCCAGAAGATAATTTTCAAATGATTGTTCAGATTAGTGCGGAGTATGGTAACAAATAGGTAAAAAAATTTCTCGCTCAGTGTATTTTTTCTGGCGCAATCTATCTAGCCCTACTGAGCTAGCGAACTTCTCGTCGTTCAAGAAAACAATGTCGGAATACCTCCTTGTTTTCTAAACTTCTGCGAAAGGCGCCAGTCAAAACACACCTTCACAAGGAATTTTGTGACAAGTATTTAAGGACAAAACCTCTTGCTCAGTACATCTTTTACCTCACACACATAAAAGCCTGCTGGCTTTTTGCTCTGCTCGGCCCGTCGGCCTGCGCAAGGTTCGTCAAAAGACGTACTTTCGCCAAAGTTTTGTATAAGAGATGGGAGGAGATTATTTCTTTAACTCATCAATAATTATTTTGGAAAGGGTAGGGGCGATTGTTGTGTTGAAAATACGACTAACCTCGTCGGGATTTTGTGAGAGAAGGTCAGAGAGATTACCGGTTGTTTCTTCTAGGAGACTGCGGTTTATGTGAGAGAGTGTAATTGCTCGCAGATCACGGTCACTCGTTTCTTTTCCATCAGAGCTAGTCGTAATAATACCAATCAGTTTATTGTCACCGTCCACCACTGCACCGCCAGATGCACCTTTTTGTGATACGACAGTGCCGGGTACTGAAATAAGATCAACAGTATTTTGCTTATAGGTATATATTTTTTTAATTGTTGTGATTGCGGTTGTGATATTGAGATCTTGCAAGACTGAAAGCCCACCAAGAAAGCCAGCGGGGTAGGAGGCGAGTAGGACTGGGTCACCTTCAGCTGTGATTTCTTGTGTATTTGGAGCAATATAATTAAATGTCGGTAGAGGTTCCTTGTTTATACTATTTGTTATTCTAAGGAGGGCAAAATCGTGTTCACCTGTGCCCTGCGGGTTACTTTGCTTTAGTAAGTCTTTATTTGATTCGACCCAACGCGGTGAAATATACATTAGTTCGACGTTGTATCGTGGGTAGGCAGGGCTTCCTGTACGTACAATACAATGGACATAATTTTTTTCTCTAAAATCTTGAACTAAAAAATACTGACCAATATGTGCGTTCGTTAGGATAATGCCACGGGCATCAATAATAACACCGGTGCCGGTGATGGGGGAGAGTTCACCTCCTTTTGTGGTGCAGAGAATATTGACCACTGATTTTCTGCTGGTCTCATTGATTTTAACAAAGTCTGGTGTGGGTTTTTGTACGACAGGTGTCTGTACCACAATCGTCGTTGTACTTGTTACTTCTGGGATTGGTTTTTTAACCACCTTTTTAACTGGTGTGGTGGTTGAGGTTTGTTTGACTAGGACA
>CAZQYV010000001.1:59067-162036 GCA_964597675.1 uncultured Candidatus Saccharibacteria bacterium
AGTGGAGTACCTTTAGGTGTTGACTGACCGGGGGTAGTATTGATTTTTTGTACAGTTGCTGGTTTTTCTTCTGTTTCGGTTATTGTTGGGCCTTCGGTACGCATAGGAAAAAAGAACAAGAATGTGCTTGTGACAATAACAAATAAGGTAGAAAGGAACGCGTGTATCATGCTGGGATTATAGCATACTACTGGTTTGCGAAAGGGTGTTTTTTTTGGTACAGTGTATGTCATCGCGGGACTAGTTTATCGGTAAAACGACAGTTTTCCAAACTGTAGTGGGGAGTCCGACTCTCCCGTCCCGCACCATTAGAAAAACCAGCCATGAGCTGGTTTTTCTAATGGTCGAGGACGGAGCAGGAGTGTCTGCACACTCTTGCGTGGGAGTCGGACTGATCGGAGCTATGTTTTTCTAGCAAGAAAAACAAGCGAGATGAGGCCAACGTAAATTTTCGAGCGACGGCGAGAAAATTATATAGGCTTCGATTCCCCCTACCCGCACAGAATCATCAAAAAAGTCAAAGGATTTCCTTTGACTTTTTTGATGTGGATGGTAGTCTGGTGGAGGAGGTTTCCTATGGGAGACAGTGATATCAAGATGGGTGTATATTGGCATCCTAAAACGGGAGAACTTTATTTTGTTGATGAGGTTGTTGATTGCACTGGGACTGAAACCGGGGATTGCATCGGGGTTTCTTATCATCGGCTTTATCAAAAAGGTCGCCGGTGTGTAAGAACAGCTATTGATTTTTTCAGGGAAATTAACTTGTTCACTAACAGGGATAATACCGCAAGTGTGGGACTGAAGCTGACAAAAAGATTTATCCTCATTTCTGAATTACCGCCTGAAGCATTTGAGATCTTGTCACCAGGGAACAGAGTGTATATCCCAGAGGGCCATGAGGTTGAAAAGTGTGTATTTTTCGGAGGTATAGTATATGTGTGCCTAAAATCACATTATGGTGGTTATACGACGAGTGATGTTGCGATGCCTCTAAACGAGTATCTCAATAAGTTTCCTAGAATGCTTCCGATCAGGATTTGAATTTAGATAAACATGGCGCAGGGTATCCTGCGCCTTTCATTTATCAAAAAACACCTGCATAGGTGTTTTTTGATTTCTCTGAAGAAAAAATTCAAGCGACTATTTCAATAATTTCTAAGCGACAGGTATTTTGTTCGAGTTTGAAGTTGCGAGTGAGTATCGCGACCAAGCTGTATGATTATACTGCGCGTGGAGCGAACGGAACGAGCAACAATAAAATCGGACAAAATAACAGAGCGACTATTTTACGGCTTCTTTGAGGGCTTTAGCTGCTCTAAACTTTGGAACTTTCATTGATGGAACAGAGATTGATTCACCTGTTCGTGGGTTGCGAGCTTGTCGTGCCGCTCGTGTCTTTGTTGAAAAGATTCCGAGACCGGCGATTGATACCTCGCCACCTTTTTTGAGGGTAGATACGATCGAATCAATCATAAGGTCTACAACTTCCTCTGCTTGGACTTTTGTTCCACCTAGTTTTGTGTGGACTGTGTCCACGATAGAGGCCTTATTCATGATGCATATTGTTATATTAATAAGCGAAATTCCAAATTGAACGTATTTCTGTGTTAGATTTCAAAAAATAATTTTCATCATACATTAGTATGCCTCCAATTATTTTTCTCATCTGCCTTGAACTACATTTAAACTTGAAATTTTTAAATAACTCCACCACACTTAACACCCATCTACTATGAATATAGTATACAGCAAGGGTTTTTTAAAGCAACAACTTGACGAACGTGTCGGTATGTTGTTCAACAAATATAATTATCGTGCAAATTCGATGACCCGTGTCTCACGGATGATAGTAACTTTGATTTCTCCGGGATATTTTAGCTCCTCTTCGATACGTGTGGCGATGTTGCGAGCCATTTTGCGGGCATCAAGGTCGGTTACTTCTTGTGGAGTGACAAAAATACGTATTTCACGGCCCGCTTGGAGTGCGTACGCTTTTTCAACACCGGTAAATGAAGTGGCTACTGCTTCCAAGTCCCCAAGGCGCTTCAAATAATTTTCTACACTGTCTCGACGTGCACCAGGGCGGCTACCAGAAATTGCATCTGCCGACTGGACGATCATGGATTCCAGCGTTTCATATGGATATTCACCATGATGTGCTTGCATTGCTTTAATAATCGCCTCATCAGTACCGAATTTTTGTAGAATACGACGTCCGATTTCAACATGTGTGCCGGTCACTTCATGGTCGAGTGCTTTGCCAATATCGTGCACCAATGCTCCTGCTTTTGCTACCATCACATTTGCACCGATTTCCTCAGCGAGCATGCCTGCAATATGCGTCATCTCGATCGAGTGAGCAAGCACATTTTGTCCATAACTTGTACGGAAATGGAGTCGTCCGAGAATAGAGACAACACGTGGATCAAGTCCAATGATCCCAGTTTCGAACACAGCTTGTTCTCCTTTTTCTTTGATTACTTTATTTATTTCTTGTTCAGCTTTCTGTACAAACTCTTCTATTTTTGCTGGCTGAATACGTCCGTCTGCAATCAATTTTTCCAGTGCAGATCGTGCGATTTGTCGTCGGACAGGATCAAATGATGAAATAGTAATCGAGCCTGGTGTATCGTCCACAATCACCTCGACACCAGTGACACGCTCAAAAGCCTTGATATTTCGTCCTTCCTTTCCAATAATCTTACCTTTGATTTCATCGTTCGGAATAGTGACGTGTGTAGTGAGCATGTCAGATGAAACAGAGCTTGCAAGGCGCTGTATCGATGTTGCCAGTATATCTTTTGCCTTATTTTCCAAACGTTCTTCACCATCTCGCTCAAATTTTTTGATTCGAGCGAGAATATCTTCCTCGGCATTTATTTCAACAGTACGTAAAATCTGCTCCTTTGCTTCCTCTGGAGTCAGTTTGGCAATTTTTTGCATCTCTTCTACTTTCTGTGCCTCGATTTGTTCAGCATGTTCACGAATAGTCTTTATTTCCTCTATTCGTTTTTTGATTTCCTCGACTTCACGGTCAATATCTGTTTGTCGATGGTCAAGCAACTCTTCTTTTTTAATCAGACGATCTTCCGTTTTTTTATTTTCTGCTTCCTTTGTTTTTATCTCTACTCGTGCTTCTTGCAAGATACCTCCCGCTTTCTTTTCTGCTTCATCAATAATGGCTTTCTCTCGCTCTTGCGCGCGGAGTTCCATTTCTTTGATACGCAACTCGACAGATCCTTTGCGACTAAGCGAAATGATCAGGCGGAGATAATATCCCAACCCGAGACCAATCGCTAGTGCCAGCCCTGTAAAGAGCATCACTATTTGTAATGACATGGTATACGAAAACTAGCCGTTTTTTGCTTGTGAGGGGCGTATAGTAACCAAATAATCAAGGTAAGTCATGAAAGAAAATGAAATTGTGTTATTGTCAGAAAACCTCCGTAAACGAAAAACTTCCAGTTTGAAATTAAATCAATAATATCCAAACTATACTAGAAATAGTCCACTAGTGCAAGTTTTGACTACAGGTTGACTTGTGGGGATGTTTGTGATAATTTGAAAAAACCATGAAAAACATGCGAAATCAAATGAATATTGGTTGGAATGGCCGGAAGGGGCTTGTCTCTTTTGCTGTACTACCAGATTTTACTTCTGCAGAAACTGCAGGGGGATTGCGCTGTGTTCCTAGTATTTGAAATCATATTGATTTCTTTCAAATACTAAAAACACCGCACAAAATGCGGTGTTTTTAGTTCTTTTTTGCCCAAAGCCACCAAAAATGCTTATGGGGCGAGTTCTTTGATATTTCACACAGGAGAGGAAGAAAACTATGACTAATAGGTTCAAAGGGATCAAAGAGAGTCCTCTGGTCTATTTGTTCAGTAAGATTTGGAAGTATTCTGAAGGTAATAGGAACAATATTGTCCTTTATTGGGTGATGTTTGTTCTAGCCGAATCAATTGATGTTTTCGCTATGCCATTGTTGTGGGCGAAAGTAATTGACGTTATTACTCTGCAGGGAATCAATGCTGTAAGCATAACTACTCTACAGATACTACTTCTTGTGGTGCTGATTCGTGTTTTTGTTGTGTGGGCACTTCATGGACCCGCTAGGGTCTTAGAATTAACCAACGCATTCAAAGCGAAAATTAATTACAGGAGGTTTCTGACAAAAGGACTGCTAACCTTGCCACTTGAATGGCACGTTGATCATCATTCTGGTGATACGATTGATAAGTGTGAAAAAGGAACAACAGGATTGAATGATTTTTCCTCCGATTCCTTCGAATTCATTTATTGTTTCGTACGCCTTCTTGGTTGTTATGGGATGCTTGTATATTTTAGCCACTCTGCTTCCTATATTGTTTTGATTATGATGGTTATAAGTGCATGGATAACCGTGCGCTTTGACAAAGTCCTATTAGAACAATACAAGGAACTAAACAAAAAAGAAAATCAAATTTCCGCTAGTATTTTTGATGCTGTCAGTAACATTTCGACAGTCATTATTTTGCGGGTGGAAAAGTTGGTTTTTGATGCGATCATGCACAAGGTAGAGGAACCACTTGATTTAGCTATCAGAACAAATAAGACAAACGAGTTCAAGTGGTTTATCGTCAGTGTCTGTTGTGCCATTATGAAAGTGTTGGTGCTCGGGGTATTCTTTTGGCAAAAAATCGGGACTGGTCCAGGGGTTTTGGTTGGAAGTGTATATATTCTGATAAGTTATCTGAACCAGATTGGCGATTTGTTTTTCAATTTTGCCGGCATGTATGGCTATGTAGTGAGACGTAAGACGAGAGTGATGAATTCTGAAGAAGTTGCTGAAGCCTTTCTATCCGAAAACTTTACCAACCATGTCTTGCCGAAAGATTGGAGATGTCTAGAAGTAGAAGATCTAAATTTTTCGTACCACAATCATGAGAATGCATGTCTTCATCTTGAGAATGTGTCGTTTTCTATGAAGCGTGGCGAAAAAATTGCATTTGTTGGTGAGACTGGTAGCGGAAAGACTACGTTTCTCAAAATATGCCGTGATCTCTACCATCCGAAGAGTCTTAAACTCACTGTTGATGGAAAAGAAATCGAACACGGTTTTGAGGGTATTAGTCGGGCTATTGCTTTGGTCCCACAGGATCCAGAAATTTTTGCTACAACCATTTTGGGTAATATCACGATCGGAGCCGAGTACGAACTCGACTTCGTCAAGAAATTTACCAATATGGCATGTTTTACAGACGTCGCAGAATCACTACCAAAAAAGTTTGATTCTTCAATAAAAGAGAAAGGAGTCAATCTTTCCGGTGGTCAACAACAAAGACTTGCTCTTTCCCGTGGACTTCTGGCTTGCTATGACAAGGATATTATTCTCCTAGATGAGCCGACCAGTAGTTTGGATGTAGTGACAGAAATAAATGTTTATCAGAATCTTTTTCGAGAGTTTACTGACAAGACGATTATTTCTACCATCCACCAGATTCATCTGTTGCCTTTGTTTGATCGTATTTGTGTTTTTGACAAAGGGCGAATAGTTGCGTCAGGCAAAATAGAGGATTTACTTTCTTCCTGTTCACAATTCGCATCACTTTGGGAAGCGATGAAGAAGGCGGCAGAAGGTAAATTTTCTGAAACCGTAAATTCATGAAGAATTTGTGTGTATTAAACAAAAGCCCCACTTACATTTTGGAAAGTGGGGCTTCTTTTTATACATTATCCATATTTTTAAAGAATTTTATCAATCAAGCCATATTTTTTGGCTTCGGTAGAGTCCATGAAAAAGTCTCGGTCAACGTCCTTTTCGATCTGTGCCAGTGTCTTGCCAGTGTTTTTAGCCAGTATTTTGTTCAAATTCTCGCGAGTTTTCAAAATATGACGTGCAGAAATTTCGATGTCAGATGCTTGTCCCTCTGCACCGCCGAGTGGCTGATGGATCATGACCTCGGCATTGGGCAGGATATATCGTTTACCCTTTTCACCTGCAGAGAGAATAATTGCGGCACCAGAGGCAGCAATACCGACACAGACAGTCGAGACATGGTTTTTGATCTGGTTCATGGTGTCTACAATAGCCAAAGTTGAAGAGACAGAGCCACCAGGGGAGTTGATATATAGGGAGACATCCTTTTTTGGATCTTCCGCTTGGAGAAAGAGGAGCTGGGCAACCACCAAATTTGCCATGTGGTCGTCAATCGGGCCACCTAGAAAGATGATATTTTCGCGCAAAAGGCGAGAATAAATGTCATATGCTCTCTCGCCAAACTGTGATTTCTCTATTACTGTTGGAATTAACATATTTTTGATTGTTTACGTGTTAACTATTTGTATGAGTATAACAGAAAAATAGGGTAGTCCATACTTGACAATAAGTGTGAAAGGTGATATACTATATAGGTAAAGTTCCTTTACATCTGACTTGCAGTCGCCGAAGCTCCAAGTGCCCTAAAATAGGGCTTTTAGAGCTACGGCGACACACGTCGTTCCTATGGCAGAAAGTGAGGCTGACTGTGGAAAACACTTCTACACTCGGCAAAATTATCATTGCATTGACCAGTGTACCCCAGTACTGGGGACTTCTGCTCGATGTAATTACAAAAATTTCTCAACCTGATTTTGCCCGCGAACTGGCAAAGTTTGCTCGTAAGCAGGCATGTTGGGTCGGGGCATCAATTATCTCAATTGTCCGCGGTCGCTTCAACCCCGTCGAGTTCGTCGGAGAGGGTTGGAATATCATCGCGGATGAGACCGACACACGTTCCATAGCTCTTACCGAGCTGGACCTCACCAAGGTGGAGCTGCGAACGATGCTGAAGGACGGTGAGACCTCAGTCAAGGGCGAGGAGAAGCTCAAGCGTCTCAAGGCATCAGGTTTGGTCCGCTTGGACGCCGAGATCTTCCTCACGCTCTGGGAGAACCAGCACCCCATTCCCGAAAGCTGGAAAGAGAAGGTTAACGGGAACACTCGCTATATCTTCTTTGACGGCACGGTCCTTCGGGACTCCTACGGTCTTCGTTACGTCCTGTGCCTATACTGGGACGATGGCGGGTGGCACTGGGGCGTCTACTGGCTGGACTTTGGCTGGGACGTTTACGGCCCGTCTGCGGTTCTCGCAAGTTAGCACCTAGGGCTAAGGTCACTTGGTCCTCTTGGACCCTTTGACCTTAGCCCTCTGACCCCCGTATTTTATACGGTGGGTTTTTTCGTATAAAATAATTTTTGTGTATACTGAAATACGGTAGTAGGTGAATATCAGTGAGTGTCTACGGATGCTCGCCACCGAATCCAGTATCCATATGCCGAGAGTATTTAAGACCAAGGTTTTAAATAGAGTGGTGTATGTAGACACTTCAAAAAATGAAGTTACTTGGTATAGAGTGTTAGGGTATTACGATACCAAATACGATACAGCCCCGAGAGTATTCAAGGGGTGATGGCACGGAGGGCACTTTATATATTTCTTCGGAACTCCAACGGTAATCGTTACGTCCTGTACCTATACTGGAACGATGGCAAGTGGAACTGGAACGTCAACTGGCTGGACAATGACTGGAACGTTAACAACCCGTCTGCGGTTCTCGCAACCCACTTCATTTCTCCCCAACTTCTTTTGCAGAAGCTGGGGAGTTTTGTTTTACGATTTGTCCGTGCCAACCACCAAGCATTTTGCCAGCTTCAGCTAAAGGAAATGATAGAGCGATATATTTTTTCTCATCGAGTATTTTTGTCTCCCACAAGAGATTGAGAAAAAATTTAACAATGTCGAGTGAGATAATAGCTTTTCGTATGAACGGCTGTTTTTCTTGTTTCTGCAGAAAACTTGCGATCAGGATGTTTTCAATTGTTTGTATGAAATACTCATCTATTGTTTGACCGATTGTGTAGCGTGATGTCTTTGGCAATGTGGTGATATATGTATGCCAGATTATATATCCAGATTTTACCTTTTGTAGTACAGGCACAATCTGTTGCGGGGGGGGGGTACACTTGAAGTCATAATATGTGTTTTAATATAGTATAACAACACTATATCATGGAAAAGATATCCTTTGAAAAAATTATTTCCATCGAGAATTTATTAGGGGCGTGGGAGGAGTTTTTGAGAGGTAAACGCGACAGGAAAGATGTACAAAATTTTCAACTGCATTGTATGGATAATATTATATCCCTTCACCATGATTTGAAAAATCAAACATATGTCCATGGAGGATATGAGATGTTTACAATTTCAGACCCAAAACAGCGTACAATTCATAAAGCAAGTGTCAGGGATAGACTGCTACACCACGCAATCTACCGTGTTTTATACCAGTATTTTGATACAAAATTTATACATGACTCATATTCGTGTAGAAACAACAAAGGTACTCACAAGGCAATAGAACGTTTTCACTCTTTTGCGAGAAAGGTATCAAAAAACTGGACAAAACAATGTTGGGTTTTGAAATGTGATGTCAGGAAATTCTTTGCGTCTATCGATCAAGATATTTTGATTATAATTTTAGAGAAAAATATTGAAGACAGAAATATCATTTGGTTGTTACGTAAGGTAATACAAAGCTTTAGTAGTACACAACGGGGCAAGGGGTTGCCCCTTGGCAACCTAACATCTCAATTACTTGTCAATGTGTACATGAATGAGTTTGATCACTGTGTGAAGCAGGTAATGAAAATACCATACTACATTCGATATGCAGATGATTTTGTAATTTTATCTCAAGATAAATATGAATTAGAGATTGTTTTGAATCACATCACTCTGTTTTTACATGAAGTGCTTGGTCTCACATTGCATCCAAACAAAGTATCCATACAGACGTATTCATCTGGTATTGATTTCCTAGGGTGGGTCAATTTTCCTCGGCACCGGGTATTACGTACGGTTACAAAAAGGAGAATGTTAAAAAAGTTGTTCCAGTGTACACCTTCTCAAGAGAGTGCTCAATCATATCTGGGAATGTTGGGGCATGGGAATAGTTTTAAGATAAGATCAAAAATTATCATTAAATAAAAGGTATTAATTACTGATGGGCTTTTGTTTTGCCAAAATTCATTGTATTCTTATTTTATGAAAAAGGATCTAATCTTGGTTCCAGAGGAGGCAGTTGAGAATAAAATATATTTAATAAGGGGTGTGAAAGTGATGTTTGATTTTGATTTGGCGCTTTTATATCAAGTGCCAACGAAACGTCTGAATGAAGCTGTTAAAAGAAATAGAAATCGTTTTCCGGAAGATTTTATGTTTAGACTGACAATAGAAGAACTTGAAAACTTGAGGTCGCAAATTGCGACCTCAAGTTCGAGGTTGCAATTTGTGATCTTGAAAAAATACGGTGGCCGTCGCTACATGTCATATGCTTTCACAGAGCAAGGCGTGGCCATGCTCTCTTCGGTTTTAAAAAGTAGACGAGCAGTTGAAACAAGTATACTTATCGTCAGGGCATTTATAAAACTTCGAAAGATGTTGCAAAGTCACAAGGATATTTTGAAAGAAATTGAAGAAATAAAACGCAATCAAAATAAACATGATAGTCAGATTGGTGAAATTATAGCAGTAATAAACAGATTTTTTGAGCAACCAAAGGAACCAAAAAAAGAAAAGATTGGATTTAGACCTAAAAAATAATTTAATAATATGAGATTACATCGTTTTTACGTACCTACTCCTATTGTAGCCGACACATTTGATATTACAGACCGTGACATGGTTCACCAATGGAAAAAGGTTTTTCGATACAATGTCGGATCACAGGTTATTCTATTTGATGGCTCGGGAACAGATTACCTCTGTATGATTTCATCCATTCGCAACCTCGGAGCGACAGTGGGAGTGATTAGCAAAAAGACCCAGCCTTCGCTAGAAGCTACGGCGGGCAAGAAAAATATTTGGTTGTGTATGGCACTGATTAAAAAAGATAATTTTGATTTGGTAGTGCAAAAAGCAACAGAGCTTGGGGTTAATCATATTGTACCTATTATCTGTGAGCACAGCGAAAAAAGAAAATTAAATTTAGATCGAATGGGTAAAATAGCCATCGAGGCGGCCGAGCAGTCTGGCAGGGGAGATATCCTAGATATTCATGAGTCAATGCCCCTCGCAGAGGTGTTAGAGTCAGGAATTTTGTCACAAGAAAAAATTGCTCTCCACCCCAGTGGAATTTCATTTAGACAATACAAGCAGACTCTCGAACAGGCATCTGTGGCAGTTTTTGTTGGACCCGAAGGTGGTTTTTCTGATAAAGAGATTGCCTTATTCAAACAATACAACATGCCGATTGTTTCCCTTGGTACACAAATCCTCCGCGCAGAGACAGCAGCTGTCGCTATTTCTAGTTTGATGTTACTGGGGTAGCATTTCTATTTTTCTGTGAACGTGTACAATTAAGTAATGAAAAAAAGTGGTTCTGTAAAAAAGAAAATTGTTTCTAAGAAAAAGTATCCATTTTTTTTTATTCTCGTGTTACTAGGTATGTGTGTTGGTTGGTATGTCGAAAGAGAGCAGGGCGGTGGGACATCTGATATTGGAGTCTATCCAACTGTCTATTCTGACAGACATATCACACAAAATGCAAAGATATCTGATCCGCGATTGCGTAGTAATTTTTCTTCTGATGTTACAAAATCACTTTCAAACGTAGTTAGTTCCGTGCAAACAAACAACAACTCTAAGGTGGTAACAGATGGGGAGCGAGGTACATGGCTGTGGACAGACACATTAAAGATCACTCCAGAATACAGAAAGCTGATTATTTCTGAGGCAAAAAAGAACGGTCTCAATAGTATTTATTTGTCGATTGATACATATCTGGATATATATGCGTTACCAGCTGGGGTTGAAAAAGACACAAAACAAAAAGAGTTTGATGCGGTGATAGTAGATTTTATTCGAGAAGCAAATCAAAATGGTATTGCTGTTGATGCCGAGGGGGGCTGGCGCAATTGGGCAGAGGAGGGAAATACGTACAAGGCATTTGCAGTGCTCGATTACGTCATGCAATTTAATGCAACACACACAGAGCAGTTTCGTGGCATGCAGTATGATGTCGAGCCATATATGCTCTCTGATTTCGAAAAAAATAAAAAAAAGATTTTGACTAATTTCCTGAATCTGGCTAATGCGGTTGTTGTAAAAATGGGAGGAAATAATATGGAATTATCTTTTGTTATTCCCGAGTTTTATGATGGGATGGGTGATAAAACTCCACAATTTTTTTATGGGTATCGATACAATTACACGGTTGATCACCTCCTTCGTATTCTAGACAAGAGAACAAACAGTAAGATAATTGTTATGTCGTATAGAAATTTTAACGATGGGGCAGATGGAGCGATTGAAATTTCAAAAGATGAAATAACCCGAGCAAATAAATATAACACAAAAGTTATTATTGCTCAGGAACTTGGTGATATAGAGCCAGCCAACTATACATTTTACAACACCTCACATTCATATTACAAAAAGAATATAGATGAAATAGAAAAAACATTTACATCAGAAAAAAGTTTTGGTGGTATAGCGGCGCACTATATAAATGCGTTGATGGAACTGAACTGGGGGACACAAGATTCAGGAAACGTGATTCAGGATTCATGATTTATGAATAATGCATGAAAAAATCCCTTTCGGGATTTTTTGTATCATTCTTGAATCTTGAATCATGAATCTACCATCTAAATCTACTTCTGTTGTTCAAGAAATTGAAAAACAAGATCATTTGTCATAAATGTTTCAACATACATTCGGACACGGAAACGATCTGAATCCTTGTAGTGCGCAAGAATATTTTCCATTTCTTTTTTTACATCTTCCTCTGCTGGCGCAATATTTTCTGTTTTTGCAATTGTATTGAGAATAATCTGTGATTTTGCTCGTTTCACTGCCACATCTCGCCATTCTTTTCGTAGGTCATCGGTTGTTTTCTTGATGTGCTTCAGGTATTCATCCATTGCCACACCACTTTTACCAAGGTCATCCTCAAATTGCGCTGACATTTTATCTAGTTCCCCCTCGACAAGAATATTCGGAAGTTCAATTGTTGAATTATCTATAATCGCTTGTATTGCTTTTGTACGCTTCTTGTCTTTTTCTTTTATGTTTTTTTCTTTACCGATATTTTCTTTGACTGTCGTCTTAAACTCATCAACTGTTTTAAAGTCTCCTAGCAGTTTTACAAAATTATCATCAACCACTGGCAAGTCTTCGTCTTTTATATCACCATGACTATGGTCGTCTGCACCAATACCATGTTCGGCATGGAGCATCTCATGGGCCATATTTTTTCTAATAGTTTGGATAACATCATCAATCTCTTTGTCAGTCACCTCAACCAATTCATCTTTTTTGCTGTATTCTGCTTTGGCAAGTTTTTTGTAGTCACCAAGTTTAACTTCTGGCATTAGTGCTGTTTTTGCTTTGAACTCTAACACAGAACCAACCCCAATCTTTGTAATAGTGATATCTGGTCGGCCAATAGCATCAATGGAGTGATCTTCCAGTATGTTTGGATATTCTTCAGACAGGGCAATTTCAGCCGCTTCTTCTAATAGGTGTCCTTCGCCGACTTTTTGTGCAACCAAGGCGTCAGGAGCATTACCTTTTCGAAATCCGTCAATCTCGACAGATTCTTTAAATTTTTTTAGTGCTTTTTCACGCATCAGTGCCATTTTTTCCGCACTGATTTCACCAATAATCTCTACCTCTCTGTCTGGGAGAGGGTTGATTTTTATATTTGCATAGTGTTTTTGTGTCATGTGGCTAGTCTATAGTGACTTTGGTTTTTTGGCAAATCAAAACCACCCGATTGGGTGGTTTTGTAAAATGGTACCTATTACTGTGCTTGGACGTCTAGTTCTGCACTAAGATTTGCTGTGTTCGTGTTTTTGAGGTCCGCCTCAATTGAATCGAGATCGTCGGATGGAGTAACGCTACGTATGACATTTGCCTCACTTGTCGCGTTTTGATTAGCTGCAGGAGGTAGATTGTCAGATGTAATGTCTTGTAGCTTTTTCGTTTCTTCTATTCGTTTGCCCCAGAAATACAAGCCACCGAGGACAAGAAGGGCTATGATGATGATGGTACCGATAATTGAACCAATTGATGATTTATTTTCTTCCATATTATTTAGTTAGTTGTATTAACGTTTGTTGTGCTACTTGCAGTCCCAGGAACTCGAGAAAGTCCCTTAAGACTCCCGAGTGCTTTCTCGAGTGATTTGTGTGCCGCTTGAATATGTTTTTCTACTTCCTGTGTAAGTGTTTTAAGATTTTTAGTCATATCCTTAACATTTTTAGGTGTTGTACTGGCAGTAGTTGTTGCAGTGGCTTCTATAGCCGCTTGAATTGCGACTTCAAGTTTTGCGTATGAAGTTTTTGCTTCTGCAATATGAGTTTTTGCCTCAACCACCAATTTGTCTGCAACCTCGGTTTTACCACCTGCTGCTTTTATTTTTTCAATTCTAGTTACAATTTTTGTTTGAATGTTTTCAATGCGTTGTATCGTTGCTTTATATCGAGCAAGCATCAAATCATAGCGCTTTTTTGCTATTTGCTTTGCTACATCGAGTCTTTTTGCATCAATATCACTTTTCAGACCCTCTCGCTCATTTTTGATGTCTTCCTTGGCATCATTACGAATATCTTTAATGTCCTCACGCACCTCTTTTCGAGTTTCAACTAACGGTCTTGGTTGAGATTTATCAACCGGTGGTTTTGTGTTTCGATCATACTGTACACCATCTGCTCCGGTGTATGCATACGCGACACCACTAACAAATAAAAATGCACCTGCAATCAATATCGTTGAATAAATATGTTTCATGTATATAGGTTAATGAAGTAAATATCATTCTATCTAACCTACTTATTATATACCAAAACACCCCCGAAAAGGGAGTGTTTGATTGTGGACATATTTTATAGCCTTAATTAAGCATTTTTTGCCTTGTACAGATCCTGCGCCTTTGCAAATGCTGCAACTGCATCCGCTTTTCCCTTAAAACCTCCAACAATAACTTTTTTATTTTGAAGGTTCTTGTATGTACTAAAATAATGTTCCATCTCTTTCAATGTATGTTTGTTGATTGTGTCAATATCGGTCACTTCTGCCCATCGTGGGTCAGATACAGGTACAGCGATGATTTTTACATCATCATCACCTCCGTCATTCATTTCCATCATGCCGACAGGTCGTACTGAAACTAATAGTCCTGGGACGAGTGGATATGTAGTCAAAATCACAACATCCAAGGGGTCGCCGTCTTCCCAAAGTGTCTGGGGGACAAATCCATAGTCAAAAGGAGTGTCTTGGGTGGTGTGCATGACACGGTCAAGAGCAATAAGTCCTGTTTTTTTATCAATCTCGTACTTGTTTTTTGATCCTTTTGGAATTTCGACGATAACATTTATCTCATCTGCTGTTCCTGGATCAATATCTTTTATAAGGTTCATATTGTATGTGAGTAAATAAGTCTAATTATATAATATTATGTAGTTTTCAGTCTAATTACTCGTCAGAAGCATTTTCATCGACCGAGAGGGTTCCTTCTGCACCAGCATACTGATTGACTGACTTAATATCAATTTTCCAACCAGTCAATTTTGCTGCAAGTCTTACATTTTGTCCTCCTTTACCGATTGCTAGTGACTGTTGATCCTCTGAAACTTCAACCAGTGCCTGTTTGTTATTTTCATCAACGGTCACTTTTATGATTTTGGCAGGGGAAAGAGCGTCTTCGATGAATTTTTTAGGATCTTCTGACCACTCAATAATATCGATTTTTTCTCCACCAAGCTCTGACATAACAGTAGAGACACGTACGCCACGCTGGCCAACCATTGACCCCACAGGGTCGATGTGTGAATCGACAGAAGAAACAGCGATTTTGGTTCGACTACCTGCTTCTCGAGCGATTGATTTTACAACAACTGTGCCATTGGCAATTTCTGGAGCTTCTGTTTCAAAGAGTTTTTCCAAAAACTTTGGATGTGATCTGGAAAGTCGCACAAAAACACCTTTACCTGTTTCCTCGACACGGTATAGGTATGCACGAATTCTTTCTCCTTGGCCAAATCTTTCTCCGGGGATCTGTTCTTCATATGGCAAAAGGCCAGTTGCTCGCCCCATGTCAACAAAAATATTGCCACGTTCAATACGCTGGACAGTGCCCGAGACAATCTCGCCCTCTCGTTTACCATATTCACCCAAAACAGAAACTTTTTCTGCCTCACGTATTTTTTGCATGATCACCTGTTTTGCAGTTTGTGCAGCAATACGGCCATAATCATCATGATTTTCAAGAGGGAATACCATTTCTTCACCAAGCTCGATACCTTTTTTTATACGTCGAGCATCTGTGATTATAATATGATGTTCTGGATTATAGAGAGTTTTATCTTCAGGCAATTCCTCGTCCTCCGCTTGTTCCATTACAACTGTTGACTCGTCAACAACAATTTTAACCTGAAACATTTCAGTTTTTCCTGAATTTAGGTCAAATTTTGCCCGAACAATCTGGCCTTTTTTGCCATACTCTTTTTTGTAGGCAGTCGCCAAAGCAAGCTCGATTGCCTCGATAATTTTTTCTTTTGGTATCCCACGCTCTTCTTCAAGCTGTGCGAGTACCGAATTGATAACTTTTAAGTCCAACATAAATATGCGAATTAACGAATAATAATCTACGAATAGCTACGAATGAAGAAAATTTCTACATTTGAACACCCGTATTTTTTTAAAAAAATGGCCCGCCCAAGGGCGAACTTCATCTCCTATATAATATCATACATATAATATTTGTGTCAAATGGTACAAAAAACAATAAATTTATCTTTCTTATGCACATTTTTTATGTGAGGAATAAAAATTTTTGATATAATAAAAGTAATATTGAATTGTTATTCGCATCAACCGTCTGAAGGATTCTTAATTTTTGAGAATCATTCGCAGACTTTTATCTGAAATGTTAATAATTTTTTCTAGCCGATAGCGTTTACCCCTGTGTAACAAGGGGCGACTGAAAGGAGTCCGCGGTAGGCAGAAAAAATTATTTCACATTTCATAAAAGGCGAGGACGATTCTCAAAAGTTAAAAATCCGAAATTATGCACATTGAAGAAAAACAACTGAAAGATTTTATTCTTGACTCGGGATTGGTCTCTCGGGCCGACGTTACTGTTGCAGAAAAAGAGCATGAAGAGACAAAAGAAAGTATTGGTAAGATATTGGTCAAGTCTGGAAAATTGACAGACGATGATTTGCGTCGGATGCAGGCCTACATTCTCGGTATCCCATTCGTTGATCTCAAGGGAGAAAAGATTCCTTTTGAGGTTCTCTCTCTTATTCCAGAGCCAATTGCACGTAATCATAATATTGTTGCGTTTAAAAAGACAGCCGATGCCTTGGAGGTGGCCATGCTCGATACAGAGGATCTGACTGCTATTGATTTTGTCAAAAAAAAGGTAGGTTTGAAAATTTTGCCACGATTGACTGATGGAGAGTCAATGAAAAATGTTTTGCTTCAGTATCAAAAGAGTCTTAAAGCAGAATTTGGTGATTTGATCCAAAAAGATGCAGTTGCTCTGAAAAATATTCCTGATGCAGGTAGTGATGAAAATATATCCGAGCAGGATTTGAAAAAACTTGCAGATGATATTCCTGTGGTGCGTATTGTCGATACACTTTTAAAGCATGCAATTTTACAGGGCGCATCAGATATTCATATAGAGCCACAAGAGGCGGAATTACTGGTGCGTTATCGCATTGATGGTTTGTTGCATGATGCTATGATTTTGCCAAAAAATACAGCACCAAGTATTACTGCACGAGTAAAAGTTCTTTCAAGTTTAAAACTCGATGAAAAAAGACTTCCACAAGACGGACGATTTAAAATTGATATGAATGGTGAAAAGGTTTCTTTCCGTGTCTCAACATTGCCAACATATTATGGAGAAAAGACAGTTATGCGACTTCTGCGTGAAGAGGTTTCAGGGTTTACTCTGGAGGGGCTTTCTTTTCACGGTGAGGGGTTGGAGAGAATTCACAGAGCAATCAAATCAACTACTGGTATGATATTGACCACAGGTCCGACTGGATCAGGAAAGACCACTACTCTGTACACGATTCTCGATATTTTAAATACTCCCGATGTAAATATTTCAACAATTGAAGACCCTGTTGAATATCAAATGAAGCGCATCAATCAGACACAAGTTCGTCCAGAGATCGGATTTACATTTGCAAATGGTCTGCGTACACTCGTCCGTCAGGACCCAGATATTATTATGGTTGGTGAAATTCGTGACAATGAGACAGCAAGTTTGGCTATCAATGCTTCGCTTACAGGTCACGTTGTCCTTTCAACCCTCCACACCAACTCAGCAGCGGGTGCTGTCCCCCGATTGATTGATATGAAAGTCGAGCCGTTTCTTATTGTCTCAACCGTCAATGTTATTATTGCACAACGATTGGTTCGTAAACTTTCAGAACAAAAGGAAAAATATAAATTAACAAAGGCAGAATTACAGACCCTCGGTAAATCAATTAGTTTGACCAAGGTTTTAGATGCACTAAAGGAAGAAAAAGTAATTGGCAAATCAGATACGTGGGATGATATATATTTTTGGCGACCAAAAAAAGGGGTTGCTTCAGAAGAAGGATATGCGGGACGAATCGGTATACACGAAGTATTGAAAGTTTCTCCAGCAATTAAAGAATTAATTATAAAAAGCGGTACTGCGGATATTATTCAAAAACAAGCAGAAGAAGAAGGGATGCTCACTATGATCGAGGACGGTATCTTTCAGGTAGTAATGGGCCTTACCACCATTGAAGAAGTTTTACGTGTTATTTCAGAGTAGTAATTTTTATTATATGTCACAATTTCATTATAAAGCACAGGACAGTGAAGGTAAGGCTGTCGAGGCGACTGTAGAGGCACCAGACAAATTTGCTCTATACCAAACAATGCGTAAAGATGGATTGACTATACTGTCTGTTGAACAGACCAGATCATCTTTTTCTTTATCATTGCCATTTATTGGTGGTGTAAAAGCACATGACAAGATTACTTTTGCTAGGAATTTGAGTCAAATGATTGATGCAGGACTGCCGATTACTCGTGGACTATCTATCATGGAGCGACAGGCCAAAAAAGGAAGTGAGCTTCACAAGGTATTGGTTGGGTTAAGTGAATCCCTAAGCAAAGGAACAACTTTTAGCGATGCCATGAAAGATTATCCAGATGTCTTTTCAACACTGTTTGTTTCTATGGTTCGAGCAGGGGAGGAATCAGGAAATCTATCACTCGCACTTAGAAATGTTGGTTTGCAGATGGAAAAATCTTATCAGCTAACCAAAAAAATTAAAGGGGCACTGATGTACCCTGCAGTTATTTTTTCATTGATGTTGGTTATTGGGGTTTTGATGATGGTTTATATGGTGCCAACACTCACTGCAACATTTACTGGTCTCGGTATAAAACTACCACTTTCTACTAGAATTATTATTGCCATGAGTGATTTTCTCAAGGGGTATTTCTTGTTTGTTATTTTCGGGACCATTGCACTTATTGTTGGGCTAACATATTGGTTTAGAACAACACATGGAAAACGTGCACTGGATACTATGGCTATTAAACTACCGATTATTGGTGAAATTGCCAAACAGATTAATGCTGCACGTACAGCCAGAACACTCTCATCACTCCTCTCTTCTGGAGTAGACATAGTGGTTGCAATCGGAGTTACACGGGACGTTATTCAGAATTCATACTATCGTGAAGTATTGACTGATATCGAAAAGACCATACAAAAAGGTGAACAAATCTCTACTGTATTTTTAACACATGATAATTTATATCCATTATTTGTCGGCGAAATGGTTGCGGTGGGCGAAGAGACGGGAAAAATAGGTGATATGTTGCTTGGCGTAGCACAGTTTTATGAAGAAGAAGTAGATCAAAAAACAAAAGATATGTCATCTGTCATAGAGCCGGTTCTGATGATTGTCATTGGTGCTGCTGTTGGATTTTTTGCTATTTCAATGTTGGGGCCAACGTATTCTCTGGCAGATGCTTTATAGGATGAAAGTAGAAAATTGAATTTGGGAATTTAATACGAAGTAAAATTTTCTATTTTGATTTTTCAATTTTTAATTGATGATTGAATCTATATATAAAAAATTTAATCAGAGAAAAAATTCCAAAGGGTTCACTCTTGTTGAACTTCTAGTTGGTGTTGCAGTTTTCTCTATCATTATTGTTGGAGTGTATGACTCGTACGTGTCAATATTTAATGTAGTTAGTGCAAGTAAAGCAAAAATTGATGCGGTTGACTTAATAAATGAACAACTAGAGATTGCCCGTAACCTACCTTACTCTGATGTTGGTGTGGTGAGTGGTATTCCAAATGGTAAGTTGATTCATAGCCAGACAGTTAGTCGTGATTCATTTGCTTTTACAGTAGTCACTACCGTACGAAATATAGACGATCCATTTGATGGGGTTTTAGGGGGGACACCAAATGATATAAGTCCATCAGATTATAAATTAGTTGAGATTGAAGTGTCGTGTGCAACATGTAAAAGCTTTACACCAATGGTTGTTACTGGCCGAGTTGCTCCTAAAAACCTAGAAAGCGCATCTACAGAGGGTGCATTATTTGTACGTGTTTTTGATGCAAATGGTAATCCAATTTCTGATGCGGCTGTCCATGTAGAAAACAATCTTGCCAGCCCCGCAATCCGTATTGATGATGTTACTAATAACCAAGGTATGTTGCAACTTGTTGGAGTTCCTCCGGGCAACAATGCATACGAGATTACTGTCACAAAGTCTGGTTATTCAACGGATAAAACATATGCTGTTACAGTAGGAAATCCAAATCCGGCAAAAATACACGCAACAGTGGTTGTTCAACAAGTTACTCAACTAAGTTTTGTTATAGATCGACTCAGCACATTTGCTATTTCGTCAGTTACAGACACTTGTAGTCCTGTTTCATCAGTCGATTTTTCACTAGTCGGAAATAAAGTCATTGGATCAAATCCATCTGTACTAAAATATAGTCAAAATAAAGTCACCGATGGAAGTGGACTATTGACACTCAATAATATTGAGTGGGATACATATACCTTTACAAATATAGATGCAGTATATGATTTGGTTGGGATCAACCCACTTTCACCTGTCAGTATTGCTCCAAATAGTACCCAAAATGTTCAGTTAATCATGAAGACTGTTGATCCTGATACACTATTAGTTACAGTAAAGGATAGTGCGACAGGACTACCTTTGTCAGGTGTCAGTGTGACATTATCAAAATCAGGATATACATATACAAAAATCACTGGGCTCGGATTTTTAGGGCAAACAGATTGGTCTGGTGGGTCGGGGCAGGCAACATCAACTGATTCAACCAAATACCTTTCATCCGATAACAACATTGATATCGATAACCCAACAGGAGACATTATCTTGAAACGTGTATTTGGTGAATATGTACCAAGTGGTATGTTGATATCTTCGGCATTTGATACACTCGGGTCGAGTAATTTTCAACAAATTCAGTGGAACCCAATCGATCAGCCTGCTTCTGCTGGTACTCCAAATGTACGTGTACAGATTGCAACAAACAAAGATGGATATACATGGGATTTCCTTGGACCAGATGGAACGAGTGGAACATATTACACTGCAACCAATCGAAATATAAACTCAATTCATAATACAGACCGTTATTTGCGCTATAAGGTATTGCTAGACACAGTATCAACCACCACTTCTCCAAATATGTCAGATATTTCTTTTACATACACTTTTTCATGTACTCCTCCGGGGCAAGTTTATTTTAATTCACTGTCGAGTGGTTCATATACATTGCACCTTGAAAAAGATGGATATAATAGCCAAGATGTTTCAGTTTCGGTTTCCTCTCCATGGCAATCAAAGGATATAATAATGTTACCGCTGTAATATGAATTATCATTTACCTAAAAATCAAGGATTCACAATTACTGAACTTTTGATCAGTATTGCAATTATCACACTTTTGACTGTAACAGTGACAACATTTCAGCGTGATGTTTTCTATCTCAGCAATACGGCTCAGAGCAGTCTCAATGCCCAATTTGAATCTCGCCATGTGGTCAAGGTTATGGTTGCAGAATTACGAAAAGCATCTCCATCGAGTCTAGGGGCTTATCCACTTTCTTTGGCTAGTACATCGGCAATTACATTTTATACCGATGTCGATAGTAATGGGGTAAAGGATAGGGTACGGTATTTTTTGAGTGGTAAGTCATTAAAAAAAGGGGTGCTTGCACCTAGTGGCAATCCGCTTGCATATGTAGATTCAAATGAAACAGTCAGCACTCTTGTCTCTGATGTTGTTGCAAGTTCGACTCAGCCACTTTTTCAGTATTACGGATCATCATATGACGGAGCGTCCTCGGCACTTTCGCAACCAGTTACAGTCTCTCTCGTCCGACTTGTAAAAATTACAGTTATTATTGATCGAGATCCGGGGCATTCACCCTCGCAAATTATTGCAACATCACAGGTCAGTTTACGTAACGTCAAAGATAATTTATGAAATTAAAAAATACACAATCAGGGAACATGTTGATCCATGCACTCGTTTTTGGGTCCATATCCATTGTTATTATCGGTGCCTTGGTTAGTTGGGCAGGAGCCAACATAAAAGCATCACGAGTTGGTCTATATCGGGAACAAGCCCTTCAAATTGCTGAAGCTGGTATAGATTATTACAGGTGGCATTTAGCACATGCTCCCTCGGATTATACAGATGGTACAGGGACATCGGGTCCATATGTTCATGATTATTTTGACAAGGATGGTATAAAAATTGGTACATACACTCTTGAAATTACGCCCCCCCCGACTGGTTTTACCAACGTAACTGTCAAATCGACCGGACGGGTGTTGATTGATTCAACCGTGTATCGCTCAATTGTTGTCCAACTCGCTATTCCATCACTCGCAAAATTTGCAGTCGTTTCAAATGATAATATTCGTTTTGGTGCAGGTACAGAAGTTTTTGGTCCGATCCATTCAAACGGGGGTATTCGTTTTGATGGGCTTGCACATAATTTAATATCAAGTAGCCGTGACAAATATACAGATCCAGACCATTCTGGAGGATATGAGTTTGGAGTACATACCCACGTTACAACTCCACCGAACGTAAATGATTCATTTCGATCAGCCGAGGCGCCACCAAATGCAGTACCGAATCGACCAGATGTGTTTGAGGCAGGCAGAGCATTTCCTGTTCCTGCTGTTGATTTTGTTGGTTTGACCACTGATTTGGCTCAAATAAAAAGTAAAGCACAAACAAACGGTAGATATATTTCAAGTTCGGGTGCACAAGGTTACCACATTATATTCAAGACAAATGACACTTTTGATCTGTATAGGGTCACTCAACTGGCAACGGTTTCTGGTTGCAGTAATAGCGGATCACAGACAGGGTGGGGTATTTGGAGTATTAGGGCAAATAATGGGCAGACTTTTGTGGCAAATTATCCTATACCATCAAACGGATTAATTTTTGTTGAAGATAATGTGTGGGTAGACGGACAAATACAAACGGCGCGAGTCACTTTGGCCGCAGGTCGTTTTCCAGACAATGCAACCAACCGACCGGATATCATTATAAATAACGATTTACTCTATTCGACATATGATGGGCAAGATGTTATTTCTCTTATCGCCCAAGGGGATATAACCACAGGGCTAAACAGTGATAATAATTTACGTATAGATGCAGCTCTAGTTGCACAAAATGGCCGTGCTGGGCGTTTTTATTACAGTTCTTCATGTGGGTCAAATTATGTACGTGATTCATTAACTCTCTACGGTATGATAGCAAGTAATATCCGATATGGATTCGCATACACCGACGGTACAGGGTATGACACTAGAAATATTATATATGATGCCAATTTATTGTATGGTCCACCTCCTAGTTTTCCATTGACTTCGGATCAGTATCAGACTATTTCATGGCAAGAAGTAAGATAAACCCCCATATTTGTGGCAATCTCATCGTCTAAATAAACCCCCCATATTTGACGAACTTCTTTGTTAGATTTCAAAAAATAACGTTCACTTGCACAGGGAGGCAAGCTCACGTTATTTTTCTCATCTGCCTCGAATTTCATTCAAATATGAGGGTTTATATTATGTCCTAAAGACATTTTCTAAGGACTCACTTGCTTAGAGGAGGAGTTTTTTCATTTATGCTACAATAATGGTTATGAAAAAGATTAAAAAATTGGTGGTTGGAAACTGGAAAATGAACCCTCTGTCTTTAGGTGAGGCAAAAGTGATTGCCACCACGGTAAAGAGGGGTTTGAGAAATATAAAAAAGACACAGGTTGTCTTGTGTCCTCCATACGTATATTTGTCCGGATTGTCACATATGCCGACAACCACACTCTTTTTAGGAGCCCAAAATGCATTTCACGAACCATCGGGGTCATATACTGGTGAGATTAGTTTTAGCCAATTACATCAATTTAAAACGAGTTTTGTTATTATTGGTCATTCGGAACGTAGGGCAGTGGGTGAGACAGATGAAGTGATCAACAAAAAGGTTCGCAGTGTTATTGATGAAGGCATGACTGCAATTCTCTGTGTCGGTGAAAAAATACATGATGTCCATGGTGATTATTTGGCTCTAGTCAGACAACAAATTATTACAGGTCTTCGTGATGTATCAAAAAAAATGCTTGACCATGTTGTCATTGCATATGAACCAGTTTGGGCTATAGGTGCAAAAGATGCTATGGCCCCAGCAGATGTCCACGAGATGTCTATTTATATTAAAAAAGTGCTAAAGGATATATTTGGAGTGTTGGCTGATTCGATTCGAGTTATATATGGGGGAGCCGTAACGGAATTTAATGCCAAGGATATTATTGCGGATGGTTTTCTTCATGGTTTTTTGGTTGGACGCGATAGTTTAAAATCAAAGAGTTTTTTAGAAATTATAAAAGTTGTTGAAGGAAAATAATATTATGATGCATTATATTGATGAAGTGGGGGACATGAGTGGACAGAAGGTCTTGTTGAGACTTGATCTCAATACGCCAGTTGCTGATGGAAAGGTACTAGACCCTTTCAGATTAGAAAAAGCTATTGAGACAATCGACTTTCTTCGTTCAAAAAACGCGCAGGTTATTGTTGTTGCACACTGCGAAAATTCCATTTCACAGGAAAATAATGCGGAGCCATCACTTCTCCCAATGTGGCAGTATCTGAATGGTTATTTTCCGATAGATTTTTCACCAACATATTTTACTCCAGAGGCAATCGAAAAATTGCTTGAGATGAAAGATGGGGGAGTTCTGATGTTTGAAAATATTAGAATTAATGAAGGAGAAAAAACAAATGATTCTAATTTTGTAAAACAACTTGCAGCAATGGCAGATATATATGTCAACGATGCATTTTCAGTTTGTCACAGAAAGCATGCTTCGATCATTGGTGTGCCAGCAGTACTTCCGCATTATGGCGGGCTATTAATGAAAAAGGAAATTGAACATATTTCGGAAGCATTTAATCCAGAGAGACCATTTGTTTTTATATTAGGGGGGGCAAAATTTGATACAAAATTACCACTGATTACAAAATATCTAGATCGGGCTGACTATGTCTTTGTTGGTGGAGCACTTGCAAATAACTTTTTTAGAGCACAGGGGTACGAAATTGGGCGATCGCTTTGTGCCGATGGCAATTTCGGAGAAAAAGAAATGCTACAGAATTCTAAATTATTACTACCAGTTGATGTTACTGTTCAAGCGCCGGATGGTTCGGTATCTTTTAAAAAGCCAGACGAAGTAATTGAAGGGGATCTTATTGTGGACTCCGGCCCAGAAACTATCGCTCAACTGGAAGCTTCTATACGCAATGCACGCATGGTTGTGTGGAATGGACCACTTGGTAATTATGAGATTGGTTTTGCTGACAAAACTGAAATGTTAGCCGAGGCGATTGCAGAGAGTGGGGTCAGGAGTGTTGTTGGTGGTGGGGATACATTAGCATCAATACAGAAACTGGGCATCGAAGAAAAGTTTTCTTTTATATCAACTGGTGGTGGCGCGATGTTAGACTTTTTGGTCAACGAGACATTACCAGGAATAGAAGTGTTGACAAGATAAAAATTTGCATTAATCTAAATGATAGAGGTATTAGTGAAGTGAGAATAAAACGATCTGATATACTATTTGCTTGTTCCGGTTTTTTGCTTGTTGGGTACATAACCTATCTAAGTATGGTCATTGATTCCCGTGAAGTAAACAAAAAACGTTGGGATACTTCACCTTGTGGCAATCTGCTTGTATCTGGCAAATTTATGTTTGGTTATTACATGGATCAGCCACGAGATTTAAATAAGATGTTTGATGATGGTCGTCGGGTGTGGAAAATGAAAAACATCATATTTCCAAATAGAACAGAGTTGTCACCAAAGGTTGAGTGGGAGATGGTCATGGATAGATCCCCTGAATCATGTGCGGGATGGAAGGCGGACACAGGTATCGAATTCCCTCAATAAAATTTTGTCATTACGCCTGCGGAGCAATCCGTCGGCGTTTCTTTTTATAGAAATTTTTTTATTTTTTCTGCGTTTTCGGCAAAGTTCATTTTGTCTCCTGAAACGTTTGAATTTGGATAAACCCAGATATGTGCATGCTCGATTTCATCGCCAACAATTTTTGAAAGGATCCAATCGGTATTGAATGCCTTCTGTTGTGCATGTGCAATTTTTTGTACTACAGAAAAATATTCACCAATGTTTGGTGACACCTGCCTGCCATCGTCTTGCTCATTCATAGCGGGTAGGTCCCACACCCATCGGTGATGTTGTTTAGGTATTACTTGTGTGTGACCAGGGGACTGCGGGTGAATATCAAGAAAAGCAAAAAAGTTATTGTCCTCGTACACTTTGTACGATGGTATATCTCCGCTAATAATTTTACAAAATATGCAATTTTCCATGACTATATATTAGCATATATTTTTGATACAATATTTGGTAGGAGTTTTACTATGGAAAAGGAAATTGAGAGTGTAGAAGAGGCCAACGAATTTGTGAAGGAGGCTGGGTATCCGATATATGTTTCCTCACTGTTTACACTTGGTCAGAGAGGAAATGCTATCATTCGTGATAAAAAAGAACTTACGGAGCTTGTCAGGTCAGCACTGGATCTCTCACCAGTGCGCCAAGTTATTTTGAGAACTAAACCAACTGGTCAGTAAAAGATATCTATGCCCCCTTCGGGGGGCTTTATTTTATGCTACACTATACCCAATGAAAAAATATATTCTGCGAGAAGATATTTCAGATGAAGTTAAAAAAATATTTTCTTCATACCCGCCACTTGTGCAAAAGTTATTGTATGCTCGAGGTATTGATGACATACAAACTGCTGAAACATTTTTACATCCAAATTATGATACCAATGTGCACGATCCACTGTTACTCAAGGATATGAGTAAAGCAGTTAATCGTATTGTTTCTGCAATAGAAGGAAACGAGGTGATCGTGATTTATAGTGATTATGATGCCGACGGTATTCCTGGTGCAGTTGTACTCTCTGATTTTTTTAAAAAAATTGGATATGCAAATGTAATTACGTACATCCCCTTGAGAAATGAAGAAGGATTTGGGTTAAATCGTGAAGCAATTGATACTCTTGTTTCACAAGGAGCAACCCTATTAATAACCATAGATTGCGGCATTTCTGACGTTACTGAAGTGGAGCACGCGCTGTTACACGGCATGGATGTGATCATTACAGACCACCATCTTCCTGGAAAAGTTGTACCAAATGCCTACGCGATTATAAATCCAAAACAGATTGGATGTCAGTATCCAGAAAAGATGTTATGCGGGGCTGGAGTTATTTTCAAAGTTGTGCAGGCACTTGTACAACATGAAAAAATTTCATTTCCACATGGTCAAGAAAAATGGTTACTTGATATGGTTGGCATAGCAACACTTTCAGACATGGTTCCACTTCGTGGGGAGAATCGAGTCTTTGCTCACTACGGAATCAAGGTGCTTCAAAAAAGTCCGCGTATTGGACTGACAAAATTATTTTCATTATTAAAAATTGATAAACGATATGTAACAGAAGATGATATCGCATTCATGATTACACCGCGTATTAATGCCGCTTCACGAATGGGTATTCCGCGTGATGCATTTCAATTACTTTCAACGACGGATGAAGTGGAGGCCGGTGCGCTAGCAGAACACTTGAATAATAAAAATGATGAACGAAAAGGTGTGGTGGGAAGTATGGTTCGTGAGATTAAAAAAAAGATTCACGAAAGAGACGAAGAAATGAAACATGTTTTAGTATTGGGAAATCCAGAATGGAAACCATCACTTCTTGGACTGGTCGCAAATAGTTTTTCTGATGAACATAACCGCCCTGTATTTTTATGGGGAAGAGAAGGAGTAAATGGTGAATCAATTATTAAAGGATCGTGTAGGTCTGGTAATGGTGTGTCTGTTGTTCTTTTGATGGAAAAAATAAAAGATGTATTTTTGGAATATGGTGGACACCATGGAGCCGGCGGTTTCTCTGTTTCTCACGAAAATATTCACACACTCGAACAAAAATTAAATGAAGCGTATATCGAATTACAAAAAGAAAAAATAAGCGAACCAGAAAATTTTGTTGATGCTCAATTACAACTAAGTGATGTTAACTGGAATACATACGACATGATACATACGTTTGCACCATTTGGTTTTGAAAATCCAAAGCCAATTTTTTTGTTTTCCAATGTTACTGTTTCAGCTGTGAAACTGTTTGGAAAAGAAAAAAATCATTTGGAAATTAAATTACAAGATTCATCAATATCTAATTCAGAAAAAAATAAAGAGGTGACTGCTATTGCTTTTTTCTCTGATCCAACAAAATTTGAAGTGAAGATTGAGGCAGGAAGCGTGGTTAATTTGGTTGCAACATTAGAGAAATCAAATTTTCGAAATTTTCCAGAACTTCGTCTTCGTGTTGTTGATATATTTTAGTAAACTTTCATTTTTTCATTTTTTCAATTATTCTATAAGGTATGATAACTATTTTTACAGATGGAGCAGCACGAGGAAATCCTGGTCCGGGAGGGTGGGGTGCGATTGTGGTTGGTGAGGATCTTGTTGTTGAAATGGGAGGAAGAGAAGACCACACAACCAATAACCGAATGGAGCTTACTGCTGTAATCAGGGCGCTTGAGGCCTACCCGCGTGAGTATGAAGCACAGATTTATACTGATTCTGCATATGTACTTTCTGGTAGTACTAGATGGGTACAAGGTTGGCAACATAATGATTGGAAAACATCCACGAAAGACGATGTATTAAATAGAGATTTATGGGAACAAATGGTAGAAGTTATGAAAGGGAAACGTCTAAATTGGCGATTAATCAAAGGTCACTCAGGTATTGCTCCAAATGAGAGATGCGATGTTATTGCTACATCATACGCTGATAAGGTACCAATCGTGTTATATCAAGGTTCAAAGGAACGATACGGAGTTAATACACAAGTTACCAGTTCTCTTGGGGTGGATACAAAAACTAAATCTAAAAGTAAAGCATATTCATACGTTAGTTCTATCGATGGTGTTGTGAACATACATAAGACATGGGAAGAATGTAAGGCTCGTGTAGTTGGTGTTTCTGGTGCCCGACACAAAAAATCAACATCGCCCGAGGATGAAGATCATATTATCGAGGAGTTTAAAAAATAGAAATTATGACTGTATTATTGGGGATATATGGTTTTCTATCTGGAATACTGCTGGGGTCTTTAGGAATTTTTGGATGGCGGTCAATTATTGTAATATTATTTTCTATATTTGTTGTCCTGATATATAAAAATTTTTATAAAAATAAGCACAAACAAGTGCTTATTTTTATTTGTATATTTTTGTGCATGTTGGCAATTGGTGTCCTACGCATTCATTTTTCTGATGCACATCGTTCATCACAGTTACAGGAATTTGTAGAAACTCCCGCTGTCTTTACGGGTATCATTGTTGCAGAGCCAGACATACGAGAAAAGAACACAAAACTGACTGTCAGGGTGGCGACAGTTTCTCTCGTCCAACAAAACAGTTCAACAACAAAACATATTTCGGAAAAGATAATTATTTCAACAAACCTGTATCCTGAGTTTTCATATGGCGACAAAATATCTTTTAAAACAAAATTGTCAGTACCAAAAAATATAGAATCGGATAGTGGGCGAGTTTTTGATTATGCTGGGTATTTGCGAGCACGAGGTGTGTGGTATACAGCCAGTTTTGTATATCCACAATTGTTGTCACATGGACATGGTAGTCTGATAAAGACGTTTCTTTTCCGTATCAAAAAAACCTTTACTAGGGCAATAGAAAATGCTTTACCTGAGCCAGAATCATCTTTACTTAGTGGTTTGTTGCTTGGCGCAAAACAATCTCTTGGCAAAGATTTGCTCGAGCAGTTTTCACGGACAGGAGTATCGCATATTGTTGTTCTGTCTGGATATAACATTGCCATTGTCGCTGAAAGTATCATGGCTGTATTGGTATTTTTGCCAGTACCTATTTCATTTGCGGTTGGATGTGTAAGTATTATTATGTTTACAATTTTGGCTGGTGGGGGAGCATCTGCAGTACGGGCGGCGATTATGGTTTTGGTTGCATTGTTTGCAAAGCGATTTAATCGTGACTATAAAGCAGGCAGAGCTTTTGGATTTGCAGTTGTATTGATGCTTGCACCAAATCCACTATTGCTTGTGTTTGATCCGTCATTTCAATTGTCCGTATTGGCGACGATTGGAATAATATTTGTTTCTCCTGTTTTAACTAGTTACTTTCTATGGGTGACAGAAAAATGGGGTATGAGAGAAATTGTTGCTAGTACGATTGCCACACAATTGACCGTCTTGCCATTTCTTGTGTATAACACCGGTGTTTTGTCTCTTGTCTCACTTCCAGTTAATGTATTGATCCTCGGCACAATCCCTACAACAATGTTTCTGGGATTTTTGACGGGTCTAAGTGGGGTCATATCTCTGTGGTTATCATTTATTCCCGCATTACCGACATATATGCTTTTGTGGTACCAACTTTCTATTGTACGGGTCGCTTATTCAATTCCTTTTGGATCACTATCCTTGCCTGCATTTCCATTTTGGGTGGTTTGTTGTGTCTATTTTACTATTGCATATTGGCTCTATCATGTACAAAAGAAAACTACATAGGGGTACCCTATGTAGTTATCAATATAGCAAAAGTTACGATTCTTTATATGCCCTCTTACTTTCTGCGAATATCTCTTGTATTCTCTCTTTCGGTATTCTAGTTGACATAGTGAGAGATTCACTGAGTATTTTTTCTGAAACGGGCATTGTCCCTACCAATTCTGATAAGATACACCCGATGACCGCCAACGTTTGTTCCAGTTTTTCAGCTCTTTCACCCACCATATTATCCATTGTGCTTTTGATCGGCTCAAGTTCACTGTTGCACATATGTGCCTCCGGGGAATACAGTAGCACAGTTGCTATTTTTTCTCTACTACGACCGCAGTTCCATATGCCAGAACTTCTGTTACTCCTTGCATTATTTCGGTGGCATCATATCGGGCACCAACCACTGCATTTGCGCCCATCTCTTTGGCATGTTGGAGCATGAGATCAAAAGCATCAGATCTTGTTTCTTCACATAGGTCTGTAAAGAGACTTATATTTCCACCGATTAATGTTTGTAGTCCTGCTCCAATTGACCCAATGACCGATCGTGATCGAACAATAATACCTTTTGCAACACCTTTGTTTTCGACAATGGTATGCCCTGGTAGTTCCAGCCCAGTTGTAACCATATTATGACTGACACGGTTTGTTTGTTCCATAGTATTTGTTTTATCCATTAAAATTATTTTATGCTTTACTCCAATTTATATTTGTAAAAAAACCTCTTATCCTTCGTTTCATTCAGGATCTAGCAGTTCTATTTACTGGCTTCCATAAAATTAAGTTCTGTTTTCTTCCAGTTCAAGTTGGTAAAGTAGTCTTCGACATATTGTTTCTTTCCACTTGGTTGATAGTCAGCTACGAACGAATGTTCCCACATATCCAAAGCAATGATCGGAGTGCAGTTTTGTAACTGACCCAGATGTTGTTCATCAATCCATGCGTTTAGTAGTTGCCCGTCCATATTATCCCAATATAATATTGCCCAGCCAATACCACGAGTCATAGATATTGATTTGAATCGTGTTAGCCACGCATCAAATGATCCAAAATCCTTTTCAATCTGTGAGTATAGTTTACTGTCAGTTTTTGGGGCAGTCGCCTCGTCTGCGAGGGAGTCAAAATAGATTTCGTGGTTTCTCATACCATTGTATTCAAATCCGAAACGTCTCTGTACTTCACCCAATGCGTAAGCGTTTTTTTCGCTGTCACCAATCATTTCCTTTATTTTTTGCAAGATAAGGTTACTGTGTTTAACATAACCAGCATATAACTTTAGGTGTTCCTCAATAGTTTTTAGAGAAATTCCAACTAATGGGCCGATATTAAATTTTTTTTCTTGGAATTGCATATATATAGTAAGTAAATTATATAAAATGATAACTTTCCAGATCGTATATATTCTGGCCGGTATATTATACTATGTATATCATGAAAGCCCTACAGTTCATCAGGCATCACTTTAGGTGGATTCTTCTCCTAATTCTTATGTCTTTTTCTGCGACACTTTGGTATGTTGCTATTCGTGAAAACAGAGATGGGATTTTGACTATATCTTTTCTCAATATTGGCCAAGGTGACGCCATTTTTATTGAGTCTCCGACTGGGATGCAAGTTGTTATTGATGGTGGTCCAAACAAGGCAATTATGAAAGAGATTACTTCTATTATGCCGTGGTACGACCGTCATATAGATATGATTATGGTTACAAACCCTGACAAGGATCATTACGAGGGTTTTATTCCTCTTTTTGGCAGATATACAATCGGTGTTGAGATTGAACCTGGGACAGTATCACAGACAGAAATGTTTCGCACATTAAAAAATATTATACAGACCAAGAAAGTTGCTAGTATAGTCGCACGTCGAGGCCAGATTATTGATATTGGTGGGGGAGCATATATACAGATTTTATTTCCAGATCGTGATGTATCGGGACTTTCGACTAACAACGGTTCGATTGTTGCAAAATTGGTATACGGTGAGACGAGTGTCTTGTTGACTGGGGACTCGCCAGTTGCCATAGAGGAATATCTAATTTCACAGGACAAAACAATACTCGACAGTGATATATTAAAGGTTGGGCATCATGGGTCACGTACATCCACAAGTGATGCTTATGTTCAAGCAATCTCTCCGGCATATGCAGTGATTTCTGCTGGAAAAGATAATTCATACGGACACCCACACAAAGAGGTTTTGGATATTTTGGCAAAAGAAAAGGTGCCGGTTCTCGGCACCTATGATCTGGGGAGGATTACTTTTGTTTCTGATGGGAAACGTCTTGTTAGAAAGTAATATCTAGATTTTAACTGGTTCCTGTGTGTTTTTACCTCGGCACAAATCATCAATTTGTTTTTTAATGCGTGATGCATCATTGTTTGCACCGATATTTTCGGCACGTTCGAGTCGGCTTCGAAGTAACCAGAGATGTTTTTCCAACTCCCTTTCTTCCTGACACGAATCACACTCACATCTTATAGGATGTTTTTCCATAAAAAAGATACGCTCCAATTGGAGCGTATCTTTTTTGACTCTGTTAGTCAATATGGATTAGATAAGGCCTGCTTTTTTGAGTGTTGCGTAGGCGCCATTTTTCTGTATAGTCTTGATCGCTTTCGTAGAGAGTGTCAGCGTAATAGATGTGTTTAATTCAGGTACAAAAATCTTCTTTTTTTGAAGATTTGCATATTTTCGAACAGCGCCAGTTGGGTTGAATTGGGTTGCACGAGTACGGTTGGAGTATCCTCCTCCCATCTGTGAACTCTTATTCGTGATTGGACATGCTTTTGCCATAGTGTTAGATATGGTAGCATATGTAATGTAAAACGCAAGTTCGTGATCTACGGAGTTAAAGACGTTAACAACATTTTCGATTTTAAAAACACATTCGCAGTTTTTTGTCTGAAATGTTGGCATTTTTCTCTAGCCGAGAGCGCTTGCCCCGTAGGGGACGCGAAGCGGTTAGCGGAAGGCAGGGAAAAATGTTTTACATTTCACAAAAAGCGAGGACGTGTTTTTAAAATTAAAAATGTGACGCTATGACCGTCGACCTTATTTTTTCCATCATTATCCTCATATTTTCAGTCATTATCCATGAGGTCTCTCATGGTTATGCTGCATACCTGCAAGGGGATAATACAGCTAAATATGCAGGGAGATTGAATCTTAACCCCTTCAATCACCTCGAATGGTTTGGCTCATTTTTCTTGCCTATGATGTCATATTTTCTCGGGGGTTTTATTATTGGTTGGGCAAAGCCCGTTCCGTTCAATCCATACAATCTCCGTAATCAGCGATGGGGTGAAGCTCTTGTGGCAGTGGCAGGCCCTCTGTCAAATATATGTATAGCACTGATTTTTGGGCTTCTCATCCGGTCAGGCGTGGCATTTTCCTTTGGTCTGGCCTTTGTACAAATATCAGTGATGATAGTTACTATCAATTTAGTTTTAGCGACATTTAATCTCATACCCGTACCACCACTCGATGGTTCAAAGATTCTTTTCTCGTTTCTCCCATATTCTTTGCAATATATCCGTAATTTCCTCGAGCAGAACGGTACATTTATATTACTTTTCTTTGTCTTTTTCCTCTGGCAATTTATGATGCCTGTTATTTCATTGGAATTTACTCTTTTGACAGGACTAGTTCTATAATTTTGTGGAAACATAACCTCGTTGAGGCGTGGCATTTTTGGAGACTTCGGAGCTCGACGGAGCGAGATTTAGTGGTCCGGCTAGCAAGCTGAACCACGTGCTCTAAAAATACCACGGCGAAAAAGAGGTTTGATCTGAAACAAATTAGTTGAAGATGGGGAGGAGAAAGAGAGTATTACTTGCTAAACAATTTGCAATTTTCAGGGAAATATATTACTATGTCAGCCAATGTCTACGATAAATCAATTAGTAAAGAAAAGCCGACATACGACCAAGAGAAAACCACGTTCTGTGGCTTTGACTCGTGGCTTTAATAACCTCAAAAACCATCCTGTATACTATTCGTCTCCATTCAAGCGAGGCGTGTGTACAAAGGTGACTACAAAGACACCAAAGAAACCAAACTCCGCTATCCGAAAGATTGCCCGTGTTCGACTAACAAATGGCTACGAGGTAACCGCATACATCCCAGGAATGGGTCACAACTTGCAAGAGCACTCAGTGGTTATGCTTCGTGGTGGTAAAGTACGAGATGTTGGTCTACGATATTCAGTTGTCCGAGGAGTTTTGGATGCAACTGGAGTAGATAAACGAATGAAAGGCCGATCACGATATGGTGCGAAACGACCAAAGAAAGGTAAATAATTCTAATTATTATGCGAAGAAAAGTCACAAACAGAAATATAGTAGGTCCAGATCACGTCTATAATTCAGCAAAAATAGGCAAGTTTATTAACTACGTTATGATTCGTGGGCAGAAAGCAACTGCACAAGGTATTGTATATGAAGCCCTCGAAAAGATAAAAGATAAGGCAAAAGTAGAGGATCCTATGGAAGTTTTGGATACTGCTCTTAAAAATACAGGACCTTTGACAGAGGTTCGATCACGACGAGTCGGCGGTGCAAACTATCAGATTCCCCGAGAAGTTCGTCCAGAGCGACGCTCATATCTCTCTATGAAATGGATTATTGATGCTGCTCGAGCACGAAAGGGTATTCCTATGGCTGAAAAATTGGCAGAAGAAATTATTTTGGCTTCAAAAAATGAAGGTGAGGCAGTAAAGAAGCGAGAAAACACTCACAAAATGGCAGAAGCAAACAAGGCGTTTGCCCACTTTGCATGGTAAAAATAAACTAAAATTTTTAATACAAAAACACCACACCCTCTGTGTGGTGTTTTTGTTATCCCCACTTTTACTCCTCCTTCCTCCCACACCAATCATTTTCTCTGTTACAATATATCTAACACAACAGGTGTTATTGTTTTTCATTATCATATTATTCGCATTTAACTATCACCATGTCTCTATTCAATCGTATTCGTACCCTATTATTAATCTGTGCTCTCATCTTTGCAGGGAGTGTTGCACTGCACACCATACACGCACAGTCATCTGGCTACACACCAGTGTCAGTCAACTCTCCCACCAACACCTCACTCAAAGTGACAGCAACACCTCTAGAGTTAAACAACACCACAAACATGTGGTCCTACAAGATAGACTGGAAGAGAACACGTAATGCACAAGGTTCTATATCTATTGCAGAAGAGTCATCTCCTACAACTAAAGTCCTCTCACTCTCTCCTGCATCACAAGAGGGAAGTCAGACTGTCACACTCAAACCCTCTACTACATACAGAGTGAAGTTCTACAGTACAACGGGATATGGTGGAACACTCATCTTGAGCAAAAAGATGACAACTCTCGCTACATCTGATGAGGATCCTGACCTAGAGGACGATGTGGTGAATACAGATACTTCTATCACAGGTCTTCAAACGCAGATTGCATCTCTCCTTGCACAGATCAATGAACTCCGAGCACGATTAGCGGGGGGGACACCTGTGACTACTAGCACCAGTTCAAGTCCTGCTGTTGTGACTACAACAGTATCTACAGGCACTGGGAGTTATGATCCTGCGGTGGATAACAGATCAACCAACACATTTTACATTGCACCTAAGTCACAGGTAAAAACAGGTAGCAAACCTGCCTATTTCTTTGTGCGTATCGGTAAATATGGAAGTCAGAGCAGTGCTATATCAGAATTTAAAAATGTACCAAAAGGTATGAATGTCACTTTCTATAGGTTAGATAAAGATAGGATTGACCCTTCATGGTATTCAGGAGAGAAATTACCGGTTGATCAATATTCATATACAGGAACTAGTTTTCCAATATTTGCGTATCTTAAATCAGTCCAACCATACCCATTGGCAAAATGGCTTGGGACGTATCAGCGTTGGTTAAAACCTGATGAAAATATGGCCAGAAGCCAATTTGGCGGACCTAATATTATTAACGACGGCACAGCTATTCTTAGGTCTGGAGAAATGGGGCTGTTAAAAGTTGATACAGATACAGATTTTACGGCTGGACCTGGGACATATACTATTACAGCAGTCGAGAGTACTAATCAAGGTTCAGATATTGCGGGACAATATAATTCATCGGCTACGAAAAAAGAAGTAACATTTAGTGTTGTAATCGGTGATCAGGTGGCAATGTGTCTCAGTGATTTAAAGACGTGGCCAAGTCCAACAGCAAAAAATTCTAAAACACTTCCTGATGCATTTAAACTATCTGGCGATCCTGGAAGATTTAATGATGCCTGTGATCCAAGTATTGGCGCAAATGCTTCAGGATTTCCAAATTTTACTGACAGAAAGAAGCCGTTATTGCAGGATTGTGTTACTAAAGCACAAAAACAAGCAGATGCTCTCGGTGTTCCCATGTCTTGTTCTATCATTACAGAGGCAAGTGGTGGTTATTTCCGAGCTGGCTGTATAATCACTGGTACTGGCTATGAATTTCAAGCAGCACAATTGGTTGGAACAGGACAAGTTGGTACAAATCAGCAGTATTCTCAGGGTAGTTGGAGAGATGTAGAGAGGACAATTCTTCAAAGACAAGCAGAAAAAGTGGCTGATCGTGGATATGTATATTATGATAACGACTCAAATGTTTGGCGAGCAATGAATCAGACTGTAGCAGACGCACCAGCATCTTGTGATAAGTTGCTCGATGTTGATGTTAAAAGCGTTAATAAAGAATGGAATATTTCCATTCATGCTAAGTCACTGACAGAAGGTTCTGTTATTCCAATCGAAATTGTTGCACACCCATCGGTTAAATCAGTTAGTCTATATCTGCTTAAAGATTATACGAATGGTTCGAACGCAAGAGAGTGGTGGAATGATGAGTATGCCAAACTTTCATCAGCAACTTCTTGGAGTTCATGGATTGGTGAGAAAAATGCAGCTCAATCACCACAAAGAAATTTAATTGGATATCCAGAATATCATCCACAGGTTGCGTTGACTATGCAGAGAGTCAACTTGGTAAATGGTAAGGGTACAATACAGTGGACTGTTCCTTCTAAGCTTGAGCCATATCAAGAAATGGGCTGGAACCAAGGAGGACAAGGCGGTTTGCAGCCAGCCGTTCAATATAGTATTAGAGCGATAGCAGACAATAGTATATGGTCTGATAGTCCTAGTTTTACTATATTATCTAATACTCAATCATGTAACTTACTCGAGGGTACAGCATGTGATTCATCAAAGGTTACTGAGTCTGTGCAGTCCGGTTCATCTGGAGGTTATGCATTATGGGTAAATGGCCGCGATTTGTATAGGTCTTTCGGTGTAATGGGTCAAGGAGTTGCTCCTCTAGATGTTCGAATTACAACTGCTGATGCAACATATAAAACTGGAGATCCTCATCCAAGTAGTTCTGTTCCACTTCCTGTTCCAGTAACGGCAGGCAAACCAATTCAGATTTCAGGATACATGTTTAATAATTCGACCAAAAAAGTTGATATTGATCTGTTAAATATTGGCACCCCTCTGTGTCAAAGCAGTGTCAACCAAGCGTATCAAGTGTTCCATGCTTGTGAGCAAGAATATTATTCAAAACCAATAGTGACATGGTCAATTGCTCGGGATATACCATCACGCATTATAACTGATTCATTAGGATATAATACATGGTTCTTTAATCACATCTTTACAGTACCATCTGATGCGATTGTTCCCGGTAAATACGTCATTCGCATAACCGATCCTGATTTCTTGTATAGTTATGCTGGACAGGAGAGAGGAACAGCTATATTTGGATTTCAGGGTGGTGTAGCATTTAGTCCATCATTTGAGGTGATCGGTTCATCACAGCCTGCTACAGGACAGACGCCAACTCCGACAACACCTTCAACACCAACTAGCGCAACACCAGTTTCTAATGCTTCAGGTGTGGACGGATTCTCTTCAGTATGTGAATCTACATCAACCTTCTGGTTTAGAAACAACGCATCGGCATATAATCTATATCGAAACACAACAAATAATGTTTCGACTGCACAGAAAATCTTGAGTAACATATCTTATATGCCTGGGAGTAGTACGGGCGGGTATGTTGATAAACCGCAGAGAGGAACATACTTCTATTGGGTAGAAAATGTTGGAAGTACTGTAAAAGCCCCTTCTGCAAAGAATGCAATAGATGGTGTACCGGTCATGTCATGTCTCTTCTAAAGTTAAATTTCAAAAAATCTCCCTTTGGGGAGATTTTTGTATATATTAAAAAATATGTCTGATATAATACACCAATGAACATATCAAAATATCTTAGTACCCCTTTACTCATCCTCACCATCCTTCTTACTACACTCTGGAGTGTACACACCCTACACGCACAGTCATCTGGCTACACACCAGTGTCAGTCAACTCTCCCACCAACACCTCACTCAAAGTGACAGCAACACCTCTAGAGTTAAACAACACCACAAACATGTGGTCCTACAAGATAGACTGGAAGAGAACACGTAATGCACAAGGTTCTATATCTATTGCAGAAGAGTCATCTCCTACAACCAAAGTCCTCTCACTCTCTCCTGCATCACAAGAGGGTACACAGACTGTCACACTGAAACCTTCTACTACATACCGAGTGAAGTTTTATAGTACAACGGGGTATGGAGGAACAGTTATATTAAGCAAGAAACTTACGACATTGTCTTTTGACGATGAACAGCCAGATATTGATGCAACCTATGTGCAGATAAAACCAGCAAATATATTGCAGACACAGATAAGTGAATTACTTGCGATTATTGCACGATTACGTGCACAACTTGATGCAATATCAATTTCAACCACAACCCCTCGCATACAACCGCCACAGCCAGCCCTGTGTACTATGGAAGTACGTCTCTGTCCGGACGGTATAACTTATGTTGGACGCACAGGTCCACAGTGTGAGTCTGCACCATGTCCTGTAAGTCCAAGTGTTCCATCAAGTCCTGTAAATGTACAAAATACGGTAGTAGTATCAAATAAAAGTGATGTCACTGTAACCAATTACCCGATGCAAATAGGTAGACCATTTAAGCAGGGTGAGATTGTGGGATATCCTAGTGTGTCGATAAATGGGTCGACTGTACTTACTCAGGCAGATGTAAAAAATCGATGGTCAGACGGTAGTGTAAAATTTGCAATACTTTCTTTTGTTCTACCGAATTTATCAGCAAATTCTACATTAACATTAGCATTTTCTAATCAATCGTCTGGTAACAATACTGCGTTGACGAAAAGCCAAATGCTTGGAACCAATTACAATTTTGATGCTCAAATAAAATTGACTAGTGGAGGTAATACAAAGATGGTATCTGCACGAGACATGCTATCCAATGGTGATTATGTGGTATGGACGAGTGGACCCGTGGCCACAACGATTATTCTTGCCGATCATTCTGCTGATAGAAAATATGATATGGGATTTGATTCTCACAAATCATTTAGACCAATTTTCGAAGCAACATTTTGGCCAGCAACAAATCAAGTAAGAGTAAGATATATTGGTGAAAATAGTAATACAAAATCACTCCAAGATATACAATATGACCTTGCTTTGACACTTGGTTCAGTAAATCCAAAGTCTGTGTATAGTCGAGCAGGGTTGGCCCATCCTTTGCTCACTCGTTGGACAAAAGTTTTTTGGCTAAATGGTGCACCAAATCAGAAAATCAATGTCGATAATAATTTAGCATATCTCAGTCAGACAACATATTTTCCAGTGTTTGATATGACAGTTAGTGTTCCGGATGAAGTTGTAGCCTCTGCATATAGTTCTTGGCAAAATAATCCACACGACCTATACGATTCTGGTGGTTGGACAAAATATATGCCAACAACTGGCGGAAGGTCAGATATTTCACCATTTACCAATTGGACAATGCGTTGGTTATATACAGGTGATTGGCGTACACGAGAGATTGCTCTGGGAATGGGTGATTTGGCTGGAGCATGGCGCTTGCATGCTCGTGAAGGAGACTCAACAAAAAAAATAGATAAAGCACAGACTCAATCTGGACTTACTTTGCCGATATCGGTGTATGCATATCCAAATCTATGGCTGCCCGACAACAACGGTTCCTATGGACAATTAGCAATTCCGAACGCTCGGGTGGTTGATAACGGCTGGGTGGCTGATAATGCTCACCAACCGGATCCATTTTATGCCGAGTATGTGCTGACTGGTGATCATTGGTATCTAGAAGAAGCGCAGATGTGGGCTAGTATGAGTGCCTTGGCAAACTGTCCCGGAAGTGCACAGTGGTGTCGCGGTTCGGGAATGGCGGGACTACAAGATCAGGTACGTGGTGATGCATGGGCATTCCGTAATCGTATGAATGCTGCTTTCATCACTCCAGATGATATGCAGACACTCAAAAACTTTTATACTAATATGGTCAATGATGTTTTGGCTTTTTGGGAAGGGAAAGCTGGAATTACTGGCACGGGGTTTCAAAATACTACTGAATGGAAATGGGCAAACACAAATACGTACAAGGTTGCACGAACAAACCCGCTCCATTTTTGGTCAATTGATGGTGCTCCACCATACTATTATGCTCCATGGCAGCAGTATTATCTTTTGACAGTGCTTGGAATAGCAAAAGAAAGGGGATATGCGACCCGTCCGTTATTTGATTTTCTCAGTACTATGCTAACAAAACAAATATCAGCTGAGCGGTATAATCCATTCAATTTGGCATCATATTCTATTCAGGTTTCGGATGCAAAAGGAAATTGGTACCCTACATGGGGAGATGTACAGGCGGCAAACGTTGACCGTGACTATATGAAGGCAACTGGTGATTTTTTAGCAACTAATAATGGTGCATATTATCCAATACTTGCAACAGCCGCTTCTTCATTTATGACATCTACTTCAGATGGTATGTCTACATGGAATTTCTTGAAGACTAATGTGAAAGATAGTTCATTACGTAAATTACTAACCGTACCGGGTTGGTATACGAGTTACTATGATGGTACTGGGGAACTTGGATGGAATATTATTCCACGTTGATAGTACTAAAATTTTTGTTTAGATGGATATTGTAGGATGTGTTTATGTGTTATAATACACCAATGAACATATCAAAATATCTTAGTACCCCTTTACTCATCCTCACCATCCTTCTTACTACACTCTGGAGTGTACACACCCTACACGCACAGTCATCTGGCTACACACCAGTGTCAGTCAACTCTCCCACCAACACCTCACTCAAAGTGACAGCAACACCTCTAGAGTTAAACAACACCACAAACATGTGGTCCTACAAGATAGACTGGAAGAGAACACGTAATGCACAAGGTTCTATATCTATTGCAGAAGAGTCATCTCCTACAACCAAAGTCCTCTCACTCTCTCCTGCATCACAAGAGGGTACACAGACAGTCACACTGAAACCTTCTACTACATACAGAGTGAAGTTTTATAGTACACCAAACTACACAGGCACTGCTATTTTGAGTAGGAGAATGACAACACTTTCAATATATGATGAAGAGCCAGATGTTGAAAATATCATACCCCCTGTTTCCATGGATTCAAGTATAACTAATCTTCAGTCACGTATCTCTGAATTGTTACGTATGATAGAACAATTACGAGGACAAATTGGTCGCAGTGTATCTTCGTCTTCTACCGCAACAAGTACAGCCACTACAACAAATCCTCTAATTTCACTTCCGCAACAACCTGTAGCATGCACCATGGAGGCACGCCTGTGCCCAGATGGTATTACATATGTAGGACGAACCGGCCCGCAGTGTGAATTTGGAGCATGTCCTGTAAAAAAATGTGATACTGGATTACTCTACATGCCATCATGTTCTGGCGTACCTGTTCAAAATCCAAACACATGTGAAATAACGTGTCAGTCTAGTGCACAGTCAGCACGAGTAACAATTACAACAAACTATAGCGAGCCACTTCTTTTGGGTTCATATAGTAATTTGTCATTTCAGGTATCATTGCCACAAAATGTAAATCCAAATCCTGACTATACATTCAAGTTAGTCGGTAGTATTCCTGGTATGATTTTTGAAAATATGTGGTGTGACCAAGTGGGTTATGGAGGAATCTGTCCTAAAATGGTAAGTGTATCAAGTGTCATGTATCTTGACGGCAGACCAACTCAAGTGGGAATATATCCCATTACTCTTGTTGCCACAGATCAATATGGTAATACAGGATCAAAAACTATAAACATAGAAGTGGTTAGTTTGAAACCGTTACCACTTATTACTCAATGTCTCTATGCTGCACCACCAGATGGTTGTAGTTATATTCCCGGACCGAATTATAATCCTCAGACAACATGCGGTATGATTCTTTCCTGTAATGCAGAGACAGCATGTCAAAATGTTGAAGTGGGTGTAATGCGAACTTGCTTGACAGGATATGTTTCAAAATTAAATCCAAAAACGTGTATATATGAGTGTGCACCTGTTGGTAGCAGTTCAGAATAGGCACGTTCATAATTGCGTTATCCTTATTTTTGGTATATAGTTTGAGATGTTAAAAATCGAGTGTGTTCGACTTGTTTTAATTATTAATTTATCATTTTTATGAATCGAGATTATCCACTAGAGCATGTAAGAAACTTTGGTATTATTGCCCACATAGACGCAGGTAAGACAACGACATCTGAAAGAGTGTTGTTTTATACAGGTATGACTCACAAAATCGGTGAGGTACATGAGGGCGAGACTGTAACTGACTGGATGGAACAGGAGCGAGAGCGAGGTATCACTATTACCGCAGCCGCAATTACATGTTTCTGGCACAAGACAGATACTGAAAAGAAACCAGAGACTATGTTTCGATTCAATATTATTGATACTCCTGGACACATTGACTTTACCGCAGAGGTAAAGCGATCACTTCGTGTGCTTGACGGTGCGGTAGTGGTTTTCGACGGTGTGGCTGGTGTGGAGCCTCAGTCAGAAACAAACTGGCGATACGCCGATGATGGCAATGTCCCACGAATTTGTTTCATCAACAAACTCGATCGTATGGGAGCATCATTTGAGCGATCATACGCATCTATTCTAGATAGACTAAATAAAAATGCTGTTCGTCTCCAGATTCCTATTGGACTTGAAGAACATTTTGCTGGTGTTATTGATCTCCTTAAAATGAAGGCATTTTACTTTGAAGGCAACATGGGCATGAATATTCGTGAGGAAGAAATTCCAGCAGAATATCTTGATGAGGCGAACAAATACCGTGCAGAATTGATTGAAAAAATTGTTTCAGAGGATGACGAGGCCATGAGTGCATATCTCGATGGTAAAGAGCCTTCATATGATGAATTAAAGAAAATACTTCGAAAAGCAACACTTGCTGTAAAACTTATTCCAGTTTTTGCAGGGTCTGCACTCAAAAATAAGGGCGTACAACTAGTGCTCGATGGTGTGGTGGACTATCTCCCATCTCCACTTGATATTCCTCCTGTTGTTGGTACAGATCCAAAGACAGGGGAGCCAGTTACTCGACATGCGTCAGATACAGAACCATTTTCGGCCCTTGCTTTCAAACTTCAAAATGACCCCTTTGTTGGGCAACTAACATTCTTCCGTGTCTATTCTGGAACAATCGAGGCTGGAACATATGTATACAACTCAACTACAGGAGAAAAAGAGCGACTGGGACGTATTGTGCGCCTTCAGGCGGACAAACGAGAAGAGGTAAAGAAAGTATTTGCAGGTGAAATTGCAGCGGCCGTAGGACTGAAGTCAGCAAAAACATCACACACACTCTGTGATGAAACAAATTCTATTATTCTCGACCCAATTAAATTTGTTGATCCAGTGGTTTCACTTCGTATTGAGCCAAAAACAAAAGCAGATCAGGAAAAAATGGGTATGGCACTTAAAAAGTTATCTGACGAAGATCCAACATTTATTATTTCATCAAACTCTGATACAGGGGAGACAATCATTTCTGGTATGGGTGAATTGCATCTCGAGATTATGGTTGATCGTATGAAGCGAGAGTTTTCTGTGGAAGTTAATGTTGGTAAGCCACAGGTGGCATACCGAGAGACAATTTTGGGTACTGCGGAGGCAGAACACAAATATATCAAGCAAACTGGTGGTAAGGGTCAGTACGGTCACGTAAAGCTTACTCTAAAACCAATGGAGAAGATTGAGGAGGGTGCAAAAATTCCAAAAAATACACACCGATACGAACATTTTGAATTTATTGACTCAATCAAAGGAGGTGTTATTCCACAAGAGTTTATTCCTGCAGTTGAAAAAGGTGTACAAGAGGCAATGGAGCGCGGTATTGTTGCAGGGTTCAAGATGGTTAATGTCTCATGTGAATTGACATTCGGTTCATACCATGATGTGGACTCATCTGAAATTGCATACAAAATCGCCGCTTCACAGGCCTTTCAAGATGCTGCAAAGCGTGCACGAGCAGTTATTCTCGAGCCGATTATGAAAGTAGAGGCAATTATGCCCGAGCAATTCATGGGAGACGTCACCGGCTCACTTTCAGGTAAACGAGGACAAATTGAAGGTATGGACGAGCGGGGAATGCTCCGAGTGATCCACGCCAAAGTACCGCTAGCAGAAATGTTTGGATACACAACAGATATTCGATCTATGACTCAAGGACGCGGATCAGCAATGATGGAATTTGACCACTATGAGGTAGTTCCTCCAAATGTGGAAAAACAAATCATTGAAAGTAGAAAATAATTCACAGAAAATCCCCACAATTGTGGGGGTTTTCTTTGCGTGATAGATGAGATGGTATATAATAAATACATGAGCAGACTCTCTAACATTACGGGTGGATTATACCACCCAAGCGCTGAACCAACCGGTTTGGAAAATTCTCAGAAATCTCCGGTTAATCAAGAAGATTTTGATATTCTAAATAAACAAAAGGATCCTTCTCTAGTCAATAGTGATACGAACACAGTATTCACGTTTAAACCACTGACAGAAATTTTGCCGGAGGATGAAAAAAATAATGAGTCTGGTGATAAAGCAAAAAATTTGCATGTTGTCGTTGACAATACTGTACAAACAGAAAAGGAAACACCAAAAGACTTAGAAGAAAAAACTATTGAAAAACGACCTCTACCATCTTCGGAGTTATTGTCTTGTTTAGATGAAATTGAGAGTGGAGGAAAAACAATTCGCTCATTGAGACATCAGGCAGAAAAAGGAATACCTATTAATATCCCTTCTCTTCTTGATGCAATTCGTATTTCAAACACGACGGGTCTTATATCAAAAGGAGAGAGAACTAGAATCGAACGTATATTGATTAGGGAGGGCATCATAAACCTTAATCAAGAAAAGATCAGCGAGCCAACTAAAATTTTTCATACTGGTCAAAAAGTTCGTCTTGCCCTTAGTGAGGGATCAATTCATGCAGGCCCCGTTTATACTATACGGAAAGTAGTTGGGGATGCTGCTTTTTTAGAAGGACGTACACAGCCAGTTCCAATCGAAAGCCTAAAAGAGACTGATGAGTTGGCGGAAGATATAAAAGACCTTGAATCAGAAAAAAGACAATTTCTCTTTGGAAATAAAGATGCAACGAAAAAGGATATTGAGTGGTACGATACCGAAATAAATAAAAAAAGGAATCAATTGCAGGAAAGGGATCACCCTGGTATCTCGGCTACCACCGAAACTCCTACTAGCAGTATGGACACGGCAGATGTTCAACCAGTAGTCGATTTAGCGAGTACTATGTATGGTCCTCGTGCGACAGATGAGGAATTAAATGAGTCAATTGAGATTTCAGTTGAGAACTCGCTTCGAGAGGCACGTTCGGCGTATGCAACATTATTGACTGAGCACAAAAATAAGATACGAGAGAGCAAATCACGATTCCAGAAAATTATGGATGATCTTGGTGTTGATATCTCTCGAAAAATGCCAGATATTCCAATGTCTGCTGAATTACTGAATGCGGAAGAGGAATATATATTAGCTAAGAAAAACAGAAACTTTGCATTGTTTGGTAAAGGAGAGGTAAAAACAAGAAAAAATCTAGATGGAAATGAGGAAAGTTTCATTTTTAATCCAGAGATTATTAATGCATCAGAACGAGAATATGATATTTTGAAAAAACAGATTATTGATTCATTACCTCAAAAAGAAAAAAATCTTGCTCAGAGAGCTTTGAAAAAATGGACAAATCTTCCTTTACCGGTTCGCGTCGGTATTACATCAACTCTTTTTGGTGTTGGTCTTGGGGTTGGTGCCGGTATGGGTGCTTTTGGTGTTGCTGCATATTCAGGGTATCGTGCGATAAAAGCCGTTGCTGGCGCAGAGGTTTCTACTGGTGTTGGTTTTACACTCGGAAAGTATTATGACAAAGTAAATAAAAAAACACACGAAGGTGTGTTGGGTGAATATGGTACAGCAATCGATGGGGGTAACTTTGAAGAAAAAGAACGTCAATTAATGCGATCATTTGAAAAAGAGGAAGAGACAAAAAAGAAGCAAGCACTTAAAATAGGTGCCGCTATGGCCGTGTCCGGTGGAGTTTCCACAGCATTGCTTGGTGGTGTGTTTAAGCCATCAGCATCCAGTGTAGTAGAGTCAGGCAGTCCAAAGGTCAGTGGCGCCATTGATAATTCAAAAGGTGCTGTCAGAGGTGTTGACGGTATTCCAAAACCCAATATTCCAACAGAAGCACCATCTTTATCAAAAATAGCAGAAGTGAAAATAAAGCCAGCTGGGGTTGAATTGTCATCCCGAGGATTTATACAAACATTTGATGATTTAAAAAAGAAACTTATTGAAGAGTATGGTGGAGCAGATAAAGTACCAGAAAAAATAAAAGTAAATATTTTGAATAAACCATCTACTGAACTCGCACAAAAATTTGGTTTTTATGATGCCCAAAAGGGTTTGTCAGGTATGGGTTTGAAAGGTGAACATCTTTCTATTGATTCCAGTGGTGATTTGGTATATGAACATTTAGACAAGTCAAAAGATGTTATGCTCGAGGGTCATACCGGCAATATTCATACGTTTGATGGAACCATGGCTCACACAGGTCCTGCAGTTGATACTATCTCAACTCCAAAACCATTTGTTGCGCCAGATTCACTTTCTCGTCCACATGTTGATGTACCACAGGTTGCAGAAGGCGATTTTACATCAATTATAGATACACAACCAGATATGCCACATTTGACACCAGATATCATGGGACAACAGATTGGCCAAACTGTTGAATACGCAAATATGAAATTCAATATCGCTAATATTGCAGATCAAGGTAAGGTCCTGCTGACCCCAGAGGGGACACAGATCGGGCACGAGGGAATGGTTGGGGGAATGAAGCGCTGGATACTTGAACCAAAATTTCAGGATGGAGATAATTTTAAGGGTATTCGTCAGGCATTTAATACTATTACACATGGTCAGATTGAAGCAGTGGACATAAAAGGGGTGACATCCAAGGTTATTGATTTCGAAAAAGGGTCACAGATAGAAATAGTAAAAGGCCTAAAGGTAGATAATCCAAATGCATTGACTATTTTACTGAATGGTAAGGAAGTTGCAGAAGGCACAGTGACAGCAAATGGTCCAAGCCTTCATTTACTCAAAGACATACCAAAAACAGGTCCGTTTTTTGCTGATAATGTCTATGAACGGGCTTTTAAATCAAAAGAACTTAAAAAGGTCCTCAATGAGTTTGTTATTACTACATAATATTATTATATGAACATCGTACCAAAAGAAATACTCGAGGAGTGGGGACTGTCCTCCCTTGACGAGCAAAAACAGATCGAGATTATCGATCGGATCGGGCGGATGCTGTATCAAGCCATTTTGGTGCGCTCTCTCGACATCCTATCTGATAAAGAACAGACCGAATTTGACCTCCTGCTCGATGAAGATGGTACAACTCCCGAACATGTCTTGGCTTTTCTCAACAGTAAAATACCCACATTTGAGCAACTGGTTATTGAAGAACGTCACAAATTAAGGGATGACCTTTTAATCCCTGCTCACGCTTGACTATTCTCTTGTTTTTGTCTAGTATGATGAATATCGTATATTTTTGCGATTGGCTTTCTTTTGCTAATTGCTAGGGCACAGTTGCGTTTCTCGAGGATTGTGCTTTTGCAGTTAGTCTGAAGGCGCGGAGATTAATTATTAAGTCATCTAATTACTATAAACATATGGCAGCAGATTTTGATCGATCAAAGCCACACGTTAACGTTGGAACAATTGGCCACGTTGACCACGGCAAGACAACTTTAACAGCAGCAATTTTGAATGTACTTGGCCGAGCAGGCGAAGGATATTCTTCAAAGGTAAAGGGTGTTGACCAAATTGACTCAGCTCCTGAAGAAAAGGCACGAGGAATTACTATCGCCCTTTCTCACAACGAGTATGCCACACCATCTCGTCACTATGCACACGTGGACGCACCAGGTCACGCTGACTACATCAAAAACATGATTACAGGTGCTGCCCAAATGGACGGTGCTATTCTCGTGGTAGCAGCTACAGACGGCGTTATGCCACAAACTCGAGAGCACGTTCTTCTTGCAAAGCAAGTGGGTGTGCCAAAGATGATCGTATTTTTGAACAAATGCGACATGGTACCAGATCTTGAATTGATTGATTTGGTTGAAGAGGAGGTACGTGAGCTTCTTACAAAACAAGGTTTTGATGGTGCAGGTGCACCAGTTATCCGTGGATCAGCCCTAAAGGCACTTGAATCAGCAGATAACAACGACGAATGGGCAAAGAAAGTTTTGGATCTTGCAAATGCACTCGATACATATTTCCCAGTTCCAGAGCGAGATTTGGACAAGCCATTCCTTATGCCAGTTGAAGACATTTTCTCTATTGAAGGCCGAGGTACAGTGGTTACTGGTCGTATCGAACGAGGTATTGTCAAAGTTGGTGAAGAAATCGAGTGTATTGGTTTGAAAGACACTATGAAATACACTGTGACTGGTATTGAAATGTTCAACAAGTCACTTTCAGAAGGTCAGGCCGGAGACAACGCGGGTATTTTGCTCCGCGGTGCCAAGAAAGAAGATATTCACCGAGGTCAGGTCTTGGCAAAGCCAAAGACAGTGACTCCACATACAGAATTTACAGCTGAAGTTTACATCTTGAAGAAAGAAGAGGGTGGACGACATACTCCATTCTTCTCTGGATACAAGCCACAATTTTACATCCGAACAACAGACGTAACAGGAGATGTGACATTGAATGAAGGTGTCGAGATGGTTATGCCAGGAGACACAGTTACATTCAAGGTCAAGCTTGTTGCTCCAGTTGCGCTCGAGGAAAACCAGCGATTTGCTATTCGAGAGGGTGGCAAGACAGTGGGTGCGGGAGTTGTAACCAAAATCGTCGCATAATAAACTTCCAAATTTGGCGATCTCCTCGTCTCGAGTTTAAAAATGTTCGGCATCGTATGTACAATACGACTTCTCACATTTCCAAACTCTCGACATCAGATATCATCCAAATTATGAAAGTTTAATACAAAATACAATGACAACAAAAGAAGCCACAAAAAAGGTTGTAACGAAAAAAGTCGCATCAAAGACGGCCGGAAAGTCCGACGTGATTTCTAAGTTGCGCATTCGTGTTCGGGCATACGAGTACAAGATCCTTGATCTGTCTGTAAAGCAGATCATTGATACTGCGCTCCGTTATGACGCTAAAATTGAAGGTCCTATACCTCTACCAACAGAAATAAAGAAATATACTGTCAACCGATCATCATTTGTTTACAAAAATGCTCGAGAACAGTTCGAGATGCGTACTCACAAGCGAGTGATTGATATATTGAATCCAAGTCCAAAAATCATGGAGGCACTGACGAATATGTCGTTACCTTCAGGAGTCAATATTGACGTGAAGATTATATAGCGATACGAAGTAACGAATGGGTTACGAATTGCTACGAATAAACAAAAAACCGCCCTGAGCTTGTCGAAGGGGCGGTTTTTTGTGGAGACATTAGTTACTCTGTTGTCTCTCGTAATCTACTATCAACATCATCTATCATTCTTTGAATCATTTGTTGTTCTCTTTGTACATCGGCTATTTCTCTTTTACCTTGCTCAGCAATGTCCAAGTCTGCACCGTACCTGGTTCTTATCGAATTCTCTTTGTTTATTAAAGCTTGAAGTTGATTTTCATACTTTGATCTTTCATCAAAAAGAACACTTCTTTCTGGTGTTTCAAAACTCATGTTTCCTGATTCCATTCCCATATTTTTAAATTAGTTACTAATACTCATAATTATAGTGGGTGAGGGGAGGCAGGTCAATTATTCTTGTACTGTTAGACACCGAGTGTCTAACAGTATGGACACTCTATTAGAATATCAAAAATTCTTATCCCTCGCTTTGCTCGGGATCTGCAAATTCTCATGCTTCGGACTACCTCAGCATCCGGAATTTTCATAGTCGGCGCCTTTGGCGCCTCGTTGAAAATTCGGACTTGACAAATGGGTGGGGGATAGATTATACTGGTACCAGTGGATGGGTAGAGGGGTCTGGAGGTAAGGTGTTGGCTCAGCCACCCTCCTCCAGACCGCCTGGTCCTCTCACTGTTCTTTCGTTTCTTGTCTGATACTTTTGTATCAGATACCAGTCGCAGTCTCTCTTCGGAGGGGCTGTTGTTTTTTTTGTAATTTTTTCTTATCCCTCACTACGTTCGGATATTTGAAATTCTTATACTTCGGATTACCTCATCATCCGGAAATTCTTATCCATCGCTTCGCTCAGGATCCGGAATTTTCATAGTCGGCACCTTTGGCTCCTCGTTGAAAATTCGGACTTGAAATAAAAAAGGATATCTGCTAGTATAGCCACATTGCGTATTAGAGGCCTTCCCGCCTCTTTGTCGTTCAAAACATTTATATACAATTTCGTATTATGAAATACCTTCTCGGAACAAAACAAAATATGACCCAAATCTTTGATGATGCGGGTGTCGTACATCCAGTGACTGTCATCAAGACAAGTCCTTTGGTTGTGACACAGGTCAAAAATGTTGAAAAGGACGGCTATACTGCAGTTCAAGTCGGATACGGTACTCGCCGAGCAAAAAACATAAACAAACCAGAAACTGGTCAAATGAAAGGTGGTTCATATGCACATCTCAAAGAGTTTCGAGTTGAAGGTGCTCCTACATTTGCTATCGGAGACACCATTGATCTTTCTACATTTTCTGCAGGGGACACAGTTACCGTTTCATCTATTTCAAAAGGAAAGGGCTTTCAAGGTGTGGTCAAGCGACATGGATTCCACGGTGGCCCCCGATCACACGGACAAAAGCATTCAGAACGAGAGCCAGGTTCTATTGGAGGTGCAGGCCGTGATGGAGGACGTGTTGCCAAGGGCAAGCGTATGGCAGGCCGTATGGGAAGTGACCGCATCACTACAAAAAACCTTACTATTGTTGCAATTAACCCAGAGAACCAAGAAATATTTATTCGAGGAGCAATTGCAGGCCGACGAGGAACGTTAGTCGAGATCAATGCCGAGTAAAAATTGAAAAATCAAAATGGAAAATTACAAGACAAAGTCAGAAAATATTAATTAAAATTTTTACTTTTGATTTTTCAATTTTACATTTAATACCATGGAAACAACAACAGCAAAAAAGAATACAAAAGCAGTCAAGGAGCCAAAAGTAAAAGAGGCCATCTCTTTGGATGCAGTTGTTTATTCTGACAAAGGCAAGGAGTCTGGTACGATTGCTCTTCCTTCTCACATATTTGGTCTTCCATGGAATGGTGACTTGGTACACCAAGTCGTAACATCAATGATGTCTACGGCTCGTACACCTGTTGCCCATACCAAAAATCGCGGAGAAGTTTCTGGTGGTGGTAAAAAGCCATGGCAACAAAAGGGAACTGGTCGTGCACGACACGGATCAAATCGATCACCGATCTGGGTTGGTGGAGGTGTTACTCATGGTCCACGAAATGACAAAAATTTTGACCGAAAGGTAAACAAGAAAATGAAGGCCAAGGCACTTTACACTATTTTGTCTGCAAAATATAAAAAAGGCCAAATTCTCTTTGTTGATGACATGAATCTTGCAAACGCAAAGACAAAAGAGGCAAAAGTAACACTTTCAGCATTTTCAAAAATTACAGGGTACACAGATATACTTTCAAAAAAGAAAAATTCTGCTTACATTGCGCTCCCTACAAAAAATGTTGCTGTAGAGCGTGGATTTAGTAACTTCGGTAATCTCGAGGTAGATGAAATTCGAAATATGAATCCACTCGATATTATGCAGTATAAATATTTGGTTATTGCAAATCCAAAAGTTGGACTATCTCAGGTTGATGCAAAATTGGGTGCAAAAAAAGTAGCCACAACATCTAAAAAATAATTTCTATCATGAAAAAAGATTTATCATATATCCTCATACGTCCTCGCATTACTGAAAAGGCAACAGTGGTCTCTGAATCATCAGTATATGTCTTTGACGTAGATGCACAGGCAACAAAAACGCTAGTTGGAAAAGCATTCGAGGCAAAGTATAAAGTGAAGCCAATCAAAATCTCAACAGTTACTATTCCTGCAAAGCAGGTTGTCACTCGGGGTAAGCGAGGCACAAAGTCTGGCTACAAAAAAGCATATATATACGTCAAAAAAGGTGAAAAGGTAGAAATAATGTAAACATATGAAACGATATAATCCTACAAGTCCATCACGTCGACAATTGTCATCTATTGAATATGGCAAAATTTTGACTGCATCAGAACCAGAGAAATCTTTGACAAAAGGTTTCAAACGAGCAGTTGGCCGAAATCATCATGGAAAAGTTACCACACGACACAAAGGTGGTGGTCACAAGCGACTCTACCGAGAAATAGATTTTACATACAATAAGATTGACGTACCATACACAATCGCAACAGTCGAGTACGATCCAAACCGATCTGGTTTCATTGGTCTTGCTCAATACAAAGATGGTGAAAAGCGATACGTTCTTTTACCACAATCAGTCAAAGTAGGGGATATTTGTGTTACATCAGAAAATGCAGAGATTAAAACTGGTAACCGACTACCTCTCAAAAATATTACTGTTGGTACGTTTGTATACAATGTAGAAATAAAGCCCCAAGGTGGTGCAAAGATCGCTCGATCTGCAGGGAACTTTGTCGAGGTTATTGCAAAGGATGCTGGATATGTTGATCTAAAAATGCCTTCATCAGAAGTACGAAAGGTAAAGGAAACAGCATGGGCATCTATTGGTGAGGTATCAAATGAGGAAAATCGTTTGGTCAATCTCGGCAAGGCAGGACGCTCACGATGGCTAGGTATCCGACCAACAGTCCGAGGTACAGCACAGAACCCAGTTGACCACCCACACGGAGGAGGTGAAGGACGACAGGGACGAGGACGCCGACGAGCAATTTCAGTCTACGGCAAGCCAACAGGAAAGGGTCAGAAGACACGAACTCCAAAGAAATACTCAAACAAATTCATCGTTTCTCGCCGAAAGGTTGGAAAGAGAAAGTAAAATCAAAAAAACCGCTCTACAAGGCGGTTTTTTGGTGTTCGTATAATATATTATGGCATGTACTTGACAAATAATCAATAATAGTATATACTTATATACAGGTGTTTTGAGTAGTCAAACATTCCGCCCTCCGAGTAAGGAGGCGGTTGCCGGAAAGACCACACCGGCGAAAAATGTGGTGACTCTCGGATATCGTATGAATATCCGAGTTGCACAAAGCCCTGTGCGTAAAATAAGGTGACTCTTTTTAATGGAGAGAGAATGTTGTGAATAAATTGCGTCATTAAATAATAACCCTCACCCCGACGCAGGTGAGGTAGCGGTATCTGGGCCTCGAAATCTAGATACAACGTCCGGTCGTGTAAATACATCTGGACACCTTGGCCCGACATCTGTCCGGGCCTTTTTCTTTGTCAAAATTGACATATTGACCAAATAGTGTATAATAGTGTTAGGAGGCCAGAGTGACTTGTAAAATTCTGGATGAACCAACACTCGCGGAGTCGTTGGTAGAGAATAAACTCCCCACTATCAAGATCGGAGATAGAGGGGAAAGTGATTTGAGTCAGGCAGAGAAATTTGAACGTCTCTGCAATTTCCTTGATAAGGGAGAGGATGTGGTTGTTATGTTGTTCGGCGACACATGGTATCGCGGTGTCGTCGAGCAGGCTGCCCTGGCACGGGGGTATGATGTACTCCATGCCAGGAGTGCCACCGAGTTGGTGGCGGCATGACGGTTGGCCGGGGAGAGATCCCCGGCCACTTTTCTTTTTAGGAGAAAGTTGTATTGTGTAGAAGGAGGTTAGAATTATGGTTCAACACAATGATGCTGAGGATGATCCAAAAATCACTATTGAAATTGATTGTTTTGACATCCTATTAAATGCTTTTATTGTCGCAGTTGGTATGGTAATCCTTACATTTGCAATCAATTCTGTCTCGTGGTTACACACAATTGTTTTCAAAGGTAGAGATGCTAACTATGGGGCGATATTTAGTCTTTGTTTTCTAACTATTGCTCTGACCCAGTATTTAGCTGAATGGAATGTGATTCAAGAGATAAAGAAGCAACATGGTCGTGGCAAATAGCCACGGCCTTTTATTTTGCCTTGAGGGGCACGATCATTTGACATTACTCCTGATTTTGTATAGTATAGAGCCCAAGTTCTAAGAGCATGACTCTTAAACAATTTTGTGTGCGGTATGCAATATACCTCTACAAAGAGTGTTTTTATTTTTGAATATTTCATGACACGATCATCAAAAAAAGGCCCATATGTAGACGAACGACTCCTCAAGAAGATTGAGGGCAAAAAGCCGATAGAAACCGGTGTTATTAAGACGTGGTCACGTGCATGCGTTATTTCTCCAGAAATGGTTGGGTTCAACTTTGGTGTTCACAATGGAAAAACTCATCTTGAAGTATTGGTTTCAGAGGACATGGTAGGTCACCGACTGGGCGAGTTTTCTCCAACAAAGAAATTCATCAAACACGGTGGTAAAATGCAAAAAGACCTCGAGCAGAAAAAGAAAGAGTCCGAAATTTCTGCTGCAAAAGCTGCAAAGACAACTACTGAAACAAAGAAATAATTTATCCATATGGCAACAGCACACGCAACACTTTCAAACTTCCGACAATCACCACGCAAAATGCGCGTGGTTGCAAATCTTGTACGTGGCAAAAAAGTGTTGGATGCACTCACAAGTCTAGAGTTTACAGACAAGCGAGCATCAGGCCCGATCAAGACACTTATTGCAAGTGCTTTGGCAAATGCAAAGTCTCTGGATATTCCAACAGAACATTTGATTATAAAAACAATCGAAGTCAATTCTGGTAAGATTATGTACCGACGTATTCCTGCTGCTCGGGGAAGTGCACATCCGATCCGCAAGCGAACATCACTTGTTCGTGTCGAGTTGGGCGAGGCAACAACAACAAAGAAGGTGAAAATTGCAAAAGAAAAGGCAATTGCCGCACCTAAAACAGAGACAAAGGCAAAGAAACCAGCTGTAAAAAAAGTAGCAAAGAAATCAGATTAATTTTTCATTTCGATTTTTTAATTTTAAATTTTATTTATGACTCATACGGTACATCCATATTCACACCGACTAGGCATCATCAGAGATTGGAAATCTCGCTGGTTTGGCGTGAAAGGTAAATATCGAGATTTTCTAAAGAGTGATGTATTGTTACGAGAATACTTGGAAAAGCGATTTCGTGGTCAGTACGTCAGTAGTATTGAAATGGAACGAAGTGAAAAGGTATTGCGCATCATTATTGAAACATCACGACCAGGTATGATCATTGGCCGCAGTGGAGAAGGCGCAGTCAAACTTCGCGAGGATATTGTTGCTTTTATTGCAAAGAAAAAACTATCAACAGAAGGTGAAATAAAAATTGATATCAAAGAAGTCCGATCTCCAGAATCAAACGCTTCGATTGTAGCCCAAATGATTGCAGATGGTTTGGAAAAGCGAATGCCATTTCGCCGAGTGGTCAAGTCTGTTGTTGAAAAGGTTATGGCAAATCGTGATGTACAGGGTGTGAAAGTCGAGCTTTCTGGCCGACTAGGTGGTGCATCAATGGCACGACAAGAAAAAATGAAGCGTGGACGTATTCCACTTCAGACATTCCGAGCAGACGTTGATTTTGTTAAATATGAGGCACGTTTGCCATACGGTGGTATAGGTATAAAGGTTTGGATATACCGCGGTGAGATCTTCAGTAAGAAGTAAAAAAATACCATGTTAATACCAAAAAAAGTTAAATATCGAAAGTGGCACACAATGCGAAAAAATCCATCAAAGGTGGGTGTTGCATCACGTGGTATTACTGTAGCTTTTGGATCATTTGGTCTAAAGGCAACCGAAGGTGCACGTATTCGATCAAATCAGATTGAGGCAGCTCGAAAAGTGCTTTCTCGTGCGACTGGTAAAACAGGTAAAATCTGGATTCGCATTTTCCCCGATATGCCATATACACAAAAGCCAGCCGAGGTGAAACTTGGTAAAGGAAAGGGAGATTTGGCAGGGTATCATGCTCCAGTCAAGCCAGGACGAATCCTTTTCGAGGTTGATGGTGTAACAGAGCCAGTCGCTCGAGAGGCCCTACGAAAAGCAGGAACAAAATTGCCTTTGAAGACTAAAATTGTTGCCCGATAACAATACCACTATGAACATGAAAGAAATTGCACAAAAAAATACACAGGAATTACGAAAACTCATTGCAGAAAAAAAGGAGGCACTTCGTGCATTTCGATTTGGTATTGCTGGCAGTAATGTTCGCAATGTTAAAGAGGGAGCGGTTTTGAAAAAGGACATCGCTCGAATCGAGACACATATAAATACAAAGAATATAGAATAACGAATAGTGAATATAGAAAAAATCAATATTCTAAATTCAAAAATATTATGAAAACTTCACAAAATACAAAAGAAAATAAAGACACAATAATTTCAGCAGGGAAGACCCTTTCAGGGGTTGTTGTATCTGACAAAATGAAAGACACAGTCGTGGTCAAAGTCAGTCGGTTTGTGAAGCATCCAAAATATGGAAAGTTTCTTTCACGCGATAAAAAGTTCAAGGCACATGATGCAGGCAACACCAAAAAAATAGGGGACAAAGTTAGCATCATTGAGTGTGCTCCAATTTCAAAAGACAAGACATTTAAAATTATTTAATACACTGCCATGATTCAACCTCGATCAATCGTAAAAATAAGTGACAACTCCGGAGGCAAAATCGGACGTATTTTCAAAGTCCTCGGAAGTTCAAAAAAGCGATACGCACGTATTGGTGAGGTTGTTATGCTTTCTGTTCAAAAGGCAGAACCACGAAAGGCAACAAAAAAGAAAGACGTCTTGTATGCGGTGGTTGTTCGACAAAAAGCACCATTTCGCCGAAAGGATGGATCATATATCCGATTTGATGAAAATGCAGTGGTTATTATCGTAAAAGACAAAAAAGAGCCAGTGGCAGGACGTATTTTCGGTCCGATCCCACGAGAGCTTGGTGAAGGGGGATATCAGAAAATCATTTCGTTAGCACCAGAAGTAGTATAGGAAAGTAAAATATTAAAAATCAAAATGGAAAATTACCAGATAAAGTCAAAGAATACTAATTAGAATTTTTACTTTTGATTTTTCAATTTTAAATTTATTACCATGCATATCAAAAAAGACGACAAAGTAAAAATACTGTCAGGAAAAGATAAGGGCAAAACTGGCTCGGTGGTTAAGTCATTTCCAAAAGAAAACAAAGTCATTGTTTCAGGTGTCAATGTAGTAAAGGCACACAAAAAAGCTCGCAAGAGTGGCGAAAAAGGTCAGATTATAGACAAGACAATGCCTATCCACGCATCGAATGTAAAGAAAGTGTAATAAAACCTTAAACTAATATCATGGAAACAACCAAACAAAAAGAAGCAACAGCATACACCGCACTCAAGTCTGCTTTTGGCTATACAAACAAAATGCGTGCGCCTCGAGTACAAAAGGTGGTTGTTTCTGCTGGCGTGGGTTCTTTTAAAGATAAAAAGAAAATCGAGCTAGCTCTTGATCGCCTTTCAAAAATTACTGGCCAGCGTCCTGTAAAAAAAGGCGCAAAGCAGTCTGTCGCTGCTTTCAAGGTCCGAGAGGGGGATACAGTTGGTATGCAGGTGACTCTCCGTGGCAAACGAATGTATGATTTTCTTGATCGATTAGTCAATATTGCTCTCCCTCGAACAAAGGACTTTCGCGGTATTCCAACAAAGGGTATCGATGAAATGGGGAACTACACACTTGGTATCAAAGAACACACTATTTTCCCAGAGACATCAGATGAAGAATTGAAAGATGTGTTTGGTCTCGCACTTACTGTCGTCACAAACGTCAAAGACAAAAAAGAGACATTGGCATTCCTTACTCATCTTGGCTTCCCATTCAAAAAATAATACCACCACAAGAGCCCCGAAAGGGGTTTTTGTTGACTTATGGTATAGATTGTTATATAAATCCGATAGATCCATACCCCACCACATATGTTCAGTTCATTCTGATATGTAGGATGAGGAGTATAGGAAGGAGTCCGATATGTTTGATATTAAACTGTTTGTCACTTTGTTGGTATTTTGGGCGGTGATTATGCTGCCAAGATTCATCCGTAACCATTTCGACGATCGTCGCAGGATCAGACGAATGGCTCGGGAAATAGAGCTTATTGATCAGGCAAAAAAAATCGGTCCGATCCTCATTCAAAATATTGAAGGGGGAATTGTGGCTTTCTGTACTGCTCGTGATTTTTATCAAGCAGAGAAGATGGCACGGGGTACTGAGGTTTGGAAGCGTGTGAGGGTGGAAGTAATCCCAACCTTTACATTTGCATCAAATGAAGGTGTGAGGGTCGGTGCTCACACTGGAGTTATGGCAGATGCGGAACTAATCCTAGAAAGCATGATCAGGCGGTCAATCCTAATCTGCAAAGGAGAGCAAATTCCGAGAAAAGTATTCAAATACCTCATTCACAAAAATGAGAGACTTCATGTCCCATTCTTGCCAGCGACCGATGATATAGATCGGTTCAAGCGAGAATTAAGGGATTACGGTCTAACTACGGTCGAACAAGCCGAAAATAACTTTCTGAAGGAGTGCTTGAATATTATTTGGAAGGGGTGATATGTTACCCGGTTGCAGTGGTGCAACCGGGTATTTTGTTGACTTTTCTTGAGGGTTTTGCTATCCTATTGCGAGTCTTACACAGACTTATTTTATTTAGATATGGCGAAAACATCAGTTAAAGCACGAGCAGCAAAGACACCAAAGTTTCCCACTCGGGCTGTTAATCGTTGTTTCAAGTGCGGACGAAAGCATGGATTTATGAGAGACTTTGGTCTCTGCCGAATCTGCTTCCGCGAGCTTGCCAATGAAGGTAAATTGCCAGGGGTAAAGAAATCCTCTTGGTAACACAAGGTGTCTCGGTTCGTCACTCCCACTCGGGTTGTGATACCACCAAGATATAATACACACACATGAACGATCCAATTGCAGACATGATTATACGTATCAAGAACGCATCAGATTCAAAGAAAGAATCGGTCACTTTACCGTATTCAAAGTTGAAACTTGCTATTCTTGATGTTCTTTTGAAAGAGGGTTTCATCAAGTCATTTGGTAAAAAAGGAAAAAAGGTAGCAAAATTTATCGAAGTTGGCCTTGTATACTCAGATGGTATGCCAAAAATTCACGGAGTTGATCGGGTGTCAAAGACATCAAAACGAGTCTACCAGAAGGCAAAGGATATTCGACCAGTTAAGAGCGGTTTCGGAGCACTTATTATTTCAACACCACAAGGTATTATTACTGACAAGATAGCTCGGGCAGAACATGTTGGTGGTGAGGTATTGTTCAAGATCTGGTAATCGCATTATTTATATACACATATGTCACGAATCGGAAAAAAAATCATATCAATTCCAGAAAAAACAAGTGTAACGTTCACTTCTGGTGTATTAACTGTGACCGGTCCTCAAGGCACATTGTCTCGACCTATGAAGTCTGACATCACTATTTCAGTTGAAGGTTCAACTGTAAACCTTGTGCCAGTAAAAGAGACAATAGCAACACGAGCACTATGGGGAACATATGCATCTCATATCACAAACATGATTACTGGTGTTAATACTCCTTTTGCAAAGAAATTGATTATCGAAGGTATCGGCTATAAATCTGAAGTAAAGGGTACAAATCTTGTTTTGGCACTTGGTTTTTCACATCCAGTCAATGTAGCAATCCCTGCAACACTAAAAGTTACTGCCGAGAAGAACATTTTGACAATTACTGGTATTAATAAAGAAGAAGTTGGGGCGTTTGCAGCACAAATTCGATCTCTTAAGAAGCCAGAACCATACAAGGGTAAAGGTATTCGAGGTGAGTTCGAGGTCGTTAAGCGAAAGCAGGGCAAGAAAACCGCCTAACTAATCTGGTTATACGTATATGAAAACAAACATATCAAAAACAACACAGAGACTCCGAAGACGCGCACGCATCCGTGCAAAGATTTCTGGTACCGCACTAAAACCTCGTCTATCAGTATTCAAATCAAACAAATATATTTCTGCACAACTTATCAATGATGAATCAGGTGTTACTTTGGGTACTGCACATTCAAAAGATATGAAAGGAAAATCACTCTTGGAAAAATCAGCATTGGTTGGAAAGGCGGTTGCAGAATTGGCACAGTCAAAAAAGATAGAGCACGTTGTTTTTGATCGAGGTGGCTTTATTTACACAGGTTGTGTTAAGGCGGTGGCAGAAGGTGCTCGAGCAGGTGGACTTACATTCTAATACAAATTATGGAAACAGAAGTAATAAAAACAGAACAAGCAGTAACAACCGACAAGCCATCGGCTCCTTTCGATACACAACGAGACAATCGTGATCCTAGACGAAACCCTCGCAAGTCAGCTCCTCGCCGAGAAGCACGTGTTAAGCCAGAGTTTGATCAGAAAATAATTAGTATCCGCCGAGTGACTCGTGTGGTAACAGGTGGACGACGTTTCAGTTTCTCTGTAGGTATTGTTATTGGAGACAGAAAGGGTCGCGTGGGGGTAGGCCTCGGTAAAGCTGGAGACACACCAGTTGCAATCGAAAAAGCTATCCGCGATGCAAAGAAAAATATGGTTACAATTCGCATGACAAAAACAGGCTCAATTCCTCATGATGTCGAGGCAAAATATGCTGCATCACGAGTTATGATTATGCGAGCACCAGGCAAAGGTATTATGGCCGGAAGTTCTGTTCGTACTGTATTGGAATTTGCTGGTGTCAAAGAGGTTAGTTCAAAAATCTTTTCTCGAAGTAAGAACAAAATAAACAACGCCCGAGCTGCTATCAAGGCGCTTGCTCAATTGATCGTTAAAAAGTAATACCATGCAAATCCACAATTTACAAAGAACACATAAAAACAAGAAAGCGCGACAAATCGGTCGTGCTGGACAGCGTGGTAAGACATCTGGCCGAGGTACAAAGGGTCAGAACGCACGCGCAGGACACAAGAAGCGACCAGAAATTCGTGATTTCATTAAGCGAATTCCAAAAATGCGTGGACGTGGTAAAAACGGTAACACATCAATTCAGGAAAAATATATTGTTGTCCGATTGGCCGATATAAATGCATCGTACAAAGCAGGGGACACAGTTTCTCCTACAACACTCCGAGCACTCGGTGTTATTACACGACTGGGGGATATTAAAATATTGGCTACAGGTACACTTGATAAAAAAGTATCTGTCGAGTCGTGTATGGTTTCCGCAGGCGCTCGCCTTGCGATAGAAAAAGCAGGTGGTACTATAAAGTAATCCTATGACAAATTTTTTCAATAAAATGTTTCTCGTCTTCCAAGATTCTGTCTTGCGAAAGCGAATATTTTTCACACTCGGAGCATTAGTTTTGTTTCGGGTTCTTGCTGCTATCCCTGTTCCTGGTGTAGATCATGCGGCATTGTCTCGTTTTTTCACAAATAACGAGTTCTTTGGCTTACTTAACATTTTCTCTGGTGGTGGTCTTTCACAACTTTCGATTGTGATGCTTGGTGTTGGTCCATATATTACAGGATCAATCATTATGCAGTTGTTGACCATCATGTCACCTCGACTGAAAGAGATGTACCAAGAGGATGGTGAGGCAGGCAAGAGACGTTTTGCACAATACGGCAGACTTTTGACTGTGCCACTTGCTTTGGTACAAGGTTTTGGTTTTATAAAACTTCTCCAGAGTCAGCAGGTTTTCGCTGCTTTGTCTCCGTTTGCATTCGTGGTTAATCTTATCGTTATTACTGCAGGATCAGTACTGCTTATGTGGATCGGTGAGTTGATTTCAGAATATGGTATAGGCAATGGTGTTTCCCTTATTATCTTTGCTGGTATTGTTGCTAGTCTTCCTTCATACCTTGGACAGTTAGTTGCCATCTTTGATCCATCACAAATTCCAGTTTATCTTGCCTCAATTATTGTAGGAGCAATCGTGGTCATAGGTGTAGTGGTTATAACAGAAGCAGAACGTCCCATCCCTGTAACATATGCAAAACAGGTGCGTGGTAATCGTGTATATGGCGGTACATCAACCTATTTGCCACTTCGCATAAATCAAGCGGGTGTTATTCCAATTATCTTTGCTATGTCACTTCTGCTCTTTCCTCAGATGATCGTCCGTTTCTTGCAAAATGTTGACAACACCACAGTCAAGACAGTTTCAACTTATATGTTGAGTCTTTTATCTAACAGTTGGTTCTATGGCATCGCATATTTCTTGCTGGTTTTTGTCTTTACTTATTTCTATACAGCAGTGACATTTGATCCAGATCAGATATCTACAAACCTACAGAAGAACGGTGCATTTATCCCAGGTGTCCGCCCAGGAAAATCGACATCAGAGCATATTGCACGCATTCTTACTCGATTGACACTCGTCGGAGCACTCTTTCTCGGTGTCATTGCTGTATTGCCTCTTATCATGAAGGGAATAACTGGTATCCAAGCCCTTTCGATTGGCGGTACAGGACTTTTGATTGTTGTTTCCGTGGTCATCGACCTCATCAAAAAGGTCAACGCTCAGGTTTCTATCCGAGAGTACTAATGTTACTTCTTATTTATTATCCCAAAACCAGTACTGATTCTTCAGATTCTCACTCAGTCTATATGCGTTCGCATGTGATAGAGCCCCAAGATATGATGCGAATGTTTGATTAAAACTTTCTTTTGAAATTATTCCTTTAGTATACGCATTGAATTTATCTCTATGTTTTCTCTCAATTCGTCTGAGTGTTTTCTTACGTATGAGTCTATGATACGGACGGAGAATATATCCCAGAAAATCAACACTTCCAGATGCTTTCAGTATTTCTACTTTGTCTGTATGAAGCCGTAATTTGAGACGATTTCCAAGGAACAGGATGATTGGTTTGATTAAATTTTCCAGATATTTTTTGTCGTTCGAGACGATAATAAAATCATCGGTGTATCTGCCATAGTGCTCGACTTTCAGTTTTTGCTTCATATACTGATCAAACTCGTTCATATACATATTGGCAAAGAGTTGAGAGGTGAGGTTGCCAATTGGTACGCCTGTACGAGTAAAAAGGTTGGAATATCCACTCACAAAACTGTCCACAATTTCTCCAATGAGCCATATTACTTCTTTATCCTTTATCTTTCTTTGGATCAAGGAAAGAAGAATGGAATGATCGATACTGTCAAAGAATTTTCTCACGTCGCATTTGAGAACGTAGCACGCTCTTGTGTAATTTCTTGAAACTTTACGAATCATACTTTCTGCCACGTCTACTCCTTTGTGTGATCCTTTTTGGATACGACAGGAAAAAGAGGTGGCGATAAATGTCGGCTCAAACAGGGGATTCAAAATCTGGTAGACCGCATGATGAAGTACTCGGTCCCGAACTGTTGCCTTGTGGATGTGTCGGAGTTTTGGATCACAAATAAAAAAGTCAGTATATCCACCGTGTCTGTAAGTCTTGTCCTTCAAATCTCTATGCAGTTGAAAGAGTTCCTGTTCAAGGTTTTTCTCAAACTTCAGAACGTCAGCCTTCTTTCCTTTGCCGTGTTTGAATTCTTCCCACGCCCAAAACAGGTTCTCTGGTTCTATAATTTTATTAAATAAATTTTTATATACTTTCATGAATGATGCAGATATACCGATACTAAAGAAAACATACGAGCTGTACAAGCTCTTCCATGAATACCGCAAGGTAATTTCAAAAGCAAACCGATTTACTATCTATGAACGATGCGAAAACCTCATTATTGATCTCATTGAATGTTTTTTTGAAGCAGGATACGCCAAAACTGTAAATAAGGCAGTCATTTTGGATAGAGCAAGTGTTCGTCTAAATAGTTTGCGATTATTTGTTCGTCTGATGAAAGAAACGTATGCAATCGACAATAAAAAATATCTTGCGCTGCAAACAATTATAGATGAGATTGGGAGAATGCTTGGTGGTTGGATCAGATCAACCGGTCCTACCACTTAAACAAAAGGTATCCGAATGGATACCTTTTGTGATGAAGGGGAGACTTCGGAACGAGACCGGACGCGGTACCGTAGTTCGCATTGGCATTGTCGAACCAGTTCGTGTCGAACTTGACCTTGCCGTCGTTGAAGTTGAAGTACGGAGCGTGATCGAAGCGAACATCGGCATCCGGAATTTGCCCTTGCTCATCCAGAGCACCAGAGCTTGAAAAAGTTTTCTGTTGGAAACAGATCTCAGTCTCACTCTTGAATTTAACTTGGTAGCACCCGCCATATAGGCTCAGTGGTCCACCTTAAACAAGGGCAAGCAGTATCTCCTTATCACTACACTCTTTTGGAAATCGTAATCTCCAAAACTCTGGTCGTTTCTCTTATAGAGGGTAAAGAGAAAGAGTTCGGCGACGGCAATCCATAGACGACCGTTCATGAGCCTAGACTCAAAGGAAGTGTACCAGAAAAGATATAAATTAAGCAATATTTATGACCTATTGACAAAAAAGCCATTTGGGTGTATAATATATAGTGGAGGGGCTTTCTGACATTCACTGTTTTGAGACGAGCTTTTTGAGCCTTATTTTAGGACCTAAAAAGCTCGTCTCACAAGGACAAGTCGCAACAAAAGCCGGGGCGAATCTGGTAAATCAGGAAAGGGAGATAACGTCATGACGACGATTACTCAAGCAACTTCCGGTCAGAAGAAACAGAATAGCCGTTTTCTCGAGGACGCCTTTCAGGCACTCAAAACGGAATTGGAAACCATGTTTGGTGAACTCGACACCGAGAACGCTCAACGATTCCTCGGTAACGGCGACGAATTCAAAGCCGATGTTCAGAAGGCAGCTCTCGACTCGTTCGGACGCCTGTCCATCTCGAATCAGTTCGCCAACGAAGAAGTGGAATCGACCTACGGCTACCTCTCGGGCTATCAGAAGCCGAAGGGATTGACCGAGCAGGCCAACCGCTTGCGTGAACTGTTCTCTGGTGCCGGTTTCGTCAACCTCGATCTGCAAGGCAGAATCGAGAAGGGTGAGATCGCACTGCCAGCATACGCCGAAGGTTGGTCCGTCATTCCCAACTGGATGAAGAATCCGGAGGCATGGGGCACCTACAACGAGGCACTGCAAAAAGTCCTTGACGCAATCAAGAAGACTCGCAACGGTGCCTTCTACAACTACCGCGAGGGTCAGATCGGTCCCGAGCGTCTGCGCCAAACGAAGCGTGCGGAGAAATTCTTCCGTGAGCTTTCGGAAGCACAAGGCAATCCGGATCTCTTAATCGTCCCGACCCAGTTCGGCATCCGCCATCGCGGCCGTTCGGTTCGCCGATCCCGCGAGGTTATGCTGGACAATGGCAACGAGTTCGGACTCGGCGCATTCGCAATCGGCATCATGATCCTCGCCCATCCCGAGAGACTGAAAAACGTGGATGATCTGTGGATCGATTGTGCCGGAGACGAATATGCTCCGGGTGCCGGTGTTCGCTTCGATCGCGCTCCGTACTTCAACTTCAACGACGGCGGGGTCGGGTTCGACGCGGGGTGGACTGGCAGCGCGAGCGGCCGCTATGGGTCTTCCTCCGCCTTCCTTCCGCAGCAGTGATCGCTTGCTCCTCGAATTCTTGAGTCTTTTGATTTCTTTTCTCTTGATTCTTGAATTCGCCGGCAAAATTCGGGCTACTCACAACGTGTGGGTGGCCCGATTTTCTTTTGTATAAAATTAATTATAGGGATTTTTTTGATAGATTTGCTATACTACTTGGTATAGCATTTGTTTTATATTTTAACCGTATTTTATGTCTCCTCATACATTTGTGTTTATCGGACGTTCTGGTTGTGGTAAAGGTACTCAGGCGGGTTTGCTCATGCAGCAGATTGGAGAGAAGAAAGTCGGTGAACCAATTTTTTATCTTGAAACAGGTCAGAAATTTCGCGATTTTATTGGAGGCGCTGGATACACAAACACTCTCGCACGCACCATCCAAGAAGCCGGAGGACTCCAGCCATCTTTTTTGGCGGTTTGGATGTGGTCAAATATCTTTATTGACAAATTGACTGATAAGGATCATTTGGTTATTGATGGTACTCCACGCAAACTTGGTGAGGCAATTATTTTCACCGAAGCAATGAAGTTTTACAATCGAAGACCGATTGTTATATATATCAATGTATCTCGTGAGTGGTCAGAGGCACGGCTATCAGATCGGCATCGGTCTGACGATATGAGTGAAGTCATAAAAAATCGCCTTGATTGGTTTGACACGGATGTCTTTCCGGCGGTAGAGTACTTCAAGACAAACCCCGATGTCCAGTTTCTCGATATAAACGGTGAACGAGCGATTGAGGAGATTCAGGATGATATTTTAGAAAAATTAAAAATTTAAAAATCAAAAAGGAAAATTAATATACATTTTTACTTTTTACTTTTGATTTTTCATTTTTAAATTGGTGAAAATCTAGGTTAAATGATTATCTATGATAACAATAAAGACAAAGGAGGAGATTGAAATACTAAATGAGGGCGGTCGCCGTCATGCTTTTATCTTGTCTCAGGTTGCGGAAAAAGTTGCTCCTGGTGTTTCTACTGCTTCGCTCGAGGATTATGCTAGAGAATTGATTAAGGAGGGCGGTGATCTTGCTGCGTTTTTAAACTACACACCACGTGGTGCACGCCGTGCGTATCCAGCGGCCTTGTGTGTATCGGTTAATGATGAAATCGTCCACGGTATTCCAAATGAGGATCCAAAAATCTTACAGGAAGGAGATGTTGTTGCGCTTGACCTCGGGCTAATTCACCAAGGACTTATTACTGACAGTGCAATTACGGTAGGAGTTGGGGCAATTACTCCGGAGGAAAGGAAACTGATTGAACACACAAAAGAAGCGTTATTTATTGGTATTAAACAAGCGCGGGGAGGTGGTCGGATCGGGGACATTGGACATGCAATCGAGTCATTTGTCCGCCCATTGGGCTATGGGCTCTGCGAGGGGCTCGCAGGGCACGGTGTTGGCTACAAAGTGCACGAGGACCCCTTTGTACCAAACGAAGGGCGTAGGGGCTCTGGGGACCTTTTGAAGCCAGGTATGGTTATTGCAATCGAGCCCATGCTCACCCTCGGTACAGATAGGATTGTCCTCTCTGCAGATGGGTATACATACAAAACAGAGGATGGTTCAAAGTCGGCACATTTCGAACACACCATTGCTATTACAGACTCCGACCCTATCATACTTACAAAATAATATTAATATGTAATTATCAATTTCATGCCACATCCAAAAACAGAACGTACGCTCGTTATTATTAAACCAGATGGTGTCCAACGAACACTGGTGGGTGAGATTATCAAGCGTCTCGAGCGACCCGGATTGAAATTGGTGGCAATGAAAATGACGGTACCCAGTATTGATCACATTGAAAAACATTATACTCTTGATCCAGAGTGGCGACGTATTACTGGTGAGAAACGTATTAAAGCAGCATTGGCAAAAGGGGAGAAACTAGATAATGAAGATCCATTTGCTATCACGGCAGTTATTTTAGAAAAGTTGAAAAAATACATGACATCAGGTCCTGTTATTGCTATGGTCTGGCAGGGTGCTCATGCCACAGAGTTGGTACGCAAAATTGTTGGAGGTACAGAACCGAGGACATCAGATGTTGGCACGATTCGTGGGGACTACGTCCTTGATTCATACGTTATGGCAGATACAGATGGTAGGGCAGTCAGAAATCTAGTGCACGCGTCAGGTACGGCAGAGGAATCTGAGAAAGAAATTGCACACTGGTTTAGTCCAGAGGAGGTTGTGGATTATCGTCTCGTCCAAGAGCAGATTATATATGATGTCAATATGGACGGAATACTCGAATAGGTATTGACATGCAACCTATTTAGGTGTATAATAGAATAGGAGGGTATGATGACAACAGGCCTTATTCTTGGCATTTTAGTCATAGTGGTTACCATTATGACTATGGTGGTCGTTATAAGATTGTGCATGAATTACGCTAGGCGTGAAAAGGCGACAAAGGAAGCATTCAAAGAGAGGTTTCCTCCGTCCGAGTAGACCCACCCCCGACGAGTAGTCGGGGGTGTTCGTTTTTACACATTACTTATTTCATACCCGCAAGTGTTTCTCTATTATATCGAGATGTATAATATTGGTAGGATTGTTTCATATTTTCTATCTAACAATTTTTTAGGGAGTCTCATATTTACATATCCCGATGAGCATTGTCGCAAGACAGAGTTCACTCAGATATGTGTGCGGACACCCACCTGGCATTATGCTAGGGGAATATGAACACAATCCTATTAAAGAACCCCGTGTCGTACGGGATTTTTTAATTTTTTCTTTCGCTTTTATCATTCTCACGGTATGATTATGATATATACTATGTCGCAAACACTTTTCAAAAGAGCTTTTTTATTTCTCTGTATCACTGGCGCACTCAATTGGGCAGGAGTGACGTTGTATTTGTATTGGAGTCTGTGGTGGTATGATGTTTTGATGCATTTTCTAGGCGGACTGACTGTCGGGTTTGCTACATTATGGCTTGTCAGGTTACGCACAGGTTATAATCTGTCGTTTACCCAATGTCTACGTATTGTTTTGTATGGTGGGATTTTTGTTGGGATCGTATGGGAAATATTTGAGTTATATTATCACGTCACCACTTTTGATGATGGAATATATTTCGTGACAGATACAATGGGGGATTTAATCATGGACACTATAGGTGCACTCGTGGCGGGTGTATGGGGATATAACATACTGAAAAAAAATGACTAATCATTTACAACTGACATGTTGGGGCGGAGTAGGCACAGTAACCGGTGCAAATTTTTTACTAGAAGATAGTTCAACGCGAATATTGGTTGATTGTGGGATTGTGCAGGGAACAGTAGATGCCGACGCTTTAAATCGTGAGCCATTTCCATACAATCCAAAAACAATTGATTTTTTGTTCGTGACGCATGCTCACATGGATCATATTGGGAAAATACCAAAACTTATCCGTGACGGATTTGTTGGTACAATTTATTCCACACCAGAGACTCGTGAACTGGCTTCGCTTATGTTGCAAGATGCTATCAGGGTAATGGAAATGCAGAGTAGGGAAAAAAATATCGATCCTTTGTATAGTCCGGTGCATTTGACCATGGCACTTTCGCTGTGGCAGACAATTCCATATCACACAGACACAAAAATAAATGATAATTTTTCAGTTTATCTCAAAGATGCCGGTCATATTCTCGGCTCATCCATGTATGAGGTGACGTATTCTGGAGAAAAAGGGTCCAAAAAAATTGTTTTTACAGGAGACTCTGGCAACTCACCATCACCTTTACTCAAAGATACAGAGCCGATTACTGATGCTGATTATCTAGTAATGGACAGCGTTTATGGGGACAGAAATCATGAGCCAAAGAAAGAGCGAGATCAAAAGTTTAAACAAGTTGTTTTGGACACAATCTCCAGCAAGGGGGCACTGGTTATTCCTGCATTTTCTCTCGAGCGGACACAGGTTGTGTTGTATGAATTGAATAATCTTGTCGAAGATGGGTTGGTCCCAAGTGTCCCAGTCTTTCTGGATTCTCCGCTTGGTATAAAAGTGACTGAAATATATAAAAAATTAAAAAAGGATTTTAATGCCGAGGTTCAAGGTGAAATAAAAGGAGGGGATGATATATTTAATTTCCCTCGTCTGACTATTACAGAAACATCGCTCGAATCTCGAGAGATAGCCGACACACCAAATCCAAAAATCATTATTGCAGGATCGGGTATGTCTTCTGGTGGTCGGGTCATACAGCACGAAGCACACTTTCTCCCTGATCCAAAGAGCACTATTCTCCTTATGGGTTACCAAGCAGTCGGTACGCTCGGTCGCTCGATACAAGAAAAACCAGCCAGAGTGGAAATCAACGGTGAAATTGTCCCTATTCGTGCTCGAGTGGAAATGATCAGTGGGTACTCATCACACAAGGACTCCGACGGGTTGGTCGGAATTGTTGCCGGTACTGCCGAGAAGCTAAAACGGGTATTTGTGACAATGGGCGAGCCAAAATCATCTACTTATCTTGCCCAAAGACTTCATAATGAACTGGGTGTTGATGCGATCTATCCAGAGCGAGGAAAAGTGTACGAACTCAACTAGCATAAAATTAAATACCACCCTAGGGTGGTATTTAATTTTATGCTGTCACTGCCTCTTTTACTGTAGATTTTGTAGAGGTGACTGCGAATGCATTGTCTACGATTTTCTTAAATGTATCAGGGCTTTCCTTTACTAGTGTCGCTAGGATCTTTCGGTCGAGCAACACGTTTTTCTTTTTTAGTGCTCCCATCAATTTACTGTATGAAAGACCCATTTCTTTTAGTGAATATGAAATATTAACATTCCAATTTCTTCGAGCATCACCTTTTTTATCACGTCGGTGTGCAAAAGCGTACACTCCTGCATGTGAAATTGCCTCGATCGCCTGGCGCTCTTTATTTGCTCGTCCATAGCGAAAACCTTTTACTCTTTTGAGTACATTTCGTCTTGTCTTTAGTGCATTTACTCCTCCTTTTACTCGTGTCATGTTTGAATGATTAATAAGTAACGAGTAAGATGTAATTTTTACTTCTTACTATTTACTTTTTACTAATTATTTAATAAATCGTGCCTTATCTTTGTTACTAATAGGGAATGCGACCCCTCGGTTTTTTGCCATTTGTCCGCGTGCACTTTCCTTTGCATTGAAATGGTTTTGGCCAGTCTTGCGAGCGACAATTTTACCATTTTTTGTGACTTTCAATCGTTTGGTGAAAGATTTATTTGTTTTTGTTGTCATTGTTTTTAATAAGTAAGATGTAATAAGTAAGATGTAATTTTTTGATTTTGTATTTTTTACTTCTTACTATTTACTCATTACTTTTTTGTTTAACCTGCTTTTTCAATAATTATACTTAAACCCTTGGGACTTTTCTTTGCAGGATCAGCGATTTTGTATGTTTCTGTAATAAGTTTCAATACTCGATCCATACGTTCCCGCAAAAATGCTTCATTCATGTACTTGGTTCTACCGGGCAAAAAGAGATCTATTTTGATACGGTGCCCTTCTTTGAGCCATTCTGATGATTTTTTCGCTTTTAACCCCAAATCATGATCCCCAGTACCCACCTTGATTTGAATGTTTTTCACTTCAACAGTGTGCGCTTTGGATTTTGCTACCTTTTGCTTTTTACTTTCAGTGTACTGAAATTTACCATAATCCATGATTTTAGCAACCGGTGGATTGGCTTTTGGGGAAATCTCTATAAGATCGAGTCCTGCTTCCTTGGCTTTTTCAATGGCCTCGGCAAAGGACAAAACCCCTAGATTATCTCCATCATCAGTAAGGACACGGAGTTCAGGTGCTTTTATTTGGTTGTTAATTCGAACAGATGTACTCAATATGAATCAATTAATGAATAAAATACTGCGTTAATATATCATCTTTTTTATAAAAATGCAAGGGTCCTACTGGATGGAGAGACTCTTTAATATATCATTAAATATACTTTCAGATTTTGATGGAGAAATAACTCCGGGGACAGCAAGGACCTTGTCTCGAGCTTCCTTAACGATAGCCGAAGAAAGAGCCTGAATAGATGCCTGATTTATCACAAGTGTTTCTGTAGTGCCGGCAGGGAAATAGTAGGTGGTTTGGCCACACCCTTCTGCGCCCTCGTATATTGCAAAGCCAGATAGTTTGCCGATTTTGAATGTTTCAATAAATCCAGGAGAGGAGACCAATTCATCATTTATAAAATTTTCTTGTGGAATGTACGGGCTTAGGGTGCGTACGGTGTCAGTTAGATTTTTTTGAATGATTCGAATAGTGACATTGAAATCGGTCAATCGCTCGTATGTTTTTGTATCACCCATCATGTCGCATGCACCAGTATTGAGATAGGGGATATCGTGGTGGAGTGTAACAACATCATCGGTGGTGTTGACCGAAAGTATTTTAGGATATGTAAAGCCGACACCAACACGAGCATTTCGGTATGTTCCGGTTGTTGAATTTGTAATCTGGGTTTTTCCTTTTTTGAAATACCACAAGCCTCCGAGAATGATAATGCAGATTGCAATAATGATGTACGTTCGTTTCATACCCAGAGTATACCACATCACCTTTTTTGGGTTATGTGGATAGTATTTTAGACAAACAAAATCCGCCCTCCACCGGATTTTGTTGCCCGATGTTGGGCGGTAATCGAACAACTCAGACTGTTTGAGTCATTGCTTGTGGACTCCTTTCTTCGGTAGTCTTTTCAGGAGACCTTCGATTTCAGCGATGTTCCTCACGTGTGGCAGTGTCTTGCTGAGAAAATCCCTCTCAACTTCTTCAACCGCCGTGAGTGTTCGAGGTGGAATCATGCAGTGGGCGCAGTTAAGTTCTGCCAACCGCAATACTTTTTTGTGTACTTCTGGGAGTCGCGACTCCCTTCTTTTTATTGCGACGAACTTTTTGATGTCTGTTCGGACACTCATCAAAGAACTCCTTTCCTAACTCTCGGTTCACCAATTTCCTCTAGGATGTTATTTACAATTGTATTATACACCCAAATCACTTTCTTGTCAACCATTTTTCGAGTACAAAAAAGTCCTATTTCTAGGTGAAATTTGGGGGTAGTGGTGGCAGTTCGGCCTTCGCTATCTTGTCGATAAAATAAAAAGTAAAGCCCGCACCGAGTGCGAACTGTATTATTGTGAGCGGGGTATAAAATTTAAGCATAAAAATGACGTCGACGGCCTAAATACAAAATACATCCAAATTAAGTATAGTTGTTGTTTAACATGAGCTTTTTGATATTATTATCATAATGAAAAAGGAAAACAATCTAGCTTTCATAGATGGAGCAAATCTTCATATGGGTGTGACTTCTCTTGGTATTAAGTTAGATTATAAAAAATTTAGAGTATGGTTAACAGATAAATTTTCAGTTTATACTGCATACATTTTTCTCGGAAATATTCCAAAATATTCAAATCTTTACGTCCATCTTCAAGAATCAGGATACAGAATAATTTTTAAGGAAGTTGTTTATGATGGAAATGGAAAAGCAAAAGGGAATTGCGATGCAGACTTAGTTTTAAAAACAGTTCAGTGGTTTTACGAAAATGAATATGATAATGCTGTTATTGTTTCAAGTGATGGTGACTATGCTTCACTTGTAAATTTTTTGATTGATAAAAATAAACTAAGAGCTGTCGTTTCTCCTTCCGACGAAAAAAATGTTCCGTCTTACTAAAAAGAACAAAAGCTAAAATTTATTATTTGAAAGATAAGAAAAATACACTTACATAAAAAAAGACCCCCAATGAAGACGAGCTTCACAAGGGTTCTTTTCGTAGTGATATTAAAAGTATATCAAACTGTTCGTGAATGTCAAATAAATATTTTTCGAGTACAAAAAAGCCCTATTTCTAGGTGTTGTTTAGGGGTAGTGGCGGCAGTTCGCCCTTTGCCTTAAAATTTTCTCGTCAGAAAATTTAATATTGTGGGAGTTATGGTTGTTTAGTTTCTAATCCGAGATTGAATTTTTCTATAAGCATTTCTTTCTTTTCTCGTCTCCATTTTTTGATTTGTATTTCTCTCTGTCTGGCATGAGCAAGTGTTTCATATTTTTCTAAAAAGACAATTTGGAGGTTATGTTTTATTTTTGTGAAGTTGGATCCTCTTTTTTCATTATGATAAAGAACTCGTTGCTTTGGGTTTTTAGTGATACCTACATACAAAATATTATCAGGGTTTTTGATCATGTATACGAAAAACATAAATTAATTATAACAAAAGCTGCCAAAGGCAGCTTTTGTGTGTTAATACAGTCCCTCGAATCCCTCGGGACACTCGACTCGTAAGTACCATCTTGTTTTTAGGTGGTTTACCACGAGCGAGTTCCAAGTAATCTTGGGACGAGTCGAGTGGAAGTGGCGGCATCGAAGCCGCGTCCATAGAAGGAACTAAAATGTGTCTACAGCGTGTAGTTTGTTTTATATTTAATCATCTATACTATGTAACAAACAAAATGTATAAGTGACGATTCTCAATGTTTCAAACGATGAGTCGAGACACACCCATGTTCTAGCTAAAAATATATCAATCAACCTCCCGTATTAGCGTCAGGGAAGCGACCGTCTCCTTGGCGTCGGCTTATGCTCGAGCGAAAGAGAAAGCAAAGTCATTCATACTAAAGTATGGTGATGTTGCTTTTGAAGCTACAGTATTTGCATGTAGGCTTTTCTGTACCGTTTTAGGAGAGCACAGAACTCCGCGTTGCGCAGATCAATTCTTTTCTATGTCAAAACCTGTCACCCCCGCAAAATGTGCCTGCCATGGAAGGCAGTTGCAGATTTTCGCGTCCCGATACCACCCGTGTAGGGTGGTAGAGGGGCAGACGTACTTTGCGCGAAGCAGGTTTTGGTGTCAACGAACTTTGTGCTCTCGGTCTATATCGCGATCGCTCTGTCGTTTCTTGAGTGTCTCTCGTTTATCAAACTTCTTTTTACCACGGACAATAGCAATATCTACCTTGATCTTTGTACCCTTATTATACACCGAAATAGGTACAATTGTCAAGCCCTTTGTTTTCTCTGCTGTCTCAAGATCGAGGATCTCATTTTTCTTGAGTAGCAGTCGGCGATTACGATATGGGTCATAGTCAATTGGGGTGTTGTTTTCTTGGTAGGGTGGTATGAACATGTTGGTAACAAAGGCCTCTGTACCACGGACTGTGACTCGGGCACCTTCGAGTGACCCCTGACTTCCCTTGAGGGATTTTACTTCATGACCAAAAAGCTCTATTCCTGCGGGATAGGTTTCCATTATTTCGTAATTCATGCCGGTCTTTCGGTTTGTAATGAGTGCCATGGCTAGATTGTACCCCGCTTGCTTGGTATTGACAATACAAATATCATGGAGTAACCTTTTTCTAGATCTGTACGATCTTTCCGTGGGAGGTTTCTTTTCGGTGAAGGAGAAACCACCATGAAGATCGCTTATCTGTAAAAGGCCTGTGGCAAACAGGCCGGGCTAAAGGTTGCTGCGTATTCTCGTCCTATCAGTAAAATGTGCACTCATTGCTGGTAATTTGAGTTTCAGAACAGAACCTTGCCCCTTCATCCGGATTACGTGCTCTATGCACAGCCGGGATGCCCCGACACGAGCGTCGGGGCATTTTACATTTCAATTTTTGTATTTTCATGTATAATACCCGTACTATGGCAACTCCAGAAAAACCACAAAAACAAACAAAAATTATTATAAAAAAATCGCCAGATGGAAAAGGTGGCGGGGGATCAATCATAAGTTATGTTTTGTCTATTTTGATCATATTTATGATCCTCTCTTCGCTTTACTCTCTTATTGTTAACCGGACAAAGACCACGAGCGAAATTCCTCTTTCCCAAGTCTCAACAGATATAAAATCTGGTTCCATCATTTATATTGTTGTAAAAGGGGATGAACTTGATCTCACATATAAAAACGGTGATATAAAAAAGACAAAGAAAGAATCAAACGAGGCGCTGTCTCAAACACTGGTCAACTACGGAGTGACGTCAGCGGAATTGGCTACTATAAAAATTGATATTAAAAATGAAACAGGACTTGGCTACTGGTTGCTAAATCTGTCACCAATTATTTTTCCAATTCTTTTTATTCTTGTGTTCATCTGGTTTATCACGCGACAAGTCAAAGGGGCCGGTATGCAAGCTCTTACTTTTGGCCAGTCCAAGGCGCGTATGATAGACCCAAATGACAAGACGCAGCGAGTGACATTTAAAGATGTTGCTGGGGCAAAGGAGGCAAAGGAGGAGCTAGCAGAAATTGTTGATTTTCTCCGTAATCCAAGAAAGTTTCTCGATATTGGTGCACGTATCCCTAAAGGAATTATTTTGATGGGTGCTCCAGGTACGGGAAAGACATTGCTTGCACGTGCGGTTGCTGGCGAAGCCGGTGTGGCATTCTTTTCTATTTCGGGATCAGAATTTGTGGAAATGTTCGTAGGTGTCGGCGCATCTCGCGTACGTGATCTTTTTATGATGGCAAAGAAAACTGCACCATCAATTATTTTTGTTGATGAAATTGATGCGGTTGGTCGCGTACGCGGTGTCGGTGCCGGTGGAGGAAATGATGAACGCGAGCAGACACTCAACCAAATTTTGGTAGAGATGGATGGGTTTGAACCAAACGAAAAAGTTATTGTTATGGCAGCAACAAACCGACCAGATGTTCTAGACCCCGCTCTGCTCCGTCCAGGCAGATTTGATCGCCGTGTGACACTTGATCTACCAGATCGCCTCGATCGTGAGGAAATATTGAAAGTCCATGCAAAGAAAAAACCACTCGCAGAAGATGTGAATCTCTCTGTCATTGCAGAGCGTACCCCAGGATTTTCTGGTGCAGATCTATACTCGCTTATGAACGAAGGGGCGATCCTTGCTGCTCGCGAGAGTCGCCAAAAAGTTTCCCAGTATGATTTGATTCGATCGATTGAAAAGGTCATGCTCGGTCCCGAGCGCAAGAGTCATATTCTTTCGAAAAAAGAAAAAGAAATTACTGCATATCACGAAGCAGGGCATGCCGTACTCGCATCGCTTTTGCCATATGCAGACCCTGTCCATAAAATTTCTATTATCTCTCGTGGTCGTGCGGCGGGATACGTTTTGAAATTGCCACTCGAAGATCGCAAAATGCAGTCCAAGAAAGAATTTCTTGATGATATCGCGGTTTCTCTCGGTGGATATGTCACAGAAAAAATGTTGTTCGATGATTTGACCACAGGTCCATCAAATGATTTGCAGGTTTCGACGGCTCTCGCTCGAGATATGGTAACTAAATACGGTATGTCAGACGCTCTTGGTCCTATTGCTCTCGAAGGTCAAGGTGGTAAAGTTTTGTTTGGTCGTGGTGTAGAGGAGAGAGAATTTTCAGAAAGAGTTGCTGCCGAAATTGATTTTGAAGTTTCAAAAATAATGAAAGAGGCACAAGAAAAAGCATTCTCAACAATTACACTAAACCGACCACTACTGGATGCGATAGCTCGACGCCTAATTGAAGTCGAGACGATAGAACGGGCAGAATTCGAAACACTTCTTGTAGCCCATGGTATTACACCAAAACAAAAATTGGATATTGAACATCAAGTGTAGAAAATAAAAACAGTACCTCGGTGCTGTTTTTATTTTCTTGCATCTATTGTGGAGCGTGTGTATGATAGGGAAAGGAGAGTTTCATGAGCACTAGTTCTATTTGTGACAGAATAAAGTATCTGCCTGAGGAGGGCGGATTTGTCCCGTGTGAGGGCAGATTGACTGCTCAGTTAATTGAGAATGAGTGTGGTCAATTTTCAACACACCGAGTTTGTCCGAAGTGCGAAAAAGATTTCGGAGAGGTTGATTTGTTTTCATCTCCGCTTGACCTTACATCATCACACAAACAACAACTGCTTAACTTTCGGTAAACTTCTTTTCACGGGCCACTCTACGGAGTGGCCTCAATTTTTATTTACCACCCCATCTCCAATGAGGACGTTCACCTTTTGCGTAGCAGATGATAAGAAGGAAAATGGTATCGATAATAAAAGGCAATGCAAAACTTGCAAAAAAATCACTAGGAGAGTTGGCGTATTTTTCAGAGAGCATTGCAAATTGAACAATAGGTGTCACATATAAAAGTGTCACCGCCCAACCCTGCCACGACACTGGGTACCAACCCCACCCGTACATTTTTGCTTTAAACCATAATTTGTTATTTTTCATATCTATATTTTATGCTAGTATAGCGATATGTTCAATATGCGCGTGTAGCTCAGTTGGTTAGAGCTCGGAGCTTATACCTCCGTGGCCGGGGGTTCGAGTCCCTCCACGCGCACAAGTTATCTAGGAAACTCTTCTACCAATTCATTTGAATCATAGAATTCTCGAGCAAGTGAGCCAAAACTATATGTATGGTCACCGATTTTTATTTCAGCACCACCTGACTGTGGGTCAGAATGTGGACGCGATCCATTGAAGCCGATATTGTATAGTGTTGCTAAAATATTAGACCTACCAGAAATATCAAAACCAGCATTTTTCCACTGTGTCATGATCTGTTTCAAATAGAGCCCGGCATATAGGTAACTGTAGTAGTGGTCGTGCTGGTCTGTCATACGGGTGAATCGCTCTTGTTTAATGTCTGCGGTCTTGAAATCAAGCATGTGTTCATATGTTGGTCCGAGGTAGTATGCTGATGATCTGTCTTTCAGATTATTTTCTATTTCAATCGCTGTCTCTTCTTTGGTGCCCATCACACCCCATGAAAACTGTGTTTGGCTACCAAGTATTTTCAATGGCTCAAAAAACTTTTTGTACGATTCGCGCTCCGTATAAAAAAGACGAAGTTGTTCGACAACAAGTTGGGTGATAATCAGGCGAGGGGACACCCCTGCAGTCGCGCTCGCTCGGTAAATCACTGCTTTGTCTTTCAATATAGCAGCTCGTATTGTCTGCCATTCTGGCAGTGTCGCCCAGTACATGTCACTAGGTGAATTGGTTACAGTTTCAGGTGTTTTTCCGCCATCGAGGAAGTTTTGACGTTGGGTATCAATCACTCCGCTTGTGTTTGTTAGTCCATATTTCACAGCAAAAAATCCGGCTGTTAGTCCAAAGCCGATGAAAGCAAATATATAAACTAATATAGTAAATATTTTTTTTGGCATGAGATTTTTCTATTGTGTGTTCCAACATAACACGACAGAGACATTATTCAAAGTGTACAGAATTATTTTTGTCAGAAATCCGTTGAAGCAGGGTGGGGTGTCTTGCAAGTGCTGGGTCTGTGTCAATTATCTTTGTTGCTTCTGTTCGGGCTGCCTCTACCATTTTAATATTTTTGAGGGCTTCCATAGCAAGGTCAGAGATGCCCCATTGCTTTCTGCCATACAGATCACCAGCACCGCGTTGAGCAAGATCAAATTCAGCCAGTTCAAACCCATTTTTGGCTGTGATAAGAGCTTTCAATCTGTCACGAGTTTTTTGCCCGTTACTTTCAGGGAAAACGTAGCAATACGCTTGGTGGTTCGAGCGGATAACTCGACCACGGAGCTGGTGTAGTTGGGAGAGACCAAATCGCTCCGCCCCTTCAATAATAATCATAGTGGCATTTGGTACATTGACGCCCACTTCGACCACAGATGTCGCGACCAAAATATCTATTTTTTTCGAAGCAAAGTCATGCATCACTTTTTCTTTTTCCACAGGTGTCATTTTGCTGTGAACAATGCCAATATGCCACGATTGGAATATATTTTTTTTCAGTCTCTCCGCTTCCATGGTCACAGATTTTGCAATAACTGCCATTTCTTTGGTTGGATTAGGCTCATCAATACGTGGACAGATAACATACAGTTGTCTACCATTTTGAAGTTCTTGTTTTATTGCTTCATATATTGCGTCACGCTCGGCCGGTACAATAATTTTGGTAATAATTGGTTTTCGGCCTGTTGGCATTTGGTCGAGGAGAGTCAGATCAAGGTCTCCGTAGAGAGTGAGGGCTAGTGTACGGGGTATAGGAGTTGCAGTCATAGAAAGTAAATGGGGGACAAGTCCTGATTTTTGAGCAAGTTTTTGCCTCTGGGCAGTGCCAAAACGGTGTTGTTCATCGATTACCACAAAGGCGAGATGTTTGAACGTGACTGATTTTTGTATGAGCGCATGGGTACCAATCAGTATTGGCACTTCACCGTTTGCAACCCATTTTAGTAGTTGTGCTCGAGAGATATGTGTCGGCAAATTTGGATTACTTTTTGATGGGAATATTTGGCATCCACTTCCTGTGATGAGGCCAACTTTAATCGGTAGGTGCCGGAAGTATTGAATAAAGTTTTCATAATGTTGTTTTGCTAGTATTTCTGTTGGTGCCATGTAGGCAGTTTGTAGATGACCAAAATCCTTGCCTTGTGGTCGAGCAATGACAGTGGCAAATGCACAGGTGGCTGCTACGGCGGTTTTGCCCGAGCCTACATCGCCCTCAAGTAGTCGCGACATAGGTTGCCCTTTTTTAAAATCCGCAACAATAGTTTCTATTGCATGTTTTTGTGCGTCGGTTGGTGTAAAAGGGAAACGGGACATAAAATCTGTAATATCTTTTTTGCTTGTTTCAATAACAAATGATTTTTCTGTCTGCCACAGTTTTCTATCCTTTTGTTTTTGGAGTTGAATAAAAAATATTTCTTCGAATGCAAATCTTTTTCGGGCGGACAATGCATCAGATTCTTTTTTTGGAGCATGTATCCAGATCAGCGCCGTCTTGAGTGTGGGGAGATTATATATATGTAAAATATCCTCTGGTATTTCATCCTGTACCATATCGAGCACTCCCTGCGACATTATTTTTTGTATAGCGTGGTACAACCAATTCGACGTAATACCTCTACTTTCAGGATAGACCGGGTAGAGCGAATGTTCTTCGCCATCACTACCAAAGAGCGACTGACCTACAGCGATTGGCATGTCTCGGACAACTTCTATTTTCGGGTTACTCATGTATCTCTCGCCACGACGCTCGGATATTTTTCCTTCTGCACGCACCGGTTGCCCATCATGAATCATTTTGGCGATGTATGGTTGGTTAAACCAAACACATTTTATTTTGCCAGTTTCGTCTGTAATCGTTCCTTCAGACATAGGAATCTTTTTAACATAGGCTTTGCTTGTTTTGAGTCCAGATATTGTGCCGAAAACTACCGCCTCCTCGCCAGTACCGAGTGATTCCACAGATTTGACTTGGTTTGTATTGCCGTATCGTGTGGGGAAGTGGTAGAGCACATCGTATATTGTAGCGATACCCAGTTTTGATAGGGCTTTTTTCTGTATCGGAGTCAGTCGAAAGTGGTCCGTAAGTGGTGAGTTTGGTCGCATATTTCTATTGTACCATGAAGGATCTTCTTTTTTGATTTTGCTTTCATGAAATACGAGACATGTGTATATCAATGTGTGTCAATGGAGGCACTTGACAGAAAGGGGGTGAGTATGGTAGGGTGCGGGTGCTGTTCTTTACAGTAAATCCAAAGTTAGAGGAGGGGACAAAGATGAAGATCTTTTCCCGTTTTTCCATTTTCGTGCTCATCCTTGTGGTGAGCATCATGATTGTTCCAGCATCGGCGGCGACCTTGTGGTCGCAGCAGTGGGACTCGACCCCGGCATTTCCGGGGACGTTCAATCGGATAGAAATCGCAATGGGTGCTGGTGGTGGCCAGTTTGGCGGGCCTCTCTCGGGCTTTACGACAGGCTCCGGATGGGTAACCACTTTTGATCCTTATTTTGTGACGGCTACGTCGGCGACCACAATGAACGGGTCACCCGGTACCGATAATCTCTGGGATATCAATTTCGGCACGCCTTTGAATCAGCCCCTCGCTGTTCAACTCAAGTTCTATATGGACACAGAGTTGAAGTCCACCGACACGTGGGGATACGATGGTTTGGGACAGGGCAATAACCCTGTCGGGAACTGGCACCACCTCTCCAATGATGGGTTCCAAGGTGTACCTGAGCCAAGCACCTACGCGCTGATGGGCGCAGGTCTCGCGGCGCTGAGTTTCATTCGCCGTCGTCGGCAAACAGCCGGCAAATAGTTCGTTCGTCCGTCTCCATGGTGGGAGACAAAAAATAAAGCGGATCCGCATGGGTCCGCTTTTTCAGTGGGGGAGATTGCTATTAGATCTAACAAAATTCCTAATACAGCGACTATTTTTAAAATTTTCTACAATTCGTCTTATGGTTTCCGATGATGTTGTCTCTTTTACATAATTTGTCACATATGTTTTGTTTGTAACTTGTATGTTTCCAGTATTATTCATCATAAGTGCGAGCAAATAGTCTTCAGGATTACGGCTTAATCCAATCTCTCGGGAATATAGAATACTATCTTGATATATTTTTACAATTTTATCTTTGTCTTTTAACCAGAAAGCAAAACTTGGTCCCCATATCCAAGACGTCGCTTTTTCATTTTCTGAAACACATATGTATTTATTAAATATGTTTAAAATATAACAAAGATTAGTGCCTTTAAATTTTATCCAAGACCCAACCAATATATTTTCATTACGCGTGAGTGTTGCCACCATCACTTCAACCCAATTATTTTTTGCGAAGGAATCTCCGTCGATGCAGAGCACGATATCTCCGGTGACATGGCGAATTCCTTCAATCCGTGCAGGAACGATGCCAGTGGCTCCTGCAAAGGGGATAACAGTAATATGGAATTTACTCGCAATTTCCACGGTCTTGTCTGTACAGTTGTGTGCGATAAGGATTACCTCATCTGCCTTTTTAGTCTGGTTGAGGATTGATCGAATACATTGTTCAATGTGAGTTTCTTCATTATGAGCAATGATTAGGATAGAGATTTTCATGCTTCAAATCCTATCACATTTTTAGATGTTTTTTGAGTAGGAGAGAGCGAGAATTTTTGCCTCGAAATTTTCAATTTCGTCAAAAGGAGCGAGAGTTTCTCACTCGACTTAAAAATTTCTCGTCAGAAATTTTTAGTCTGTGCACTGACTCGCGTCCTGCTTTTGCTAAAGCAGGAATCGCTCCGTCGTTCGAATCTCGACACAATCTGCTAACAGCAGATTGTTCTCTCTCCGTAAACAAAAAGCGCCTTTCGGGATTTTGTTGGCGGAGAGAGCGAGAGTTTCTCCTACAATTTTTTCTCGTCGCCACTCGAAAAAATTCTAGGCGCCAGATGTGCGACAAACTCTGCTAAGTTTGTAGACCGCACATCTGTTCGAATCTCGCGCGCATAGCTTCGCTTTGCTTCTCTCCGCAAAAAGAAAACCCGTTTCGGGGTCCTTTTTGCGGAGAGAGCGAGATTCGAACTCGCGGTTCCAATTAAGGAACGACGGTTTAGTAAACCGTTGATTTAAACCACTCATCCATCTCTCCATATACTCGCTATGCTCGAATGGAGCTGCTTTCGCAGATCGATGGATTCGTGGTCGGTGATTACACCGGCTCGGTGTGAAGTAGTTCACACCATCGCCCATCTCATCCATCTCTCTGTATACTCACCTGAACATTAGGAATATAGCATTTTTCTGTGGATTGATAAAGTTTTTTTGCGGAGACGGGGAGAGTTTCTGCCTCGAAATTTTCAATTCCGTCAAATTGAAAATTTCTGGCCACCGGTTTGTCGACAAGCCCTGCTGGGCTAGTAAACCGACAAACCGTTCGAATCTCCCACGTAAAGCTTCGCTTTACTCGTTCCTGCGGAGACGGGGAGATTCGAACTCCCGAGGCCTTTTAAAGGGCCTGCCTCTTTAGCAAAGAGGTACGTTAGACCACTCTGACACGTCTCCATAATCTTTCTACGGTATCATATTAGTGAGCGATGGTAAACGCAAAGACGTTTTTTGCGCCAACTCCAAGGAGGGTTTCTCGTGCTTCGGCGAGGGTACTTCCCGTGGTGACCACGTCATCAATCAAAACAACATATGCATTTTCGACTTGTGGGTTTGCAGAGAAGCAGCCAACTAAATTTTTCATACGTTCCTGACGCGAGAGACTTCGACTTTGTTTCGGAGTCTCTTTTATTTTTTCTAGCCACTGTGGCGCATAGAGCATTGTGTGTGAAGTGTCGCACATAAAAATTGCTTTCGCTATATATTCACTTTGGTTGTACCCTCGTTCTATTCGTCTTTCTCGTGAAATGGGGATAGGGATCAGAATCCATTTACTGTCACAGTCAAAAAGTATGGCATCCGTCATTAGGGCAAGGATTTCGTCATATAAAAGTTGGCCAATTGTTTCGAGGTGCAGAGTATTGTGTCGATATTTTAATTCCCAAATTAATGCGCGAACGCGGTAGTCTCGGTATTGAAAGAGTGCGTGTACGTAACTGTGTCCTGAAACGGGGGATGATTTTGGGAGAGAGGGAATGTCTTCGGCGGTCAATTTTTGTATCACCGTAAAATTTTCTCGGTGCGGTGCAATGAGATCGAGTAGTTGGTACCACAATATCGTGACACTTTTCAACATATCTATATTATACAAGAGGTGGCTATGCTATACTATATCTGTCGTATGGCAAACTTTTTTTCACGTTTACTCAATCGCGAAACTCCTAGCATCTTGGGTATTGATGTTGGCTCATCATCTATCAAGATCGTACAAATAAAACGTCAAAATGGACGGGCGATTTTAGAGACGTATGGTGAACTTGCTCTCGGACCATATGCTGGGGGTAGTATTGGTGAACCAACAAATCTGCCAGTTGAAAAGATCATAGAAGCGCTACTAGATTTACTTCGAGAAAAAGAAGTTAAAATTAGTACAAACGTCTGTGGCATTGCAGTACCTTTTTCATCAAGTCTTGTCACTGCTATCGAAATGCCAATGGTGCCAATGAAGCAACTTGCCCAAATGGTGCCAATCGAGGCCCGCAAATATATTCCTGTACCTATTTCCGAGGTCACACTAGACTGGTCAGTTATTCCTCAAACTAAAAGTCCGGAAGCAAGCGATGATGTAAAGGGTGTACAAAAACTCGAAGTGCTTTTGGTGGCACTTCACAACAGCACAGTAGAACGATACAAAGAAATTGTGACAAAGAGTGGACTCGATGCTAGTTTTTTTGAAATAGAAATATTCAGCACAATGCGTTCAGTACTCGACCAAGAGCCAGATCCTGTCATGATTGTCGATATGGGAGCAACAAGCACCAAGTTATATGTTGTCGAGCGAGGCGTATTACGTGGGTCACATACAATAAATCGTGGCTCACAGAGTATAACAACCACATTGTCAAAATCTCTCGGAATTTCACTTGCAGAAGCGGAGATTATGAAACGAGAGAAAGGTTTGATTGGTGAAGTAGATGGTATTGATATCAAAAGTGTCATTACGGTTACACTCGATTATATTTTTTCTGAAGCAAATCAAGTGGTCTTGGCATATCAGAAAAAATACAATAGAAATGTTGGCAAGATAGTTCTAGTGGGTGGGGGGAGTGCCTTAAAAGGTCTTGTCGATGTGGCAAAAAACAATTTTCAGACAATGGTTGTTGGCGGAGATCCATTTTCAAAGGTTGTTGCACCAGCATTCTTGGAACAAATTTTACGCGAAACAGGTCCAGAATTTGCGGTGTCTGTCGGTGTTGCATTGAGAAGACTACAAGAGCTCGATTAATTTTTATACTAATCAATTATTTATACACAGGTTCGTAGTGTTTTATAGCGTGATGTATTATACTTATATCAAAGTATATGGATCCTAAATTTCAAACATCGTTCATTCCGAAAAAACCTATCGTTATTGGTGGCCTCTCAGCCACTCTTCCAAAGGATGATTCTGTTGGGTTGTTTTATATTGTTAGTGTAATATTGTTTATTGTGACTTTATTTTCTATGGCTGGTTTATATGGATACAAAATCATTGTCTCAAAACAATTACAACAAGCAGAGACAGAATTAAATGCAGCACGTGAGGCTTTTGATCCAAATGCTGTACAGGATTTAATTAGCACAAGCAGGCGTATTTCGTTTGCGGATCAGTTACTCAGCAAACATGTTGCAACTTCACGGATTCTCGATTTACTTGGATCACTAACAATCAAAAAGTTTAAATTTAATACACTCTCATATAAAAATGACGAGGGTGGTTCAAAGGTTACAGCTGAAGTTGAGTCACTCTCATATAGTATGTTTGGCCAGCAAGCTTTACTTTTTCAAGCAGATTCAAATTTGAAGGATCCAGTATTTAGTGATTTTGATATAACAGATAAAGGCACAATAAAGGCCCGCTTTTCTAGTCTGATTGATCCAAATCTTATTTCATATAAAAAATCACTCGAAGGTTTTGTTAATCAACTCAATCAATAATATGAGACCACTTATCCCTGTCATTCTCATAGCAATCTGTGTCGGTGCATATTATATGTATCTTGGCCCAACATTTTCTGAAATTCAAGACATCACATCAAAAAAGAGTGAATACACTGTGGCATTGGAAAAGATACAGGCACTTTCTGAAAAGCGTGATCAAATGCGTGCAGCATATGATGCTGTCCCACAACCAAGCATGGATCGACTTCATAAAATAATACCAGAAACATTTAGTTCTGTTGCAATCGCAAATGATATCAATACTGTAGCAGGGCACAGCGGTTTTATTATTCAGGCATTTAAAGTTTCAGAACCACAAGTTGACACTCGTGAAAGAGTAATCGGTCAAACAGCGGGATCAACTTACAAAACCCATCTTGTCTCATTTAAAGTAAAGGGTCAGTACGCTCAGTTTATCCGTTTCCTACGAGAATTAGAGACCAATGCTTTTCTTGCCGATGTTCAGACGATTTCCGCTGTACCAGATCCTGCTTCAAAAGATGGTGGAGATATGTATGAATACAGTATTTCGTTTGCATCGTATTCATTACGTTAAATCAATTCTTATTTTATGCGATTATCACAACGACAAAAATTAATTATAGCAATCCTCACTTTCTGTCTGACTGGGTATGTTTTGTATAGTACATTTTCCACTAAGGCCCCAACTATACCTGAATCAGTCCCGTTAACTGATAGTAATATACCAAGCATGACAGTAACAGACTCTCTTCAGGATCAAGATATCCTTGGAGTTGCAAGACTGTTTGATTCGATCACATCTAATACAGCACTATTTTCTGCGGCGGAGTTTCAAAGTCTAACTGATTCAAATGCAGTTGTCAGCCAAGAGTCTATTGGTCGTCCAAATCCATTTGCAGAGATTGGGACCGATCGTGTTATTTCCACAACAACCTCAAAAACCGTCAAAAAGAAATAATCTTTACAATCAGACATGGATATACTTAATCTTCTCGTAGAAAAAGGTCTCATTCAGAAAGACAATATAGAGGCAATACGCAAAGAAGCAGCAGAGACAGGGGATACAATAGAGCAAACGCTTCTGAAGCGCGGGATTTTACCGCAAGATATTTTGGCAGTTCAAGGAGAGTATTTTGACGTACCTACTCGTGACCTAACAGGTGTTGAAGTCTCTGGCAAGGTGCTCGAATATATTCCAGAGGAATCAGCTGAACATTATCGTGTTGTACCGATCAGTGTACAGGACGGAGTTCTCGAAGTTGGCATGGTAGATCCAGATAACATTGAAGCACGTGATGCTCTCAATTTTATTTCTTCGAAGATAGAGATGCCATTCAAGATTTTTTTGATTACTGAGACGGATTTTGCTCGGATACTTGCCACATACAAAGGACTTTCCGGAGAGGTATCAAAAGCACTAAATGATTTGGAGACAGAATTAAAAATTGAAACATCGCGGGTGAGTGAAGATGATAAGCCAGATACAGGTGAAAATCAACAAAATGTTGAAGAAACAGAAAATGGTGGAGGAGTGAAAAAAGGATCAAAGAATACTATTGAAGATGATGCTCCTGTGATCAAGATTGTTGCAACTATCTTACGATACGCAACCGATGGTAATGCTTCCGACATTCATATCGAACCTTGGCGCGAAAATATAAAAGTTCGTTTTCGTGTGGACGGTGTTATGAACACAAGCCTCGTCTTACCGTTCAAGGTCCATTCTGCAGTAGTGGCACGTATCAAGATCATGTCTAATATGCGCCTGGATGAAAAGCGTAAACCTCAAGACGGTCGTTTTACCGCACGTGTCGAAGGGCGCAAGATTGATTTTCGTGTATCAACATTTCCAACCTATTTTGGTGAAAAGGTGGTTATGCGACTTTTGGATCAAGAAAAAGGTGTCAAAAAATTGGATCAACTCGGTCTGTCGCAAAAAAATATAGATATGATTATGAGTGGTATCAAGCGCCCATATGGTTTGATATTGATTTCTGGCCCAACTGGATCAGGAAAAACAACCACTCTGTATTCAATGCTTAATGAAGTGGATCGCGATCATCAAAATGTTCTTTCTCTCGAGGATCCTATCGAATATAACATCGAAGGAATGTCTCAATCACAAATCCGTGCCGATATTGGCTATACTTTTGCAAATGGACTTCGTACAACATTGCGCCAAGATCCTGATGTGATCATGGTTGGTGAGATTCGAGACAAGGAGACCGCACAGCTGGCAATTCAAGCAGCTCTTACTGGTCACTTGGTTCTTTCAACTATCCACACCAACTCGGCTACAGGTGTCATTCCACGTCTGATCGATATGGGTGTTGATCCTTATCTTATTGCACCAACTTTGGTCTTGGCTATTGCACAGCGTCTTGTACGGGGATTATGCCCAGATGCGGGTAAACCTACACCAATTGAGGGTAGTATTAAGATGATGATTGAAAAACAATTTGCCGATTTGCCACCACAATATCTAAAGGAACTTGATTTTACTAACACCATATATAACCTTGAAGCAAGTCCAGACTGTCCAAATGGTACACGTGGTCGTATGGCTGTGATGGAGGTTTTTGAAATGGATAAGGATCTTGAAAGTATTATTCTTAAATCACCGACAGAATTGGACATTATTAAAATGACACGAGCAAAGGGTATGCTTACGATGAAGGAGGATGCTATTTTAAAAGCGATGCATAGACAGATTCCTTTTGAAGAGGTGAGTACCTTGTAGTATACTATACATATGTCAGACACAAATACACCAATCAAAATTCTTATTGTCGACGATGATCACTTTCTTCTCGATATGTATTCTTTGAAATTCAAGAAAGGCGGTCTCGATGTAGATGTTTCAGCAGGAAGTGTGCCAGCGCTTGCAAAGCTACGTGATGGCTCACATGTAGATATTATTTTGCTCGATATTATAATGCCAGGTATGGACGGCCTAGAACTATTAAAGATAATTCGTGACGAAAAACTTATCCCTTCAGCAACTGTAGTTATGTTGACTAATCAGCCAGATGAAATGGATCGTGCCCAAGCGCTTGGTATAGACGGATACATTGTTAAAGCCACAACAATTCCATCTGAGGTTGTTGAACAAGTACTTACTATTTATAAGAATAAACATTCAAAATCATGACAATCGATTATAAACAAACACTTGATAATTTAATATCGATTGTCGTTCAAGAAGATGCGTCAGATTTGCATCTTGCCGAGGGGCGTCAGCCGATTATTCGTGTTTCGGGGTCACTTACGCCTCTTGTAAAAGAGTCACCTCTTTCTCGTGCAGATATAAAGGGAATGCTAGATGAATTACTTGATGCACGAAAAAAGGAGGTATTTCTAGAGGAGAAAGAAATTGATTTTGGATATGATCATAAGGGCACTGCCCGTTTTCGTGGAAATGCTTTTTTTCAACTTGGCAAAATCAGTATTGCACTCCGTCTTATACCAAAACGAATTAAGACACTCGAGGAACTTCATCTTCCACAGATTCTTGAATCATTTGCAAATAAACAGCAGGGATTTTTTCTTGTGGTGGGACCGACGGGACATGGAAAGAGTACGACGCTTGCTGCAATGCTCGATATGATAAATGAAAGACGTCTTGATCACATTATTACGATTGAAGATCCAATTGAGTACATTTTCGAACAAAAAAAGGCCATTATTGATCAACGAGAGGTGTCTGAAGACACAAAGGATTTTTCTACTGCACTAAAAAGTATGTTTCGTGAAGATATTGATGTTGTTATGGTTGGCGAAATGCGTAGTGCAGACACGATGGCAACAGCAGTTACAGCTGCAGAGACTGGGCACTTGGTATTTTCAACACTTCACACCAACAATGCAGCCCAAACAGTCGCTCGTATTATTGATAGTTTTAATGCTGAGCAACAAAATCAAATTCGCATCCAACTTTCCGCCAGTCTTATCGGTATTTTTTCACAACGTCTTGTTCCTCGGATTGCGGGTGGACTTATTCCGGCATGTGAGTTACTTATAAACAATAGTGCTGTTGCCAATTTGATTCGGGAAAATCGTATTCACGAAATAAATACAGTTATCGAGACAGGTTCAGAGCAGGGCATGATCGATTTGAATCGGTATCTTGTTGAACTAGTCCGAGCAGGAGAGATCACACGGGAAAATGCATTTTTGTATTCTACCAATCCAAAAGGATTGGATAAAATGATCTAACATGTTGTATTCATATAAAGCACTTACACAGACAGGTGAAACAAAAGTTGGCAACATAGAGGCGATTGGCCTTGATAATGCAATTGGAGTCTTACAAAAACAAGGTTTAATTATTATTGAAATTAACGCTCCGGAAGAAGACAAGTCTATGGGGCAAATGCTTCCGTTTTTGTCACATGTATCAAACAAGGATGTCGTTATTTTGTCCCGACAGCTTGCAACATTATTTCAAGCACAAGTATCGGCTTTGCGCATCTTCCGTCTTCTAGGCGAGCAGGCAGAAAATTCAGTGTTACAGAGACATCTACTTGAAATAGCGGATGATATACAGGGAGGTAGCTCGATATCAAAAGCCCTTGCAAAACATCCAGACACATTTACAGATTTTTATGTAAACATGGTTAAAGCGGGTGAAGAGTCTGGCAAACTTGATGAAACATTTAATTATCTTGCCGACTATCTCGACCGTACATACGAGGTGGTCTCAAAAGCACGGAGTGCTCTGATTTACCCTGCATTTGTGGTTCTAACGTTTGTTGGGGTTATGGTACTGATGCTTACGGTCATTATTCCAAAAATCAGTGTCATGCTTACTGAGTCTGGACAAGATATACCAATTTATACAAAAATAGTATTAGGTATTAGTGGTTTTTTTGTGCATTATGGTGTTTTTGTTGCAATTGCTGTCATAATCGGTCTATTTATTCTATGGAGATATTCACTTGATAAGCAGGGCAAATACAACCTTGACTCCATTCGACTTCAAATTCCTTATATAGGGAATCTTTACCGAAAATTATATTTGTCACGAATCGCAGATAACCTTAATACTATGATTGTAAGTGGTATTCCAATTTTAAGGGCACTTGAAATCACATCATCTGTTGTGGATAGTGAAGTATACAAGCGTATTTTGGACCAGACACTTGCTGAAGTAAAAGGTGGAAGTTCGCTCTCGAATTCATTTTCTGCACACACTGTGTATATTCCGAGTATTATGGTTCAAATGATAAAAGTTGGCGAAGAATCAGGTGAACTAGGGAGTATTTTAAGCACATTGGCTAAATTTTATCAGCGTGAAGTAACAACGGCCGTGGACACGTTGGTCAGCTTGATCGAGCCCGTGATGATTGTGGCGCTCGGTGCCGGTGTAGGTATCTTACTTGCTGCAGTTTTGATGCCGATTTATAATATTGCGGCAGGTGGGGTTTAATTCTAACTATTTTTATGTATAAAAAAGGATTTACATTGATTGAGTTGCTTGTTGTCATTGCTATTATTGGTCTTTTGTCTGCAGTGGTTATTAAATATCTAAGTGAGGCAAAATTTCGTGGAGAAAATGCAGCCATTAAGACAAATTTACATAGTGCTCGTTCACAAATGGATCTAAATTACAGTACAAGCAATACATATAGTGGATTGTGCACAAGCGATCCAAAACTCGTAACAATATTGCAAGATGCAAGTCTCCGTGGAGGAGGTAACATGACATCGTATGTTTGTAATTCAAATACATTAACATGGGCTATTTCCACACCACTCAAAATTTCTGAAGGAGGAAATACATATTGGTGTGTAGATAGTACAGGAAACGCAAAATCACAAGCTGCAAATCTTTCTTCGGGAGTGATGCAGTGTTTATAGATATCCACAACCCCCCTTTCATTTGCCTCTGTGTCGCCGTATAATGTAGATATTCGTTTGAATAAAACGGTATTCTCTAAACGAGAGGTACGGTCGAAATGAAACAATTATAATTTATAAGTTTTTATAAGAATATATATTTATATGACAAAAAAGTTTAATCGAGGTTTTACACTCATTGAGTTGCTTGTTGTTATCGCAATTATTGGTATCCTTTCATCAGTTGTTTTGGCATCACTTAACACAGCACGAAACAAGGGTGCTGATGCAGCCGTCAAATCAAACTTAAACAATATTCGTGCGCAAGCAGAGCTTGTTTATGACACAGCGGGTAATTACGATACAGTTTGTGCGGATTCAAATGTCTCTAAGGGTGTAACAGCGGCTGGTACAGCTGGAGGTGGAACAGGTGTATGCAATGACTCAACTACAGCTTGGGCAGCATCAGCTCCAACTAAAGGTGTTACAGGATATTGGTGTGTCGATAGTACAGGTACATCAGTTGCTCGCGTAACTGCTTTAGGTTCAGGAACAGTTTGTCCAGCATCATAATTTTGGATAATATTTTGTTGATAAGTAAAAACCAGCCTATGGCTGGTTTTTACTTATCAACAGGTCTCTGTTATTTTGAGTCTATGTTTGATAGAATAGTATGTATTAGACTCTATCTAATTTATAATTTATGACCCCCTCAAACCATAAAAAAGGATTCACGCTGATTGAGCTCCTTGTGGTAATCTCGATTATTGGTCTGCTTTCCTCTGTCGTACTTGCAAGTCTTCGCTCTGCACGTGATCGCGGGAACAATGCTGCTGTCAAATCAAATCTAAATAACTTACGTACACAAGCAGCGATGTATTATGACCAAAATAACAATTACACTGTGGTCTGTTCGGATCCTTTGATAATAAGGGGTCGTGATGCTGCAAGTATGGCTGGTGCAAACAACACTACATCAGATATCTGTAATGGTTCATCTGGTGCGTGGGCAGCATCAGTCCCACTTAAAACCGCTGAGGGGAGCAACAACTATTGGTGTGTTGACTGGGCTGGCACTTCAAAGGGTCACCCAAGTGCCCTAGGTTCTGCAACCACCTGTCCGTAGCACCTGTTGCATCTAATTTTAACCAATGGATTCACTATATCTTATCTATATTTTTATTGTAGGTGCATGTGTTGGTAGTTTTATCAATGTAGTAGCATTGAGGTATGGTACAGGATTATCGTCTATATCAGGACGTTCGGAGTGTTTTCAGTGCGGGAAAGAGCTCAGATGGTATGAATTAATTCCAGTTATCAGTTTTTTTATTCAACGTGGAAAATGTCGAGCATGTGGGACATCTTTGCCGTGGAGGTATCTTCATGTCGAAATGCTTTCTGGTGTATTGTTTGTTGGTATTGCATTACGACAATATTATTACTGGCCAATTTATAGTGGGTTTGAACATGGTCTGCTATTTTCAGTTCTTTTCTTTGTTTTTTATGCAGTTATTTTTAGTTTATTGTTGGCTATTGTGTTATATGATGTCCGTCACATGATCATTCCAGATACATGGGTCTATACATTTATTTTTCTATCTTTATTAAAATTGGGGACATTTGTTTATTGTAAAGGTTTTATTCTAACAAGAGCAGATTTTTTTGATGTATCGGCGTGGATTATACTGTTTTTACCATTTGCAATTCTTTGGTTCATTTCTTCTGGTAAATGGATTGGCTTTGGTGATGCAAAATTAGCCCTTGGTATAGGCGCATTACTTGGTTTCGTATCGGGCATTTCCGCAATTATCCTTGCTTTCTGGATTGGGGCGGTGTGGAGTGTTGGTATGTTGATCTGGAGACGCATAGGGCATGGTGATGATGTGGTGACCCTCAGCTCTGAGGTGCCATTTGCTCCATTCCTTGTTATTGCAACTGCGATCGTTTTCTTTACACGTATCGACGTATTACATATTGGATATTTTATAAATATATTATGATATCCCCAAACCGTGGCTTTACTCTTATTGAGCTTATGGTCACAATTTCAATAATGACTGTTATTATGGCGACTGTGCTTTTTGCGTACGCTAGATTTAGTGAGAGAATTTCTCTTGGTGCAGCGGTACAGGAGATTTCGATTGCTATCAGACAGACACAAACATATGGTCTCAGTGTAAAGGAGGCAGGTGGTGGTTTTGATGCTGGTTACGGTATTTATTTTGATATAAATGATCCATCAAATTATTATATTTTTGTGGATAAGAATAACGATCAAATGTATGATGGAGGTGGGTCATGTGCAAGTTCAGGTGACTGTTTAGTAGAAAAAATTCCATTGCGCAATGCTGTTACAATAAACGGAATTTGTGGTGCTGCATTTGGTGGAACAATCGGCTGTCCACCGGATATAAATAGCCCAAGTGGGCAATCGGTCAAAGGAATGACAATTACATTTCTGCGACCAAGTACAGACGCAATTATTCGTTTTGTTAAGACAAATAACACGTTTTATGGTGGTATATTCCAAACTGGTAGAGTTAATTTAAGATCAGTACAAGGATCAGTAGTTGGGGTGACTATTGAAAATACCGGCCAGATATCGGTTCAATAATCATGTGATATGATATTTATGATGAATCACTTTTTTAATTCACCCAAACATCAGGAAAAACATATCAGAGGTTTTACATTAGTAGAACTAATGGTTTCAGTTTCGGTTTTTAGTATCGTCATGCTTATCAGTATGGGTGCCATATTGACCGTTGTTGATGCAAACAGAAAATCACAAGCACTAAGGGCGGTGATGGATAATCTTAATTTTGCATTTGAAGGAATGACACGAGATATTCGGTTTGGAGATAACTACCATTGTGGATCAGCGGGGGATATAACACGACCACTCGATTGTTCTCTTGGTGACAACTCAATAACCATTCGCACTTCAAGTGGTAATCTTGCAACATATCGTCTGTCGGGTAATCGAATTATTAAAACACTAAATGGAACGGACTATTATGTGACTTCTGGTGATAGTACAATACAATCACTAAAATTTTATGTCTCAGGGGCATATCCTTTTGTAGCAGCTAACCCAACTACAGATATGATCCAGCCACAAGTGATCATGGTTGTCAGTGGATATGCTGGTACGAAAGATACATTAAAATCATCATTTAGTTTGGAAACCACTTTGTCGCAAAGAAAATTTGATTATTAAAATGAAATATTCACCTTATACAAATAAATCACGTGGTTTTACTCTTGTTGAAACAATGGTAGCAATTTCTATTATGTCTCTGTCTTTGCTCGGTATTTTTACCGCTGTACAAAACGGGCTAGTATCATCTGGTTTTGCAAAGGACCAAACAATTGCGTTCTATTTAATCCAAGAAACAATGGAATACGTGAGGAATGTTCGTGATACAAATGGATTGCGTTCGGTTGGAGAAATGTCGGCAGGCCGTTCAGGAATAAATTGGCTGACTGGCATTGCATTTCAAGCGACAGACCCTTGCTACCCAGGAAAGACTTGTATTATTGATTCCCCAAACATGCAAGTGACAACATGTTCCGGTGGTTTTGGTACATGTCCGTATCTTCGCCAGGATTCATCAACACTTTTCTTTGGGTATAATGGTGGGTGGAACACCACACGTTTTCGACGTGAGGTTCAGATACAGTCAATCTCATCAAATGAAATTATTGTCTTGGTGCAGGTTAGTTGGACAAGTGGCATTTTCAATAAATCAATATTGGTTAAGCAAACACTTTTTAATGTAAGATAATATGGAAACACACTCACGAGGATTTACGTTATTGATAGCAATTGTGCTCACTGCCATGTTGCTTTTGGTATCTGTTGTTATTGTTAATATTGCTTTGAAACAATTAGTTATTGCTTACACAGGACAACAATCACAGCACTCATTTTATTCTGCAGACAGTGGGATAGATTGTGCGCTCTACTGGGATACAAAAAACTCCACTGGGATCAGTGCATTTGCGACATCGACTGCAGGATCAATTACCTGCAATAGTCAAACAGTGACAACAAACAGCCAGACTGTGTCTACAAATCCTACCCAGTCGAGTCGTATTGGTGGTGGAGGCGTTTCAAATCCAACTAGTATTTTTCAGATTAATTTCTCAAATGGGTGTGCGATTGTACAGGTAACTAAATCAAATGCAGGCACAACAACGATCAGTTCTCGTGGGTATAACACATGTAGCGGTTCAGGACGTAGGTTTGAACGTGGTATTACCACTACATACTAAACTGGTTTTACCATTGCGTTTGTGGTATTTTTACTGAAATGGCGCGTAACATTCCACATAATACTATCGAGCGTTTAAATGCACTTAAAAAGACGATTAATCAGCATCGTCTGCTATATCATGCACACGATGCCCCAGAAATCAGTGATGAAGCATATGATGCGTTGGTCCGTGAATTAGTTGAAATTGAATCACTTTATCCTGAACTAGTCACTCCAGATAGTCCTACTCAACGCGTTGGGGCAGAGCCATTGAAGGAATTTATTAAAACTACTCACACTGTTCGTCAATGGTCTTTTGATGATGTTTTTAACCGAGTAGATTTGGAAAGATGGGATGAGCGAGCAAAAAATTATCTTTCTAAAAATCAGTATATTGGTGATATTGAATATTGTTGTGAGCTAAAAATTGATGGGCTTAAAATTATCCTCACATATGAAAATGGAACTCTAGCCAGAGCCGCAACACGAGGTGATGGTGAGATTGGGGAGGATGTGACACAAAACGTCAAAACAATTTCATCTATTCCACTTACATTATCTGCACCACGATCCTGTATTGTTGTTGGTGAAGCGTGGATTGGTAAGAAAAGTTTGGATATTATAAACACTGAACGAAAAGCACTAGGGGAAGCTTTGTTTGCTAATACACGCAATCTGGCTGCCGGATCTCTCCGACAACTTGATCCAAAAGTTACCGCATCACGAAAATTGAATTCGTTTATATATGATATAGATAAGATAGATGGTCATAATCCCAAGACGCAATCCGAAGAAATTGAATTATTGAAACAACTTGGATTTGCCACAAACCCATATGTTACAGTTTGTAAGACGTTAGATGATATTGAGCGCTATTATGAACACTGGGCAAAAAAAAGACACACTCTCGATTATGGACTTGATGGTGTTGTTATTAAAATTGATTCACGCAGCGCCCAAGATGTACTAGGATATACTGCAAAATCACCGCGATGGGGGGTTGCATACAAATTTCCTGCAGAACAAGTGACAACAATTGTAGAAGATATTACTTTTCAAGTCGGACGTACCGGTGTTATAACTCCGGTTGCACACCTACGGCCAGTCGTAGTTGCAGGTTCAACTGTTTCTAGAGCAACATTGCACAATGAGGATGAGATTGTACGGTTAGATATTCGCATTGGAGACACTGTTATTATTCAAAAAGCAGGGGATGTTATTCCTGATATTGTCAAAGTTGTCACGGAATTGCGTACCGGAAAGGAGAAAAAATTTATTTGGCCAAAGATGATACATGCATGTGGCGGGGATGGTTCGATTGAGCGTATTCCCGGTCAAGCTGCGTGGCGATGTGTAAACAAAAATTCCTTCGAACAACAAAAGAAAAAATGGTATCATTTTGTATCCAAGCAGTCATTTAACATTGTCGATTGTGGACCAAAAATTATTGATGCATTACTCGATAACGGTTTAATATCTGAATATTCGGATTTGTTTACCTTAAAAAAAGGTGATCTTCTTGCTCTACCTCGGTTTGCTGAAAAATCAGTTGATAACCTCTTGAAATCGATTAGCACTGCTTCTCGAGTTACATTACCGAGATTGCTTATTGGTCTTTCAATTCCACAGGTCGGCGAGGAGACTGCATACGATCTTGCAAATCGTTTCGGTACGCTGAAGGAAATACAATTATTATCATACAGTGATTTAGAAAGTATTTCTGGCGTAGGTCCGATAGTTTCAAAATCTGTCGTGGATTTTTTTGCTGATAAAGATAACAAAAAAATGTTAAAGAATTTGCAGGGTGTTATTACAATAGAAAAAGTTACAGCTGAAAATAAATCTAAACCACTCCTCGGTAAAACCATTGTTCTAACCGGAACACTTTCAACAATGTCTCGTGATGAGGCCAAAGCAAAAATTCGTGCTCTTGGTGGTGATGTATCGAGTAGTGTCTCTGGGGAGACTGACTATGTGCTGGTAGGTGAAAATCCCGGTAGTAAATTCGCTGATGCACAAAAATTTGGGGTTAGTGCGCTCTCTGAAGATGAGTTTTTGAAACTTATACAAATATGATAGTATGACCATATGATTACAACACAAGATATACAACACCTCGCCTCGCTTGCACGGATTGAACTTGGCGAGGCAGAGGCACAACATTTGACTACGGAGATTGATTCTATTTTGGGTTATGTTGGACAGATCAAAGCAACCGGTACAGAAAATGTGCCCCACGTTCCAGCTCTCCACAACGTGATGCGAGACGATGTTCCAACCAATACCGCAGGGCAATATACCGAGGCACTCCTCGACAATGCACCATCACGAGAAGGTGATTATTTGAAAGTGAAGAAAATTTTGGGTAACAGTGATGATGTAATTTAATACTGAAATGATAGATCTAAAAAAATTAACAATTAAATCTGCTCACGAACATTTGATCAATAAAGATTTTTCTGTTCGCGAACTGGTTCAAGAATATTTGAATGTAATTAACGAAAAAAATTCTGATATAAATGCCTACCTAGAAATTTATGATGATGTCATGGCACAAGCAGACGTTGCACAAAAAATCATTGACACAGGAAAAGCAGGTGTGCTCTGTGGTATCCCAATCGCATTGAAAGATAATATTTTAGTTACTGGTAAAAAAGCAACATCTGCATCAAAAATTCTAGAGGGATACGTTGCGCCATATGACGCAACAGTGGCAAGCAAATTAAAGTCAGAACATGTGGTCTTTATTGGTAGAACAAACATGGATGAATTTGCTATGGGAGGCTCCACAGAAAATTCTGCTTTTGGAGTGACAAAAAACCCTATTGATACAAGTCGTGTAGCCGGAGGATCATCTGGTGGATCAGCTGCGGCGGTATCGATGGATGGAGCCCTTGGTGCGCTAGGATCTGATACAGGTGGATCGGTTAGAGAGCCGGCGGCATTTTGTGGTGTTGTTGGGCTCAAGCCAACATACGGTGGAGTGTCACGTCATGGTCTTATGGCCATGGGTTCGTCCCTCGATGTTATTGGTCCAATTACAAAAACAGTTACTGATGCAGAGATTATGTATAATGCAATCGCTGGATTAGATTCATTTGATAGCACAACATATCCATCGACCCTATATCATCACACAAAGAAAGAAAAGTTGGTACTTGGTGTGCCATACCATATTCTTGACCAAGAGGGGATTGATCAAAGTGTGCGGGATAATTTTGCTGAATCAGTCAAAAAATTAGAGGAGCTTGGTTACGAGATTCGTGATATACGACTTCCAAATATCGGATACTCACTCGCGGTCTATTATATTTTGATGCCAGCTGAAGTTTCATCAAATCTTGCCAGATTTGATGGTGTTAAGTACGGCCTCCATTTGGAAGGAGATAATCTTCTCCAAGATTATCTCAAGACACGTGCCAAAGGGTTTGGTCCAGAAGTTCGTAGACGTATTTTGATTGGTACCTATGTTCTCTCGACGGGGTATTATGATGCATATTACAATAAAGCAAATATTTTACGAGAAATGATCTCCGAGGAGTTTAGTAAGGCATTTACAGAAGTAGATTGTATTGTCATGCCAACAACTCCAATGCCATCCTTTAAAATAGGTGAAAAAGCACACGACCCACTTTCGATGTACCTTGCTGATGTTTTTACTGTTCCAGCAAATATAGTTGGCATACCAGCGATTTCAATTCCATCAGGTGTTACATCTGTCGGAGGTGTAGATTTGCCTCTCGGTATACAACTCATGTCGTCACACGATCGTGAAGATATTCTTTTCGAAGTCGGTAAAAAATTCTTGGGCGAAAAATAATTATACCCCTTACAACAGGTATCGTGTATAATATATCTGTATGGCAGAAGAGAAAAAACCTGAAAAAAAAGAAGGGGATGCTCCAAAGGATCCTTTTGTGGAGATAGTATTTATAGTTATTGCTCTTTTTGCTGTTATATATTTTCTCAATGCTATGATTGGATGGTTTCGTTCCGTGCCTCTATTTTCTGGCGGAGTAAAAGACATAAGCGAGCGCGGTATTTTGCTTTCATATACAAAACCAATTTCATCACGTACGAACCCAATTGGTAGTCGTGTTGTTTCGACAGACACTACAGCGGTGTATACAACTCCCGGCGGTACACAAAAAGTTGGTACTCAGCCACTTGGGGCGCAAGGCAAAATAATACAAGGGCCTGTCGAGGTCAACGGTATTCGATATTGGTATGTCGATTATGATTCTGGTCCCGATGGATGGGTCAGAGAGGATTCGATTGGATATATGAACAAAGATCCGGGTGTCGTAGAGCGGTTCATAATCAAAATATTGAGTTCACTCGGGTTTCTGAAACTCCTATCTATTTTTATTACATTGATATTGTGCGTATGGATGGCATACTTGCTTGTCGGTGTGGCACGGATTCGTGCAGTCGAAAATGCTTTATTGTATCCTGCGATAACTCCTGACGAGCCGGTTATTATTAATCACAAATGGCAACGAATTCTTGCTCATATTGATTCGCAAAATGAAGGGGATTGGCGTTTGGCTATTTTGGAAGCAGATATTATGCTCGATGATTTGCTTGATAAACTTGAATTACCAGGGGAGACGATGGGGGATAAACTAAAAGCGATTGAAAAGAGTGATTTTACTACTCTCGATAATGCATGGGAGGCACACAAGATCCGAAATCAAATTGCCCATGAAGGTGTAGATTTTATGTTAAATCAAAGAGAGGCCCGCCGAGTAATTGAATTGTACAGGACTGTATTTGAAGAATTTCAGATTATATAAAATTTGTTGTTGATTGTTTTGTCCAGATAGGTGTGATATAATCTACCTCGCATAGCGGGATGGAGTAATAGTAACTCACGAGGCTCATAACCTCGGGACAGTGGTGCAAATCCGCTTCCCGCAACAAGTACACAAAATCACTTTACCATGAGTGATTTTGTGTTTAGGAGTGTTTTGATTTTTATAATTTTTCTGTTATATTGTTCATATTGTCGGCGTAGCTCAGGTAGTTAGAGCGTGGGACTCATAAGCCCAAGGTCCCAAGTGCAAGTCTTGGCGCCGACACAGCACAACATAAAAGCGCCTCAAGGTGCTTTTATGTTGTGCATAAATGGTTAGTTAAATGTCCTGTCACGAGATATACTATATATATGCCAGTATATAAAAAAGTTAATAAAGACTTTTTTAAAAAATGGACAAGGGAAATGTCCTACGTTCTAGGGTTTTTTGCTGCTGATGGGTATATTACTGTGAACAAACGTGGCGGGCAGTTTTGGTGCATTCAAATTACAGATGGGATTTTATTGAAAGAAATAAGAAGGGTGTTGAATTCGGATCACAAAATTAGTGAGAGAATTTCAGAAAAACCAAATGAGAAAAATTTGTATCGGTTGCAGATTGGTAGTATAGAAATGTGCGATGATTTAAGAAAATTGGGTTTTGATGAGAGAAAAACAAAAAATTTATCGGTTCCAAATGTGCCAAATAAATATTTAGCAGATTTCGTGAGAGGGTATTTTGATGGTGATGGTCATGTGTGGGTTGGAGAGTTAAATAAAGAAAGAAAAACACCACATATTGTTATACAAACTGTATTTACATCTTGTTCGCAGATCTTCTTGTATTCACTAAAAATGTCTTTAGAATATAGTGGAATTTGTAATGGAAGACTAGTCAAAGGAAAGGGCAATTTCTATCGTTTAGTTTTTAGTGTTAATGGTACTTTGAATTTATACAAATTTATGTATAATAGTAGTTGTATCAAAAATAAGCTTTTTTTGAAGAGAAAAAAGGTCATTTTTGAGAAATTTATAAAAATGCGACTGTAGCTCAACGGTAGAGCACCCGCCTGTAGATTACTGCAGCTTTCTGTCGAAATGGCAGATTGAAACTCTTTGGGATATCGGTGAAGGCTAAGTGGTCAATATTTTTGGTCATATGCGAATACCGAGGGAACTTGTGATTTATATTACGAGAGCGCCGTAGAGACTAGATACCAAAGCACCTAAATCCTGAGTTTACGAAGGATATGGTGAAGATATAGTCCACGCCTTTATGAAAATATTGGATAAGTGCACGTGGGAGGCCGTGGGGTCAGCACCCATCAGCCGCGCAAAAAAAAAAAAAACAAAAAGCCGGTTTTTTTTTTTTGGGCCACTGG
>CAZQYV010000001.1:162046-191330 GCA_964597675.1 uncultured Candidatus Saccharibacteria bacterium
ATTACCCCCACCCATTTATCAAATTTTTGCAAAGGGGCCGGGGGGCGGCCGGGGGCCCACCACCCAACAGCCGCCAAAAAAAAAACCCCCCACACGGGGTTTTTTTATTTCCCGCGACTGAGGAAGCAATCAGTATTGCTTCCGTATGGGTGCTGACCGCCGGAGTCATGTTTTGCGATCACGCAAAACGGACGAGGCGGTGCCCAACCCGAACCGAGTGGCGACGAGGTGAGAGGTGAGGGAAGCACACATATTCTGTATGGGTGCTGAAACCTTGCCTGATTTTTTCAGAGTAAAGCGAATGAAAAAATCGACAAGGTGTACTGTTCCTGTAAGGAAAGCAACCCCATCAGTCGCGCTGATGATGTTTTAATTAAAAAACCTCTACTGTGCAATGGTTTCTAATCCAAATGAAAGTCTTGTATATTTAATAAAATATGGTAGTGTTGCGCAAGAAGGAGAACATCAATGTCTGATAGTTTTTATTGTGAAAGTCTTGCACTAAGGGAAAAATTGGAAGTTATGAGACTTACCGATTTGTTGGCCCTCAACCCTACGCTACAAGATATGCGTCATGTTTTAGCTATCATGATAGGTAGCCACAGCGGGGAAGCTAGGGAATGGGATGTTGCGGAAGTAAGAAATCTTCTTAAAGATAAAACTCCTAGAGTTAGACTTCAACATATTATGAAGGCGAATGCAGGAAAATTTCGGGTCATTCTTATGATTGACTCGGAAAAATACCAACTAGGAGAGGACCAAAATACAATTGGCTGCGCTACCCATCTTTTTAAGGAACATGGGAAAGCTCATCCATGTTGTGTCTATAATGATAAAGGGAAAGTGGAAGTACAACTTGCTTAGAGTTGTTGTCAGGTATTTTTTTCAAATGCTCATTTGTTTGCTTAATGCAAATGGTGGGCATTTTCTTTTATAATCCCAGTATTAACATCACCACTTGGTTACATAGGCATGAACTTTTACCAATTAAATCGCATAACCATAGCGATTTAGTTGGTGCTATCGAAGACGTTGTAATTTATTAAAATTGTGATATAAATAAAACAGGAGAATAATCATGCCATTTCAAAGCATTGGTTTCTGGGTGACACTACTATTGTGCGTTTCCATGTATTCTTTCATGTTTTTGACGAACTGGGAGAAGGGAGACGGGAAGTATCTCGTCATCAGTCTGGTATTTTCTGTAATTTTTGCTTCTGTGTGGCAACTCACACTGAGCATGGTTGCCGTGGCAGTTTTCTTCGGAATCCTCAACGATTTCTTTGAGAAACTTTACCCAGAAGTGGGATAGTTTGGATATCTGGCCCGACGCGAGGTACAACCTTTCGTCGGGCATTCGTTTTTACAAATACTTTGGAAATTTTTTGTAGTTATTAGTGATCCCAGTTCTTCCATCGTCCACTAGGTCGCGCAAAATTTTTACTCAATAAATAAGCCATATAGAATCTACACTCCAAATGGACTTAAACCATGGTATTATTTTGGTATGAAAATTTTTGCTATATATTCAAATGTTAAGTTGGATAAGAAACCAGATTGGCTTGATGAATTTAGAAAAAAATATGATAAACCTTATGAATTTCATATTACACTGAAACAGCCTTGTTACATTGAAGAAGATAAAGTTTCTGAATTAAAGGAAAAAATTTCAAATTTTTTCAACACTTCAAAATATAAATTTGAGGTTGTTTTTGATAGCATAGTATCAAATAGGGATGAGGATGGGATAACAATAATGCTAAAAGCAAATAATGTGAATGATTTAGTTTTGTTCCAAAAAGATTTATGTACCTATCTTGGTGAATATACAACTTATTTAAAGCCAAAGTATAAAGGTTATGAAAAAGATTTTGTTCCACATATAACAATTGCTAGAAATATTTCTGAAACACAAGAAATGGAAGCTATGAAATATTTACAAAATGAGTTTGTCTGTGGTGGAGAAATAAATAGCGTTACACTTTCAATTGTAAATAACAATACCCCAGAAGAATCTAAAAACCCAGCAAATCAAAGTATCTATTCTCTATAATTCCATTTCTAACATCGCACCACAAGAGTACTTCCATTTTCTAATCGCTTCGCTCAGGAAAATTAGGTCGTCCGCTAGGTATCGCAGATTAGATTTTATCTAAAAAGTCTATACAGGGTAGGGATTTTTTGATTCTAGCTTGGTATACTTATAATATGAAAAAAATTGGAAGTGGCGTGCAGTATAATGTATATGACCTAGGAAACGGTAGAGTACAGAAAATTGAAACCTCTCTTGTGGAAAAAATTATTAGGTTTAATGCTATTGCTGCTAAGTATAAAATGTATCTTCATCCAATTCATAATATTAAGACTTGTATTGAAGCTGGAAAACAAACCCATGCATCAATGGATTATCTTAAAAAACACGGGAAAAATATTGACTTGTCTTTGATTGGTAATCCAACTATTAAAAACGATGGGTACGAACAAGACACAACTTCTCCATTAGGAGAGGTGTTGTATTCGAGTAATTTTGTTAAACAAAAGGAACTTATTAATGAATATATGGAAAATATGCTATGCAGTTGGGATTATGGATTTAGTGATACTGTTTTTAATTTCATGATTAATTCTGGAGTGACTGAAGGAGGTAGAGTGATTCTCATTGACTTAGGTGAGTTAACTTGGGACAAGAATGAGATATACGAACTTGTTAAAAATAAGCACTGGGAAAAACGAAGCTCATTTAATAGACTTAAAAATATAGAATTAAAAAATTATATTCGAGAGCAGTTTAGTGAGAGACTCACTCTTTCAAATTTGGATAAAAGATGGGGCAGCAAGTTGTCTAATCTTAGTTCTCCAATCACCCACTACGTCGCGCAAAATTTTGGCTCTTATTCTAAGCCATGAAAAGACTACGGATTATGATTAATTATAATGATATACTATATGCATGAAAAAACTAATTATGAGCATAGGTCTACCAGGTTCCGGTAAGACAACCATCATAAAGAAATTTGCTGAGAAAAATAATTATTCATACATCTGTCCAGATGATATCAGAGCAGAGCTGACAGGAAACATGGCAGATCAATCAAAAAATGTTGAAGTGTGGGTAGAATCATATAAACGACTCAGACACCAACTTGATGAAAATAAAACAGTCGTTTTTGACGCAACATTTGCAAACCAAAAACAAAGAAAAGAGTTTTTGCAATTTGCACGAGAGAGTGGTGCAGAAAAAATACAAGGAGTTTTTCTGGATGTTCCAATTGAATTAGCGAAGGAGCGAAATAATATTCGGGAAAGAATTGTTCCTGAATATGCTATAGACAGGATGTATAAAAATTTGAAAGACTTTCCACCAGAGACTGAAGATGGTTTCGATGGATTGTTTTATTTAGATGAGATCGGGGAATTACAAGAAGCAGAGGTTGTTACTGAAAATAAGGTTATACATCGTGAATTTGGTAAATTAATATGATCTGTTATAATAAGGGTGGACATTTTATACATATAACCAAAAAAACATGGCACTAGACCCAGCAGAAGAGGCAATGCAAAAAGAAATGGAGGCAAAGAAGGCACAAGAGGTAGCAGAGGAGACTAGGGTTGCAGCTGAGGAAGCCCGAAAGGTAGCAGAGGAAGCAAGACTTGCTGCGTTACGAGCAGAGGAAAAAAAGGTTCAGGACCAAATAAAGGAACAAGAGGATAAAATGTAATTAGTATTACCTTATCTTTCACAAAAACCACCTACAGGTGGTTTTTGTGATATTATTGTCGTAATGACAAGGGGAGAATACACAACAGAAGAGAAAAAAATATTTCGTCGGCTTAATACACCACAGAAAATTCAGGATTATATCAATACTATTCCATTTAATTTCGAAAAAAATGGTGATACCTGTATGTCTCCACGAGAGGTGATTCGACGTAATACAGCTCACTGTATGGAAGGGGCTATGTTGGCGGCCGCTATACTAGAATTTCATGGTCACAAACCTTTGGTTATGGATTTGCGCTCTGTCAAAAAACCCTACGATGACGACCATGTGGTAGCAGTGTTCAAACAATTTGGATGTTTCGGCGCAATATCCAAGACAAATCATGGGGTACTACGATATCGCGAGCCAATATATAAAACACTACGTGAGTTATCTCTGTCATATTTTCATGAATATTTTCTAAAGACAGGAGTCAAGACGCTTCGAGAATACTCACGGCTTTTTGATCTGAATTATTTTAATACATTAGAATGGCGGACCACCAGTAGCGACCTGACAGATATATCATTTCATCTTGATACAATTCGACATTATAAATTATTGTCAAAAGAGCAAATAAAAAATCTCCGCCATGCAGATAAAATTGAAATACTGGTGGGTGAGATCGTTGAATATAAACCAATATGATTAAATTATTTCTTTCAATAATTGTTTTTGTTGGTGTATTTGCGGGGCTCTCCTATATGTCTGTAACAAAAAAACAAATTCCTGTACCAACGAGTAGCACTTCATCACCAGTTGTAATAGCAACATCAACACCACCCAGTCCAAAGAGCGTGGATGAAATCGTGCGAGGTGATACATCAAAAAAACAAGTTATATTTACATTTGATGGTGGAGCAGGGACACAGTCCCTCGATCAGATTTTGGCAACACTAAAAAAATATAATGTAACAAGTACCTTTTTCCTGACTGGAAAGATGGTCGAAGATAATCAAGAGGCAGTGAAAAAGATTGTCGCAGGTGGACATGAAATATTTAATCATACATACTCACATCCGCACCTACCACAACTTTCTGATGCAGGCATTGTACAGGAATTATCCCGTACCGATGAACTGCTGACCAGAATCACTGGTGTTTCATCCAAACCATATTTTCGTGCACCATATGGAGATAGAAACCTTCATGTACGCGAAGTGGCTTTTGATACAGGATATCAGTCTGTTTACTGGACTGTTGACGCTTTGGATTGGAAAGAGGGTAGTGGTGAGACAGCGGAGACTGTCAGAGCACGAGTATTGTCTAGTGTGGCACCGGGTACGATATACCTCATGCACCTAGGTGACACAATTACAGGGGACATACTCGATATAGTTTTTGCTGAAATTATAAATCGTGGATACGATATTGTGCCATTGACTAAAGGGTTATGATGCATGACTTGAATTATAGTAAGCATATAGTTGCCGGGATTTGTATTTTTTTTATTTTTTTCTATAGCACTTCATATATAAATAGTTTAGATGAAATACAGGAAAAACCAACAAAACATTTTCGTATTCTTATTGTCCCCGGTCACGAGCCACAATCTGGTGGTGCAGAATTCCGTACCCTTGCCGAGCGCGACATGGCCTCGGTAGTTGGGCATAAAGTCAAAGACTTGCTCGATACGAACCCTCTTTACACGACATATATAACTCGCAATTCATTTATGTGGGATCCCTTGTTTGCTAGATATTTTGCGACACAAGAGCAGGCGATTGTATCGTGGAAAAACATATCTCGCCAAGATGAACTTGCGTTTGTATCTCTTGGCCTTCAACCAAACTTATCAACATTTGTACGACATGGTAGTGCGTCTCCTGATGGAGCAGTACGTCTGTACGGGATTACAAAATGGGCGAATGAAAATAATATTGACCTTGTTATACATATGCATTTTGATGATGATTCAAAACACAAGAAAAATGTCGCAGGAAAGAGAAGTGGATTTACAGTGTATGTTCCACCAGTAGGGTACAATGGAGCACCTCAGTCGCAACGATTTGGGCAGATAATTGCAGAACATTTGTTACAGCACAGCAACATCAATTCACTTCTTTCAAAATCAAATGGCGTTGTCGAGGACAACCGCCTGATTGCCACCGGGGCACACAATACACTCGAGGTTCCAAGTGTTCTCGTGGAGTACGGGTACATATATGAGGGGCGTTTCCAGAATGATCTAGATCGTGAACATGCATTTAACGAAGTTGCTTCATCAACATATAAGGCAATCAATGAATTTTTTACAGATAGTAAATAAATATCAAAAATCCCTGGCTCGTCACACCTTTTGAGGAGCACGAATATTTTTCTGCTGAAAAATTTCTCAAGTCTCGGCCCGTCGGCCTTGCGAAGTCTCCTCAAAAAGTATAACTTCGCCGTGATTTTTGTATTTGATCTAGTAAATTACCACAGCCCGATTGTTTAGTGTGTTCAGTTGGTCTACAAATTTATCTCGTGACATCCTGATCTTTCCGTAGATTGGGTCCATTAATATAATATTTTTTGGTTGTGCCACTGTGCCAGAATAGCCGATCACTACACGAGCGTGTTCACTGTAAAACGCTTGGACACTTTTTCCTTTTTTAGTTCTCCAATATGTTTGATCTTTATCGGACAACAGACCCCAAACAATGACAGGGTTTCCTTTGGTGGTTTGTGTCAGTATTTTTTGCAGTGTTGCGTCTTCTATAACCTGCGCATTGCGATAGTAGAGTGCGAGGTTTCTTATTGGTGTCTCGTATACACCATAGCCAGTACCATGATAGATTGAGCCATCAATATTTCCGACAAACCCTTTGTCTGGATCACCCCAGATTCCTTTTGGGCTCAATGGATCTTGAATATCAAATGTTAATTTATCCAACAGTTCTTCCTCGGTTACTTCTTCTCCGCGATAATGTAGTGCCATACGTAGGGATGCTGTCTCGCAAGTTAGTGGGTGCTCTTGTGGTAAAAAGGGGACTGGCACTGTCACTTTTTCGCTTTTTGCATACAGTACTGTGGCCACTTGGTCTTGTGCATAGTATGAGATTTTTTTGATTGCTCGTTCAAAAGAGAGGCGTTGTGGGGAATATTTTGGCTGCGATATAACCCAACCATACGCACCAATACACGTAGTACAAAAAAGAACAAGAATGACAATAGTCCATCGCTTCATATCTATATTATATCAAGAAGGAACAATTTTGCATTATCAATTTATTCCCAAATTGCAAATATGGCGGATGTATACTACTATCTTTATGTGTACATACCAATGCCAATGTAGCTGAAATTGGGATGGGACCCAATTTCAGAGCCGGAGCACGACGGTGCGAGGTGGGGTCGCGAAATTTTTCAACAGAAAAATATTCGTGACCAGTTGGTAGTCGTCATATCGGTACTCTCTGAAGGGGTGGGATCGATATTTAAATATAATGTGCCAATGTAGCTCAGTTGGTAGAGCACGCCCATGGTGGTTTGCAAAAATCCGCCCACATATTTAGAAATATATATGTGAATCTCGAATTACGGTTAATACCTGCCATACAGGCAAGACCGTAGCGTCTATACAGACGCTCGAACGACTGACAAGAGAAGCTTCCTCCAAAAGAGATGCTTAAGATACAGTCTAGCCCTCTCATATAATGGTTTAAAAAGAGAGGTGTAAGCGAAGGGCGAGGTCTCGGGTCCGATTCCCGACGTTGGCTCCAGTCAGGAGATAGAGTTCAAATGTAATACCGCCACCTTAACTCAGTTGGTAGAGTACCACTTTCGTAAAGTGGGTGCCCGCAGTTCGATCCTGCGAGGTGGCTCCATGGATAAGGAAGAACTAAAAAAAGAATTAGAAACACTCGAGGTGGGGATGAATGCCGCTGATTTTTGGTCTGATAAAGATCGTGCACAAACGATTATCAAGCGTATTCAGGATATCAAACTGGATTTAGAGGGTGTCGGCAAATACGATAAGGGGGACGCGCTGATGACTATTTTCTCGGGTGCAGGTGGTGATGATGCCGAGGATTTTTCTGGAATGTTATTACACATGTATTTGAAATTTTGTGATACACGCGGATTTGGTGTGACTTTTTTACATCAAAATGAAAATGATCATGGTGGGTATCGAAATGTGACTATTGAAATAAGTGGAAAAAATGCATACGGAACACTAAAAAATGAATCAGGTGTCCACCGACTAGTGCGTATTTCTCCTTTTAATGCAAAACAACTTCGTCATACATCATTTTCTATGGTAGAGGTGATTCCAAAATTTGAAAAAGTTGCTGATCTTGTTATCCCCGATGATGAATTGCGTGTTGAACTCTCACGGTCATCTGGTCCCGGCGGACAAAATGTAAACAAACGCGAGACAGCGGTGCGTGTGGTCCACATACCAACAAATCTTTCTGCGCAGAGTGACAACGAACGGAGCCAAGCACAGAACAAGGACAAAGCAATGCAGATTTTGTATGGAAAATTGTACAAAGCGCTCGAGGAACACCGAGTAGCACAGGAAAAAGGTATGTATATTTCTAAAACAACACAGATCGAGTGGGGGAATCAGATTCGATCGTATGTGCTACACCCTTACAAGATGGTCAAAGACCACCGTACCAGTGTGGAAACATCAAATGTGGAAAAGGTACTGACTGACGGCGAAATCGATGAATTTATAGAGGCAGAAAAAGACTTATAACTACTGCATTTTTCTTTTGCTCTATCACACCTATTGCGATATACTAGAGTAATGATTTACTTTGATAAGGTTTCAAAAATATATCCTGACAGTTCAGTCGCACTGGAAGACGTCTCATTTTCAGTCGAACCAAAAGAGTTTGTTTCTATTGTTGGGCACTCTGGTGCAGGCAAGACTACACTCCTAAAAATGTTTTTGGCCGAAGAGCGTCCAAGTGTTGGTAAAGTCTTTTTTGAATCGACAGATGTGCACTCACTCCGCAAACACGAAATCAACGACTTTCGTCGTAAAATTGGCGTGGTCTTTCAAGATTTTCGTTTGTTACCACATAAAAATGTATACGAAAATATTGCTTTTGCTATGGAAGCGGCTGGACGAACAGATGAAGAGATAGAGGCAGATGTTCCACATGTGCTCGACCTCGTCGATTTGGGTAAAAAGATATGGAATTTCCCCGGGGAATTGTCAGGTGGAGAAAAACAGCGTGTGGCTATTGCTCGTGCTATTGTCAATCAGCCCGATGTGATTATTGCCGATGAACCAACAGGAAACCTCGATCCACTCAATACGTACGATATTGTGCAGATATTAAAGAAAATAAATGACCTCGGCACAACAGTTGTCCTTACAACTCACAACAAGGGGGTGATCGATTCTTTGGGCAAGCGGGTGATTACGATGGAAAATGGTCGGATTATCAGGGATGATAAAGAGGGGCGATATATTATATAATACAACTATGATTTGGATTACATTAAAAAGAGTGGTACGTGCAGGGTTTTTCAATTTTTGGCGCAACGGCTTTGTGTCACTGTCTTCAGTATTGGTCATGGTTGTCACTTTGTTTGTTATCGGCTCGACCATTTTTTCTGGAGCAATATTGCGTGCAACGCTAGATCAGATAAAAGAGAAAGTTGATGTCAATGTTTATTTTGTTACTTCTGCTCCAGAAAGCGAAATTTTGTCTTTGAAAAAAACAATCGAACAGTTGCCCGAGGTAGCACCACCTGTCACATACATATCTCGCGATCAAGCGTTGGTTGATTTTAGAAAGCGACATGAAAATGATCAGTTTACTCTGCAAGCGCTCGACGAGCTAGGTGAAAACCCACTCGGGGCGACACTTAATGTTCGAGCAAAAGATCCTTCACAATACGAAAGTATTATGAGTTTCTTTGGGTTGAGAGGGTCAGACTGTACATCGCTTGAAAGTAAATATCCTATTATAGACAAAGTAAATTATTGTCAGAATAAAGATGCAATCAATCGTCTGTCGCGAATCATTACATCTGCAAACAAACTTGGTTTTGTCCTCACTCTCATCTTGATTATTCTTTCTGTAATGATAACACTCAATACAATCCGGTTGGTGATTTTTATGTCAAAGGAAGAAATTTCTGTCATGCGTTTGGTAGGTGCAAGTACTGGCTATATTCGAGGACCATTTTTTGTGGCTGGAGGTATTTACGGATTTGTTTCAGGTCTTATTGTTCTTATTCTTTTCTATCCGATCACACTATGGCTGGGAACTACGACAGCAAATTTCTTTGTCGGATTTAATGTTTTCCACTACTATACCTCCAACTTTGGGCAGATCTTTTTGATCGTTATGTTGTCGGGGGTGGGGATTGGGTCAATATCGAGCTACCTTGCTGTGCGCAAGTATCTCAAGGTGTAGTTTTGGTCTTTTTTACTTAATTTCTGCGTTGAATTTCAAAATGTGTCTGTCGTCGTATGTCAAAATACGTCTCCAGACACATTTCTCATTCGCCTTGAACTTAAGCAAAAATCCTCAAAACTTGAAAGCTATTAGGGGAAGGATGGGGAGATATTTTTAATAATTTAAGAATGGTCGCATGAAAAAGAAAAATCACAAATACATTTTTGTTGTTGGGGGTGTTATGTCAGGTGTTGGCAAGGGAATCGCATCATCATCAATCGGAAAGATCCTTCAATCAAAAGGTTTTACGGTCAACCCGATAAAGGTTGACCCTTATTTAAATGTTGACGCAGGGACAATGAACCCAACCGAACACGGAGAAGTATTTGTGCTCGACTCGGGACTTGAGACAGATCAGGACATGGGCAACTACGAGCGTTTTCTCGAACTCGATTTGAAGTCAGATGACTACATGACATCTGGTACAATCTACTACCACATCATCCAAAAGGAACGGGCGATGGGCTACAAAGGCAAGTGTGTTGATCCACTTCCATATATTACCGAGGAGATTATTCGTCGATGGAAAAAGGCAGCAGATACACATGAATCAGACGTATCTTTGATTGAAATCGGAGGAACAATCGGCGACTATCAAAACATTATGTTCATCGAGGCAGCACGTATTTTGAAGGTAAAATATCCACAAGACGTTATGTTTATCATGGTGTCCTACCTACCAGTTCCCGGATCTCTCGGCGAGATGAAGACACGACCAACACAAAACGCTGTGCGCCAACTCAACTCGTATGGTGTACAGCCAGATATGATTATTGCTCGCAGTGCACAGGCAATTGACCACAAACGAAAAGAAAAAATTGCTTTTTCATGTTCGATTCCTGCGGAAAATGTGATATCTGCACCGGATATAAAAAGTATTTATGATGTTCCATTAAATTTTGAAAAAGATAAAATCAGTTCAGTTATTATGAAGACCCTGCACATGCGTACCAAAGCCCACAACGGCGAGCTGGACGAATGGAGAAAGTTTGTAGAGAAATCACGCAAGACAAGAAAGGAATTGAAGGTTGCAGTGGTGGGAAAATATTTTGATACAGGGGACTTTGTTCTGTCTGATGCATACATTTCTGTTATCGAAGCAATCAAATTTTCATCATATTGGAATGGTGCACACACAACATTGACTTGGATTAATTCAAAAGAATTTGAAACAGATCCAAAAAAAGTAAAAGATCTCGCGGGGTACGATGGAATTATTGTTCCGGGTGGATTTGGTGAGAGCGGTATCGAGGGGGTGATCATGGCGATCGAGTACGCACGAAAAAACAAGATTCCATATCTCGGGCTGTGTTACGGTATGCAGTTGGCAGTCATTGAGTATGCACGGCATGTCATCGGCTGGAAGGATGCACATACTGCAGAGATCAATCCAAAAGCATCGCATGTGGTGATCGATATTATGACAGACCAGAAAAAACTCCTAGAGGACGGTAAATATGGTGCATCAATGCGACTTGGCGCTTATCCAGCAATGCTTCGCAAAGGAACAATCGCTCAGACAGCATATGGTTCAAATGAAATATCAGAGCGTCATCGACATCGTTACGAGGTTAATCCTGCCTATGTAGATGAGATCGAAAAAGGTGGCATGGTTTTTTCAGGGACATCACCTGATGGGCGACTGATGGAGATTGTTGAACTGCCAAAAGATGTGCACCCCTTCTTTCTTGGTACGCAATTCCACCCAGAATTCAAAGCACGACCACTCCACCCACATCCGCTGTTTTCCGCCTTTATTCAAGCCATTTTAAAGCGTCTTGGCTAGGTATCCACAGAGGGCTTGCATTATTTATGGCTGGTGGTATAATGTATACAGACGATCTTCGCTCGGGAACTAGTGACTCCCGGGAAGGCACAGGCCTTACGAAGATTTCTTCAACCGGGCGCCCGACTCCTCCTCCGTTGGGCGCCTTTTTCTTACCGCAGGAAACCCCGCACGCGCATCCCGCTGGTAGTGCGGGGAGGAATGCGCAACAGCCTAGTACGGTAATCCGTGCTAGGCTGTAATCATGAGAATCAGGAACCTAAATCACTCTAAATATCAAATTGTATACCACATAGTCTGGGGAACTCGGTATCGAAGAAAATATATCAAAGACTACACCAAGCAAGAATTGAGAAAATACTTGTACCAAGCCACAAAGAAATATCCCACGCTCTTCATATCAGCTTTCAATACTGATGATGATCATATACACCTTCAAATCGAGATACCACCAAATCTATCGGTTGCTGCCGTAGTACAAAGACTCAAATCAGAATCAAGTGCAATACTAAAGAAGAAATTCAAATTCATCCGTGACATGTATCTTGACGGCAGCATCTGGAGCGTGGGTTATTTCGTTTCGACAATTGGACTGAATGAGGAAGCAATCAAAAAGTATATAGCAAACCAAGGTCGCAAGGACCTAGGTACCACAAACCATTCCTGATTCTCATGAACCCTGCATCCCAGAAACCCCGTACGACTGTACCCAGGAGTGCGGGGAGTAGGTCATTTCTTGTAAAAAAAGCACTTTTCGGGTATTTGTCGTCTAATGGTAGGAAAATATTAATTTGTCATGGTATAATATATTCATGCCATCAAACTGGAGTAAAGGTTTAACAAAAAATACGAATGTCTCTGTTAGAAAAATATCAGAGACAATGAAGAAAAGAAAAATTGATAATTTTAAACTTTGGCGTGAAAAGATGAAGAGTGAAGGCAGGATCAAGTCAGATTACCCAGAACTTGTTAAAAATGGGGATTTAGCAGAACTTGTAGGTGTAACGCTTGGGGATGGGCATATTTGTAGATATCCTCGAACGGAAGAATTAAGAATAACCTCAAATGCAAAGAATACTGGCTTTGTAAAAAGATACGCAAACATGATCAAAGCAGTGTTCGGTAAAACTGCATATATTACCCACTCTAATCAGTGTTTAGCGACGAAGGTTGGTCTATATGAGAAGCATATTAGTCGTAGATTGGCTATACCCACAGGGTCTCGAAAGGATTTACAAATTGTAGTGCCTAACTGGATTTTAAAGAAAAAAAGTTATATAGTAAGGTACCTCCGGGGCCTGTATGAGGCAGAGGGTAGTTTTTGTGTACATAAGCCAACCTCAACATATAAACTGTTTTTTTCAAATAATAATGAGCCAATGCTTCTCAATGTGTTTAACCTCATGAAAAGATTGGGGTTTCATCCTCATCTGAGTAAAAATCAAGTACAAATTTCGAGAAAAGATGAAGTTGGGCGGGCAATTGATTTGTTAAATTTTAGAAAATATTAATTATTGCGGGATCTTCTAATGGTAGGAATGTGGACTCTGAATCCATCAATCTAGGTTCGAATCCTAGTCCCGCAGCAGTCTAGTTTAGTTCTGAACGACCAAGAGGGGTCTTATATTTTCTTTCGGCCGACTTGCTGTGCTAATTCAAATTCAGATGTTATAATTTGATTTATGAAAAAGCAGATCGTAAATTACCAGGATAAATGGAAAGAGCAGAAAGTAAAGATTAACGATCTTGTTTTAGACACTAAAAATGTTCGTCTAGGAATAGAATATAGCTCTCAGGACGAGATAATCAATGATCTTTTTGTTAATGAAAATGCTATGGATATTCTGGAAAATATTTTTCAGAATGGCTATTTTCCCGATGAACCACCAGTTGTAATAAAGGAGAAAGGAGTTTTTGTTGTACTTGAAGGGAACAGAAGAGTCGTCTCTTTGAAGGCTATGATTAGTCCGGCAATCGCTCCCGCAAGATATGCTTCCAGAATAAAAAAATTGATGGCGAATTCTACGCCTATTCAGACAGTCTCAGTACATGTCGCCACCTCAAGAGATGAAGCGATGGAATATCTTGCTGCGAAGCATACAAAAAACACTAGAAAGCCTTGGTCTGCTCTAAGACGTGCATATTTTTACTATGCTCAAAAAGAAAATGGACAATCTATTGAAAAATTAATTGAACGATATAAAGGAGTTGATATACCCGCCTACATTAGGATGCATGAAATGCATAATGTAGCTTTGTCTCTTAAAAATATTTCTGAAGATACGAGAAAAAAAGTTTCAAATAATGGAGTTTTTAATATCTCTACACTTGAGCGATTTTATTCAGACAAGTATGTTCAAGAAAAACTTGGAATAGATTTTAATAAAAAAACAGGAGAAGCAATTATTCCATCAAATTCTGATTTTGATAAAGTATACTCTCGAGTTATTACTGATATTGCTTCAGGTATAGCGACTTCTCGTAAGGAATTATCAAAAGAAACTGACAGAAAGACATATATCGATTCTGTAGTACAAGAAGTTCTTGAGGGTAAGGATTTAAGTAAAAAAACTAAAAAGTCAGCTTCAAGTTTTAAGCCAAGTAAGCCTTCTACCGCTACTCAAAAAGGACTTGTTCCTAAAAGTTTTGAAGATACTCTAAATGCACCAGGGATTGGTCGTGTTATGTGGGAATTGCAAAATATAGACTATGCTAAATTTCCTAATGCTACAGCTGATTTGCTTAGGACATTCCTCGAAATAGTTTTAAAAAAATATCTGCAAGAAATCAGTAGTTTACCTGTAGTCGCTAAGGGAAAGTACATATTTTTGGGAAATGTATTAACTAAAATGCAAACTGACCTGGCAACTGTCTCAAATACAGGATTGGTTCAGGTAATAAAAGAAATTGAGAAAAATAAATGGTACTTGGATAGCATAAACCATAATCCTGACGTGTTTGCAGTAGAGGGTAGAGTTAAAGAGGCTTGGGATCAAATACATCCCTTGATTAAGTTTGTGTTCGATGATTACAAGAAACGGACAACAAAACCTTAATATATTATGAAATTTTATTCACCATTAAGATATCCTGGCGGAAAAAATAAATTAGCCAAATTTGTTGCTTTGGTGTGTGAAAAAAATAATATCAACGGGCACTACGTCGAGCCTTATGCTGGTGGCGCATCAGTTGCTTTGCATCTTTTAATTAACGGATATGTAAAGGAGATTACCATCAATGATTTTGATAGATCAATTTATGCTTTTTGGTATTCGGTTCTTAACGATACTAAAAAGCTTTGTAATATGATTGCTCGAGCGGAGTTGACGGTTGAGAATTGGCAGAAACAAAAAGATATACAACAAAATAAAAAGAAAGCTGATTTACTCAGACTGGGATTTTCTACTTTTTTCCTAAATAGAACTAATAGATCCGGTATTATAAACGGGGGTATAATTGGAGGCATAAAACAAGAGGGAAACTATAAAATCGATTGCCGTTTTAATAAAAAAGAACTAATTGAGAGAATAAAATTTATTGCAATACATAGAAAAAATATTCATCTATATAATCTTGATGCATTAGATCTTATTGCAAAAATAGAGAAAAAAACAAAAAGTAAAAATATAATATTTTATTTTGATCCACCTTATTTCCTAAAAGGACAATCTCTTTATATGAACTCGTACGAACCTTCAGACCATAAGGAAGTTAGCGATAGAATAAAAAAAATAAAGAACGCAAAATGGATTGTTTCGTACGATAATGTTCCTCAAATCCAAGCTTTATATAAAGATAAAAATGTACAGAAAAAAAATTACTATTTTACACATATCGCATACGAACCCAGAAAGGGAGAGGAGGTTCTATTCTTTAGTAAAGATTTAATTGTTCCAAGAATCTCTCATCCGACGAGAATGTAAAACTAAGTAATTTTAAGTTTTTTATCTCTCAACTCAATCTTACTCTTCAAACACCCCAACAAATCCCTCTTATCAAACATCGACCCTTCTGTCAGCAGGTACTTCGCGTAGTTTCGAATATCAGCATCTTTCACAGAGTACTCCTCCTTTGCTCTACCCATAATTCCCGAATGGAATTTCTTGTGCCGTTCAATTTCTGCTTCCAGTTTTTTCTTGATACCGGACTTATCGAGGTCAATTTGATCAATGATTCCCGTGAGTTGGTCAATGAGAATTTTCTCCTCAATGTATCCTTCTTTGCAATTAATATTCCTCGACCGAGTACAACCATAGTAGATATACTTCGCTACTGATCCATCTTTCAGATTTTTGTATTTTTCTTGTGCGGTCACTCCCGATCCGCAAACTCCGCAGGTGAACATTTTAGTAAACGCAAATTCTTTGTTTTTGCCATGAGATTTGATTTGTAGATGTAACTGTTTCTGCACATCATCAAACAAATCTTTAGAAATGAGTGGTGTATGCTTGCCTTGGAACCATCGACCACTAGCTTTTGGATACTCAAATGAACCGTGATAGAAATGATTATTCAAAATCATATATACATTACTCAGTGTCAGAGGTTTGCCAGTACGAGTGACAAATTTAATTTCTCGGAGCCATTTGAATACTTTTCTGCCACTCCAACTTTCGTATGCGACTTTTGTAAAAATCTCTTTTATAGTTGACCCTCTGTCTGGATCAACAAAGACAACACCTTTTTGATCCTTGTTCTTGGAATTAAGATATCCAGTAGGTGCAACACTAGTCCACAGTCCTAACTCACATTTGGTTTTCAACCCACGCTTCACATTGATACTCTTATTATCGTTCTCAAGTTTTGCCTGACTACCAAGAATCATCAGGAGAAACTTCTCATTGGGATTATTCGTAAATCTTTGACTATAGGTGCGGATTTCCACCAATTTCTTCTGATCAAGTAGATCCACGACCGCTCCGAGGTCTCCTGCATTTCTCGCAAGACGATCCGGATGCCACACCAGTATTCCGTTAAACTTTCCTTCACGAATATCTAGGAGTAATTGGTTGTAGACAAGTCTCTGCCCACAATCTTTTGCTGAATGTGATTCTCGATACATATCTACTATATTCAATCCATCACGTTGAGCGATAGTCAGCATTTCCTTGATCTGGGAATCTATCGACAGTGCCTGCTTTTCCTCTGCTTCGCTTGATTTACGAGCATACAGGCAGTACTTCAAAGGTTCTTGTTCCTTGAGTGTTGGTATCCCTATATGTGGGCTATATGTCGCTGTGTTTTCCATATACACACGAACATACCGCGAACACGGACGAAGTCTAGTGAATACCGAGACACAGAGCAGAAGCGGGGAGAAGTCAACTACACAAATATGGGGGAGGAAGTTAAGCTTTTGGTGTCTCTCTAATGGGACTGGAAAAAGGTCGAAAAAATGATAAAATCAATATATGAAGCTTACCCAATTTGAACAATCAGGAATCATTCTCGAAACCAATACTGGCTATACACTAGCTGTTGATATTGGTAGTTATACACCAATAGATAAACTTACTGGTATCTCTCCAGACGCCATGCTGATTTCTCATATCCATGGCGACCATTTTTCTGTTGAACAAATCAAAAAGCTTTCTCCTAAGAGATTATATTTGAACCGAGAGTGCATTGAGGCGCTTGGGGAAGAAATTTTGACATCAGAAATTATTGAAGTGAAAGTTGGGGATTCTATAGATATTGGTGATATCAAGGTGTCATTATTTAATGTTGACCATGGACCAAATGTAAAAGTTAAACCAAGGGAGAATTTTGGATTTTTGTTTGAAATTGAGGGCAAGAAAGTATATTTTGGTGGAGATATATTTTATCCATCTGGTATTGATGTTACAAACCTTGAAGTGGATATTGCTCTTATTCCAGTTGGGACATTTTACACATTTGGTCCGCAAGAAGCCTTGGCTTTTGCAAAGCAGTTCAAAAGAATTGGAAAAGTTATTCCAATGCATTATCAGAAAAATCCAGAAACTCGAGAGGAGTTTTTAAAATTAGCTGTTGCAGAGGGTTTTAACACCGATAGTTATGTTCTCTAGTAATTACATGAATTCAAAAAATGTAAAACTCGTTGTATTTGTGCCAGAAACCCACACTGATATTGTGCGTGAAGCTATGGGTAAAGCTGGAGCAGGAAAAATTGGTAATTACACTTATTGCTCCTTTTCTACAAAAGGGTTTGGAAGATTCAAACCAGAAAATGAAGCAAAACCTCACATAGGTCAAATTGGAGTATTAGAGAAAGTATCCGAAGAAAGAATTGAGACTGTTTGTTCAAGAGAAAAGCTCAATGGAGTAATTAAAGTTATCAAAGAAGTACATCCGTACGAGGAAGTTGCCTTTGATGTTTATCCTTTAGAAAATATATGAAGGATTTAATCTCAGAAAACGAAAAGACATGGAATGCAGTTGCCGATCAATTTTTTGAGGCGAGTGCTTTACCTATGTGGGGACCATTTGGTATTGGTGATGATTTAAACCTCATTCCTGAAATTGAAGGCAAGACTTTTTTGGAAATTGCGTGTGGTAGTGGAAGATCAATAAAATATTTGATTGTTAATGGAGCAAGAAAAGTCTATGGACTCGACCTGTCTACTACACAAATAGAGGAAGCAAAGAGATTTAATGGAAAATCTGTTGCTGATAATAAGGTAGAACTCATCCATGGAAGGATGGAAGATGATTTGGACATTGAACCCGTTGACATGGTTTTTTCAGTCTATGGTATTGGTTGGACACAAGACCCTGAACAAACTTTCAAAAACATCTACTCATATTTAAAGCCCAGCGGGCAATTTATCTGGAGCTGGGATCATTCACTATTTAGCGATGTTGTATACGAGGATGGCAAATTTATTGTTGAGCATGAATATCACGACGAAGAACCCATCGTGCTTCCAAACTGGAAAAAGAAACAAGGAGCAACTGCCTACCTGACCTATCGTAAGGTTTCAAGTTGGTTTAAGTTATTGAGAGATGTGGGATTTGAGATTGACGGCTTCTATGAACCAGAGCCGAAGACTCTTGATCGAGGATCGGAAGATCCAACTAAATACTATGCAATCCAGAAAGCAAAGAAAGTTCCTTGTAGCTTCATCTTTGTTTGTAAGAAAAAATAATTTATGCCAAAAGAAGCCATAATTAAAGTCTGCAACAATCTCTTAAGTGCCTACAAAACAGGTAAACTTGGACAAACTGTAATGCCTGAGGACTCTAATCCAGTTTTTTCTCCTAAAGAGCAAGAGTGGAGATTTGCATACTTTACTTTGCCAATGGCTCTAAACTATCAGCGAGATAGTTATACTCTCTGGAAATCAGCTCTAAAAACTTTCCAAGATCCTGAAACAAAATTCGTTTTCGATGTTGCGGAAGTAACTAAAAAATCAGAAGAAGATGTGCGAAAGGCACTAATGAAATATAAACTTGCCCTTCAACCAAATAAACATATCACTACATGGCGAACGATATCAAAAACAGTAAAAGATAATTGGGGGACATTTGAAAATCTCATAGCTGCAGCAGATGAAAACTTCCTTATCCTCAAAAAGCTTATTCAAACAGATTTCAAAAAAGGATTTCCGTATCTTTCTGGTCCAAAGATTTTTAATTACTGGTCATTTATTATGAGTACATACGGAGAGGTGAATTTGAAAAATAGAGACCAAATAGATATTGCTCCTGATACGCATATTACTCAGTGTTCCGTGAAATTAGCAGTCATCACTGAAGAGGAATCAGAAAACCTTTCAAAAGAACAGATATCTGAACGATGGCGAGTGATTCTTCATGGAAGTGGAATTGATCCGATAGATATGCATCCACCACTTTGGTTTTGGAGTAGAAATGGATTTATTTTTAATCAAATTTAAAATATATGGCAACAATAGAAGATTTCCAAAAGTTAGATATACGAGTTGGTAAAATACTAGAAGTAAACGATTTTCCTGAAGCAAAAAAACCTGCATACAAGCTGAAAATAGATTTTGGTGCAGAAATTGGAATCAAAAATTCTTCAGTACAAATTGTAGCTTTATACACAAAGGAAGAATTAATCGGAAAACTAGTCTTGGGAGTAGTAAATTTCCCAATACGAAAGATTGGACCATTTGAATCTGAAGTTTTAACTCTTGGAGTACCAAATTCTGAAGGAAAAGTTATACTGATTACACCAGATAAGGAAAATCCTTTACTTGGAGGAAAATTATTCTAAACAATTATGAAAATAGCAATCGCCACAGCAAGTGAATTAAAGATCAGAGCATTGAAAGAAGCACTTCGTGTTTTGAATATAGACGCGGAAATATTATCTGGCAAAACAAGTTCAGGTGTACCCGAACAACCATTTGGATATGAGGAAACATCAAAAGGTGCTCACAATCGTTTGATGCAATGTAAGGAAAAATTCGATCCGGATATTGCAGTGGCGGTAGAAAGTGGACTCATACCAATCGGAGGAAACCATTACGACATTGCCTGTGTTCACGTCATCTCAAGGGATAATAAAGAATCTGTTGCATATAGTTCAGGATATTTTGTACCCGAGTGGATAGTAAAAGAGGTTAAAGAGAATAATACAGATATTGGTGTTGTTGCACAGAGACTTTCTGGTGGTGTAGATAAGGATCCTCTCAATTATTTCTCTAAAGAACTCATAAAACGAGAATATTTATTATCACAAGCTATTGTCTTGGCACTTGTTAAATTACTTCACGAAGATAAATACATACAAAAATGAAAATAACACTTTGTGGATCAATAAAGTTTTTCGACAATATGATCGAAATACAAAAACAGCTTGAGACAAATGGACATGAAGTCTATCGTCCTATTCAAGTGCCAGGATTAAATTATTGGGAAGAAGATGGATCAAAACGGACAGAAGCAAAGAAAGCTCTAAACCTTGCTAAAACCCATTTGGATAAGATTGAAGCATCAGATGCTATCCTTGTTTGTAACTATACAAAGGGAGACATTGAGAATTATATCGGTGCGTCTACTTTCCTCGAGATGGCTTTTGCACATTACAGAGAGAAAAAGATTTTTGTTCTCAATCCACTTCCACGCCAGAAATATATTGATGATGAACTTCAGAGTTATGATGGGATTATTTTGAACAGTGATTTAAGTAAGGTTGTGTAATAAGAATATTTAATTATCCTTTAAATTTGTCTTGCGCGTCTTTTATTTTTTCCTCTAGTCTGCCCAAGTTATATTCAAAAGCTTTCATACTCCGGTCTCGTTTTTTAACAAAACTTTGAAATCGCTTTGTTGGCTCACCTCGATACTGAAACCGTTTGACCGCTTTTCCGAGTCGCTCAATTTCTGGTAGAGGGATAACTTTACCCAATTTCTTTCTCTTGCCGCTCAAGTTTCTGCTTTTGTATGTAAGATTGTGACAAGTAAGACAGGCGAAATGGTTGTCTAATAAATAGAGGACAGCTACCCGTCTTCGACACTTTGGTTGAGTACATTTAAACCAGTATCTTTTACCACCGAATCTTCCTGGGGTAGTGATAAAGGTGGCGCTTCCATAATTTCTATCTTTATGATTGACACCATTTTGTTTGGGCCAGCTGAATTCTGTATAACCCACCTCTGGTTTGCCCTCATCGCTATCTACCATTATATAGACAGAAAAAGAAATCTCACTTTGGGTATATGGGTCTCGCCAAGTGACATGTCCACTTTTTTCACTTTGAAACAGCCCTTTTCTATGTAAGTTTTGAATATCTATCTTTGGAATCCTATCAGCCTCAATTTTCCTCACTGGCGGTTTTGCCGAAATCGATTGCGATTCTAGTGGTTTTTCGTGGTTTAAGTTCATATTTCTGTATGTCTATTATAGCGGTCCTTTTAAGGATAGACCAAGAGCTATCACATGACCGTCCCAAAAAATGTTAGAATACCCTTATGACGCTTGGTGGGAGTGGGTACTAGACCAAGCATCGCAGCAAAGCAAAGGCGAAGCATGAAGCTTTGCTGCGAGGGAGCACATTGAAAATGTGCGTCTTGGATTCGAACGGCGGAGGCAGTGAGCGTTTAGCAAAATGCGAAGCCGAGCCAGTGCCCAGCCCGAATGTGTGTGACGACACACATGAGAGGCGAGGGAGAAATTCCTAGCTCAACTGTCATATCGAGCTGCGCTCGAATCGTATTATAAGATTTATGTTAAATTTTTTGAATAAAAATGAGGGTTTAATAAGTGCGGCAGGTATTATTATAACAATTCTGCTTTTCTTTTTTAGTGATAATAAAATATATGTTGAAATATTTCTATTATTTCTTTTTTTGCTTGGAATAGTTTATTATTTTCTTTATCGAAAAAATAAAATTTTGTCAGTAGAAGAAATTAGAAATAAAGCAAAGATTCTTTTTATTGACGATAAGGAATGCCCGGTAGTTATTAATTTGCAAAGAAATAATTTTGATGTTAGAAAAGTTGATGATGTTGAAAACACTCAGGATGTTAATGTCCTTTGGGCAAATTTAGTATTTGTTGATTATAAGGGAGTCGGACAAACATTAGCTGGTAAAAAGGAAGGTTTAGGATTAATAAATTTATTGGAGAAAGATCATCCAGAAAAAAGGTATATCATTTATTCTTCCATCCAGGATTTTGATGGTGTAGTTAATTACCCGTATATAAGAAAGAATGCTGAGTATGATGAATTCGTTTCTTTAATATCTGAAGAGATTTCTCAAATATGATTTGTATATCATTGACAAAAGATGGATCTACTATTTTTAATACCTTTCCCTCAGGGTTTGACGTTTCGTGTTTGAATAAAAATGAAAAAGGTGAGTCATATCAATATATAAAGGAAGACAGAGAAATTGGAACTCTTGAAATTTTTGTATTAAATGATGAGAATAAAAGTGCGGAAAGATTTATTAGGAGTAATAAAAATTTTAGTTCTCTGGTTCAGGTGATTGATGGATTAATGTCTACTTTATCAAAAAACCTAAGAGAAAATACTGAAGAGGCTCTTGATGAGTATTTACATAATATAGTTAAGATCCATGGCAATCAAAAAAGCATTGTAGAACGATTTACATATTTTGAAAAACCAAAAGAGTCTTACACCGATTTCGTTGAAAGTGTAAAAAATAATATTATAGAAAATACAACTCAATTTGCGAAAGATATTTGCGAGTTATCAAAAGAAATTAAGTTCATGGATTATCAAATAGGAGGATATCGACTTTTGAATGATAAGAATACAGAAAAATCTGTTACAAAACAAAATTTAAGAAGGTTTTTACTGGGTTTATCTCATCAATTTTTCAAAGATTTTTCTGTTGCGGATATTTATATCGAATTATACCGTATAGATTGGGACGTTTTTTGTTTGTTTGAATATGAAACATTTAATATTGCTATGCATAATTTTTTACAAAATGCTGTCAAATATGCAAAGCCGGGTTCGAGAATCCACGTCACAACGATTAATGAAAAACAACAACTAGTTTTTTCAATGGATAGTGTAAAAATTGAAAGAGATGAAATCTTAAAAATTTATGAAAAAGGTCGATATGGCAAGCATGCGCCAGAAAATCTAAAAGGGGATGGAATAGGGATGAATACCCTTAAAAAAGCCCTAGAGAGAAGTAACGTCCAATTAATTATTGATCCCGAGTATTCAAATAATAGTACATATAATAATGTTGAGTATGTTAGAAATGTTTTTCGGTTTATTTTCCCTAAGACTAATTATATAGTTGTCTAGGTGTAATATGGGCTCAACCCAACCAGTCCAAATAAAATTTGTGTTAGAATGAAATCATGAACCAATACACGGGAACAATTATAGAAGAAAGCCTCGTAGATAATCGAATCCTCAATGATTTTGAGATCATTTCTGTTCGAATCACAGATGACGAAAATCCTCTTGAACGGTGGCATTTATATAAAGTAAAAAGTACAAAAGAGAATCCACTTAAACTCTCAAGTAATCTTAAACAGGGCATATGGTACGCCCACTTTTGGGATGAGAATAAAAATATAATCGCTATATTTCGAGATAAAGTATTCGAGTTTAATTATGATGACAAATCATCATGGACTCCTGCGGTTGAATGCGGAAAATCACTGGGTATACCTGATGAGCAATTAGATTTTATAATTGAATAATATGGAATTAAAAAGCATACGAGGCGGAACAATTCAAAATTTGCAGGATAAGCAATATAACCTAGGTGTTGGTATTAGCCTCGGTAATAGATGGTTTACCGTTGAAAATATAATTGGCTTGATAAAATGGTGTCTCCCTCGTACTCGTGAATATGTTGTTGTATATGTTGCGGATTCAATTCATGCAATTAATCTAGAAGTCAGAAAAAGAATTTCCTATGAAAAAGCACTCGTATTATCAGACAAATTAGGGACTGATTTATTGGATCAAGTCAAACAATTAGTACAAGAAACCTTTTCTCCTGATGAAATAAATAAGATCTTTTATGTAAAATGGAATATGATAACTGATGATAAATTCAAGTCTAAAGTTAAGTACTTGTATAATTTTTATGATAATAATGAAGATTTTAGAGATCACCTCCAATTAATAGTTAAAAATGCTATTTTCAAAGAAAACAACCCGAGAACTTTTTCAGAAAAAGATATTCTCCGTCTCACTAATTATATAATTGAGGAGCTGCCAGAACAGACTACGCGAGTTCCTATGGGCAAATATGTTTGCGATGCTTTTGTGTATCCTTACGATGGAGAGATAGTTAAAATGGCAGAACATATTCAAAATGGAGAAAAATATCCAGAAATAAAAAGCAATATTATAGATACTGAACCAAAAGTGTTTCTAGAAGTAAGATAATTGCTTAACTGCTTACTCCTCCTTTCCTGTAGCATTTCTAGTATACTTAGGTTATGAATAAACCATATATCCAACACGAGGGAAAAGTTGCTGAGGCGGGAGAGAGGTTTGAACATGTCATGGCAATTACACTTGATCCAAGAACTGAAAATAAAGAAGGTATCATTAGGTGTATCGTAAGTAGGGAGGATGATGTTTCTGTCGGTGGGTATATTGATAGGAGTGCTTTATATAAAATTAGGGGTGAGTCTTTGGAAAAATTTGAAATCACAGAGGAACTAAAGATAGAAAATGCAGAAGAAATTATCGGTAAATTAAAGGGATCAGGAGGTGATTTTATTGGTCTAGAAGATCCGGATATATGGATTGATGAAAAGACAGATTTAATGCACGTGTATTTTACTATGCCAGTTAAAGTGGTTGACACTGATACCAAAGGAAAACATATATGTAGCGTAAATCTTGGGCATGCAGTTGGTAAAAATATGGATACGCTGGAAATGACTGAACCTGTATTGTTGGACACCGGATATGGGAGTGCAAAGGAACTATCTATTGCACCAGTAAATAGTAAAGGTATTCGATTAAATCTTATTGAATCAAGTAAAAAAGGAAAGCAGTGGACATATTCCACTGTCAGAGTTGCAATAGCAGAAGATATGGGAAAACCGTGGAAATTTGGGAATACTTTGTTTAATCCAGAAGATCACAATATACAATGGATTGGCGGTCATGCTTCACCTGGTCCACTATTACCAAAATCTTTTATTGATGTTGGTGACAATAAACTACTTGGTATTTTGAATGGGCGAGAGATAAATAAAAAAATGGAAAATGGTGAGACCAAGTACGGCATGTTTAGTGTGGGTTTGTTTATATATGATTATGAGCATGGAAAGATTGATTGGGTTTCTCCAGAGCCGTTTATTCAAGATAGCGAGGCAGTGACAATTACTTTTGCTAGTCAGTTTGTTGAGACAAGACCCGGTGAAGGTATTCTGTATGCTCATGTCGATGATTCATTTGTTCGTGCATATACACTAAATGCAGAGGCAATGAAAACTTTGTTATACTAATACTAATGATAACTACGGTGAAGAAAAAAATAGTCACAGTCAATGACAAGATGCAGAAAGGGTATCGCTATGAAATCTCTGAGAAAGAGGGTAAACATTTCGACCCGGGATTCAAACCAGACCTTACTCCAAAACAAATGCTTCGGCTAGGTGTTTTTGGTGGCAGGTATATGCGGGATTGTACACGTGAATTTCCAATCGAGTGGTTCACATACGCACGGTTGCATGCAGTAGGAGTACCGGGACACAATAAAAAATTAAATTATTTCGGAGTTGATGCATCTCAATCACTATCGGTGTGGAAAAAGAAAGGGTGGATACATCCAGATGACCCGCGTGGCTGGTTTCAGTGGTATTGTCGCTATTATATGGGGCGACGTGACCCTCTGGAGGATAACAAACAGATCAAACGCTGGAAGGCCATGCGAAGGCATGTGTCACAAGTACAGAAAAATTGCAGGGCTGGAGACGTGGTGTGTCGCCCAAAACAGCGCCAAGCACTTCTCCATTGGGCCTACGATAGTAGAAAGATATAATTGAAAATAATTTATTTATTATTATGTAAAAAATATGACAAATACAAAATGTGAAAGTTGCATGATGCCGTTTGATAAAGACCCCGGTGTTCGTCAGTCGGACAAGTATTGTAGTTATTGTTTCAAAGATGGAAAATTGTGCTATGAGGGTGATGATCTGAAATTATTCCAAAAAGTTTCTTATGAAAATATGGTGAAGGGTGGTATGAACAAACCCAAAGCAAAACTTTTTACGTTCTTGATTCGGTTTGCACCCCGATGGAACAAAAAATAGTATATATTGTCAGTTGATTGTTTGGTATAATGTAAATATTCACATAATATTACTATATGAAAACACCACTTTCACTCGAAGAAATAAAGAAATTACGTAAACCAGTTCGTAATATCAACATTGAACACAAAGAACACCTTAGTCGGCTAGAACGTTTTGCTGTCTGGGTTACAGACAATATTGGGACGATGGGCTTCTTTTTCTTTATTCTTGTGTTTAATGCCGTTTGGATTGGCTGGAACGTGGTTGCACCATATGGTATGGTTTTCGATGAAAGTTGGAGTTTTCTTATTCTCTTGTTTATAAACAACATACTCCAGATCCTATTTATGCCCCTGATCATGGTAGGGCAAAATTTGCAGGCACGACACTCTGAAGCTCGTGCAGAGGCAGACTATGAGGTAAATACTAAATCTGGTGATGAGATCGAGACTATTCTCGCTCATTTGGAAAATCAAAATGAGATGATGGCTGACATAATCCAGAAACTCGAAAAAAGATAATTAGTGATTGATTCTGGGCTGATTGTGGTCTTTTTGTACTGCAGTTTTTATTTCCTTAATTTCTTTTTCTATTGTATCCAGATCTCTTTCAATATGTTTTATTTCTGACTCTTCAGATTTAATTTCATCCTCGGTTTTTTCAACAAGTTTTTTCTCTCCTTTCAGTCCACTGATTATCAGGCGACTACCAACAAAAGCTGAAACAAAGACTCCTGTGATGAGTAGGATAATAGAGCCAATGACAAATGAGGCAATACTGCTCATGCCGATGTCGTCTGCAACATGCCAAACACCACGCCAAAATAAAACAACACCAATGCCACCAACACAGGCATATACGAGTGGGTAACGGCTAAGGTGTCCACGGACTTTGTCCTCTAATACGTCAAAAAAATGTGCTATCTTTTTTATCATATTTCCAGTTTAGCATATTTGCGAATGTTGTGGGAGGAGTATAATATGAACGTATGGACACATATGTTCGATTGAGAAATAGACTAATTGGTGGTCTATACCGAAAGGTGTTGAAACCACTTTTTTTTATGAATGATCCAGAAGACGTGCACGACCTAATGATATTAGTCGGTGCCTTTCTTGGGGAGTACAAACTGACACGTTTTTTGGCGCGTATTATGTTTTACTATGATAATCCAATATTGTCACAAAATGTGCTGGGTATTCATTTTGCCAAGCCAGTCGGTCTTGCTGCTGGGTTTGATAAGGACGCACAATTGACTCAGATCATTCCTGATGTCGGATTTGGTTTTGAAGAAGTGGGATCAATCACGGCCTTGCCCTGTGTCGGCAATCCAAAGCCTCGTTTGTGGCGAATTCCAGATGCAGAAAGTCTGGTTGTTTGGTATGGATTGAAAAATCGTGGTGCACAGGATATTTCCACCCGATTGCGAGATCAGCAATTTTCTATTCCACTCGGTACCAGTATTGCCATGACAAATTGTCAGGAAAATCTTGATCTCGATACTGCGGTTGCTGATTATGCACAAGGTTTTTCCACCTTTGTAGAAATTGGAGATTATTTTACTGTTAATATTAGTTGCCCAAATGCTCTCGGCGGACAACCTTTTATTGTGCCAAGTGCACTCGAATATCTGCTTTTACGAATCGATGAAATAGAGACGAAAAAACCAGTTTTTGTTAAATTATCGCCGGACATGTCTCTACCAGAGATTGATGAACTACTCGCGGTTGTAGAAAAACATAGAGTACATGGAATTATTTGTACAAATCTAACTAAAAAAAGAGATGGTATTGCGCCAAACACTATTCCTGCAGTTGGCGGGCTGAGTGGCAAGGCAGTACAAGGCCTTTCAGACAAAATGATTGCGCATATTTATAAAACAAAAAGAGATCGTTTCGTTATTGTGGGATGTGGAGGAGTATTTTCTGCAGAGGATGCCTACAAAAAAATTCGTGCAGGAGCAACATTGGTACAGATGTTTACAGGTATGGTTTTTCAGGGTCCTCAAGTCGTGAGTGAGATTCATCAGGGACTAGTCCATTTGTTAGAGCGTGACGGTTTTACTCATGTATCACAGGCAATTGGAGTTGATGTAGTATAATATGCATATGAATACAAAAGTGATTGTTTGTGATTTGGATGGAACACTGGCTCCAAGTAAATCTGCACTCGAGCCGAGTATGGCTCGGATTATCGGCGAGGTATTGCGAACCCATCGCTTCGCTGTGATTTCAGGTGGATCGTATACACAGTTTCAAAAGCAATTTATTTCTCACCTTGATTGTGAGGATGATGTTTTGCCGAACTTATATTTATTTCCAGCAAATGGTAGTGTCTGTTACGTATACGATAGTATACATAATGCATGGCAAGTATATGACGAAAAAATGACAGAGGAAGAAAGACAAAAGATTATTCGATCGCTAGAGGAAGCAGTGGCAGAATCTGGGGTTGATGTTTCTGACCCGTATGGACCACTTATTGAAGACAGGGGAGGGCAGGTAACTTTTTCAGGTAAAGGGCAAGAAGCACCACTTGATGTAAAAGAGGTGTGGGATGCTGACAGAGAGAAACGCAGGAAAATCGTTGAAATTTTAGAAAAGAAAATACCTGAATTTGAAATACG
>CAZQYV010000002.1:0-115535 GCA_964597675.1 uncultured Candidatus Saccharibacteria bacterium
CTCTTGCAACACTACCAATCAACTCCATTGTCACCACAAACGCATCTGGCAACCTCATCGCTACAGGTACACAACTGACTGTTGGAAACTTGCTCGCGACCTCTACCACCGCGACATCAACTATCGCTGGTGGACTTGCTGTTGGTACGAATGCACTGAACGTATTGCAGAATGGGAATGTAGGGATTGGGACGGCGAGTCCTTCACAGTTGTTTGGTGTGGGAAGTACAAATAATTTTACAGTCAATAGTAGTGGAAATGTGAATGTCACAACACCAAACGGTACTGATGCTGCTTTGTTCCTTCAGCGTGGTGACGGTGGAATATTAAAATTACGTGCAGGTGGTTCTAGTACTAACATTGGTTCCACAGGTGCATATCCTTTCAATTTACTTACAGATGATACTGTTAGAATGACAATACTACAGACGAGTGGTTCAGTCGGCATTGGTACAACATCACCATGGGCAAAACTTTCTGTTAACAACTACAGTGCAGGAGCATCAACCGCACCGCTGTTTGTTATTTCTAGCTCAACCGGTGCACTTGCAACATCAACACAGTTTATTGTTGACTCAGTGGGAAATGTTGGAGTGGGGACAGCGGTACCAACACTAAATTTAGATGTGACGGGACAATTTGGTATAAAACCTTCTGGCGGTTATCCAACATCACTTGCGAGTGGTTTGGGTGGTCGATTTTACACTGTCCATCAAACTGGCGATTGGGGTTTCGTGATAGCGGGGGCACGGGCTGATAGTGGCAACGCAAACATAACCCTTTACCACACAAGGAACGCAGATGCGTCAGTGAAAACAGCATTACAAAGTGGAGATGGATTAGGGAGGATTTCTTTCCAAGGTGCTTCAAGTGGAACTACCGTCAATGGCGGCGCACAAATTCAAGCATTGGTAAATGGGGCAGTAAGCGACGGCGTATTACCAACTGATTTGACATTCTGGACTGCATCAACTGGAAATGTTGATGGTGCGGGTACTAATGAGAAAATGAGAATTACAAGTACTGGCAACGTCGGCATCGGCACCACAACCCCTCTCGCAAAATTAAATGTCTACGGAGGTGACACATTGTTCCAAACAACATCAGATTCTCTCACTGCATTTAGCATCCTAAACTCTGCAACAACCTCTGTCTTCTCTGTTGCAACATCAGGATTTGGTACGACCACCCTCGCAGGTCTCAACATTGTCGGTCAAGCGACATCAACATCAAATGTTGGATTTAATGTTACGAGTGGTTGTTTCTCGGTGAACGGGACATGTGTCGGTACAAATCTTGGCACAGTAACCAGTGTAGATATGTCAGTACCAACAGGACTTTCAATCTCTGGTAATCCAATCACATCATCTGGCACGCTCGCTTTGTCATACGCATCTGGATACACAGGAGTACTGACTGCATCAACAACCAACTGGAATTCTTTCTACGACACACCATCTACTCGCGTCACAGCAGGTACAGGACTTTCATGGTCAGGTAACACATTGAACGCATCAAACGCTTTCACTGGTTCTGGATCAAACGGATATGTGGCACGATGGACAGGAGCAAATTCGCTTTCGACTGGAGTATTATATGATGATGGCACCACAGCAGGTGTTGGCGTTTTGCCATCGGCATACAATTTTGCAATACAGGGAACAGTTGGAAAAGATCCATTCAATGTTGCATCATCAACTGGTACAGCACTTCTCACCGTACATCAGTCGGGAAATGTCGGTATCGGTTCCACCACCCCATGGGCAAAACTTGCAATCAATCCAGTGACAGGTGATGGCAATTCATTCGTCATCGGATCATCATCTGCAACGAATTTTGTAGTGACGAATGGCGGGAATGTGGGAATTGGGACGAATAGTCCTACAGCTCTATTACATATACTGAGTTCAGTAACACCAACTTTGAACCTCCAATCAACTAACAGATATAATCCTTCAACCTTTAGTCTTTTTGGAGTTCCTGGAGCAGCAGGAGAAAATTTTGGAATCATTAATTTCAATAGTGGTAGTACTGTTGTTTCGAGTATAAAATCCTACAGGACAATTAGTAATAGCCAGTCCTCTGATCTTGCTTTCGAAACTGCTTCATTTAGTACTGTATCAGAAAAAATGCGTTTGACTGAATATGGTAATCTCGGCATCGGTACCACCTCTCCATACCAGAAACTTTCTGTCGCAGGCAACGTAATAGCAGATACATTCATCGCCACCTCCACCACCGCCACCTCTACCCTCACAAACACACAAGTAACAAACCTTGCAATCACTGGAAACAGCGGACTCCTCAAAGCATCCACTGGTGGATACGTAGTCAATGCCACAGCAGGAGTAGACTACCAAGCAGCAGGTACATACATCACTACACTAGGATCAGGATACGCATCAACTACTGCTACTGCTATCACTCTATCTACAACAACCACAACAACAAATGGTCAAACATTTGCACTAACAGTAGTACCAACAGCAGGTGCCCTTACACTCACTCCATCTATCACAGGTACACTCGACAACACAGGACTAACCAACTCTACAATCAGCGGTATTGCACTTGGCTCTAACCTTGCAGCACTCACTGCAACAGACTTTACTCTCTCATTCTCTGGATCATACAACGGTAGTACTGCTAGAACAGTTGGTCTCAACCTTGCAAATGCTAACACATGGACTGGACTCCAAACCTTCAACTACTCATCTACTACCTACGCATCATTCACCACTGCATCTACTACAAACCTAGTACTCAATGGTCAATCGTTTAACAACCTACTTGGTACTGGGCTTACCAACTCCAGTGGAGCACTCACAGTTTCAAACCTTCCACTGACATCTCTTGCAACACTACCAATCAACTCCATTGTCACCACAAACGCATCTGGCAACCTTATCGCTACAGGTACACAACTGACTGTTGGAAACTTGCTCGCGACCTCAACAGCGACATCTACATTTACAGGTGGACTTGCAACAAATCTTTTGAACGTCACATCGACCATCGCAACATCAACATTTGCAAATGGAATACAACTCTCTGCAGGATGTTTCCAACTTCCAAACGGTTCATGTACAGGCAGTGGCACAGTAACCAGTGTAGATATGTCAGTACCAACAGGACTTTCAATCTCTGGTAATCCAATCACATCATCTGGCACGCTCGCTTTGTCATACGCATCTGGATACACAGGAGTACTGACTGCATCAACAACCAACTGGAATTCTTTCTACGACACACCATCTACTCGCGTCACAGCAGGTACAGGACTTTCATGGTCAGGTAACACATTGAACGCATCAAACGCTTTCACTGGTTCTGGATCAAACGGATATGTGGCACGATGGACTGGTGCAAATTCACTTTCAACTGGAGTCTTGCTCGACGACGGTACAACAGCAGGTGTTGGTGTACTATCATCTGGATATGACTTCGCGATCCAAGCAACTTCCGGCAAAGATCCATTTAATGTCGTTTCAACTGGTGCAGCCAATGTATTTACAGTAACAGATGGTGGCAAGGTTGGTGTGGGTTCTACAACTCCATGGGCACAACTTTCAGTAAATGCACCAGCTGGCTCACCATCATTTGTTATTGGATCATCATCTGCAACATCGTTTATTGTAGACAAGAATGGGAATGTTGGTATTGGTGCTTTAAGTCCAGTGGCGAAATTGGAAGTTAACGGCACGGTTATTCTGGGCGGCGGAGTGCAAAGCAGTATGCCAACAGGACAGGCATATTTTACCGGTAATGTGCCAAGTAGCGATATGGCCGCGTTGGTCTTGTATAATGCAGGTGGCGGTTCAGGTTCAGCAGTATCTTTGGATTTTTATAATACCACTGTGCATAATGGTATTCCACAGGTTAAAATTAAAGCAGTAGACGACGGTTCATTTTCTGATGATTTAACATTTTCAAACAAGATTCCTGGTGCCTCTACAAATGCTTTAGCTGAACGAATGAGAATCACTAGTACGGGTAGAGTGGGGATTGGCACAACTTCTCCAATTGCCACTTTGGCGGTTATGGGAACATCCAGCGCGCCAACAGTGAATCCATTTGTCGTAGCTTCTTCCAGCGGTACTCAGCTATTAACAGTGTCACCAGGTGGAAATATAGGAATTGGAACAGCAAATCCGGGGACACATTTGGAAGTAGTAACCAATTTGTCTTCTGTCACCGGTTCGGAACGTGGTGTGAGCTTTGTGACCACTTTCAATCCGGCAGCTAACGGAACCAACCGCTGGTTTGGTAGTGTGATGGAAGCATATTCAGGATGGGCGAACGACAAAACTATGTCCGAAATGGATGGCGCGCTAATAGCCGGTTATTATGACGGAGTTTCCACTCTGGATAATTTAAGAGGGGTCTTGGCTGAAGCCTATAACCAAAATGTCGGCACTACTACCAACTTAATGGCTATGCGAACCTTTGTGCAGAATTCTGGTGGTGGTAATGTAACCAATGCTTATGGTATTAGTGTTGGTGGTGTAGATAATTACTCCGGCGCTATTCAAAATACTTATGGTATATATATAGATGATCAAACGGGCGGAACAAATAATTGGGCACTTTATACTGCAGGCTCATCAAAGAGTTATTTTGGTGGCAAAGTTGGTATCAGCTCTACCACACCATTTGCACGATTCTCTGTGAATCCTCTTGCTGGTGATTCTGTCAGTTTTGTCATTGGCTCATCAACAGGTACACAGCTCTCTGTTTCATCACTAGGGTTTGGTACAACAACATTGTCTGGCCTTAATATCTCTGGTCAAGCAACTTCAACATCAAACGTCGGATTCAATATCACTACAGGATGTTTTGCAATCAATGGAACGTGTGTTGGTGGAGGTGGAGCATCGCTTGCAATTGGATCATCCATTACATCAGCAACGGCGGGATCAGTTCTCTTTGCAGGAGCATCAAATGATCTACAACAAGACAATGCAAACTTCTTCTGGAATGACAGTACAAATCGTCTGGGTCTCGGATCAACCACACCATTTGCAAAATTGTCAGTTAATTCTATAGCAGGTGAAGCAGCATTGGTTGTTGGTTCATCCACAGCCACATCGTTTATTGTAGACAAGAATGGTAATGTGGGTGTGGGTACTGCTGCTCCAACTGCTCGATTGCAGATTGCAACATCATCATCGAATTTCATTTTCGGAGGACCAATACAAACATCTACCGGAAAAAACTATCTTCAGTTTGAATATGACGAGGTAGGGAATTTTAGTAGTTTGTATAGTCACACGTGGGGTAGTGGTAATCGTCCTATCGCACTCAACCGATTTGGAGGAAGTGTTGGTGTTGGTACTACAACTCCATTTGGAACATTTTCAGTTGGGTCTGTTGCGGGCGTGCCAGGCTTGGTGGTTGGCTCATCAACTGCTACGTCATTTATCGTAGACAAGAATGGTAATGTGGGTGTGGGGACATCTACACCATTGACCACATTATATGTATTACAAAATCAAGTTGGCGGTATTGGTGCAACACTTTCTCTTGATAATCAGGGAGGTAGTGCAGGACAAGGAACAGCAATTGATTTCAGATATGGTATTGCGTCGCAACCAGTTGTTGCGCGAATTAGTACCATCGATGATAATAGTTGGTCTCAGAACCTTATATTCTCTACAAAAACTACGGGTTCACAGGGTAACCCACTGGTAGAACGTATGCGAATACAAAGTGATGGAAATATTGGTATAGGTACAACCACTTCTATAGGTCTATTACAGCTTTCAAACTCGACAGCAATTAGTGCATATAAGCCACAGTTGACTCTTTCAGATCAGGCAGGTGGTACAAACTTGAAACATTGGGCACTTGCTGCACAAGGTGGAAGTTTCTACATTGCAACATCATCTGATACATATGCCACAGCAACATTGCCAGCATTTTCAATAAGTAAGGATGGAAATATAGGTATAAAAAATTCAGCCCCAACAGCAGCACTAGATATTGTCGGCCAGCTACGTCTAAACAGCAGTCCTTCTGCAGACGTGCTCTATTTTAAGGGTGGGCCTGGTGGAGGAGGATCAACAGCGGGTATTGCCTTTGATGCAACAGGTGTTGCTTTTGGCGGAAATGTCAGTGCTCGGATAAACTTTGTCGATGATGGTGCATATGGTGCACATACGACATTTGAAAGTCGCACAGGAAGTCAAGGTACTGCAACAACAGAAAAAATGCGGTTGACGACAGGTGGAAATCTTGGACTTGGTACTACTACTCCATTTGCAAAATTGTCAGTTAATTCTATAGCAGGTGAAGCAGCATTGGTTGTTGGTTCATCCACAGCCACATCGTTTATTGTAGACAAAAATGGTAATGTGGGTGTGGGTACTGCAGCACCCGCATATAAATTAGATGTACTTGGTTCAATGAATATTACTGATAATCAGGCTTATGCTAATGCATTGAGTATTAACATTCCATCTACTGTTGCAAATGGTAACTTTATATATGGATTGGCAAACCGTGGTATGGACTACGCAATAAAGACAGAAAATCAAAATACTTCTGGGACAGTTTCTAATATTATGCGTGTTGGTAATTCAGACTTCAATATGCAACTTGTGTATCTCGCTAGTGATTCGGGTAGATTAGATTTTAATGGAGAGACAGGGGCAATTATATCTATGATGACTGCCTCACGAAATGTTGGTATAGGTACATCAACACCAAATCAACTATTAACACTCCAAGGTGCTGCGACAATGAAAGATTTGTTTAGTGTCGCATCTACCACGGGCGCATCAATGGTGAATGTCTCATGGTATGGTGGATTGACACAAAATATTGCTTCAACAACAGCTCTCAATATCAAAGATGGTAGCAACAATGCAGTCTTTACAGTAGATACCACACAAAGCTCGACAAATGCTGGTATTGATATTGCTGCTGGTGGCAGTCAATCAGGAAACCTTTTGAACTTCTACTCATCAGGTGGAGCATTCCTCTCTGGCTTTACTGCATCTGGCGGATTACTCATGAATATTTCATCAACAACAGGTATTCAAATCCAAAATGGCAGTTTGCTTAATGTCTTTACTGTTGATACGGTCAATAAACGTCTCGTCCTTGCAACCACAACAAGTCCAACACTGACAAATGATGGAGAGTTTGTTATTGGGGATGCTGGTACAGCTGCCACAAACGGACGAATCTGGATCAAGAGTAATGGAACAACATTCCGATTCCAGTCAGACAACAACACAGCCGATTATTCTGAATTCTTCTACACATTTGCAACATCAACAGAAAATGTTGGTATGGTTATGACGGTAGACAATAGTAGTACCAGTCCAGTTTCAGGCACAGGTGTTGCTAAACTTTCATCAAAGGCATATGACAACAATATCCTCGGTGTCGTATCAGACAAGGGTACAAGCTTTAATAACCCAGATGATACACGTCAGCGAGATGCACACTTTGCAAATGTTGGTATGTTAGGACACGTGGCTGTTAAAATCGCCACAACATCGGAGCCAATCAAGGCAGGAGATTATGTTACATCATCAAATGTAGCAGGTCACGCAATGAAAGCAACACGGTCTGGTATGGTTATTGGTCAGGCGCTTGAAGATTATGATCCTGCAGTTTCATCATCAACACAGCCAATGATTATGGCATTGGTTAAACCGGGGTATCAGGTTATAGACAACACATTTGTTTTTGGTGAAGATGATACACAACTTGCAACCGCAACATCAACAGAAAATGCACTTGCAAATGGTGGTGCAGCAGGATTTTTGATTAACCAAAAGGGTAGTGGTAATATATTGCAGTTGCAACAAAATGGTGTTGATCGATTCTTGGTCAAAGCAACGGGCGCAATCTCTGTCATGGCAAATGCAACATCGACATCTGAAAGCATCTTTAACATCCGAAATGCAGCAAACGTGCTCTTTGCAATCGATGCATCTGGTGACACACAATTTGGTGGACGAATCATGGTGGACAAAGATACATCGGGAACCGCAACGATCAAAGCGGGTGATAACCAAACTACTATCACATTTACACGACCATACATTGTTGCTCCAAAAGTTATTGTGACAGTAAACGGTGTGCCAGATTTCTTCTACGGTGTGACAACAAAAACACCAACTGGATTTACAATCACAGCAAACAAGGCGGTTTCTGGAGATGTGACATTTGATTGGGTTGCTCTCGTTCAAACTACCGAGACACAATCAACATCATCACTCAATCTATCTTCCGGCGGATCTAATGTGGTGATTGTTCCTACACCACAAGATCCACCAGTTGGCGGAGATACTGGGACCACAACACCTCCAACCACAGGGGACACTGGTACAACTACTCCATCTGATGGTGGTACAATACCACCAGTCGATGCTGGAGCGGGCACAACAGGTGATACAGGTTCCGGATCAACAACCCCTCCTGCAACACCAGATACAGTAACTCCTGATCCAACACCTACACCAGAGCCAGCTCCCGCAACAACTCCAGAACCGGCACCTGCTCCAGCGCCAGAAGTAACACCAGCATCATAATAATATAAACATGAATACACGAACAAAAAAATTTTTCGGCATCTACCTACCAATTATTCTTATTATCGTAACTATTTTTGTTGCAAGTTTCTTTTTTCAAAAAGTCGATACGGTTGAGGCGGGTTGGTATAACACTGGTGGTACATGGGGGTACCGTAAGGGGATTACTATTGATCACACCAAAGTTGGAGTTGGTACAACAACACCATTATTAAATTTTCCAATGCTATTTTCTGTAACAGACTCAGATCTAAAATTCACAGGTAGTGGAGGAAAGGTAGCATCATCAACTGGGCTAGATATATTATTCACATCATCTGATGGAACAACAAAACTAGATTATGAAATGGAAAGTTATTCCAGTACAACAGGACAAGTTATAGCATGGGTTCGTATTCCATCATTATCACCATCAGTTGATACTACTATATATGTATATTTTGGTAATGCCAGTGCAACTGATCAATCAAATAAGACGGGCGTGTGGGATTCAAGTTATAAAGGTGTGTGGCATTTGCCTGACGGTACAACTTTAACGGCAAATGATTCCACCAGTAACGCCAACAATGGGACTATAGTTGGAGCAACTGTTGCCACTGGTAAAATTGATGGTTCTGCAAATTTTGATGGAGTAGATGATTGGATCATAAGTTCAAATACTGTAAATACTGGAGTATCTACCGTTTCTACATGGGTTAAATTAAATGCTATTCCATCAGGGGATTCGTTAATAACTGGTTTTGTTCAAGGAAATGGTAGTACCGTATACGATAAGGATATTAAAATTGACTCTGGGGGTTTAGTTAGATTTTATGTATATGGTTCTGGAACTCAGAACACCACCCCTACATCAGCACTGACAACAGGAGTATGGTATTACCTTGTAGGTACACAGGATGGGACTAATTCTTATATCTATCGTAATGGTGTACAGGAGGGTTCAGCTACAGTTGGAACTAGTTATACTAGTTATTCAAGTCCAAATTTTTTAATTGGAGGTCGTTCATATGGATTAGGTCACACTAATCAAGTTTTGGATGAGGTTAGGTTTTCAAATATTGCACGTTCGGCGGATTGGATTGCCACAGAGTATAATAACCAATCAAGCCCAAACACTTTTTATGTGTATGGGTCAATTGTTTTGTCAAGCCGTCCGCCAGACATCGCTGGTGTTGCTGTTAAAAATCAGGTTACCACAGCACCAGGTTGGTACTCGACTGGTGGTCCTTGGTTATATAGAAAACAAATCACAGTTGATCATTCAAAAGTTTCAACAACAACATCACTCACAGATTTTCCTATGCTTTTTTCTGTCACAGATATGGATTTAAAATATGTTGGTAATGGAGGGAAGATTGCTAGTTCGACTGGGGGTGACATTGTCTTTACATCTTCTGATGGGATAACTAAACTTTCTCATGAAATAGAAAAGTATTCATCAACCACGGGAGAGACAGTGGTATGGGTTAAAATCCCTACATTGTCCGGCGTGTCGGATACTATTATATATGTGTACTTTGGAAATGGTGAGGCAAGTAACCAACAAGACCCAGCGAACGTATGGGATAGTAACTATAAAGGGGTATATCATTTGAAAGATGGGACAACACTCAACTATAGTGATAGTACTAGCAATGCAAAAAATGGTACTGTCGGGGGAGGGTCTTTTAATCCTACTGCAACAACAGGGAAAGTAGATGGGGCAGCATCTTTTGATAACAATAGTTATCAATACATCTCTTTGCCAGGTAGTACGTTTGGTTCCGGTAGTGTGACAGTTGAGTTGTGGACAAAATTTACAACCTTTACAGGTTACTGGCCGATGTTTTCCGCTTATACTAATGATAGTAATTCAATAGAAATATTTGTTAATAATAATACTAATTTATTTGGCGGTAATTATAACAACGCTGCAATTACTGGTGGAACGTTGGTGACTAATAAATGGTATCACGTTGTGTTAACCGCCGTTTCTGGGGGGGTTACCCAATTCTATATAGACGGAGAACTCAGTGGAACGACCGGCACCACAAATTTTAGTACTTATACTGTAGCTCCATATATCGGTCGTCGTGCTGGTTATTACTACAATAATATTATTGATGAAGTTAGACTGTCCTCGGGTATTGCCAGATCACCATATTGGATTAGGACGACATACAACAACCAATCATCACCAAATACTTTTTATGCCTATGGAAAATTGGAAAGTTCTAGCAGGGTAAATTCGTCCGGCGCTTCTGCTCCGACAGTAAAAACAAGGGGTGGAGTTAAGTTTCGTTAATTATTTTGAGTGTGAAATTTATTATGTTAAAATAGAAATATTATGGACTACACTGAATCAAAAAAATTATCAATCGTGTCATGGGTTATTTTGTTAGTGCTTCTCGTCGGTGTGGCAAGCGTCGGATTTTATTTTCGTGATCGATTTTTCGGTGCTCGACCTGCGTCTCTTGGTGCATCTGAATATCAGGCGGTATTTCTGACAAATGGTCAGGTATATTTTGGTAAGATCGCAGACACGAGTAAGGAATTTATAACACTAAAAAATATTTATTATTTACAGGCAGTCCAACCTCTCCAAGGTGCATCAGCAGAGAGCCAGCCGTTCTCGCTGGTAAAGCTTGGCAAAGAATTGCACGGTCCAACTGACGTGATGTATATCAGTCGTGCGCAGGTGCTTTTCTATGAGGATCTCAGAGAAGATAGTAGTGTAGTCAAAACGATAAAGGAAAATAAGACGCAGTAGGTTTGATTAGACTTACAAAAAAGATGTTGGACGAGTAGGGTGGTTGTGTGGTATAATAGACGTGTTATGTTGGGTAATTGCTCCGACTTTGTTGGAGAGGAAAGTCCGAACATTCACTCGCGCATAATGCTTAGGTGTGATAGCGCGAGGAGAGTAGCGGGTAACGCCCGTCCGTGGCAACACGAGAGGTGCGAGCAGTGACGCCAAAGGCGAAAGCTAATGGGTTCCTTTGGGAATAATCCAGTTGAAAGACTGGGGTGAAACGGCAAAATCCTTACTTGGATGCAAGGCCGTGTCTGTCTGTATAGACAGAAGTGCCGCTTGACCCTATAGGTAACTATAGGGCTAGATAAATAGTTATCGTTCAGTATTATTTTGATACTGGATACAGAATTCGGCTTATAGGCATAACATTATGAAAACCCTCTCTCAAAAAGAGAGGGTTTTCTCGTTATTTTGGCTTTACTTATCAACATTTTTTGGATTGAAATAAGGGGATAAAAGCATATAATAAAGGTATATAAGTAGGAGAGTTTATTATTAGTTTTTATCTATATTTCATGCAAGAAAATAATGATGTGCTAGTGCAGAATAATCGAAATATGTTTGAGAAAATTGCCTTTGGAATTCTCTTTCTGGTGGCGTTTCTCACCCCAATATTCTTTTTACCTGTTGCCTTTATCTCTACACAGTTTGCCACAAGTTTGCTGTTTGGCTTTGGGGTTATTGCTGCGACAATCGTGTATGTCATTGCAGGTTTAGTTTCTGGTAAAATTGATATCCCACAACGAGGTAAATATATGTTGGGGGCACTTGCTATTGTGCCACTCATGTACGTGCTCGCAGGTATATCCAATGGCTTTTCTCGCATGACTTTTCTAGGTTATACGTTTGATATAAGCACTGTTGGTTTTATACTACTTTCCTTCATCTTTTTGTTTCTAGTGTCGATGCTTTTCCGATCAAAAAAGCGCATGATCAGTTCGTACATTGCATTTATCATGGGCGCAATTCTTCTTGTAGTATTTATTTCTGTTCGATTAATCATGGGGGTAAAGGTTCTTTCATTTGGAATATTTACGGATCTTACAACAACGCCGATTGGTGCATGGAATAATCTCGGTATATTTTTTGGTATAACAACTCTCCTTTCACTTATTTCTTTTGAAATGATTCCTGCAAGTAAGTTGACCAAGACTCTTCTTGCAATTGCACTTTTGGGATCACTTTTTTTTCTTGCTCTTATTAACTTTTCTACTATCTGGATCGTGGTTGCAGTCTGCTCCCTTTTGTTTGTTGTTTATCGTGTATTTAGTCAACCATCCGATGCGTTTGCTCCTCTTGATTGGAAGGTGCGTCTACGACGAATTCCGGTGTATTCAGTCATCGTATGTATTATAGCAGTTGTCTTTACGCTATGGGGTTCAACTCTCGGTGTATTTCTTGCAAATAAATTATCTATATCAAATGTTGATGTCCGACCATCACTTTCGGTCACTCTCGATATTGCACGTAACACGATTCAATCACGACCATTGTTTGGATCTGGTCCAAATACGTTTGTGACACAGTGGCTGTCCTATAAGCCAAATGATATTACACAGGGCGTATTTTGGAATACAGATTTTGCTTATGGTATTGGACTTATTCCAACATTTGCTGTTACAACTGGTTTATTTGGTGTATTATCATGGCTTCTATTTTTTGCTTTCTTTATTTTTCTTGGAGTTAAATCTATTTTTGCCCACATTGATGATGTGATATTAAAATATTTTGTTACATCGTCATTCTTTGTGTCACTATATCTGTGGATTATGACATGGGTCTATGTTCCAAGTGGTGTAATTTTTATTCTGACATTCTTTTTCACGGGACTCTTCTTTGCATCAGTTTTTGTTAGTGACATAATGCAGACAACAGAGCATACGTTTACTATCAATCCAAGATCTGGATTCTTTACATCTCTTGTTCTCATGGCTATTTTGGTCGCGGTTGGTGGGCTCGGGTACGGCTTGTTCAAAAATTCAAAATCACTTTGGTACTTCCAAAAGAGTTCATACGCATTGAGCGTCAGTGGCGATTTAAATTCTGCTGAACAATTGATGGCACGCGCAATTGCTACTGTGCCGTATGACACATACTACCGTGCACTTTCTGAAATAGAGCTTATCCGACTCGGTCAGGTTGTCAATCAGGATGCGACAAAAATAAAAGAAGAGGATTTGCAAAAACAGTTTATAGAAGTATTTACTGCTGCGGTAAATGCAGGTATTGGTGCACGAAATGCTGATCCTGTTAATTACTTGAACTGGATTGCTTTGGGGAAAATATATGAATCAGTCATACCACTCAAGGTACAGCAGTCCTACGAAAGTGCACAGTTTGCTTATAACGAGGCGCTACGGCGTAACCCAAAGAATCCGGGTATTTATGTGTTGTTTGCCCGTCTTGAAATTGCACGTGGAGATCTAAAGAGTGCCCGCAATTATGTGTCACAAGCGATACAAGCAAAACAAAACTATACTGATGCATACTTCCTTCTATCTCAAATCGAGGTTGCGGACAAGAACGTAAAAGGTGCAATTGATTCTGTTACCACTGCGACGGTAATTGATCCAACAAATGCAAACACATTTTTCCAACTTGGTCTCCTAAAATATAATGCACAGGATATCACAGGGGCAATTACAGCACTTGAACAATCGTTAAAAATCGCACCAGATTACGCCAATGCAAAATATTTCCTTGGTCTGAGTTATGAGTCACAAGGACAACATGATAAAGCGATTGCCCTTTTTGAAGATCTTGCCAAGACAAATCCTGATAGTAAGGAGGTTGCAACGATTCTCGAGTCACTTAAGGCAGGGAAGCCAATCTTCACCAGTCAGCAGGATACAAAGCCGGAAAATCGAGCAACATTACCTGTTAAGGAAAAAACACAATAGGTTTCTATGGTAAAGCGTCTACTACATTTATTACATAAAGAGATATCCGGCCTTCACCAGGCCGCTTATCTTTTGGGTTTTTTTGCACTGTGCTCACAGTTTCTTGCATTAATCCGTGATCGCATGCTTGCGTCTAATTTTGGCGCAACAAATACTCTCGATTTATATTATGCCGCTTTCAGAATTCCTGATATGCTTTTTGTTACAGCTGCATCTATTGTTTCCATATCGGTCATTATTCCATTTTTGGTTGAGCGATTTGAAAAAAGCGATGCAGCAGCAAAAGAGTTTCTTGATGATATTTTTACTTTTTTCTTTTGTTTTATTGTTGGTGTTGGATTGATTGCATTTATAACAGCACCTTATATTTTACTTTTGTTGTTTCCATCCTTTATTGCCACTGGCTCTTTCGATACCTTAGTTAGTCTTACTCGTATATTACTTTTGTCTCCAATTTTTCTGGGATTTTCAAATCTTTTGGCAAGTATTACTCAGATACGTAAAAGATTTTTCGTGTATGCGATGTCTCCGGTTTTGTATAATATTGGCATTATATTTGGCATCATGTTTTTATATCCACTGTACGGATTGGTGGGCCTTGGGTGGGGTGTGGTTATTGGTGCATGTATGCATTTTGCTATTCAGTTACCTTTTGTTATCAGACAAGGATTATTGCCCAGTCTTTCTTTTCCGCTCCGATTCAATGCGATAAAACGTGTTATATATACATCAATACCTAGGACACTGACTGTTTCGTCAAACGAGATTGCAGAGTTGTTTCTTATTTCCTTTGCGTCATTTTTAATCCCCGGTTCTATTTCGATTTTTAATTTTTCTTTCAACCTTCAATCGGTACCATTTAGTATTATTGGTGTCAGTTATTCTCTGGCAGCATTCCCGACTCTTAGTCGTTTCTTTTCTCGAGGTGAGACGGGTGAATTTGTTCAGCAGATGATTACAACATCAAAACATATTATTTTTTGGTCTATTCCTATCTCGATTATGTTCATTGTTTTGAGGGCACAGATTGTTCGTACAATACTCGGGGCTGGACGTTTTAACTGGGATGATACACGACTGACTGCTGCAGCACTGGCGATATTTACCATATCGCTAATTGCTCAAAATTTGATGACACTTTTTGTTCGCTCATACTATGCTAGAGGTAAGACACGAACGCCTTTGATTATGAATGTGATATCGGCCAGTGGTATTATTGCTATTAGTTTCGGTTTGGTTGAGTTATTTCAGCACAATCAATTTTTCAAAGATTTTGTGGAGTCATTACTCAAAGTTCAAGACATTTCTGGATCTGTCGTGCTTATGTTGCCACTCGGTTTTACTATAGGTGTAATATTAAACGTATGTATGCATTGGGTTGATTTTTCTCGAGAATTTCGTACATACTCACGAGAGGTTCTTTCCACATTGTTTCAGGTGCTTTCTGCATCTGTCATAATGGGTTACGTCACATACATTATGTTGAATGTTTTTGATGGTATATTTAATGTACATACTGGTTTAGGTATATTTATGCAAGGTTTTGTGTCCGGAATAGTCGGGATATGTGCCCTTGTTTTTGTACTATTTATTCTAGGGAGTGTTGAACTTCGTATGGTATGGCAGACACTTCATCGTAAGATATGGAAGACAGAAGTCGTCCCTCCAGATGCTGAATTATAGATTTTGTGCTTTAATGGACAGATATGAAGCATATCCGTAATTTTAGTATTATCGCCCACATTGACCATGGTAAAAGTACCTTGGCTGATCGGATGTTGGAAATAACAGGCACAATCGAAAAACGAAAGATGCATGATCAGGTTCTTGACTCAATGGAGCTGGAGCGGGAAAGAGGGATTACGATCAAGATGCAGCCAGTCAGGATGATGTATAAAATGCAAGATTCAGGAGAGAGGATTCAGGATTCAGGAATAGATGCAAGAAGTCAGAATACTCATCAATTAGAGTATGTCTTGAATCTGATCGATACTCCTGGGCATATTGATTTTTCCTATGAGGTCTCTCGGGCACTAAAGGCAGTGGAGGGCTCTATTTTGCTTGTTGATGCTACGCAGGGTGTACAGGCCCAAACATTAACTACGTTGGCTATGGCGCGAGAATCAGGTCTTACTATTATCCCTGTCTTGAGTAAAGTTGATTCACCTCTTGCTCGTGTAGAAGATGTAAAATTGGAGATGGTTACTTTGTTGGGGTGTGAGAAAGAAGATATTATCGAGACATCCGGACGCACCGGATTTGGGGTCGATAGTCTCTTGCAGGAGATAATTAAAAAAGTTCCACCACCAGTCGCTCATGATAATACAAATCTGTTTCGTGCGCTTGTGTTTGATTTTAAATACTCTACACATCGTGGAGTGATTGTTTTTGTCCGTGTTATGAGTGGATCGATTTCACGTAATGTGCCACTTTCATTTAAGATTGCTAAAGAAACTTTTACAGGTATAGAGGTTGGGATATTTTCTCCAGATGAAAAGCCAGTTGAAACTTTATCCGAGGGTGAAATAGGTTATATAGTAACTGGTATAAAACAACCGGGTATCGCATCCGTTGGAGACACAGTTGCTGTCATTTCTGACACATTACCTCCTCTAGACGGTTATATGTCACCACGTCCAGTTGTTTGGGCTTCTGTGTATCCAGAGAGCCAAGATGATTTTGTGACACTCCGACAATCTCTTGGAAAATTAAAATTATCTGATTCATCATACACATACGAGGAGGAATCATCCGGCGTGTTGGGGCGCGGCTTTAGATGCGGATTTTTGGGGATGCTTCATCTGGAGATAATTACAGAGCGTCTTCGTCGCGAATTTAATCTCAATCTCGTGGTGACGATGCCGACAATTACATATGAAGTAGTCTACAAAAATGGGAGTGGGGAAAAAGCGGGGAAAAGAGAAATGATTTACTCACCTTCTCATTTTCCTGATGAAGGTGCTGTTTCAGAGATATATGAGCCATGGGTGAAAGTGGTTATAATCACACCGTCATCATATATGGGCAATATTATACAGTTGCTTTATGAGCATGAAGGGGAAGTTGGTAATTCAGAAAATTTTGGTGATGATCGTACAGAGATGCATGTCATGATGCCATTACGTGAACTAATGCGTAATTTCTTTGATAAGTTAAAAAGTACTACATCTGGGTTTGGTTCTATTTCCTACGAGATTGTAGGTATGCGAAAAGCAGAAGTGGTACGTATGGATATTTTGGTCGCAGACGAAGTTGTTCCTGCATTTTCTAGAGTTGTTTCGCGACGAATTGTCGAGGAGGAGGCAGAAAACGCAGTGGAAAAATTACATGGACTTTTGCCACGACAGATGTTTGTTATGAAGGTTCAAGCAAAGGCCCTCGGGCGAATTATCTCTTCAAGAACAATTGCTGCATATAGTAAGGATGTCACCCAGCACATGTATGGTGGAGATATTACTAGAAAAATGAAGTTACGAGAAAAACAAAAGAAAGGTAAAAAGAAAATGCGTGCTCGTGGCACAGTAAATATACCACAAGACGTATTTATCAAAATGATGCGAAGCTAGTTTTACCGAGGTCTTTCCTCGGTAAAATTACATGAGGAGAGAAGGGATGTAGAGTAGGATCATACTAATAACAATCAATACGACAAGTATTTTCCATACAAACTGTATCTTTTTTTGGTGATTTTTCTGAAATAACATATATATAGTATAATGTATCTAATATATCTATACTATGCTTGATTTCCAACAAAAACGCAAGGTTAAAGGGATTATGTATCATCGAAATACGCTTATTTTCCTTACTTGTGTCGTACTGTTTGCTATTCACTCTACATGGACTGTCTACCAGAAAAAAAATGAAAGCGAGGAGGGGAGGGCTGTTGCCCAAAAGCGTGTCAGTGATTTTGAGGAAAGGCAGGGATATTTAGAGCAGAAAATACAAAGACTTGGCACGGCACAAGGGACAGAAGAGGAAATTAGAGCAAAATTCAGTGTGGCAAAGGAAAATGAAAATCTTGTAATTATTGTTGATGATGTCTCAGCTACTCACCCAACCGTCCCACAACGTACATTTTGGCAGAAATTACGCTCATTTTTCGACAAGCAATAGGTTTTCATATATAATGATAGTCCATTTTAATCATAATCAATATAAATAATGAAACAAGTAATAGTATATTCAACACCAACATGTCATTTTTGCCATATGGCAAAGGAATATTTTGACCAGCAAAAAGTCGCCTATGAATCATTTGATGTTGCAAGTGATATGGAAAAGAGGAAGGAAATGATGGCGAAAAGTGGCCAACTTGGTGTACCGGTAATTCTAATTGGAGATCAGGTTATTGTCGGTTTTGATAAACCTAGGATTGATAAGGCGCTAGGTCTATAGTATTTTCTGGGAGTTCCCAGATGCCCTCGTAGTTCAATGGATAGAACAACCCCGTCCTAAGGGGTAAATGTAAGTTCGATTCTCGCCGGGGGCACAAAACACGTCAGTGTTTTTGACCTTGGTAAGAATCGAACAGGAAAGGGGTCGGGAAAACACTTGTTTTACCGTGGAGGAAGGATTGGGAAAACCGTGGGTTTCCCAGAGGTGAGATATCTCGCCGGGGGCACAGTCTTTTCTTTTTTATCAATTTTTGCTATTATCAAATTATGTCCCCAGAAGAAAGAGAACTTTTAAAAAGAAGTATTGCACTGGCAGAGGAAAATAATGACATATTGAGATCGATTCAACGATCGATGAGATTGGCTCGTTTTATGTCTATACTCTACTGGGTCTTTATTATCGGTTCTGCGGTGGGGGCATACTACTTTATTCAGCCATATCTCGATACTCTAATGGGAGTCTATGGAGGTACAAAGGATCAAATAAATACAGCAGGGAGTAGTATGAGTGGCATTATTGATGCGTTAAAACAGGGGGTTGGCTATTAAAATATAAGACTTTTGCCTCTATAGTTAGATGCCTCCTCAAGGAAAATAATATTGTCTTTAGTACTGTGTTCAATCATATGGCAATTTGCACATAACAATGTGCATTTTTTAATTTCAAATTTTATCGAATCCCAACTTTTATTAGCGACATTTCCAATAGTGAAATCTTTTCCATTTGGATTTTTGTGGTGAAACTGCATCGCTGCTTGATTGCCTGACCAGCCGCAATGTTGACATTTACCTCCTAATAATTTTATAGCAGCTGCTTTTGCACGAAATCTTCTTATTTTTGTGTTGCAAGAGCCACACCTAATCCTGCATCTTTTTTGGTAGTCCTTAAATTCATTATTACATAGTTTGCATACAGCCATATCATACAGTATAACATTTGATGCTCTACCAAATCAATATTGCTGTTGCAAAAAGGGGATAATTTTAGTATTATTGTCTGTGTTAGCGCCGAGATAGCTCAGTTGGCAGAGCATTCGCCTGAAGAGCGAAGGGTCCCCAGTTCGACCCTGGGTCTCGGCACAGAGAAGAAAACGAAGTTTTTTGGCCCAGGGTCGAACAGATTTTCGGTCTACGAGCCGAGCACGGCTTGTCGAAAATCTGGTGACCAGAATTATCTCGAGCGACGGCGAGAGAGAATTCGAGGGAGACATCCTGGGTCTCGGCACAGAGAAGAAAAAACCACCCGTTCGACAAGCTCAGGGTGGCTTTTTTATTTTATCCTTTTACCTTGAGTCGTGTTTGCTTATGTTTGTCTATTTTCGGCATACGTATAATAAGAAGGCCGTGTTTTTCAACCGCATCAGATTCCTCGACATCAATTTCAGCTGGTAACATAACAGTACGAGAAAATGTACCCCAATATAACTCTTGATGGTAGTAGTCTTCTTCACGAACAGTGCGCTCTGCTTCTCGTTTACCTCGAATAGTGACCATATCTCGAGTAATGGATATTTCTAGATCTTCTGGTCGTACACCAGCAACCATGGTTTTTATTATAATTTCAACAGGAGTTTGATATACATCTACAGCCAACTCACCTTCTTCTGGTTCGTTTTCCATCCATGTATTAACTGTATTTGTTTGGGGAATCCGTGAAGTTGGAGGGGTTGGGACATGCGGACTATCCATGTCAGTATCGACACGGACTGCTCCGGTCAATTTCTCAAAGAACGATCGAGAGTCTTTCATAATATGTTTATAAAATTAAATGATCTAAATAGGTTTGTGAATACGTTTTACTCTTTCAAAGAAGAGCATCACTATAATAATTGCAAACCAGACTGCACCAAAGACAAGAAATACACTTCCTTCTGCTTGCTTAATTATAAATAAATTAAAGGATGTATGCAATAGGATTGCAAAGACTATACCGATGAGGAGATACATTTGCTTGAACCAAATTGAACGATAAAACGAAAGTGCCATACAAATACCGATTGTTGCTGAAGACAATGTGTGTAGGAGACTTGCTCCCATAAAACGGAGATTACTTGTCATAATTATACCGGCAAAGTCACCAGTATGAACCATATCGACAAGGAAAAGTGCGTTTTCTAGTGCAACAAAACCAAGTGCAGAGACGATAAGGTAGATAATATTGTCCACAGGTTCGTCGGTGACCTTTCGTGACAGAGCAATATAGTAGACGATAACAAATTTTGCCAGCTCTTCTATGATTGCCCACAGTACAAATGAAGTATTTTGATCGGCAACTGTATCATATACGATACGTTGTAACGGGAGGGCCACGATGACAGCAAGCATACCACCAATAAATGATAGGGTGAGTATTTTTGCGGGCTCAGGATGAGCATCTTCTTTTAGCCAAAACCACAACCAAATCAATGCTGGTATGATGCCTATTATAAATGAAAGAAAAAATGGGTATTGTTGTAATGTAGAGAGTAACATAATAGAGCAAATGATTCATGATTCATGATTTAGGATTCACGATTCATGATGATTTTATATTTATCATATCTATTTTGGCCACATAGTAACCATAAGTAGTTGTTTACCGGTTGGCTGCATATGAGACCAGATTTCCTCTGTAATGAAAGGCATAAATGGGTGAAGGAGAATTAGTATTGTTTGTAGAATATAATGCAGAGTGTATTTTGTCGATGCAACAATGCTTGGATCATCACTTTGTAAGCGTGGTTTTGATTCTTCTATAATTATATCAGCAAATCGATGCCATACGTAGTGGTATAGTTTTTCCGCAGCAAGATAAAAACGTAGGTTGTCCATATCGAGTGTAACATCGGCAATAATACTCTGCAGTTCATCTAGGTATACCTGATCATAATCTCTTAGTGCAGGCTCTTCGGATATATCGTGCTCGGCTGTATTTGAAAGTACAAATCGGGTAATATTCCATATTTTATTACTAAAATGTTTATACGCCTTACATTTTTCGTCTGAAAACTTACTATCATTGCCTGGGCCCGTACCAACCATAAGTGCCATGCGTATAGCATCAGCACCATATTTTTCTATCATTTCTACAGGATCAATATTATTGCCAAGAGATTTGCTTATCTTTTTACCTTGGCTATCACGCACAAGTCCGTGCAAGTATACTTTTTCAAATGGAATTTGCCCGACAAGGTATGTGGACATAAGTATCATACGAGCAACCCAAAAGAATAAAATATCATATCCAGTCTCTAAGACTGATGTTGGGTGGTATGTGATGAAATCATCAGTTTTTTTTGGCCAACCAAGTGTAGAAAACGTCCACAGCCCAGATGAAAACCATGTGTCTAGTGTATCGCTGTCCTGTATCCAGTCATCACCTTTTGGTGCGTCGATACCGCAGTATGTCTCATTTTCTTTGTACCAAACAGGTATCTGGTGACCATACCAAATTTGTCTACTAATGCACCAATCGTGAAGATTTTCAATCCAGTGTGTATATACCTTTTCAAATCTATCAGGAATAATATCTACATTTTTGTGTTCGATAACAGAAAGCATTAATTTTTTGAGTGTTACCAACTCTCCCTTTTTAACACTAGGAAGTGTATCAAATGCATACGGAAATTCCTTGTTAACATCAATAAACCACTGGTGCATAATCTGTGGCTCAATAATTCCGCTTGTCCGTTCGGCAGTAGCAACATTGTGCGTATAGTCCTCCTCTTTAACAAATAATCCTTTTGATTGTAATTTTTCGATTATTTTTGGACGTGCCTCTGCAATTTTCATGTGAGCAAACTCACCGCTTATTGGTAGCAGTTTTCCGTATTGGTCTATGATCTGTTCTTTATCAAGGTTGTGTCTTTCTGCGATTTCAAAGTCAACCATTGAGTGCCAAGGGGTGATTGTCATAACACCAGTACCAAATTCCATGTCGATTGATTCATCCTTTATTATAGTTGCAGTAATCGGTCCGTTTATCCATTCGAGGTCTATTTTTTGGCCATCTGTATATTCACGATAGCGGGTATCATCTGGATGCATGACCACGTATTTATCTCCAAATTTTGTTTCAGGTCGAGATGTACTAATGACAAAAGGTCCGTATTTGAAATAATACAATTTTGTTTTCTCCTCCATGTATACAATCTCATCATCAGAAATAGTCGTCTGACCTTTTGGATCCCAATTTACAATACGATGTCCACGATAAATAATGCCATCATCATACATTTGTTTGAATGCAGTCCGGACAGCAAGATTTCTTTCTTCATCAAGAGTGAACGCTTCTCGTGACCAATCAACAGAGCATCCTATTTTTTTCATTTGACTTACAATTGTGTCGTGACTTTCACTGGCAAAAGTTTCAACTCGCTTTAAAAACTGTTCACGGCCAAGATCGTGTCTATTTTTACCCTCTGCTTTTTGCATCAGTTTTTCAACCTTTGATTGTGTGGCAATCGCAGCATGGTCTGTTCCTGGAAGCCATAATGTTTTTTTGCCAGACATACGATTATATCTAACCATAGTGTCTTCGATGGCTAACATAAAAGCACTTCCCATATGGAGTGTTCCTGTAACATTTGGTGGGGGAAGTACACAAGAAAAACTTGGCGCATTATTTTTTGTCACGCCCTGTTTTATGCAAACATCAGGGTCAAAAAAACCACTTTGTAACCAGAGTGTATATATAGAATCCTCCGTTGCTTTGGAGTTGTATGGGGACAAAAAAATATCATCCATTTATTTAGAATATCATATTTTCAAAACTGACGGTAGGGGACAAAATCAGGTCTTTTACTGGTATAAAGGACATGTCTTATATAATTTCAATAAATGTCCTTTATAATATAAATCTATACGGTGTGTCTAATAAAGGGTATTAAAAAATATTAAGGACAGATTTTTAACAAAATTATAGGACATTATTATATGGCTATAAATATGGGTATTTGGTGTATCTGTTTTTATGGTGCCTATTGACAGATTTGTAAATTAAGTGTAGTCTATTGCATTATTACAAACGTGTAGAAAATCAGAAAAATTATGAACAAAACAATCACCAATTCAACTAAATATGTAGGAGCATTCATTGCATTTTTGCTTATGATAGCTGCTCCGATAGGTATTTTGTTTGCTGATTCTACACTCTCAAACGAAATAGTTCAGGACCCTTCTGGTATTGGAGGTGAATCTGCTGTGTGCGGAAAGACATCTACATGGTGGTTTAGAAATGGTGCCTCACAATTTAATCTATATCGTAATACACTCAATACTGCTGCCGGCGCACAAAAAATTCTTTCAAATGTCTCTTACACAGACCCAACATATGGCGGATATATTGATACTGTTCCAGCAGGAACATATTTTTATTGGGTAGAAAATGTTGGTGGCATAAATAAAGTTCCATCATTCAACAATAGTACTGGAGGTATTGCAGTCAGCGCCTGTTTAAATAAACCACAAATAAGTATTATTGGTGATCGAATTGTAAATGTTCAGGTTGGAGGTACTTACACAGATCTCGGAGCCACAGCAACAGATGCAGAGGATGGAAATATAACATCACAGATCGTAAAGACTGGGACAGTCAATACTGCGGTCGTTGGTACATATAAAATTTCATATTCAGTAACAGATACTACAGGATTGACTACATCAGTTTCTAGACGAGTTGTTGTTTCTGTAAACATGTGTGCACTTGATATCTGTGCGGGAGGAAATGGCCAACCAGCAATAAATCCTCCAACTTCATTTTCTGATGTGCCACAGTCTAACCCTCACTGGTCAGATGTAAACGAGGCATCATCACTATGTCTTATGATTGGTTATGGTAATGATATTTTCGGTGTAGATACTGATTTGACACGTGGTGAGGTTACTAATGTGTTGACACGTATGCTTCATTGGGATATTTCATCATCAAGTTCACCAACAGTTTCTATCTTTAGTGATGTGCCACTTGATCGATACAATAGATCTTCAATAGAAATGGCATACCAAAAAGGTATGGTAGATTCATGTGGTACAAATCCACTTCAGTTTTGTCCAGATGGAGCTACTACTCGCGGTAAATTAGCGATGTCCTTGACCAAGGCACTCGGTCTTTCCGTTACATCTGCTCCTGCGGCACCGTATTACACGGATGTTTCTTCAAACGACACGTATTTCCCATACATACAGCTTATGACTCAGCATGGCATCATGGGCTCATGTCCAACTGGCGCATCTAATACATTTTGTCCTACATCTACTATAAAACGAGGAGATGCGGCACTGTATTTTGTAAAAGCATACGAATATCTTTTAAATCATGACAATTCTTGTGTCATTCCAGTCAACACCCCACCAACTATCACTCTCGTGGGTAGTAACCCACTATCATGGACAGTCGGTACACCATTTACTGATCCAGGAGCCACAGCAACAGATGCAGAAGATGGAAATCTAACATCACATATTGTTTCAACAAGTACAGTCAATGCAAACATTGTCGGTACATACACAATCATCTACTCTGTCACAGACAGTGGTGGACTCTCTGCTACAACAACACGTACAGTGAATGTGGTGGCGAAAATAAATACATATTGTCCAGATGGTTTGCCGATGACATATGAAAAATTTGCAGAGGCGCGAAATGCTGGTTTAGTTAATTATGCTATTGAAATAAGTTCAACAACTAGTCGTGCAACTGTTCAAGTTACAAATCAGACAGGTTGTCAGATACCAATGAGTCTTTCGGTATATAAGATGTACGATGGAGTTTTGTCTAATCAGGTACTATTCGATGGGGATGGTGTTACAAATGCAACATCATCAACAGCATTTAAAGCAAATGTACCTCGATGTATGGCACAGGTTGATTTTTGGTATGGCCAATATCCGACAACACTTCTAGATTCAAATCCATATGGTAATCCACCACCACCAGTAGTGCTTGCATGGTCAATACATAATCCAACAGGTCAGTATTGTTCTGACGCAATCCCAAACACTCCACCAACTATCACTCTCGTGGGTAGTAACCCACTATCATGGACAGTCGGTACACCATTTACTGATCCAGGAGCCACAGCAACAGATGCAGAAGATGGAAATCTAACATCACATATTGTTTCAACAAGTACAGTCAATGCAAACATTGTTGGTACATACTCAATCATCTACTCTGTCACAGACAGTGGTGGACTCTCTGCTACAACAACCAGAACGGTCAATGTGGTTGCGAAGCCATACGAAGATCTACCTCCAGTACTAACAGTCATAGGTGCTAATCCAGCAAATATAAATGTCGGTGAGTCATATAATGATCCTGGAGCAACTGCTTTGGACAAGGAAGACGGTGATATCACTGCTCAGATCGTCGCAACAAGTACTGTAAACACTTCAGTCGCAGGAACATACACTGTGACTTATCGAGTGACAGATTCTAAAGGACACACTGTATATGCATCAAGGACAGTAATCGTTTCTCCAGTGGTCCAACCACAAAAAGGGACGATAACGATATGTTTGCTTGTTGCAGATACAAATAATTCACTAGCGACATCATCTCTAAACGTACCGCAGGGGACTATCGGTCTCTCTGTATTTGGTGCATCAACAACAACCCCGATTCAGTCAAAGATGTGGAATACCAGTGCATTTGCTCCAAACCAAAAAATTATTTTGACAGCAAATGATGCTGATTGTGTTACATATAGTAATCTTGATATTCGATCATATATATACACACAGGCCACAACAACAGGCGTACAATGGAATCAGCCAAAATATAATAGTCAGGAGACACAACCGGTAAACAATGTGTTCGACTTCTTTACATTCTCAACTTCAACGGTTAATGCAAACGGTGTGATTAATCTCACAACAGAGCGACCAAACCGAACACTTGTATTATATGCGACATATAACCCTGCACCGCAGTGTATGATTCCAGTTATCACATCTGCACTTTCTGCCACTGGAACAGTAGGACAGTCATTTACTTACACAATCACTGCAACATCAACCGCTACAACAACACTGGCATACAGTATTGGAACATCAACATTGCCCGCGGGACTCACATTTAGTAATGGAGTTATTTCTGGCACGCCTACTGTTGCAACAACATCATTAATCACTTTGTCGGCAACAAATAGTTGTGGATTTGATACAAAGATACTTGCCCTAACAATTATCCCTGCAGTTTGTACATCATGTGGAGGAGGAAATACCCCACCAACTATCACTCTCGTGGGTAGTAACCCACTATCATGGACAGTCGGTACACCATTTACTGATCCAGGAGCCACAGCAACAGATGCAGAAGATGGAAATCTAACATCACATATTGTTTCAACAAGTACAGTCAATGCAAACATTGTTGGTACATACTCAATCATCTACTCTGTCACAGACAGTGGTGGACTCTCTGCTACAACAACCAGAACGGTGAATGTGGTGACTTCAGATCAGTGTCTCCTACCGCAAATAACATCAGAACTTGGTGCAAGTATTACTGTGGGACAAGCATTTAGTTATACAATCACAGCATCATCAACAGCAAGTACAACATTGTCAGTAGCGACATCTACACTTCCTGCTGGATTAACATACAATGAATCAACACACACAATCAGTGGAACATTATCTCAAACAGCGGTATATAACATCACACTCATTGCATCAAATAGTTGTGGAGTAGTGAATAAAACATTTGCTTTGACAGTTTCTGCTGCACCATGTACTGGTTCTTGTGGAGGCGGAGGTGGCGGAGGAGGTGGCGGTGGCGGAGGTGGAGGCAATGGTCCGATCGTCTCAAACAATCTGACTATTTTCAACGAGTCAGTTATCGAGACTGCACCGGGTATTGCTATGGTCACTTGGAATACAAATCTTCCCGCAACACGACGTGTTGTATACGGAAATAATTCACTTGCTACATATGGCACTGATACAAACTACGGATATACAAACACAACTGAACTAGTTTCGACACCACTTTTGACACAACATGGTATGGTAGTTGCGATTAATCCAGGTAAAACATATTACTTCCGTCCAACATCATCAGACTCGAAAACAACTGTCGTCGGTAAAGAACTTTCAATTACCCGAGCAACAGGTGGTGGCACTGCAGACAACTCATGTTATTACCTCTATGACTACTTGAGAAAAGATTTTAATAACAACCCAGTCGAGGTCAAAAAACTACAAGTATTCTTGCGTGACCTAGAAGGGTTTAGTAATCTCCAGATTACTGGCATCTATGATGATGCGACGATTGCTGCAGTCAATTCATTCCAAATGAAGTATAAAGATGATGTCTTGACTCCATGGGGACATACTGCCCCAACAAGCTTTACCTATATTCTTACAAAGAAAAAAGTAAATGAAATTTACTGTCGTCGAGCGTTTCCTGTAACAACACAGCAACAGCAAGAAATTGATGCATTCCGAACATTCCTCCAAAGTCTCCGAATAGAAGGTATCAACTTGACTGCACCTGTAAATCAGACAGAGCCGACGGTACTGGAAAATAATGTTGTGGGGACAATCCAAAAATCAACGTCTACAACTGCTGGACTTTCAACATTAGCTGGAGTTTCATCAACGACAGAAAATATTACAAATAATGTTTCATCTACAGTTATCGGTTCTGGCAGACGACTTGCCAATCTCGCGCTGGCGTTTGTTGGCTGGCCAGTAGCATTGTGGGAGAGCATTGGTAATACCGCATCATGTGGCATTGCTGGATGTCGATGGTGTACGTGGGTCAACTTTATACTTATCTTGATTATTATCGTCCTCTCATATTTCTGGTATCGGGAGTGGAAGATGAATAAAGATATTGAAGAATTGAATAAGCAAATTGATCTCACAAACAAATAATATAAAAAGAAACGACCCGCGTTATGCGGGTCGTTTCTTTTTTGTACCTCCAATCTCTATTATAATACTCCGTTTTTATTTTTGGAAGATATGTTATCCCAGTTTTAGATTTCCATTTGCAATCGGCTCTACAGGTGAGGTTATTTTTTCAGGATGGAGACAGGTATCCATGTATGCTGCACAAGCGACCATAAGTGCGTTATCAGTCGAGAGTGAGTGTGTTGGTGTTTTAACGATAAGGTCTGGATATTCTTTCTCAAGCATAAGCGACGTATCACGTAGTTTTTTATTTGCAATAACACCACCGCCAATAATCAGAGTCCGTGCACCAGTTAGATCAAGTGCTTTTTTTGTTTTTGACATCAGTACTTCGACTGTAGCATCTTCAAATTCACGTGCAATATCTGCTTTATCATTTTCAGACAGTGGCTCGTGATCACGGATATAGTAGAGGACAGCTGTTTTTAGTCCTGAAAATGAAAAGTCGCAATCGTTTGAATTGATCATAGGGCGGGGGAGTTCCACTGTATGTGGTATATTTTCTGTCCTAGCAATATGTGCGAGTTTTGAAATTTCTGGTCCTCCAGGGTACGGCAAACCAAGTTGTCGTGCGACCTTGTCAAAAGCTTCACCCACTGCGTCGTCTCGTGTTTGTCCAATGGTTTTGTATTGACCCCATGCGGGCATAGAGACAAGCTCGGTGTGGCCACCAGAGACGAGGAGGGCAAGAGCAGGAAAGTTGACCTGTCGTGTATCCTCGCTTTCAGCCAGTACAGAGACAATATGACCCTCCATATGGTTAGTGGGTATAACAGGGATGTCCCACAGTGTGCCAAGGGCCTTTGCACATGATATACCAACCCAAAGTGCTGGCTCGAGTCCAGGACCGACAGTGACAGCAATAATATCGATCTGTGGCTTTGTCATTTTTCCAAACAGAGGTTTCAATCCATCGCACAGACCTTCTTCACGGAGGAGAATGGTAGAGAGTTTCATCCAGACAGTTTCATCTAGATTTCCATTTTCGTTGTACATCTTTGCTTCCTTGAACGCATGCGCCAGAAGTGCCGGCAAATTTTTTGCGTGTTCACGTTTTGCAAGCATCGGAAAAACCCCACCATATTCTCGATGGATTTCAATCTGAGAAAATAATACATTGCCGAGAATTTTGAAATGAGGATGTTCGAGACCGCCGTTTGCTTCTATGATACTGACGGCGGTTTCATCGCAACTCGTTTCGATGCTCAATATGTTCATATGCGTATGTGAGTTGATAAAGAGGGTTGTCTGTGCGCGCTGAGGGGATTGAACCCACGGCCCTTATCACGTCAAGATAATGCTCTACCACTGAGCTAAGCGCGCAATTTATGTATTGTTTGTTCACAATATTTTCTTCCAATATATACCAATCGGCGTTGTATGGCAACATTGCCACAATTGATCACGCATACACCTTTATACGACGGGTAAGTCTTTGTACCAGCCGTTCTTTTGTCAATAGATGTTTTTCTAAAGACATTCAAAGGGACATGTAATTGTTGTGCCCAATATTTTTTTATCTTTTCTGGGTCCTGGTCAGCTCGTAGGTGTAGAAAGAGGGCAATATTTTTAATATTCACATTATAGATTTTGATAAGAATATCAAGAAAAAATTTTAAAATAAGTGGATCAGTGTTGCCCATTCCAGTTGTTGTTGATTTTTTAAAACCCTCTCCTAGATATAGTAATGCAAGTGCCAATTCAGTGACATTATTATCATTATTAATTTTTTCTAGTACTTCCTGACCTTCTTGTTCGGCTTTTCTTAATCGCCCTATTTTTTGTGTGTTATGCCAGATAAGTGCTTTCTGTCTTGCATAGATAAGCGCTTTTTTGCGTCCTCTGTCGAGTTTTTTCTTTTGTAATTTATTGAGAATAATATTTTTAAACCAGCCACTAAGTGTTGACCGGGGGATGCCATATTTTTTCTCAATAAATGTCATGGAAATTCCTTTCTTTCGAAGTTTAATAGCTTCAGGCTTTAATTTGAACCACTTTGATTTCATGTATCAATTATACATTCAATGGTTCGGGTCAACAATATTTTTGTGTGGATAATTTTGATAGATGATTTTGTATTGCACTTCTTGACAGAGGAGTAAAAATTTATAATACTATCTATCAGACAGCCGATACAGATTGGCTGATGAGACGGGCAGACACGAAAGTCTCTGCTTAACCAGCGGGCTGAGACGAAAGGGAATAAACCCAGCCCATCAGCTAAGGCAAACAAACTTCGAACAATGCCTACGGTTGTGCCAGGAGTGCCGAAGCTATGGACACTGTATAAGCTTCCATCTGAACCCTCAAGGTTAAATGAGGTGGACAAGCAAAGATTTCCTAATTCCCATTGTGGCGACATAGATATGGGTTGGTCGGAAATCGTTTCGCGTGCATAACGCACGCCGTGTAGTAGGTCGTAAAACCCGTCAACTAAGCGGCTCCTCTGCGAGCCGCTTTTCCATTATAAATTCTGGCGGAGGAGGGGAGAGTTTCTCCCTCGAAAATTTCAATTTCACCAAATTGAAATTTTCTGGGCACCGGTTTGTCGACAAGCACTGCTGTGCTTGTAAACCGACAAACCGTTCGAATCTCACACGAAAAATCGATGATTTTTCTCCTCCTCTCGCAAAAAAGAAAACCCTTTCGGATTTCGTTTTTTGGCGGAGGAGGGGAGATTCGAACTCCCGAGGGGCTTTCACCCCTGTCGCTTTTCGAAAGCGAGACGATAGACCACTCTGACACTCCTCCGTGCGTATTTTTATATACCCAACGAATATAACATATTTTTTGCTTTTTGGACAAAAAATGGTATATTAGATTGGCATTTTGGCCCTATCGTGACTAGGACACGGCCAGTTGGGTAAATAGTAAAGGTTAAAATTGAAAATTGTGTTTTATTGGCCCTATCGTCTATCGGTTAGGACGAAAGCTTTTCAAGCTTTAAAGCCGGGTTCGACTCCCGGTAGGGTCACAGATTGAGATTTACTAGCACCATTTACCATGTTTAAAATGATAATAATTTTTAACGTTGAAGATATCTTTCTTATAATCAACGCATCGGCTACAATAGCTCTTGTTATTTTTGCATGGAATGAATGGATACACAAAAGGCCAAAAATAAAAACTTTTTTATTTCCACCTATTGTAGGTAATCGAATTAAAGATAAAAAAAGTTATATCTTTTATTTGGCATGTACTAACTACGGTAATTTAGCTACTTCTATATATAGGATACAATTATTTTTTACATACAAGGATAATACTAAGAAACAGCTAGATTGTATTCCTTATAACAAAAAAGGAATAAAATTTTTAACTCCTAGCAAAGAAGAAATAGACATAAAGTACGAAGAAAATAAATTTCCTATAAATGAAATTCTTCAACAGGGAAAATCTATAAAAGGATTTTTGATTTTTGAAGCGACGGAAGAAGATCAAGATATTGAAGAATTAAAAGAAGCAGAAATTGTTTTGGAGGATATGTTCGGCAAACGACACTCCTCAATTATTTCTAGTGATAAATTAAATGGCAATACTGAAAATTTGCGTACACTTATGATACATTCCAATATAATCATTCCTTCATCAGCTTTGAAATCGAATTAATACGGAACACTATTCTTTGGTTGAAAATCTGATTCCAATTTTGTGCGGAGTCGAACGACGGAGCGATTCCTGCTTTAGTAAAAGCAGGACGCGAGTTGGTGCCTAGCCCGAGCCGAGTGACGACGAGGTGAGAGGCGAAGGAGACATTCCGCGTAGGGTCACTATTAAAGTAGGATCAGCTAAATATTGCTGAAAATACCGTAAAATGATCAAAGTTAGCCATATTTTAGGAAAGTAAAAACCCCCTTGACTTTTATATATTAAATGGTGTATAATATGGGGAGGTAGTTCATTCACGTGAATTCAATTTATATCAGGAGATGAAACAATGAAAAGAGCAGATCTGCAGTCCCTCGACCTGGTTTCCCCGGATTATGTCATTGCCCACGCGCTTGTACAAAAAGCCAGGGGGAGGAAACCGTCGATGTCATTTCGGGGCATCAGAAACCCGAATAAAGCGCTCTGTCGCGCACGCGCGGAGATGAGCAGGAATCTTCTGTTGAAGTTTGACGCGTTCGACACTGCCATGAAGTTGACTGGCGTGTCCTACAAGGAAAGTGAGGCAACCTCCGCCATCGGCGTGGGACTCTTCATCGGCGCCAACAACCTCAAGAGACAGGTGCTGAGTTCACTCGATGACACGCATTATTTGACCACGCTCACGGAGTACCTCCGAATCGCAAAGGAAGAAGAGTTCGAGATCGTTCTGGAAGTGCCTTTCCTTGGCTATGACCACAAGCAAGAGAGCTTGTTCGTGCTTTTCAACAAAGCAGACGGCATCCTCCTCTGCTTCGACACCTACGGCGGCAAAAAGGTCAACGGCGGCCACTTCTACTACAACTGGATTCCCAACGGCAGCTGGCGTGAAGCTTCCTGTTTCACTTCAAGTGGTGGTTTTCACGAAATCGATGGACATCTCATCTGGAGTGGAGACCACGATTGTCGGGAAGCTCTGCGCGCACATTTGGCGGGACTCAGGGATCATGGCAAATTCGTCACTCCATGGAAGGACCAGCCATTCCTTTGGCTTCTCCACTACATGGATACTAAGGTCGAAGGTTACGACCACAAGGCCATTACCGAGAGTCGGATTGGTCAGTTTCCCGACGAGATCAAGAACGCCATTCGACCAGCGTAGTATCACAACCGCCCCAAGAGCCGCTCGCTCTCTGGGCGGCTTTTTATATGGAAATCCACAACTCCTCACAAATAACTATCAAAATATATTGCGTGACATGTGTAGCCACCGGGGTTCTTTTGCAGATAATCCTGGTGGTATTCCTCGGCTTCATAAAACTCACCCAAGGGCTCTATGGTAGTGACAACAGGATTCTCCCATCGCTTTGATGCATTCACGATATCAATGAAATGTTCTGCCTCCTTTTTCTCATCTTCATTTCCATAAAATATTGCAGAACGATATGATGTGCCACGATCATTTCCTTGCTGGTTCAGAGTTGTCGGGTTGTGTATTTGAAAGAAAAAGTCGAGTAGTTTTTTATACGATGTCTTTTCGGTGTCATATTCAATTTCGACTGCCTCAGCATGTCCCTCGTGGTTTTCATAGGTAGGGTGTGCGACTGTGCCTCCCGTATAGCCAACACGAGTCCGGACTACACCAGTTTGTTTTCGGATCAAATCTTGGAGACCCCAGAAACACCCTCCTGCGAGTACAATTTTTTTAACCATATTATAATTATTTTCCAGGAATAAATTTCATCGAAATAGAGTTTACACAATATCTCTGATTTTTCGGAGTCAGTTGCTCTCCGAGAAAGAGGTGACCAAGGTGACCTCCACATGTGGCACAGGTAATCTCGGTGCGCACACCATCTGCATCGAGACTTTTGTGGACGGCATCTGGTATCTCATCATCAAACGAAGGCCAGCCACAGTCTGATTCAAATTTGTCTTTGGAATTATAAAGGGGACTTTCACATTGTCGGCAGACATACACACCGGTCGCTTTGGTGTTTACATATTCACCGGTAAATGGTGCCTCTGTCCCTTTGTTAATAATAATTTCTTCTTCTTCAGGTGTAAGTTTATTCATGAGGTAATTGTATCAAATAATAATTTATTGGAAAAATTTTATATAGGATGGCATATATGAGAATATCTATATTTTAAGCCACCTATTGTTATAATATACTATATAACTTGACAAAAATGTCATTTAGGTGTATAATGTATACAGAAGGAGGTGAGCAAAATGGCGGCTTACAATGCCTATTTTGAAATCACCAATCAGGGTGGAAATTTGTTTTCCCACTCTGAAAAATTTCTGGTCCAGGGCTTGTCCAAGGTCCGGATTCAGGAAGACAAGAATATGTTTTGGTCAGACTGGTCTGGGACTGTGCAGCGGTTCTACGCTCGGTCCGGAAAGCCCTTTGCTGTGGTTGTCACCAAGAAAGGCTGGACTGAGTCCAGTTACGGCTCGGTCCGAGACACTAGCGAGGTCCGCGTGATCCTCGCAGGTGCAGAGGTCACTGATCACTAGCCATGCTTAACCCCGCTCACCGGATATCCGGTCGGCGGGGTTTCACTATATTTACTTTTTATACCTATCCCTTTTTCTGCTATAATCATTTCATGAAGCACTCATACATCTATTGGATTTTTGGACTTCTTGTCATATTAGGATTTTATTCATATCAGCACACCGAGTATATCGTTAATTATCCACCAAGAAATGAAACGATTGTGGCATTTGGTGATAGCCTCGTTCAAGGGGCTGGTTCTGTTAATGATGGAGATTTTGTATCAGTTCTTTCGAAGAAAATTGGCCGACCGATTGTGAATCTTGGTATTTATGGCAACACAACCGCACAAGGTCTGGCCAGAATCGATCAAGTCATTGCATATAATCCGGGGATCGTTCTCGTTCTTTTCGGAGGTAATGATTATCTACATGAGGTGCCTCGGACAGAAGCATTTGATAATCTTGATAAGATTGTCCAGAAATTGCAGGGGCAAGGTGCTGTTGTGGTTCTCCTTGGTATTCGAGGAGGAATTTTCTCTGACCCGTATGATCCAATGTTTCGAGTGCTCGCAAAAAAGCGCGGCACAGTTTATGTACCGGACGTCCTGAACGGTCTTATTGGAAACACACGATACATGTCTGATCCGGTCCATCCGAATAATCTCGGATATGAAATGATTGCCTCAAAAATCTATCCTGAATTGAAAAAAGTTCTTAAGTAGGGAAGTCTTATCGAGTCGTAAGTGACATGTAAATATCCTCGAGTGCCTTGACTGCATCTCCTGATGCAATGTTATTTTGGTGATACAACCCGTCTGTACAATCTCCTGCAGCCCATATGCCGTCTGTTTGTGTGCGTTGTGTACGTGGGTCGACAGGAATTTGTTCGATTGGGTTTAGTTCAATAACATCTTTCATAAAACTAGTTGCTGGCAAGAGACCTATTTCAACAAAGATAGCAGGAGTTTGTATTTCTGTAGTCTCATCACCTTTTTTGTACACAATACCTGATACAAATGTATCACCTTTGATTTCAATAGGCACTGCGCCGGTAATTATTTCTAATTTAGGATTTTTTGAAAGTATTTCGATCGTGGAGGCGTCACCTTTGAGTGTTTCGCTACGATTGAGAATTGTGACTTTTGAACAGTAAGCGAGGAGCTGTGCTGCGGATTCGAGTGCCGCGTTACCGCCACCGATAACTACAACATGCTGTCCAGCAAACATAGGGCCGTCACATGATGCACAGTAACTAATCCCCTTGTTATCAAATTCCTTTGCTCCAATGATATCTAGTTTTCGTCGAGTGCTACCTGTTGTGACTAGTATAGTTTTACTCTGATAGGTTTCATTATTGGTGGTGACAGAAAATCCACCATCATTTTTTGTAACAGCGCTTACCCATTCATTTTCGCGTACAGAAACATAGTCGCCAGCATAGGCAAGGAGATGTGTCTTTAAATTTTCCGCCAAATCTTTTCCAGATATTTTTACAGTACCAATCCAGTTTTCAATACCCTCTGATACGATACTCTGTCCTCCAAAGTCAGGTGTAATAAGCAGGGTTTTGAGTTGCTTTCGAGCAGCATAGACGCCGGCTGATACCCCCGCAGGTCCACCGCCAATGATGATTAAGTCAAAAAGTTGATTCATAAATTAAGAATAATGAATTAAGAATAATGAATTAGGATTTAGGAACAATAAACGATTTTGATTTTTTGATCAGACTCTGTAAAAGTCTCTGACTAGACGTGATTTTTTCTAGAATCATTTCAAAATGTATACTATCAATATAACCTAAATCTCTCGCTAATATCAACTGGTTTTTAACTTCAGTCAGAGAACCATGTGCAAGATAATAAAATTGAACCTTTTCTTTATAGGAATGTCTACTAAATCCTTCTGCTATATTCGATGTTATAGATACCGATGCTCTTTGTATCTGTGATGAAAGCCCAAATCTTTCAGATTGAGGAAATTTCTGCGAAAGTGAATAAATTGAGAGAACCAAATCATGACTTACTTTCCATGTCGTAAGATCTGTAAAATCATTAATTTTGGATTTCTCCATATTCTTTATTCAATATTCCTTATTCTATCTTATTTTAGTTTTGATCTTCGGAGAAATGCAGGCACTGCACCCCATTCGTCATCATCATCTGCTGTAGTATCCGTCTTTTCTTCGACTCGGGGCTGTGCGGGAATTGAATTAAATATTTTACCCTTTTCTTCGACAGTTGTTTCGCCATATGTACTGGTCGAAGTTGTTGTTGCAGATTGCTGTGTTGCTTGGAAAAGAGTTTTCTTTGTAAAGTTTTCAGGGAAATTTGAAGCGATAACGGTAATCTTGACCTCGCCCTTTTTGAGTTTCTCGTCGCGTACTGTACCAAAAATAATGCGAGCGTTTTGGTCAACAGATTCTGTGATGATTTTTGCGGCATCTTGAATCTCGAACATACCAAGATCGTCTCCACCGGCAATCGAGAATAGCACACCCTTTGCTCCATTGATTGAAACTTCCAAGAGAGGGGAATTGATTGCAGATTTTGCTGCTTCTTCGGCACGTTTTTCACCAGTTGCAGTTCCAATACCCATGAGCGCCGGTCCGGCGTTTTCCATGACTGCTTTGATATCGGCAAAGTCGATGTTGATAATACCCGGAGTGGTGATCAAGTCAGATATACCTTCGACAGCAGATTTCAAAACATCATCACACATTGCAAATGCACTGCGTGCTGTTGTTTCTTTTGTAATGGTCGAAAGGAGTCGGTCGTTTGGAATGACAATAATCGCGTCCACTGATTGCCGCAGATCTTCTAGTCCAGTTTCAGCGATTTTCATACGCTGTTGGCCTTCAAAAAAGAATGGTTTTGTGACGACACCCACTGTCAGTGCTCCCATCTCCTTTGCGATCCGCGCAACAGTCGGAGCAGCACCTGTACAAGTACCTCCGCCAAGTCCTCCTGCGATAAACACCATGTCCGCACCCTTTAGTGCTTCTTGTATTTCTTCTTTTGTTTCCTCGACTGCACGTTTGCCAAGCTCGGGATTCATGCCTGCACCCAATCCGCGTGTTAGGTTTTTACCGATATGTATTTTTCTCTTTGCAAGAGAGTGATGCAAGTCTTGTGAATCGGTGTTGATCGCAATAAAGTCAACTCCTCTTACTTTTGAGTTGATCATGTGATTCAGCGCGTTTTTGCCAGACCCACCGATACCGAGGACTTTGATACGTGCAAATGCTTCTACTTCTGGTTTGATTTGGGGCATGATATGAGTGGTTATGACCGGTGTGTGATAATTGTATTAATAAAGAGATACATAAAAAAATGTCCGATACTGCCTTGAAATATGGTATAAAAGGACAATTCAAGGTTCTCGGAGATTCCCGCATATCATAGCAGAAAACGGGAAAAATAAAAACAATTGACAGACAAAAGGCAATTATGCTCTAATATATACAGAAACGTTCCTTGTACATAGGAACCATACCCACCACGAGAGGAAGTATTGAGATGAGATCTCATCATGATCCGGTGAACACAAGAGTTCAGATGTTGACGACAGGAGCAATGTTGTCCCGAGGGATTGTCCCTCATGGTTCGTTCCAATTTTTGCCGGCAGATGTCAGAGAGGAGAGCGCCGATGTTTGGGATAGTCTCACACCCCATAATAAGAGACACCACGCGGTAGTGGATTTTGATCAGTTTCTGGGGCAAGAGAACCCACAAGCAGAAGACAGAAGATTGATCTGTGGGCTTCTCCGTGATTGCACTTTTACGGAGAAAAAAATCCTAGTCCTGCTTTTTTACAAGGACTTCAATCTGTCAGAAGTGGCGAGATATCTCCATCTCACCTTCAGGGAGGCAGATAAGCTTCTCGAAAGAGCAAAAATGAAGATGTACGAGCGTCTCGAGACCATGTTTCGTGAGGTTCTTGAGACCAACGAAATCAACTGAAATCATTCGAAAGCCGGCTCACAGGAGCCGGCTTCATCTTGTATATTAGGGGAGAAATTGTTTAATCCATCCCATGATTTTGTCTGTCGTTTCACCCATGCGGGTTTTCAGTCCCAATTCTTTTTTGTCTTCTTTTGAAAAACCTAGCGTACAGAGGCCATATGCCACAGCCCAAGTAGAATCTTTGATACGATTTTTCTGATCACCGAGGTTTAGGGATGCGATCCGTGAAGGCAGTTTCAGTGCAACTTTTGCCAAGTCTTCTATTGTGCCGATACTGCCACCGCCACCGGTGATAAAGATGCCAGCAGGCAAGAGTCCGTTACGTCCTATTTTTTTCAAATGGTTTTCAATCAGTTCAAACATATCCGAAAGTCTGGCGTGAATAATTTCATCCAATTTTTTCTTTGGATACGAGTTGCTACCAATACTGCCAATTTTTATATTTTCTGCTTCTTCCAGAGGAATTTTCAGACCGAGGGCAATGTCATTTGTAATATCGTTTGATCCAATTGGGAATATTTCTAGTGATATAGGGAGGTTGTTTTCAAAAACAACGATTGAAATAGTTTCTGCGCCGATGTTTGCCAATACACACCCTGCCATTTTTTGAGATTTGGATAGAGTGACAAAACTGGCAGCAATAGGGGATGCCATAACATCTATCACATCTATACCTGCTTCATCTATTGCTTGCATCAGGTCATTTAGGTGAGGTTCCAAGCAGGTGATAAAGAGCATCCGTACTTCGAGTTTGGCACCCTTCATGCCAACCGGAGTTTTGGTTGGGATTATTTTTCCATCAATTTTATATGAAATAGGAATACTATGGAGGACCCGACGGTTTTGTATGAGTCCCACAGGAATATCTTGTTCACAGACATCTATTACTTTTGAGACGTCGAGGTCCATTATCTCTAGGTCTGCACGGCTAGTCATAATACTACCGGTCGAAGTGACACCTTGGAGACCAATGCCACCAATAGCAATAAATGCTTTTCTAATTTTGACGCCAGATGTTTTTTCTGCATTTTCAACCGCCACCCTAATACTTTGTGTGACGTCTTTTATATTTATTATGTAACCATGTCGGAGACCTTTTGATTCTGCAATACCGGTGCCAATAACACGAGGAGTTTGCTTGCCATTATCAGAGACAAGTTCAGCAACCACCACTTTGATCTGGTAGGTACCGATATCTATGCCGACTGTGATGTTGCGTAGCATTGAGTATAATTCGAAATGAAAAAATCAATTACATAGACACTAAAAAATAATACAAGTGTCGTCTGTCACTTAGATGCGAAATGCACGGCGCAGTTTTTCTTCTGCTTTCTCCATTGTACTACCATGTTCCATTCCTTTCAAATGCATACAACCGTGGATAAATAGAAATGCGATAAAATTTTGAAATGTTCGGTCAAATTGTTTTGCCTCACGTTCTGCTTTTTTCAATGTGATAAAAATCTCACCTTCATTTTTGTCGAGTGTAAAACTTAAAATATTTGTTGGTTTGTCTTTGTCACGATATGCCCGGTTCAGTGTCCGTGATCTACGCTCACCAATAAATACGAGACTAAGATTATAGTTTTTTCCGAGGGCAATGTTTTTTATATCAGCAAAAGAAATACGGGGGAGTGTTGCCCTAGTTGTGTTGGTTATTGAAAATGTATCAGTGTCTTTCATATTATATATACGACAAATGCATTGAAACCAATGCATTTTTTCTCTATTCCTATTATATATAGTTTATTTTTTTCCGCGAGGTGTATATTCACTCATTTTTCCCATTTTGATTAGTTCTGCTACTTCTTCTCGTCGTTTCAAAACCTTCAGTGTTTTTTTCTGCTTAACGTATTCTGACATTTTTCGAGTTGCGTATCGGATACTGCGGACACGTGGCAAAACACCCGAACCCTGTACCCGCTTGGTAAATCGTCGGATGAGATTGAGGTTATTTTCGCTTCCTGTTTTAACTACTTCTGCATTTATCATATGGGCGTAATACTATCAAAAACGGGCTCTTTTGGCAAGGGGACCGTCCTCTATTCCACCTCACCACTAATGAAGCCCCCACAAAATCACTCTAGTACCAAGAAATCTACGGTGAAAGTGTACCTTTTTGAGGGACTTCGGAGCTCGACGGAGCGAGATTGAGCGGTCGGCTAGCAAGCCGAACCGTGTGCCCTCGAAAAGGTATGCTGAGCCAAGAGATTTCTTGCTAATAGATATTATTATTTCTTCCCCTTCCCCTGCATGTTCCTAAGAAAATCTACAAGACGGGACAGGGGAATTGTCTCTTGTTCACGAGTATTGACATCTCGGACGACGATACTGTTTTCTATTGCCTCCTTTTGCCCGATAATCAAGACGTGGGTCGCGTGCATATATTCTGCACCAGTTAGCTGCCCGGTGATTTTATCTTTTGTTAGGGAATGGTAAACAGGGATCTTATTTTTTCGGAGTAATTCGACTACATTAAGTGCTTTGAGTTTTGCAGATGGTCCGATCTGGACTAGGTAGTATAGTGGTTTTTTGATATTTTTAATAATCACCTTTTTGCTTGCTGTTGCACTTTTTTTGACAATAATTGTTGTACCAATACAGTGTATATCTTTCTTTCCTCCAATTTTTTTTGCGAGATAGTTGTATCTGTATCCATATGCAAGCAATACACTGTCGTCACCTTTGCCTGTCGGCTGGCGAATTTCAAAGATAGTATTGGCACCAAATAATTTATTTGAAAAAATTGTTGGATTGATTTTGTAGGGGATGCCAAATGATTCAAGGTATTCCAACACTTCGGTTAGGTGAGTGCGACCAATATCAGAAAGAGCGGCAATTGTTTGAGGTGCTCCACAGCGAAATTCCTCAACATCTCGTTCTGAACTGCTTAAAACACTATAGTGATTCTTTTTAAACTCTGTTCGTGCCTTTGCTGGTAGTAAATGTATATTTTTTCGTGCATAACTAGTGAGTTCGCGTTCAAATTTTCCGATAGACTCTTTGTCACCAATACTGTTTATATCGAGGTAGAGGTTTTTGTATCCCAGATCACTCAAAATAGCGATCGCTGTTTTGATAGACAAGGCTTCACTAGTGCTCCGTCCGCTACCCATGATCTCTAGCCCGTACATTTCTTCTGTAGATTTCTTTTTTTGTGCACTACCGGTCAGAGGTTTTTTGTACAAGACCATAATCGGCTGGGCCAGTGACTGTAGATTATCACGCATGTACCACTGGGTAAGGGCAACTTTTTCATCTGCATCACTATACCAATCAAACTCTTTGAATTGTTTTGTCTTCTGAATATCGTCAGACGAGATATGTGGAGATTTGATAACAGTAAAACCATATTGCAATGCAATTTCTCCAACTTTGTCACACTCGGTGGCAAGGTATGTTTTCTCTGCTTTTGATGCGTCTTTTTTGGACATAGTATGCTTTGTTATTGACCAATATGATTGCCGGGATAAATGGAAATTTTTGTAAAAGGAAAGAGTCGAACAAGCGGTGTGCCGATAATATATTTTCGTGGCAAGATACCCCATGAGCGGGAATCATAACTGACTGGGCGGTTGTCCCCAAGAACAAAGTATTCATCAGCGCCAAGGGTGACTGACATACTGGCAGGTGCGGTGTAGGTCAGAAATGACTCATCTAGACGGATGCCTTCAGGGTGCTCTGTATTGACAATCGTAACATTTGTGCCATTGAGCACCACAGTCTCTCCTGGGAGCCCTACAATGCGTTTGATGAGGTTTTTACCCTCTTCTCCCTTGATGGGGAGGGGGAACTCAAAAATCACTACCTGACCTCGCTGGGGCTCTCCCATCCGATAGCCAATTTTGTTAACTACGAGATAGTCGCCTGTCTCAAATGTCGGATCCATAGAGCTTCCAGAGACGAGGTATGGCTCTGCAACATACATACGAAAAGGGAGAACAACACCAACAGCAATAACCGCAAAGATCAAAACTTCACGAATAATTGTTTTCCAGAGCGGTTTTTTTGGCGGAAACTCTGCTGTAATAGGTGCTTGTTCTTCATTCATTTATTTTTTAGTTAAAAGTAAAGCGTAGTATACCTTTAAAGGTGGTCTTGACACAATATGCGATTATGATTCATAATGTAATTATTGAAAATAATAAAGGTATAGTAACAAATCTCTTTCTCAGCATATCATTTTTGGAGTGAGAAGTGATGTTATCACTTCGCAAGACTCTGAACGTCAGTATTCTGATGTGAAGAGTGTACAGTTCCTGTAAGGAACGGAGTTCCTCAAGTCTCGGCTACCCGCCTTGCGAAGTCTCCAAAAATGATATCGCTTCAACGAGATTTGCTTATTTTTCAATTTTAATTTTTCATTTTCTATCTAATCTCAATTATGTCATATATATTTGTGGGGCTTGGGAATCCTGGTGATGAATACAAGAATACTCGACACAACACTGGCAGAATGATGCTAGAGTGGTATGCTCGTGCGTACGAAGCGGAATGGAAGTTTGATAAAAAAATCAACGCGCAGGTAGCAAAAATAAAAGTTGGCAAAAGCCCTGTGACACTTGTCCTGCCAGATACTTTTATGAACAATTCCGGCAAGACAGTAAAGTCCCTCGTTACAAGTGTTAAAGGCGCTGAAAAACTGATGGTTATATATGATGATCTAGATATGGGATTTGGTGCACATAAAATTTCCTTCAACAAGTCATCGGGTGGGCATCGCGGGCTGGAGTCAATTATAAAATCACTCAAAACAGAAAAATTTGCGCGAATTCGTATCGGTATTTCCCCGACAACACCTAGTGGTAAAACAAAAAAACCAGTTGGGGAGGACAAAGTGATGAAATTTATACTTGGGGAGTTTAAGCCAGAAGAAATAACCGCTCTCAAAAAGATATCAAAAAAAGTGACTCTGGCGCTTGATACATTTGTCACATCTGGCATCGAAAAAGCCCGCAACGAATTCAACTAGATTCTTTGCTAATAACTGCATTTCGTGTTATTGTTTTTCCGGAAAGGGGTTCCCTATGTGCTGTTTACCGATTCGACAGGTCCAGAAGAGTGTGGACATCACACTCAATAACAATCAGATTATCCCTGGCAGATTTGCTGGGTGGCTTGTATATTCCGCAGCACTTTGTGCTGGTTCAAGTGGGGAAGTTATCTTGTCATATGTTGACTTGGTACCATTTTTTGACCAAGAAAAACACCCACGGGTGCGTATCTATGAACGTTTTTATGACGGGGTGGATATCACTGAACAGACAATGGTGGTACGCCGGAATATCCCGCTTGATACATCGGCATGGAGAGTTCCGTGCAAGTTATGTTTGGTGGGTAGTTGGAGATTTTCGATACCACCAGAAGGAAATCGTGTTTGCCATGCGTGTTTTAAAATGCTCGCAGAGTTTTACTCCTGCGTTGTATCAGGATAAATCACCCAGAAATGCCCAATTTACCACCAGTCTCCGGACCGGTGGTTTTATTTACCAAAAACTCATCGGGTACCCGATGAGTTTTGTATCTATTACTTTTTACCTTTTACTTCTTACTCTTTGACTTCTGCCTTCTTGTTTGGATCAACGTATGACAGAGTCATTTTTTGTTCCTTTGGATCAAATAGGGTAATCTTGAATTGGTAACTTTTACCAAGCTCGAGTGTGTTGCGAAGTTTCTCTTCACTACCAAACTCTGAAATATGGACGAGACCTGCAATACCTTCTTCTATACTTGCAAGAGCACCATGTTTGTTGAATTTAATCACAACACCTGGCACTACATCGTCTTTCTTGTATTTTTTTTCAGCCTCGTGCCATGGATTTTCCTTGAGGGCCTTGATAGAAAGAGAAATTTTGCCATCCTTGATTTCAATAATCTTGACCTTTACCTTTTCACCGATATGGAAGAGAAGTTTTGGATTTTCAACGAGTGCCCAATCGATTTCTGAAATATGTACCAACCCTTCCAATCCTTCCTCGAGTTTAACAAAAACACCAAAGTCCACCATACCCGTTACTTCACCCAAGACTTCATCACCAAGTGTGTATTTACCAATGATTGAGTCTTTGTTTTTCTGCTCTGGATTTTTCTCCGAGAAGATCAACTTGCCTTCTTTTGGAGATGCACCGATGATTGCTACAGATATTTTCTGTCCGACTAGTTTGCGGAGTTCCTCGAGAATTCGGTCTTTATCGCCATCTGCAACACGTGGGTAGTGTTCAGTTTTAAGTTGTGATGCGGGCAAAAATCCAGAAATACCCTGCCATGTGAGGATAAGTCCTCCCTTGTTTGCTTCTTGCACAGGCAATTCGTAGATTTTTTTGTCTCGAATAGCGTCTTCTGCTTCACTCCAAATAAGGGCTTGTCGAGCTTCCTTGAGGGAAATTTCGATATAACCGTCTTTGTTTGAAATTGATACGACCTTACCAGCAACACTGTCGCCAATGTTGATTTTCTTTATAATATCGCGGGCATTGATGTATTCACGACCATAAATAATACCCGTACCAAATGGTGGGATATCAATATAGACTGATGATTTCTCGATCCCGATTACTTTACCTTCAACCACGTCATCAATTGATGGGGGATTTGCGGTATCGTTCAGTAATTTTGACATTACTGTTTCTTTCTTTGCTCCGGCAGCAAGAGCAGTCTCTTCTGCAGTTTCAAGAATTTCTTCTTTTGTTGTCATGTAGTATATGTGTGAAAGGTGGCGTGGCTTCCATTTGAAAATTCTTTTACAACACAACTTTTCTGGCGCAATCTATCTCGCCCTGCTGGGCGAGCGAACTTCTCGGCCCGTCGGCCTTGTGAAAGGCGCCAGAAAAATTGCTGTTGTAACGAATTTTCAAATTTCCGAGACCACCTGTTTGGGTGGTTGGGAAGCCAAGTTTAGCATCTCTCACGGCTGTTAATATACAGATTGGTATTATACACTTTTTTAGCATTTGGGGTACTTGACATAAACACGTGATATGTGTTAGATATAGTATGGAGGAATGAATGATAAAACCCGTAACGAATGTCTTTCCCAAGTACACGGAACCTGCGTTTCAAAACAGTTTTACGGTACCTTCCTGCAAAGGATGTAAGAAATCCTTTGTAGTAACATACAAGCCTGGCAATGGTATGTCGATGAGTGTGGCTCGACGACGAGTCTATTGTGAAAGTTGTAGACTCAAACAAAACATTGGCAACTGTTCTTTTGGAGAAGAATAAAAAATCGTTGCATCTTGATCGCCTCACACGGGGCGGTCTTTTTTTTGTCTATTTTGAATTATTTTTACATTCGTATATACTATCGGTATGATTATCACACACCATGGAGCGGATTTTTTTAAGGTTTCATTTGGGGATACGACCCTAGCGGTTAATCCAATTTCAAAAGATTCGTCACTCAAGGGTGCTCGATTCGGCAGTGATATTACACTCATCTCTCTCAACAGTCCTGAACATAACGGCAGTGATGTAACTTCTCGTGGAGAAAAGGAGTCTTTTGTTATCAAAGGCCCTGGTGAATATGAAGTCTCTGGTATTTTTATCAAAGGTTTTCTTTCAAAATCCGGATATGGCGGAGAGGATCGTTTGAACACGATATATACTGTCCAGATGGAAGGCATGAACCTCTGTTTTCTTGGAGCTATCGGGGATGAGAAAATCGCCCCCGCAGTCAAGGAAGCTATTGATGGCGTGGATATTTTATTTGTCCCGATAGGTGGTAACGGTGTGCTTGACCCAGCCATTGCGTCAAAATTAGCTGTTCAATTTGAACCAAAACTGATTATTCCAAGTCACTATGGCGAAGTCGGTGATAAAAATGCTCTTAAAACATTTCTCAAAGAGATTGGCGCAGAAAATGTCTCTCCAGTTGATAAGCTGACAATAAAAAAGAAGGATTTGGATGGCAAAGAGGGCGATGTTGTTGTCTTGGAAGTCGTCTAGCCACAAATCCCCTGATTTTGTGCATTTTTTACAACGCAATCATGATTGATTTTTTTGAACATTTACGTCAAAAACCGGTGCGAGTAAGAAAGCAAATTGCATTTTTGTTTTCATTTTTTGTTGTCGGGATAATCGTAGTTGTTTGGTGGACAGTTTGGTATCCAGATATGCGTGATACGAGCACCCGCCAAGCAGTCGCCTCCGAAAAAACCCCAGGACCATTTTCAGCATTTTTCTCAAACATGTCAGCAGGTGTGGATGTTATTTCTGACCAAGTTAATTCGCTGAAAGATGGGACGAAGGAGGTTTTTACAGCGGAACCTATCTATTACGTCGCTCCGACAAGTACACCCTCCACCTCGTCAGTCATTATTCGTTGAATAAGTTTTACCTCACCTCGTCTTTTCTAAGGACTATGAGGACACGGCGATAATGCACCTTTTTAGAGACTTCAACCAACCATCAAAAGGATTGTGTGGATACGTCGAGGATGTCTCTCTTTTGGAGACTTCGCAAGGCGGGTAGCCGAGACTTGAGGAATTTTTCAGCAGAAAAATATCCGTGCTCCAAAAGAGAGACATCGAGACAAGAGACACACAATCCGCTCTTTTCCCCTTTGAATTCCCAACCACTTTATGATATAATAGGGCGTATTCATTAAACTCAAATGGCAAAAAAAGAAATAGAAATTGTTGCTCCAGAGCGTGTATCAGTTCTCAATCGTGAGATCATGGATGAGATGCGAGAGTCATTTATTGACTACGCTATGTCGGTTATTACTGACCGCGCACTACCAAATGTCCGTGATGGCCTAAAGCCAGTTCATCGTCGTATTCTCCATGCCATGAACGAGATGGGTCTTTCTGCTGGTGCCAAAACTCGAAAATCGGCGGCAGTTGTTGGAGAGGTTTTGGGAAACTACCATCCACATGGCGACGTCGCCGTGTATGATTCGATGGTCAAAATGGCACAGGACTTCACCATGCGTTATCCACTGATTGTCGGTCAAGGAAACTTTGGCTCGATCGATGGGGACTCGCCTGCTGCTATGCGTTATACCGAGGCAAAAATGTCCAAACTTGCTGCTGAATTATTGCGTGATATAGACAAGGAAACAGTAGACTTTGGTCCAAACTATGACGGCACTCGAAAGGAACCAAAAGTATTGCCAACATCAGTACCAAATTTGCTGCTAAACGGAACTCTTGGTATTGCTGTGGGTATGGCCACCAATATTCCACCACACAATCTTGGTGAAGTTATTGACGCGGTTGTCCATCTGGTGGACAACAAAGATGCTACAACAGATGATCTTTTGCAATTCGTCAAAGGTCCTGATTTTCCTGTTGGAGGTATTGCTTTTAATCAAAAAGATATTGAACATGCATATGCTACTGGAAAAGGCCCTGTGGTTGTCCGTGGCGTGGCAGAAATTGTCGAAAATAAAGCTGGTCAATTTCAGATTGTCATTACTTCAATTCCATTTAGAGTAAACAAATCGGAGTTGATTATTAAGATTGTTGATCTCATAAAAGATAAAAAACTAGAGGGGATCAAGGATATCCGTGATGAGTCCGCAAAAGATATTCGTGTGGTGATTGATCTCAAGGGCACGGCTCACCCTCAGACAGTTCTCAATTATTTGTATAAACACACTCAACTCGAAGACACATTTCACTACAACATGGTTGCGCTGGTCAACGGTGTACCAGAGACGCTTTCACTAAAAGGCGTTTTAGAAGAGTTTATTCTCCACCGCAAGGAGGTCATTCGCCGACGGACAGAGTTTGATTTGAAAAAAGCACTCGAGCGTGAACATATTTTGCTTGGTTTGAAAAAAGCACTCGATCATATTGATCAGATAATTAAATTAATTCGAGCATCAAAAGATACCAGCGAGGCACATCGAAATTTAATGAAAGATTTCAAGTTTTCTGCCATTCAAGCAACAGCTATTTTGGAAATGAAACTCCAGCGACTGGCAGGTCTCGAGCGCAAGAAAATAGAGGATGAATTAAAATCCGTACAAGAACTGATCGAAGTCTTGAAGGCGATTTTGGCTAACCCAAAGAAACTTTTGAGTATTATTAAAGATGAGTGTAAAGAAATAAAAGAAAAATTTGGCGATGAGCGTCGGACTCGAATAATAAAAGGGGGCGCACAGGTGCTTTCTGTCGAGGATTTGATTCCAGATGAGGAAAATGCGTTAGTATTGACTGCCGGAGGGTATATAAAACGTACTAACCCGGATGAATTTCGTAAACAAAAACGTGGCGGAGTCGGCGTGGTGGATTTGGATACAAAGGAGGAGGACTTTGTCACTCATCTTTTGATTGCCTCGACTCACAGTGATCTTTTGTTCTTTACGGACAAAGGCAAGGCATATCAAACCAAAATGTATGATATTCCCGAGGGGCGCAGGGCGACTCGTGGTAAATCAGTCATGAACTTTTTGCCATTATCTGAAGGGGAGAAAATTACATCTATTTTGCCAATGACAAAAGAGGTCAAAAAATCTGACTCTTCTCTAATGATGGTCACAAAACATGGCGTTGCCAAGAAATGTAGTGCTGCAAGTTTCCATGATGTTCGTATATCAGGTATTATCGCTATAAAACTCGATGCGGGAGATTCTTTGATATCTGCATCATTTGTTACTAAAAAAGACACCATGATTGTGGTCACAGAGAAAGGTCAGTCTATTCATTTCAAAGAGACAGATATTCGTGAAATGGGACGTACTGCAATGGGTGTTCGTGGAATCAAACTTGGCAAAGGCGACGAGGTTATTGCTGCAGAGGCGGTACTAAACGCATGGGACAATGCGACACTTATGGTTATTTCTGAACATGGATATGGTAAACAGACCGATATAGACGAATATAAAATACAAAATCGCGGGGGATCCGGTATTAAAACAGCAAACGTGACCGCAAAGACCGGCAAACTCATTTCAGCAAAAGTTTTTGAAAGTGATGAAGCAGAAGTGGTGGCTATTTCTAAAAAATCACAGGTCATTCGTGTAGACGCAAAAGAAATTCCAGTTCTCGGTCGGCAGACACAGGGCGTGCGTATTATGAAACTCCGCGAAGGTGATTCAATTGCCTCCCTTATCTGTTTATAAAAGGTATTAAACCCCAGGGCAAGCTCTGGACACGTAAAGAACTCGCAGAGCTCGTCCTTTACCTCGGCAAGCCGAGGGGTTTTAAACCTTTTTTCGCTCTCCTCGGCTCGGTAGTGAAAGTGATTACACTTTCACTACTCTCACTCTATGTCGGCGATAAATAGATTTCCACCATTTCTATTTCCTAGTTTAGTTTTTTCATACTATAATATAAGTATGTTTTCTGATCCTCAAAAAAATATCGAACAGTGTGGAATACAAGCAGGTATGGAAATTGCTGATTTTGGTTCTGGATCCGGGCATTATACTATTGCAGCTGCCAAGGCGCTTGTTTCTACCGGACACGTCTACGCTATTGATGCTCAAAAGGATCTCCTAACAAAACTGAAAAATCACGTTACCCGTGATGGCCTCTACAATATAGAGGTTGTTTGGGGTGATATTGAAAAAGTAGGCGGAACACATCTTCATGATGGTATGATCGATCTGGTTTTATTGTCCAACATTCTTTTTCAAGTCGAAAATAAGCAAGGGGTTTTGGAAGAAGTAAAACGAATATTAAAACCGGCTGGCCGAGTGCTAGTTGTCGATTGGTCAGAATCATTTGGTGGCATTGGTCCGCACGCGGATATGGTGGTCAAAAAAGACACAGTTATGGATTTGTTTGAACACAACGGCTTTCACTTGGATCGAGAAATTTCGGCAGGGTCACACCACTATGGCATGATTTACAAAAAATTATGACAAATTTCAAAATTGCTATTGTAACGATTTTTACGCTTGGACTAGTTATTGGTATTGCTATTTTTGCCTTATCCAAGGCAAACAGTACACCGGTGGCACAGGTTGTGGTCTGGGGAACAATACCAGACGATGCATTTTCTGTCGCATACAAAAATTCGACACTTCCAAAAAATAAATCTGTTTCAGTCCGATATGTTCGCAAGGATAAAGCAGATTTCGATGCAGATTTCGTCGAGGCATTGGCCTCTGGCACTGGACCAGACGTGGTTATATTGCGAGAAGACTCTATGTTCAAGCATCGTAACAAGTTTTTGATGATTCCGTACAAGAGTTATCCAGAGCGCAATTTTAAAGACACATTTATCGAAGGTGGTGAGATTTTTTTGAGTACCGATGGTATACAGGCCTTGCCTCTTATGATTGATCCGATGGTTATGTATTGGAATCGAGACATGTTTACAACCAACCTTATTTCACAGCCACCACAGTATTGGGATGATGTGTTGCGTTTGGTACCTACACTGACACGCAAGGACAAAAGCGGAAATATTATGCAAAGCATGCTCTCTTTTGGTGAATGGCGAAATGTAGCAAATGCAAAGGAAATTCTGGCAACACTTTTGTTGCAAGGAGGTACGCCAATCATTTCATACAACAAGTCCTACTATACATCTGTACTTGATTCACAACTCAATTACCCAATTGCTCCCGGACAGTCTGCACTTAATTTTTATACTCAATTTTCCAATCCAACCGCTGCTATGTACACATGGAATCGCTCCTTACCTTCATCACTCAACTTTTTCCTATCCGGCAACTTGGCCACATATTTTGGTTTTGCTAGCGAGTTGTTTTCAATCCAACAGAAAAATCCAAACCTCAATTTCGACGTGACATACATGCCACAGGCACGTCAGGCAACCAAGAAAATCGTCTTTGCTCATATGTACGGACTGGCCATAACAAAGCAATCCAAGTCCATTGCAGGGGCATTTGCGACCATTTTGGGCTTGACTGAGCCATCGTCACTTACTGCTCTCGAGACCATGACCAACCTGCCTCCTGTCCGTCGGGATCTGCTTGCTGCAAAGCCGACTGATGCATACCGAACCGTTTTCTATAATTCTGCGTTGTATGGCAAAGCATGGACCGATCCAGACCCACAAGCGACGTCAGAAATTTTCAAAGAAATGGTAGAGTCTGTAACAAGTGGTCGTGCGCGCGTGACAGAGGCACTCGGACGTGCGAGTCAATTGTTAAGTACGTTTTTAACACAATAATATGATGAAACGAATCATGCGATATGTTGGGGTTACATTATTTATTTTTTTATTATTGGGTAGTTTTGCATCAGCACAAATAAATGATAATAATACAACATCAAGTACTATGTCAGATGGACCTCATACAAATGGTATCGTGACAACATGTTGGAAAGGGGGGAAACCAATACCATGTGAGAAATTTAGTGATCTAATTATTGCAATACAAAATACAATCAATTTTGGAGTGAAATTTGCATTAGCATTTTCTGTAGTGCCGATTGCTATTGCCGGCTTTCTATACCTTCGATCGGGGGATAATCCGGGAGACAGAACAAAAGCAAACAATATGCTAAAAAATGTTGCAATTGGTATTGTGGTCATGCTTGCGGCATGGCTTATAGTCAACTTGATTACAAATTCATTAGTTACAGATGAGGTTAAAAAAGGATTCTTTCCAATTTAATTTAACATTTTATGAAGAAAATAATTATATTCAGTGTACTGCTCATATCTATAATGTTTCCGCTGTTTTCATATGCGCAGATAAATGATAACAATACAACAAATACAGGCACTAGTATTAATTTGAAAATACCCAATCCTCTCAAGTGTAATACAACAGACAACAGCAAATGTACCTTATTCGATCTTATTGCAACAATTCTCAATAAAATAGTTATGCCGATTATGGGTGTACTCGTTGTACTCTACATTATTTATGCAGGGTTTAAATACGTCCAAGCCCAAGGCAATCCAGCAGCAATTTCAAAAGCAAATGATAATCTAAAATATGCACTGATAGGAGCAGGTATTCTTTTGGCTGCAGCAGGCATATCGCAGGTCGTTCAAAACACTGTTACTAAACTTCTTGAATAATATGTCACGCACCTCACGAATCATTATCACATCAATTTTTATACTGCCAATGGTAGTATATGGTCTTGAATTCAATCTATCCGCTTCGACTTTTGCTGGCATTATTACGTATGTACTAAGTATACTCAATCTCCTTATCCCAATTCTCGTTGCGCTTGCTCTTATATTTTTCTTTTGGGGGTTATCCAGATTTGTTATTAGCGCCGGCAATGAATCCGAGTTAAAAAAAGGCAAAAACTATATGATGTGGGGGATTTTGGCACTTTTCATACTCTTTTCATACAGCGCGATCATTTCGATTTTTGCAAAAGATTTGGAGATTGGCGACACATCATCGTATCCATTTTTACCAGAAGGAGATGGTAGTAGTAACAGTCAAAAACCCGGTTTTCCTAGTTTAAATTAATTAATATGAAAAAATATACATTATATACTTTATATGCGTCAGCTGTATTTCCACTCATTTCATTTGCAGCACTCGATGGAGTTCGTGGGTTTCTGACAAGTGCAAAAAGTCTCATTAATTTGTTACTTGGTGTTGTTTTTGGTCTTGCTGTACTTTTCTTTTTCTGGGGAATTGCACAATTTATTCTCAATGATTCCGGTAACGAAAAGACGCGAGCAGAAGGGAAGACAAAGATAGTTTGGGGTATTATCGCATTGTTTATTATGGTTTCTATATACGGAATCTTGGCTATGATTGGAGGATTACTTGGTGTCGAGACACGAGTTACACCAGGAAGTGGCACGGGTAGTAGCAGTGGTGGTGACAGTGCAGGCATTCCACCGCCTGCATTTACAACAGATTGTAACAGTCCAGAAGGGTGTTAGTATATCCACACCCTCTTTGCTTCAAAGCATTTTTATAGTATGATTTATGTATAGCATTAATTTATAAGTAATTTAGTAACACAATGAAAAAAGTTATTTACACAGCGTTATCTTTTGGTCCAGTACTCGCTCTTGCACAGACTGCTCCAAACCTTAGTGGTATTTCATCATTGATTACCAGTATCGGCAATATTATCAAGCAGTTGATACCTATATTTTTTGCAATCGCTATTGTCTATTTCTTCTGGGGACTTGTACAGTACATACGTGCTGCAGGAGATCCAAAAGCTGCAGAACAAGGAAAGAGTCATATGATTTGGGGTTTGATTGCTCTCTTTATTATGGTATCAGTATACGGATTGATCGGTTGGATTGGTGGCGCACTTGGTGTAAATCAGGGCGGTACAGTTAACCTACCGACAGTTAATATTCAATAGGGTAATGACCATCATTCCTTTTCTCAACAAATTTAATCGGCTGATTTTAAACCCACTGATTATCTTGTTGTTCACACTTGCGACCGTTTACTTTATTTACGGCATTGTTAAGTTTCTTTCTCTACAAGAAGGGGACCCTGCACGTAAAGAAGCAAAGAATGCGCTTCTGTGGGGGATGTTTGGAATGCTAATCATGTTTTCTGTTTACGGTCTTATCCGCTTTGTCCTCGCTACGTTCGGAGTATCAGGCGACCCGACAGGATACATATTTCCTAACGGTTAAACAAAAAACACTCTGCCTCGGCAGGGTGTTTTTGTAACAAAAATCGCGGGGCCCATATGAGCCCCGCGAGGGTGTGGAGTGACTTCACTCCAAAGAACACAAAATAGTGACGGTTTTCTTATCTGGTGATTGGAATCGCTTGGTTATGATTCCACCACCAAGATTTAATGGGGTCCCAGGAACGTATATCTCTTCCCACTCACCATTGACCAGAACCTTTACAGAAGTGTCTGGATCTGGTCTACATGTCATACTTCTGTCTTGCGGAGTGATGACGACATCACCCCACTTCCCGACAGGTGCCTCGACAATCCATGACTCCCGGAACTTTCGCTGAGTCCATGGAGCGAGACCGTACCGTGTTCGGAGGTGCAGCGCAGCTTGGAGGTTACCCTCGATGGTCGTAATATCCATCTGCGTCAGATCGATATCGAGGGCTTTTTGTTGGATGACCTCCTTGGCCCACCAGCCCTCGTTGATCTGCATGACGCCGACATCATCCTTGGCGCCATTTTGGTTGTGGTTTCTCACAACCGTTCCATCGTCGTTCCTCTGGTTACATCCAGATTCGTTTCTACAGATTATCACCATCTCTTCGACGGTGATATTGGGATGAGGATGACCATCCCAGAATTTCCTCACTGCCTCCGTGTCTTTTCCCTCTGCTTCCTTGGGTCGTAAGAGGGTAGGGTGCCAATTGCTTGGCAGAGGGGTGGCGTAGCGTGTCGGGCGGATAGTTTCTTTGACAATTGTTATTCCCTCATCACCACTAATCGTGTGGTAAAGAGATCTACCAACTGCAAATAGTCCAAGTGCGCAGAGAATTATCCCAATCTTTGATAGATATCCCTTTTGAGTACAGAGATAGAACCCAAGACCGAGAATGATCTGATACAACATGAACCATGGCTGTGACCACCACCTCACCCAGAACTCCGGGAACATCATCCACACAATCAAATGTATGGAGAAGATTCCAGCGAAGAGGAGTAGAAAGTTTTTCCATGCGTTCCACTTCTTTTTTATCCACTCCCTGGATGCGGTTGGAGCAAGTGAGGTTTGTTGTCCGTTTTGCTGTCGTGGTTTCCTGATAAGCTTGTACCAAGCAACCACAAGTAGCAGTATAGTCGCACCAACTGGTGCAACAATAAAGAGATAAAGCAGAATCGTTTTTATGTCCACCTACTCCTCCTTGTCAACACCAATCTGTACGCCACTACCACCGGCGACAAAAGTGCGCAATTTGCCGATTGCCTCGGCATCCTGCGAGTCCTTAATCGTCTCTTTTGCCATTGCGGCTGCGTCAGCAGCTGGAACGCCTTGTGTTGTATACATCTCAACCAACTCCTCGAACCGTTTCCGGTTGGCTTTGGCTAGACGCTCTGTGGCCTGTGCTTGCCCTTCAGCTCGAGTGATTGTGGCACGTTTTTCTCCATCTGCGGTGACTACAGCTGCTTCAGCGGTCTCCTTTGCGCTGACACGTTTTTCCATGATTGTCTGGATGGAGGAGTTAAGTTCCGGGTCACTCATGGTGAGTTGGATAAGATCTACACCGAGAATATCTAGTTCATGGTTGAATTTATCTAACTCAGCTTTTTCAAAGTCCTTCCCGGTTTCTTTATATTCCTCCCACGTTTTTGTTACCAATCGTTTTGACAGAAATCCTCCAATCAACTCACTCAGTGTCTGGAGGAAGTTGTCTTTATAGACGGTGAATGCCAGATTCGGGTCAAAGACGCTGACGATCGCGTAGCTGATCACGCTGAATCTGACACCATCCTTAGTATCAAGGTCCTGGTGTAAAGTCGGTCGGTAGATCCGTCTATACAAGCCATACCGCTTTACCACACTACCGACCAATTGCCCCATAATAGAGGTATTCTTGGAGGTCTGACTGTCGACATTTACCACACGGTCGATAAACAGTGGGCGTAGAGAACTGATGAGTGGTGGGCCAAAGCGACGCATACCAAACTTTTCCCTGATTTTTTTATAAAACAAGGTTTCATTTTCATATGGATTGGCTGCGTCATCGATCCTTTTCGTGGCAGTGTTATATGTTGCATTAGGTAAGATGTATTCGACAATTGGTCCATTTTTTTCATCCCACCCAGTTACAACCGCACGAATGACATTAGGTGTGTCGGGAATAAATCCCAAAATTTGCCATATATTTTTCGGATCGTCACCCGAGTTTTCAGGTGGTTTGACCAGAAGTACCGCTAGGGTTGCCAGCAGTATTGCAAACGTCATCATGGCTGATATTACGCCAAGCATCGCCAACAACACAGTCGTGCCGTAGTTCATAAACAAAAGTACGACAAGCGAGATGATGATTAGTACGACGACCACCAGAAGGATAGTGGGTAATAGGTTGACTATCACCGACACCCAAAGGTTGAGGGCGACGCTCCATGAGGTTGATTTTTTTTCTGGCTCATGGCTTACATTTTCCTCATATGGTATGAGGGAGAGATCATCCTCTTCCTTCTTTTTACCAGGACGGTAATAAAAGAAGAGCAACCCCATTGCAAGGGCAATCACAACCACTGCAATTAAAGACACAATTCCAAGCATTTTCGTCTCCCTTTCAAAGTTCTAGGGTGGGGAATGCCCACCTTTTGTTCCGTGTATATTCTATCATGAAATCATCCAAAAGTCAACTATTTTCGAGCGTCAAAATATGGCTTTACAGAGGGGGGGTGGAATTGTATATAAAATATAAAATTTTTTTTGTTATAATATTATGTAAATGAAAAAAGATTTTCAGGAATGGCACAAAAGTAAAAGTGATATAGATGAACATAAAATACGTGCGTTTTTTCATGAACGAGAAATTTGGTTTACGTCACTTGGTCTTAATGTTGGTTTTGAACAAGATGGAAGGGGAGATAAATTCTTGCGCCCTATAATTATATTGAAAAAATTTAATAATGAGGTGCTGTGGTGTATTCCACTCACTAAAAATCATAAAAAAGGAAAATATTACTTCTCCTTTCATCTTGAAGATAAAATTAGTACAGCAATTCTTTCCCAAATTAGATTAGTTGATGCAAAACGCTTACAATACAAAATTGGTGATATTAGCGAAGAAAATTTTGATGAGTTAAAACAAAAACTCATACAATTGCTTGCATGAGTTTTTGATTATTTACCCCTTGCGGGGAGGGCCGAAGCCATTTGTAATACAAGTATAGCAGATGATTGATGCGTGTCAAGTTGTGGCGAGAGAGGAATCTTGACCATTACATGGTCAGTACACCTTTTCTATTTTTTACTTCGCTCCACTCGTAAAAAATTATCAAAGGTTTTCAAGTCCTCACGAAAGCCGTGTCAACGGCTTTCTTCTCGTCCCAAACAAAAAACAGCATAAAGCTGTTTTGTATTTGTGGGCGAGAGAGGACTTGAACCTCCACGGATTACTCCACCAGTTCCTAAGACTGGCGCGTTTACCAATTACGCCACTCGCCCAATACGTACACTCTACTGTATTTTGAGAAAAAAATAAAGAAGGCTGATATATAGCACTATTCCGCTTGTTTTGCAGTATCTTTGTGTCTTGGATATTTCGCTCGTCGTCACTCGCGAAATTCCTCCGACCCAGACCTCGCTGGTTTTGCCTACTGGCAAAACATAGCTCCGGTCTGCACATGTACGAGAAAGCCCCATGCAGATGGGGCTTTCTCGTACATGTGCACCCAGCAGGGATCGAACCTGCGACATTCTCCTTAAGAGGGAGCTACTCTACCAGCTGAGTTATGGGTGCAAACTATTTCAAACAAATTTACAGTAACATAAAATGATATTTTTTAAAAATATAATTTTATTTGTGCCCGAGGTGGAAATCTTCCGCGATTCAAAACTCGCCGTCGCTCATTTTGGTCGTGTCCGCGACTCGCGACCAGTCGTGCTCGACTGGTACCCGCTCCGTCTTTCGATTCCCAACGTAAAGTCGTAACACGACTTTACTCTCGTGCTCAAAAACTATATACATAGTTTTTGTGCCCGGAGTGGGAATCGAACCCACATCCCTTGCGAGACACGATTTTAAGTCGTGCGCGTATACCAATTCCGCCATCCGGGCAATATAATTATAAAAAACATTCCGTCGGTTCAATTCCGCTAGAAAAAGCGCTGCTTTTTCTGAGGCCTGGGGCGGAATTGAACCGCCGTATATTCCTTTTGCAGAGGAATGCCTTACCACTTGGCTACCAGGCCGTTATTATTCTTGATTCAATAAATTATCAATCTTTTGACGATTTTTTTCACCAAGATCAATCTCAAAGTCCATCTGAGGAATTCTACCTAATTTTGAATTATTTTGCACGTAGTGTTTGAATTCACTTCGCTTTCGTTTTGCAAATTCTAGTGCAGTTTTTTGAAATGTGTCAGGAAAAACTGTAAAGAAAATAGTGGCACGTTTGCCATCTGAAGACAGCACTGTACTTGTCACTGTGACTAGTGATGAGCCATTATTTTCCATTTCCAAAAACCGCGCTGCTAGGTCGTGTATGATTTCAGTGATTCTTTCTTTTCGTATACTCATATTATTTTTCTACAATAATGAAACTTTCAATATAGTCTCCGGGTGCAAGTTCAACTTTGGCTTCAATCATCGCTCCGCATTCCTTGCCCTCCGCCACCTCGTCACTACGGTTTTTTTGCTGCTGGAGTTCCTTTATTTTTCCTTCACCAATCTCTGCGTCTCGTCGCATTATTGTCACTAGCCCTCCAAGTTTTATCACACCACTTTCGACGCGTGCGCCAATAATTTGACGGTCTTTGATTTTACTAAATGTCTTTAATATCTTTGCTCGTCCAGTCGATTCTTTGGTTTGTATTTTAGGTGTTCGGTTTACAAGCACATCTGCTAGCCATTCGCTCAGTTTGTAAATAATATTAAATGTTTGGATCTCGATTTCTTGGCGTTCTGCAAGATTGCGAGCTGAACTATCTATCTTTGTGTTGAATCCAATGACGATTGCATTTTTGCTTGCGCAGGCCAACTGAATATCACTGTCAGAGATTGCTCCAATGCTTGCAGACACCACATCGACACGAACACGATCTGATGTAAGTTTTTTGATCTCGTATAACACTGCCTCCAGACTTCCACCTGCATCAGCTTTTATAATAACTGGGACTGCGTATGTGTTTGGATCAAATGTTGCATTTGTTTTTACTGCACGGTGTTCCTTTTCCTCTGTGACATATCCTTCTGCTTCGGTCCTAGTCACATATGTGTGGAAAGGGGACCCAACGATTGGTAAACTGTCCCAACCAATAATACGCACGGGGCTTGATGCACTCATTTCATTCATTTGCGATCCGAGATAGTTTTCCATGATGCGTACAGGCGCCGTACTTTCTCCAGCCGCAATAAACTCACCTTTTTTAATTGTGCCGTTTTTAATTATACATGTTGCAGTGATACCTTTTTTGACATCACGATTACTCTCTATTACTACACCACTACCGTGTGCCGTAGTGTCGGTAGTCAATTCTTGCATTTCAGCAACAAGCAGAATCATATCCAATAGTTCTGGAATACCTTCACCTGTTTTCGATGAGAGTGAAACAACAGGAATATCCCCGCCATACCCTTCGATGTATATTTCATTTTCTGCTAGAGATTGTTTTGTGCGCTCGATATTTGCTTCTGGTTTATCAATTTTATTGATAGCAACAATGTAAGGTGTCTTGCTGTCTGTAATCGATTTCAGCGCCTCGATTGTCTGTGGTTTAACTCCGTCCTCTGCAGAAACGACGAGGATTGCAATATCGGCAACGTTTGCACCACGTCTTCGAATACCAGAAAACGCCTCGTGGCCGGGGGTGTCGATAAAAGTAATTTTGTGTGTTTTACCGTCGCTACTCTCGTGCTCTACCTCATAGGCAGAGACATGCTGGGTGATACCTCCAGCTTCGTTTAAAGGCTGGGTGCTTTTTCTAATATAGGCGAGGAGTGTTGATTTGCCATGGTCTATATGTCCCATGATTGCAATGACTGGCGCGCGTTCTGTAGTGTGTGTTTTTTCTGTCATGGTGATGTGGGTTATATAGTGCGGGCATGAAATTAATATTCCAAATGTTTTTTTGCTTCTTCAACAATTCCTTTTTCTTCGTCGGTTAGTTCGTATTCACTTTTAAATGCACCAAGTGGTTTTGCAAACATACTGATGCGATCTCGGGAATATAGACTAGACATGACCAAACCGTCACCATGTTCATCTACAAGTGTTGTCGAGAAACTTTGGCTCCCTCCGTCTCCTGTTCCTTTAAACGGATTAAAGCGGATAGTTTCAACTGCTTGGATACTGCGTCTCAACCGGAGTTCAACATTCTTAAAATATGAAATTGAATCCTTTTTAAATGTATCAAGTTCCTCCAATTTTGTATGTGCTTCTACTATCGAATCTTCCAGTGATCGAGCATTTTTTCCGATGAGCAGACGGTGTATTTTTATTTCAAGTCGTATAATCCATCCAATAAGCACCACAATAATGCCAATACCAGCATATGTTGCGATGAGTGGATCTATAATCATTTCGTCATTATACATAAAAATTTATCTTTTGCAAAATATATTGTGCAGTGTATAGTGTATAATATGTCATCATCTCATGAACGAATATTTCTCGACTACGCGTCACAGACACCGATTGATCCAAACGTACTCGAAAAAATGAATGCTTATGCATTGAGCAACTACGCAAATCCGTCTGCTCTGTATAGCGAGGCACTAGGGGCAAAAGAAGCCATGACTATTGCTCGTGGAGATTGTGCGCGGGTACTGGGCTGCCAGTCGAGTGAAATTATTTTTACGTCTGGTGGAACAGAATCAAATAATCTTGCATTGTATGGTATCTGTCGTGCATATCAAAAAAAAGGCAAGACTCCCCATATTATTACATCCACGATCGAGCATTCATCTGTGCTAGAGGTGTGCAAGGATCTTGATGGATTAGGTGTATCTGTCACATATATTCCTGTCTCTACAGACGGTGTTATTTCTGTGACTGATATTGAAAAAGCACTGACTCCGGACACAGTACTTGTCACTATCATGTCTGCTAATAATGAAATAGGTACGATACAGCCAATTCGTGAGATTGTACGTATGGTCAAGGCATATCGAGAAAAAAATAATACAGATTTTCCGTATGTGCATACAGATGCCTGTCAGAGTGCTCTTTATATGTCGCTCGATATGAATTCACTCGGTGTGGATCTCCTGACTCTTGATGGCATAAAAATGTATGGCCCACGTGGTATGGGACTTTTGTATGTACGAAAAGGCGTTGATCTGGAACCCTTAGTCCAAGGTGGTGGACAAGAGGGTGGTCTACGGAGCGGTACAGAAAACGTCTCTGGAATGATTGGTCTTGCATATGCACTTGATATCGCTGATTCATATCGAGATATGGAAACAGAGAGACTAATAGTACTTCGTGACTACGCAATTTCTGAAATACAAAAACAATTTCCAAATGCAACGCTCAATGGCTCACCGACTGATCGTTTACCAAACAATATTAATATTTGTTTTCCAGATCTCGATGCTGAATTTGCGGTGATTTCTCTTGATGTGCAGGGGATTGCGGTGTCGTATTCATCGGCATGTAGGACGCTCAAAGAAGATTCATCATCATATGTAATAGAGGCACTTGGTAAACAGGAATGTGCTTCATCGAGTCTGCGCATCACAATGGGTCGCGAAACAACTCGTGAACACATAAACCGCCTAGTGCAAGCGCTCCAAAAAGTGGTGGCATAAAAAAAGAGGGGGTGAAGTTCATCACTTCTCCCCCTTTTTCGTTCGGAGGATCTTTTTCACCTTTTGGCGAAACTCATCCTCCTTCTCTTTGGCGACCTTGGCCGCTTGTACTGGGTCGGTTGGAGTGGTTTTTGCACCCAATCGCACTCCAGTAAAATTTTTGGTATTCATAACGTTCCTTTTATATTAAATCATTAATTGAAATAAATGTCAATTGATTGTATCATACTTTATAATTTTACTCTTATTGGTATCACTTTGCTTTGACACAAGTGTTATTCGTTTAATCTCATTTTTTCCGACTGCAATCACTGAATCAATATTGTGAATAAAGGATAAATTACGTGGCAATCTTGTTTTAGTGACTAGTTTTGTTTCTGTTTCTCGTAATTTTGAAATAATCATTTCAGCATCTTCATTCCCAACATATCCTTCAGATATACCGATGTTTATCTCTTCCTCAAGGATTTTGAGATATTTCTTTAATAGCCATGCCTTTTGTTTATTATTCAAATCATCCAATCCAAGCCGACTTAAAAACAAATCAGGATTAAATCCTGCAGGATCGGTACACAGATCTTCCAGCACTTCGAGTACCTCGCTGATATTTCCAGTCATGTGCTCAATTGGTATTCCCTCCGCTAGTCCATATAGATATTCACTTTCAAGATCCTCTATACCCATAACAGCAGAATCAATCCATTCTCGATGAGTTTTCGTAATTTCTTCCTGCTCATATTCTGGTGGTATGCTTGATTTAATCTGAATGAGACTCATGGTTTCAATTGATTCATCCTCACCGTATATCATCTCAACCAGATCAATCTTGTAGTGTGCATCTAGCCCAGTTTCAAAATAAAAATCATAGGATTGTGCTGGTGACAGGTTTAAAATTGCTTTTCTGCCACGTATGAAATTCACAACACTTTTAATTCCGTTTGATCTAATGTCAATTTCACCACGAGTTATTTTTTCAAATTGTTTTGGGGTGACATCAATTGCACCTCTCCTACTCATAATATATTTTTTGAAACCAGTATTAAACTGTCTCACGATACTATCTATTTCATCATCAGATAAATTTTCAGCGTATTCAACAAATAGATTCTCGATATGAGCGAAACCACTCACATTACCATTTTCCTTTTTTTTCAGGGCAATGAGTAGATTTTCATACATTGCGGCATTTCCCACAAGCTCATTTTGTGCCTCAGCAAGTGCTTCATTTCGGTTTATCTTGTCATGTGGTTTTGACACATCGAGCATATCAAGTCTTCTTTCACTATGATCTGGAATATTCTGTGCATTTGGCTTTGATTCGATGGTATATATGTGTGGAGGTCTTTCCATAATTTGTATTATATAAAATATAACAGGATATTTACTCTCTAATCTGATGGTGATATTATACAGTGTATGGAGGACCTCAACAAGAACCAAATTATATTACTGACATTATTGGTTAGTTTTGTTACATCTATTGCCACAGGCATCATGACAGTCTCTTTGCTCCAGCAGGCACCTATCGAGGTGACTCGAAACATAAATCGTGTTGTGGAAAAGACAATTGAAAAAGTCACTCCAGCAGATATTTTGGGTCCAAAAAATACAGAAGTTACGACGGTAGTGGTCAAGGAAGAGGATTTGGTTATTGATGCCATAAACAAAAATGTTAAAAGTATTGTACGTATAAAGGAACGTGATGGATTAGGTGAAACTACATTTTATGGAATGGGACTTGTCGTTTCAAAAGATGGCTTGGTAATTGCCGACCGGCAGACAATTCATACAGACAGTGCTTACTTTGTTGTTATAGATGGAGTTGATGTTTATATCAATCCAGTCGGAGTGGACAAAAAAACAGATTTCCTTTTGTTTAAGGCAGCACCTGCAAAAGATAAAAAATTTGATTTTGTTCCGGCTACTTTTGCTGGAGTGGATCCAAAATTAGGTCAGTCTGTCGTGGCACTTGGTGGCGATGCTTCCAACGCAGTGGCGGTCGGGCGAGTCATTTCATTTTCTATGCGAGAGTCTGGTACTGGATCAACTACAGTAAAATATGTATCAGGCATTGATACCGATATTGTCAGTCGTGATTTGGTAGCAGGTAGCCCTATTTTTACATTAGCAGGGGATATTGTTGGCATGCACACATCAGGTGGGTCTGGGAAAATATTCACATCATCCCAGCTTCTAAAGAAGGATTTAGCGACTCTTTCAGAGCTCATTAAATAGTATTTTGTAGATAATAATGGTACTTTTACACATTGACTTTTGTGTTTTTTACCTATATAGTTAACATGTAAACTATCATCATATGCCACCATTTAATCAATTCACAACAAAAGCAAAAGAAGCAATACGTAAGGCCCATGAGTTGGCAATAGAACGTGGTCAAAACCACGTTAATCCATTGCATCTTTTGGCCGCTTTAGTATTACAGGAAGACAGCATTGTGCCATCTATTCTCGATCGACTGGAAATAGACACCATACTTTTGACTGATTCACTGCTCGATGCAATCGAAGGCAATGAGAGCGGGCAGACATTGTCTGCGTCATATCAGATATATCTAACACCAGAATTAGCACAGACCATCGAGGCGTCCACCAAGGAGGCAACTGCTCTCGGAGATGAATTCGTCTCCACAGAACATTTGTTTATCGCAACAGTTGAAACACCCAGTCCAGCGCGTGATGTATTGATGAAATTTAAAATTGATAAAGCATCTATTTTGCAGGTTCTAGAGGAAATCAAAAGTAAAAAAATAACAGAGACAGACACACCGAAAAAATTTAAGGCACTTTCAAAATATACACGAAATCTAACCAAACTTGCACAGCAGAACAAACTCGATCCAGTGATCGGCCGTGATAGTGAAATATCTCGTATCATTCAGATTCTTTCTCGACGAACAAAAAACAATCCGATTTTGATTGGTGAAGCAGGGGTGGGTAAAACTGCAATTGTTGAAGGTCTTGCAATCCGTATGTCACTTGGTGAAGTGCCAGAGTCCCTGAAAGACAAGGAGCTCGTTTCACTTGATTTGGGACTTTTGATTGCCGGCACAAAATACCGTGGTGAATTCGAGGAGCGATTGAAAAATATTTTAAAAGAAATCGAAAAGGCAGACGGGAAGATTGTTCTCTTTGTCGATGAGATTCACACTATTGTCGGTGCAGGTTCTGCCGAAGGTTCCCTAGATGCGTCAAACATGTTGAAACCCGCGCTTGCTCGTGGCGAGTTGCGTGCAATCGGTGCAACAACACTGAAGGAATATCAAAAATACATCGAAAAAGATCCAGCATTGACCCGACGTTTTCAGCCGGTGTATATCAATGAGCCGAATAACGAGGACGCGATTACCATTCTCCGTGGCCTGAAAGAAAAATATGAGTTATATCACGGTGTTCGAATTACAGACGAAGCCATTGTTGCTGCCGTCAATTTGTCTAGCCGGTATATTACTGATCGATTTTTGCCAGACAAGGCAGTAGACCTTATCGATGAATCTGCATCGTTTCTCAAGATTGCACTAGAAAACATGCCACCAGCGTTACAAGAGACTCACTCAAAGGTGGTAAAGCTCGAGATTGAGCGCGAGGCGCTAAAAAAAGAGACAGATCCAAAATCAAAGAGCCGAGTCAAAGAGATTGAAAAGGCCATCGCTGACCTCAAAGAACAAACTTCTGAAATTGAGTTGAAGTGGAATAATGAAAAGGAAACTGTAGGGGACATCAAGACAATCAAGAAACAACTTGAGGAGTTTCGACGTGAGGCAGAGACTGCCGAGGCACGTGCCGATTTGTCGCGTGCAGCAGAGATTAGATATGGAACACTTCCTGCTCTTGAAAAAGATTTGGATACCAAGGTAAAGCGTCTGAAAAAATTACAAAGTTCTCGGAGGATTCTAAAAGAGGAAATTACAGAAAATGATATTGCCATGATTGTTTCCAAATGGACTGGTATTCCTGTCTCTCGTATGCTGGAAGAAGAGGCAGACAAGCTCCATCGTATGGAAGAGGTTTTGCATGGTCGTATTGTCGGACAAATAGAGGCAGTCAAAAAAATATCTGATACAGTCAAGCGCTCTCGTGCAGGTATTGCGGACCCAAACCGACCAATCGGATCTTTTCTCTTTCTCGGTCCTACTGGTGTTGGTAAAACAGAATTAACAAAAGCACTTGCACAATTCCTCTTTGATGATGACAAGGCACTGATTCGTGTCGACATGTCTGAGTTTATGGAAAAGCACAGTGTTTCCAAATTGATCGGTGCGCCAGCTGGATATGTTGGGTATGAAGAAGGAGGAAACTTGACCGAAATGGTTCGCCACCGTCCTTATTCCGTCGTCCTTTTCGATGAAATCGAAAAAGCACACCCAGAAGTGTTCAATATCTTGTTACAAGTATTGGACAATGGACGTCTGACGGATGCCAAGGGACGCGTGGTCAATTTCCGAAATACAGTTATTATTTTGACATCAAATATCGGCGCACAATACATTGATCGTATGGAAAAAATTGGTTTCGCACATGATAAAACTGAACAATCAAATTACAATGACGCAAAGGCAAAAGTGATGGATGCACTGAAGGATCATTTTCGTCCAGAGTTTCTCAATCGTTTGGATGATATTATTGTTTTCGACATTTTGAGTCGAGAAGCCATTGTTGAAATTGTTAAAATTCAAGTCGCTATTGTGGTTGACCGATTGGCCCAAAAAGATATTACTCTTGAATTAACTCCTGCTGTTTTTGATACTCTTGCACAAGAGGGTTACAACCCACAATATGGTGCACGACCACTGAAGCGTCTAATACAAAATAAAATATTAACACCGATTGCATCTCTCATTGTCAGCAAGGGGATTGTTAAGGGTGGCTCAATTGTTGTTGATTTCAAAGCAGGGGAATACGTACTTTCTGTTAAAAAAGGTAGACGTGGGTCACTAGTCAGTGAAAGTATCATCTCTCCTAAAGCAATGAAATAAATTTGAAAGAAAGTTGTATTAGATATAAAAATCTGATATTCTTTCTCTGAATGCGTGGATCGTATAGTGGCAATTACTCGAGACTGTAAATCTCGCGGCTTCGGCCTTCGGGGGTTCGAGTCCCTCTCCACGCACAAATTAAAAATACCCTTTTGGGTATTTTTAATTTGTGGTGAGAGAAAGCCATATTATGGCTTTCGTAGGGACTCAAAACCTTTGATAGTTTTTTGTGATCCTGAGCTCGTCGAAGGAGATATAAAAAACAGAAAAGGTCTACTGATCCTGTAAGGATCGAATGTCCCTCTCCACGCACAATCACCCTCTTATTATCCACAATAAGATATTTATATTGTCTACATATGATATTATATGTGTATGTCAGTTGAATTTGAAGAGCAAAAATGGTCACATCAGGGCTCATACCAACCAGGTACTGATCCTTCCAGTAGTATTGATAGCTATTTAGTATCGTTGGGTATTGCAAAAAATAGTACTCAATCAAAATATATCTTGATTGTGAGCGCCACTATTATTACTGTTATATTTTTTATATTTATCTCCTCCTTTCTTTTAGATATGTCTGCTCGTAAGCCAAAATCGAATATAGTGGTGCCACAGGGAAATAAACTGATCAATATAAAAGGTGCGCCACCAAAATTGGAATCCCCCGTAAACTAAAAATAAAATGCATAGATTAAATAGAGGGTTTACATTGATCGAGCTTCTTGTTGTTATATCAATAATTTCACTTTTATCTTCAGTTGTACTGTCTAGTGTCAATGCTGCAAAAATAAAAGCTCGTGATACATTACGAAAACAACAAATGGTCCAACTTCGGACTGCGCTTGAAATGTATTATGGTGATAATGCATCATACCCTTTGCCATATGGTGGTGCCTGGGCAGGGTATGCAGGGACCGGTTGTAATGGAGTGCAAGGCGGTATTACAGGTGCAACTGGATACATAATTAACCTCGCACCGACGTATATCGGAACCCTCCCGATCGATCCTAGTAGGGGTACTGCCTGGTGTACTGGATATGTGTATTACTCTGATGGTGCCAATTATAAACTTGTCTCACATATAGTCTACGAGGGCACATATCCAACTGTCGGGCAACCTTTTTATGACCCTGCACGGCCAACATGGGGGCTTATGGTTTGTAGTGGTGAGCCGGCATGTACTAATTGGTGAGCTGGTTGCATAAAGTCGCTTTCTTTGGTATGATGGTCAGTACATAATTTAAAATACGTATGTCACAAGATAGACTTATTCCAATACGAAACAAGCAAACCGGTGAGGTGTATTGGACAACTAAAAACAAAAAGAAAGTTGAGCGAAAAATTGAATTGAAAAAATTCAGTAAGAAACTTCGTAAGCGAGTTGCGTTCAAAGAGGCAAAGAAATAAGACGAAAATTCGCCAAAAAGGCGATTTTTTGTTATATTAATCTTCGTAAGGGCTTGTAGTTTCAATGGTAAAACAATCCTCTCCAAAAGGATCGTTCCGCGTTCGAGTCGCGGCGAGCCCGCAAAAAAATAAGTCCCGCGCGAGTGGCGCAGGACTTTGTTGTCGACTATCTGTGTAATGACCACAGGAAGCCGCCAAATATCAGGAGAACAGCTATGTTGGTGCCCCAGATGAGGCACGAGATGAGTCGACTTTTTTGCTCTTGGGAAAAAGGTTTCATACAAATCAGTTTCCCTTTCAAAAGAAGGATTGGTTGTTCGTCCATTCTTTCTTATTTTTACTCTTTTCCGTGTAGAAATGCAACTACGATTTCTTCAATCTTCTCTGTATCTGTCGGTATAAACCACTGAATCTTAGTATCCCGTTTGAACCACGTTATCTGTCGTTTTGCATATTGTTCTATTTCCTTTGAAAGAGTCTGTATAAACTCTGACCGAGATATTTTACCGGTAAGAAAAAGTGCAAGATATCGATATTCGAGTCCAAGGGAGAGCATACGCTTCCACGAGAGACCGCGCTCGTGTAGTCTCACTGCTTCACTTACCATGCCTGCTTTTAATCGCTTGAGGAGGCGAGTATGGATTTTTTCAGACAATCCCTCTTTTGAAAGTGTCAGTCCAATTTGCAGAATATCATACGGCGATGATTTTTTCTGAAGGGGAGGCACGCTACCAAGATGTTCTGCGATTTCAATTGCGCGTACGAGTCGGGCTGGATTTTTTGTATCGATAGTTTCTAGAACATGAGAGTCATATTTTTGTAGAATACCAACTAACTCTGTGGCAGTCTTATTTTCTAATTCTTGTCGGAGTTGCACATTGGGTGGCACTTCGGGCAAGACAATCCCATCAACAATTGATTGAATATAAAATCCTGTGCCCCCACAAATGATCGGTAATTTTCCTCTATTCAAAATATCGGTGATACATTTTTCTGCTGATTTTTGCCAATCGAATACAGAATATATTTTTGTGGGTGAGACAACGTCAAGCATATGATGGGGAATACCCCGCATCTCTTTTTTGGTTATTTTACCTGTACCAATGTCGAGGTGCTTGTAGACCTGTCGAGAATCAGCTGAAATAACTTCGCCATTGTGCTTTTTGGCGATAGTTACAGCTAAATCAGACTTGCCTGTGGCAGTTGGTCCTAGAATGACGATTATGCGTGGTTTAGTTGACATAATATCCTTATTATGGATAATTTTGAGCGGAGGTCAAGATGACACTAACCATTATTGGTAAAGAGAAATTTCACTATAAGATTGTATTTCAGGTGAGAAAATCACCAAAAGATACAATCGGGTCTGTGACATATGAATTCATTGGAACCCACACAAGATTCACAGAGTTCCTTGCAACTAAATATCAAGAGCTTTCAGCTGAATATTCAAATGTTGTGCAGGATAGTGTCACAGTGCTACCTGCAGACAGTCAGCTCATTTTTGGGGACAACAAGCTCTAATCAAGAATTTTTTCCAAACCGCGTGTGGTCCCCACGCGGTTTTCGTTTGATTTTTCTCTTGTTTATAGTATGCTAGGAACGAAGCCGGAGTGGCGGAATTGGTATACGCGCACGACTCAAAATCGTGTCTCGCAAGGGATGAGGGTTCAAGTCCCTCCTCCGGCACAAAAAATCCCCCTTGTGGGGATTTTTTAGTCGGAGAACAAAACGAAGTTTTGTGCGAGGGGCTTGAACGGATTTACGGTGTACGCTCGCAGCAGCGAGTGTCGTAAATCCGGCGACTAGGTTTTTTTGTGAGCGACGGCGAGCAAAAAATGTAGTCGAGATTCCCCCCTCCTTCTAAAAATCATTTAGCAGTTTGATATCAGCACCAATAGAATTTAGTCTCTCCGCGATATTTTCATATCCTCGATTGATTGCGTAAACATTTCGTAAAATAGACGTACCTTTTGCTCCTAGCATCGCCACGAGAATAATCATAGCGGGGCGGAGCGCTGGGGGACATACGATTTGATTTGCTTTAAGTGTTCGTGGACCATTTACAAAAACTCGATGTGGGTCAGCCAACACTATATCAGCACCGAGTCGGTTAAGCTCTGTAAAATAAATTGCACGGTTTTCCCACATCCAGTCATGAATAAGTGTTGTGCCATGGGCAATATTTGCTATTGGAACAAAGAAGGGCAGGTTGTCGGTATTGATACCAGGGTATGCTGATGCATGGATTTTATCATTTTGTGCTACAAGTTTTGAAGGCAAAATAGTAATATCACATAGTCGTGTCGATTCATTTTTAGCGAGATATATTTTTGATGAGGTGTATTTGAGCCCCATCTTTTTCAGTTTTAGTAATTCAAGAGCCAGAAAGTCAATTGGACATCGGGTAATAGTTAATTTTGACCCTGTAACAATAGCAGCTGAGATAAACATCATAGATTCGATTGGATCTTCGCTATTCCAATATTCGATTGGAGTGTTAATTTCTTTGACACCATGTATCACTAGTGTACTTGTTCCAACACCTTCAATCTTCACACCGCATTTTTGTAAGAAGAAACACACTTCTTGCACTTGGTAGTTTGGAGGAGTAAAACGCAGTGTAGTCATACCTGGGATCAGTGCCGCTGCAATAATCATGTTTTCTGTGGCTGTATCACTAGATTCATACATCACAATGTCCGCTGGGTGTAATTTTTTGTGTTTGATTTCGTAATAGTGCTCTTTGGTACTGATTGATACACCAATTTCTTCAAATGCATATCTGTGTGCGGCAATAGTACGCCCACCCATTTTGCATCCTCCAGCGTGGGGGATAATGAATGACTGACCAGCATGTATAAGCCCTCCAATCATCATAAGAATTGATCGAATTCGCGGAGTTTTTTCATGATCAAGACCTGCAAAATTAAATTTCTTTGGTGGTGTGATTTTGACTGTATTATGTTCTAACCAATCAACTTTGACTCCAATAGATTCAAAAATTTCTATGATGCGAGCCATTTCTTCGATACGAGGGATTCCGTGAAATGTTGTACTCTGTTTGTTAAGAAGTGCTGCACAAAAAAGTCCAAGAGCCCCATTTTTTGATGTGTTTGTTTCAATTGTGCCTGATAATTTCCTGCCACCAACAATTTGAAAATCATCAGTCGAGTTAGAAACTTTGACGAGCGAACGTTCGAGGAGGGAACTTATTTTGTATAGTTGCTCTGTACTTAGATTTTGCTCACCTTTTTCAATCCGAGCAATAGCACTTTGTGAAGTGTTCATTTTTTTTGCAAATTGGTCTTGTGTCATGCCTTTGTCCTCGCGTATTGTCTTAATAAGATTTCCTATGTTTGGTGTGTGTTTCATGTGTATATGTTATCTTTTAATATATCATATATGATATATAATAGTATGTATAGTGAATTATACACAGTGATATCTTGGAGATTGAGCCAGAGATTATTTCGTGATAAAATAGCACTATAACTTATTAATACTATTGCCATGTCTCAATTTTATAATGATTCAGTTTTCTGGATTGACGTAGAAAAAATACACCCAAACCCATTTCAGCCCCGCCGTGAGTTCGATGAAATGCAACTGCAGTCTCTTGCAGACTCGATACGCCAGTATGGGGTGTTGCAGGCCCTTGTAGTCACTCGCAAGGAGGTGCCAAAAGAAGATGGTGGACTGGCCGTAGAGTATGAGCTTATCGCGGGTGAGCGACGTTTGCGCGCATCACGAATCGCCGGTCTTTCACAGGTACCATGTCTTATAAAAATTGGAGACGAAGACAATGATTTGATGAAACTTGAGTTAGCGATTATTGAAAACATACAACGAGAGGATCTCAATCCTGTCGATCGAGCTCGTGCATTTGAACGTCTTGTCAATGAGTTTGGTTTTAAACACGGTATGATTGGCGAAAAAGTCGGCAAAAGTCGTGAGTACGTATCAAACTCCATCCGTTTGTTATCACTCCCTCCAGAAATTTTGGATGCTTTGTCACAAGGAAAAATATCAGAGGGTCACGCACGACCGCTGATGACACTTGGCGACCGTCCTGAAGAGCAATCAACCTTGTTCAAGGAGATCATGTATAAAAAATTGACTGTACGAGAAGCAGAGGCAATTGCGCGTAGGATTGCATACGACAAGATTCGTAAGAAAGATATTGGTATTGATCTAGAAACTCAAGAACTAGAAGAGCAACTGACAGAAACACTCGGCACACGTGTATCAATTGAAAAGAAGGAAAATGGAGGTAAAATCATGATAGATTTTTTCTCTGCCGATGATGTCAGACATTTTATTGAATTACTTCAGTCAAGTAAAGCATCGTCGCCAACAGAATTACTTGATAGACATATTGCGCAAAATCAAGATGCACAAATAAAACAGAGCGTTCCAGAAGGTATTCAAGAGCCAGAAGTGACTGAGACAACACCTGAAAATCTGGACGACCGAACTCCAGAGGAAATAAAAAAGGATGAGAATACAGAGGAAGATATTTACTCAATCAAAAACTTTAGTATTTAGTTTTTCTTGGTTTCTCCCAAGGCGATACGGATGTGCCGCTTTGCCATAGTTGTTTTGCAATACTCGATCCATTTGTGATTTGGTTTTGCTGTCTTTTTTGTCTCTACTTCTACTCGATCACCATTCTGTAAAATTGTGTAAATAGCGACAAATTTGCCGTTTACTTTTGCTCCAGCCATACGATTGCCAATATCAGAGTGAATAGAATATGCAAAATCTATGACCGAAGATCCGGCAGGCAAGTCGATGACATCTCCAATTGGTGTAAAAACAAAAATACGTTCTTCAAAAAAATCACTCTTAATTCCGTGTATGAATTCTTCATCGCCTGCGTCCTTTTGATATTCAACAAGCTCTTGTATCCATTGTGGTACATCCTCAAAATTTGCTGCACTTTTTTCTCCGTGAGCGTGCTCCCATTTATTTCTATGAGGAATTATTTTCTTGACCCAATCTAGACTTGAGTTGGCAATTTTTTTATGTGGTTTGTCTGATTGTTGTTGTTTGTATGTTATATGTGATGCAATACCGAATTCTGCCTCTTCGTACATCTCTTTTGTCTTTGTTTGTATTTCAACAATACCACCATCACCAGTAAAAATAGTGGTGTGGAGCGACTTGTATCCGTTTAGTTTTGGTGACGCAATATAATCCTTGATCGAGTTGGGTAGTGGTCTCCAGTTGCTATGTATAATGCCAAGTACTTTATAGCAGTCAGCAACAGTTGGTACAATGACACGCATTGCGGCAATATCATGAATTTTTTCAATATCCATGTCTTTTCGCTTCAATTTTTTATATAAACTATATTTACCTTTGATACGATAATCAATAGAAAACTCGCGAATATCATTTTTCGCTAATTCTTTTTTAAGTGATTTTCCAAACTTTTCTAGATAATCTGTCTCAGTGTGCTGTTTCAGCTTGATCAAATCGGTGACTTTTTTGTAGTCATCCGGATATACATATTTAAATGCAGTATCTTCTAATTCACGGTTGAGTTTTCTAATACCGAGGCGGTATGCAATCGGGGCATATATTTCAAGTGTTTCAGTTGCGATCCGAAGTTGCTTCTCTTTTGGTATATGGTCAAGTGTCTGTATGTTGTGTAGACGGTCGCATAGTTTGATAATAAGTACACGGATATCTTGTGACATTGCTACAAACAGTTTTCGGAGACTCTCATTGTACCGAGTAGTGCCTCTGTATTTTATTGCGCCAAGTTTTGTGACACCTTCCACCAGAAAGCGAATTTCTGTGCCGAATTCTCTTTCAATATCTGCACCAGTTAAATTTGTATCCTCGATTGTGTCATGTAAAAGTCCTGCAGATATTGTCGTGGCACTCATACCTAGTTTAGAAATATTCTTAGCTGTGGCAACTAGATGATTAAAATACGGTTCTCCAGAAAGTCTTTTTTGGCCGCGATGCGCATCCATGGCAAAATTGTACGCTTTTGTAATAAGTTCAGCGTCTTTTTCAGTCGGATGGGGGAGTGAGGAAATAAGCTCCTGGAGGTCCGTCATATGTTAATAGTAATGATATTTAGCAAAAAGAAAAGCGCCCGCCTAGAGGGCGCTTTTGCACAATCTCATTACTCACTTTTCTTTTTTCTGGCGAATCCACGCTTCTTTTTTTCTTGAGCTAAAATTTCGAGCGCACGAGGAAGTTCAATTGTATAGACGTCATCTTCTTTTAGTGATCGAAAGTCTTTTTGGTGAACAATATATGGTCCAAACCGTCCAACGTTTGCAGTAATCGTCTCTCCGGTATCAGGGTGTACTCCGAGGGCACGAGGAAGCGATAGGTAGACTATTGCATCAGCAAGGGTGACTGTCGAAAGGTCCTTACCTTTTGGAATACTGGACATTTTTGGTTTTATTTTTTTCACACCACGTTTTTTTGGTTCCTTAGTCTTCATTTCACCCATCTGAACATAAGGACCAAAACGTCCATTCATTATGTAAATCGGTTCACCTGTTTCCGGATGCACACCGATTGGCTCTTCTTTGCGAATTTCCATACCTTCCATAGTCAGTGCTCCATCACAGTCGGGATATCGGGCACATGAAAGAAACTTTCCACCTTTCGAAAGTTTGATAATCATGTTTCCATTACAAACAGGGCATTTGAATTTTGGATCTGCATCACCGAGGTTTGTGATTTTTTCAATCTTGTCTTTCTTTTTTACATCTGCCAAAAATGGCTTGTAAAATTTGGTTAGCATTTTGACATAGTCCTCTTTACCATCTGCAATTCGGTCTAGTTTGTCTTCCATTTCAGCAGTAAAGGTATCGCTAATATAATCTTCAAAGTTTTTTTCGAGAAATGATGAAACAACATCTCCAGTGTCTGTTGGAATCAATGCTTTGTTTACTTTTTCAACATACCCACGATCCTCGATTGTTTTAATAATCGATGCATATGTCGATGGGCGACCAATTCCACGTTTTTCTAATTCTTTGACGAGCCCCGCCTCTGAATATCGGGTAGGTGGTTCAGTATGCTTCATTTCTGGCGTGATACTGTGGAGCTCCAGTGGCTCACCAATCTCAACTTTTGGTAATTCGACATCCTCACCACGAGACTGCGGGTCACCTAGAAGCCAACCCGGAGATGTGACACGCGATCCTGTTGTAGCAAACTCTGGTGTATCCGAGTTTTCTATTTCAGCAATAATTTTTGTTCGCAATGTCTGGGCATCCTTCATCTGTGATGCAAGTGTTCTGTTCCATATGAGCGAGTATAGTCGTTGCTGTTCGTCCGTGTGTCCCGCCTTTTCTACGTCCATGTGTGTAGGTCGTATCGCCTCGTGTGCTTCCTGAGCATTTTTGCTTTTTGTGGTGTATGTACGAAACTGGAGCAATTCCTTTCCAAACTTTTTTTCGATGACCTCGGCAATTTGGGCAAGGGCAACTTTTGATAGTGTGGTTGAGTCGGTACGCATGTAGGTAATCAATCCTGCTTCATACAGTTTCTGGGCAATCCCCATAGTGCGTGATGGTGCAAATCCAAGACGTGAACTTGCTGACTGTTGGAGGGTCGATGTAATAAAAGGCGCCCGAGGTGATTTTTTGACTTCTGTTTCTTTAACATCTTTTACTTTCCATTTTTTTTCTTTACCAAGAGCGACAATTGCCTCCATTTCTTTTTCATCAGTCAATTCTTTTTCACATATAACCACAAAACGATTGTTGTGTGTATTTTCAACTTTTGCAGAAATGACCCAATATGGGTGTGATATAAAGGCGCGTATTTCTCGCTCACGTTCCATTAAAATACGGAGAGCGGGGGACTGTACTCGTCCAGCAGAGAGGCCATAGCGAACTTTTTTCCAAATAAGACCTGATAAGTCATACCCGACCAGTCGGTCTAGTACACGACGTGCTTCCTGTGCTTGTTTTAGGTTGTCATCAATGTCTCGTGGATGCTTGATCGCTTCTACTACGGCTTCTTTTGTAATTTCATGAAAGACAACACGTTTTGGGTGTTTCAATCCAGTTGCATCTGCAATATGCCATGCTATTGCTTCGCCCTCGCGGTCGGGGTCGGTTGCAAGGAGAACTTCACTCGATTTTTTTGCAAGTGATTTTATATCTGCAACAATTTTTTCTTTGCCTTTGCTAATCTCGTAGTGAGGAATGAAACCCCCTTCAATATCAATCGCTTGCTTGTTCGACTTTGGTAAATCACGAATATGACCGACAGATGCGACCACAGTGTATTCACCATCCAAATATTTTGAAATGGTTTTTGCTTTTGCAGGTGATTCAACGATAAGTAACTTCATGTGATTGATTATTACCTTATTTTTTTCTTTTGGCAAATCGTGTGCCAAAATATTGACATTTCCCCATTTTAGGAATTAAATGATATAAGAAAGGAAATGTGAATGAATTACCCAACTAGATTAGTTGAGATGCCGTTTGATCAGGTGACTGCCTCTCATAAATTCAAGACCATGAAGGAATCCCGTTTTGTGTTGCAGCGTTGCTGTGACACAAGTCAAATGGTTAAAGCCATTGTGGCACCGAAACGTTCGGAGCATCTTCTCGGGGTCCCTCGACCGGGGCCGAGCCCCACTGCTATTGTCTACGTGATCAGGTAATATAACTGAGGCGCACCACATTAGGTGCGCCTTTCATTTATATAAGATGTATCTCACCCATTTCTTCCCGTATCAGTCCCTTTATCTCCATGGTTGCTAAAATAGTTTGAGTAACATAAATTGGCTTTTCCAAAAGTCTGATTATTCCATCTCGTGAAATTGGTTCTCGTAGGAGCTCAATCACTTCGAGTTCATCAGTCGAGCAGTCGCTATAATCACGTTCAGCAAACATTTCTTCTCGCGGTCGTAGTCCAAGAGCAGTAATAATATCGAGTGGCCCAGTGATAGGTGTTGCACCAAGACGTAGGAGCATGTGAGGACCTTCGGATGTTTTGGAAAAAATAGAGTGAGGTACTGTAAACACATCACGGTTGTATTCAATTGCATATTTCGATGTAATGAGTGTTCCAGATTTTAATTCTGCTTCAATCACAAAAGTCGCATGAGACATACCTGCCATAATTCGATTACGCTGGGGAAAGCTGTATGGCGTTGCACGAAAGTCATCTGCAAATTCAGATATTAGCGCGCCACCACTTTCGACAATTTCTCGTGCAAGTCCGAGGTGGCTTGTTGGGTATAAAACTTTTTCAGACAATCCAGATCCCGGGATTGCGATAGTGCGTAATCCTGCATCTAGTGCTGCTCGGTGGGCGATACCGTCTATACCAAGTGCAAGTCCGGATACTATGGTAATAGGGTAACCTGCGAGTCCTCTGATCAGGTGCTCGCATACTTCTTTACCATACTGGCTATATTTTCGTGAGCCAACTACAGCAAGGTATTTTTCTGTTAGTGGTATCTCGCCAATGATCCGCATACTTTGTGGAGGGTCAGGTATTTCTTTTAAAAGCGAGGGAAAACTCTTTTTTGAGAGATTTTCAATCTTCATATATATAGTATAGCAAAATGGAAAGAAAATATGACTATTTCTTTGTTTTAGCAGGGTTTTCCAATTTTTTCCTTCTGGTATATACTGTATATACTATGTTGGATATAAAATTTATCCGTGAGAACAAGGATTTAATTGCTCTCGGTGCCACAAAAAAGCACATTGAATTCGACGTCGACGCGCTCCTTGCTGTCGACGACAAACGCCGCGAACTAATGACATTGATCGAGAAAAAAAGATCAGAGCAAAATACAGTTAGTGACCAGATTGCTTGTGAACAAGATCAAGCAATACGTGCCCAAGCGATCGCCGAAATGCAAAAATTGAAGACTGAACTTCAAAAAGAAGAAGAGGAATTAAAAGAAGTGATGAAAGATTGGCAGATGCGCATGGTAGCAGTACCAAATATTCCAGACATGTCTGTCCCAGATGGTGCAGACGATAAAGATAACAAAGAGGTTAAAGTGTGGGGAGAGATCCCAACCTTTGATTTCACACCCAAAGATCATATAGAGCTCATGACAGATCTCGGCATGCTTGATTTGGATCGTGGTACAAAAGTTGCCGGCTTTCGTGGATATTTTTTGACAGGCGACGGTGCACGTTTGCAGTTTGCCCTTTGGCAGTTTGTGACAGATTTTTTTAATAAAAAAGGAGGATTCACTCCAATGATTGTGCCTTCTCTCGTCCGTCGCGAGCCATTTATGGGCACTGGATATTTGCCACAAAGCGAAGAAGATTTGTACAAAACTCAGGATGGTGAATATCTATCAGGGACCGCCGAGGTTGCTACGATGGGTTTTTATATGGATGAGGTTTTGGATAAAAAAGATTTACCAATCAAGATGCTTTCTTTTTCTCCAGCATTTCGTCGTGAGGCGGGAAGTCATGGCAAAGATACCCGTGGCATTATTCGTGTACACGAGTTTTATAAATTCGAACAGGTTGTGCTTTGTGAGGCCAGCCACACCACTTCTGTTACTTTCCACGAAGAGTTGACCGCAAACGCAGAGGAGCTCATGCAATCATTAAAATTGCCCTATCATATCGTAGTCAATTGTGGGGGGGACTTGGGTCTAGGACAAGTCAAAAAATATGATATTGAAGCGTGGTTGCCATCTGAGAAAACATACCGCGAGACACACTCATCATCATATTTCCACGATTTTCAATCAAGACGATTGAATATTAGATATCGTGACGATGATGGCAAGATGAAATTTGTCCACTCACTCAACAACACCGCACTTTCTGGTCGCCCACTTATTATGATTGTTGAAAATTATCAAAATGCAGATGGTAGTATTCGTATTCCTGATGTCCTTCAGTCATACATGGGCGGGCAGACGGTTATCTCCAAGAGATAGAGTAGTAGATTTTTTTGATTTTTTAAATACGTCCTCGACTTTTTGACATTAGAAATATTTTTGATATTTGAAAAACATTCGCAGATTTTTTCTTTGGATACCAACACATTTTGATAGTCGTGAGCGCTTGCCCCGAAGGGGACACGAAGTGGTTAGCGGAAGACAGAAAAATGTGTGCTGTATCCAATAAAAATCGAGGACGTTTTTCAAATATCAAAAATATGGTGGTAAACCCTTCTTTTAGTCGAGATGAATACATAAAAAAGAAACGCAAAGCACGCTTTGTGCGTTGGGGTATTGTGAGCGCCTTGCTTATTGTCATTTTTGGTACCTGTATTTATATTGTTCATCGTCCAGAAATCCGTATTGATACGGTTGTATTTTCTGGTGGTGTATTGGTCAAACATGCAGATGTAGAGGCAGAAACGCTCGTATTTCTGGGCCGTTCATATCTTGGCATTATTCCAAAAAATAATATACTCTTTTATCCTCACGATAGTTTAGAAGCATATTTGAAGGATGTATTTCGTCGCATTGATCAAATTTCTATTACTCGTTCTAACATGCATTCTCTTTCGGTTACTATCACAGAGCGCAAGCCGGTGGCACTTTGGTGTGATACTTTGCCAGAAGTTGGACCATCTCTCCATTGTTATTTTATGGACAACCTTGGTGTTTTGTTTGCCGAGGCGCCACAATTTTCTGGAGATGCGTACACAAAATATTTTGGCCTAATCAACTCCGATACACCGTTAGGAAGCCAGTTTACTGTATCGAGCACCACATTTAGTGTAATAAATGATTTTGTTCATGAAGTCGATGTTCTCTCGCTTGGTCCAGAATATATAGTGGCGAAAGATAATGGTGAATTTTCGATATATCTTTCCAATGGTGGATATATACTATTTGATTTGAAATCTGATATAGGAAAGACTCGTGACAATCTGGAGGCACTTTTGCGAGCACCCGCTTTTGCAACATCGACCCGAGAGCGTCTGCCAATTGACTATATTGATCTGCGGTTTGGTAATAAACTGTTCTATAAATTAAGATAATGATACGAAAATTGGATGATCGACATTCGTAGTAATTCGTGTATTATTCGTTACTTCGTATATGAATTTCTGGCAAAAACTAAAGGAAGACAAAAAAGGAAAACCGATACTGGTCCTTGCACCTATGGCCGATGTGACCGATCGGGCCTTTCGACGTGTTATCGCAAAATACGGAAAGCCGGATGTAATGTGGACAGAATTTGTTTCAGCTGATGGGCTCTTTCGTGGGGGATACGATTCACTTATAAACGACCTCTCGTTTGACGAGGCCGAGAGACCGATCGTGGCCCAGTTTTTTACATCGAAGCCCGAGATGATGCGGAAAGCTGCAGCGCTTGCTGTCACACTTGGCTTTGATGGTGTAGATATCAATATGGGATGTCCAGACAAGAGCGTCGAAAAACAAGGAGCAGGAGCAGCACTCATTAAAAATCCAAAATTAGCACAAGAAATTATTGCGGGGGCAAAGCAGGGGATTCTAGATGCTGGGGGAAATATTCCTGTTTCGGTTAAAACACGGATTGGCTACAATAAAAATGAATTGGAAACATGGCTTCCTGCGCTTCTTGAGGCACAGCCAGCAATGATTACAATCCACGCTCGTACGCGCAAGGAGATGTCGCTTGTACCTGCACGATGGGAACATGTTGCTCGAGCTGTGGAAATTTGTAATGAATTAAAAAGCGATACTTTTATTTTTGGAAATGGTGATGTAACAGATATTTGCGATGCACTAGAGAAGGCAGAGGAGACAGGATGCGACGGGGTAATGCTTGGTCGAGCAATTTTTGGAAATCCGTTTCTCTTTTCCGACATAGGAAAAGAGAAACGTCCCGAACGCAGTGAGGGGCAAGTTGGTGTTGAGCAAAAACTCCGCGTGCTTATCGAACACACAAAATTATTTGCAGAATTGGTTCAGCCGAAGGCACCAATTGGGCAATCCCGCCAGCCATCGCAATGCTCAGGCACTGGCGGGCAGGCCAGCCTGCCATCGCCTGGGGGCGAAGGCACTGGCGGGCAGGGTAAATCCTTTGCTGTGATGAAAAAGCATTTCAAGGCATATGTAAATGGTTTTGATGGTGCAAAAGAGCTTCGGATGGCTCTTATGGAACAGCAGGATGCAGATGGGGTAGAACGGGTTATTTTAGACTTTCTCAAAAATAACTCATTTTAAACGAGCCCTCAAAATACGGCTCTAAATAAGGGCAATTTTCGACACAAGAAAAGAAAATTGATTTAGTGTGTCATAATAGTTGACAATTTCTGTGGTTCGTGTATAATATATACCAGAACATTGAAATTGGAAAGAGAAGTTTGGTTTGGCACTTGGCACATGGCACTCGGGATCGTCATTCATTGATTATCGCCCCTGGGCGGCCTGCCTAACCAAAATTTCTCAGAAAGGAAAAATAGTGAAAGGTATTTTCACAACCGGATTTGTCTAGGTGCTCTCATTTTGCACCACGACATTTTATTTATTGCAACGCAACGCCGGCGCCACACGAAAGGAGGCGACGACACTCGGCACCCCGTAAAAAGGGTTAGTCGAATTAAGTGTAATAAAAAAATCCGCGAGCCACTCAAAGAGTGGTGACGCTAGTACAAAAATTTGGGAGCCGCGCGAGGATGGCACGCATCGCGCTCGCATACGCCGCAAAGCGCGCGGCTCCCACCGCAATCATATATACCTTATCCTTCTCCTCCAGTTGTAAAACCTCATAGGCGTCGAGTCCAGTACTCGGCGCCTTTTTCTATTTCAAAAAAACCAGTCTCTCTGCTATACTATCCGTATGTCAGAAGTACTCTATCGTAAATATCGCCCACAGACATTTGCCGATGTGGTTGGTCAGGAACATGTGACCGGTGTATTGTCTGCCCAAGTAGTATCAAAAAATATTTCTCATGCATATCTTTTTGCTGGCACACGTGGGACTGGCAAGACATCAGTTGCCCGTATTTTTGCTCGTGCACTTGGCACCAGCACAAACGACCTATATGAAATCGATGCTGCGTCCAATACATCAGTCGATGATATTCGTGCATTAAACGAGTCAGTACATACGTTACCGTTTGATTCAGTATACAAAATTTACATTCTCGATGAAGTCCATATGCTCTCCAAGTCCGCAAGTAATGCTTTACTTAAAACTTTGGAGGAGCCGCCTGCGCATGTCATTTTTATTCTGGCCACTACAGAGACACACAAAATTCCTGAGACAGTCATGTCACGATGCGAAGTATACACATTCAAAAAACCAAGTCAGGATGTCTTGAAACGTGTAGTGATAAATATCATCAAAAAAGAGGGGAGCACAATAGACGAGCAGTCTGCAGATTTGATCGCACTCCTCGGTGATGGATCATTTCGTGACACCCAAGGTATTATTCAAAAAGTGCTTTCATTTGCAAAAACAAAAAAGATTACAGAGGAGGAGGTCCGTTGTGTGACTGGTGCACCTGCAGTCACTCTCATCCACGATTTGTTCGAGGCAATTGCAGGTGGAGACACGGCCGGGGCTTTGTCTGTGGTCCATACCGCGACAAGTCAAAATATAGACATGCTTGTTTTTTTGAAACTTATTCTCCACAGCATGCGTACCATACTTCTTGCCCGAGCAGGGGCAGTAGAAATAATTGCGGGGGATTTGTCTCCAGAGGAAAAGAAATTTGTCACAGGTCTTTCATCAAACCCTATTTTTTCATCAAAGACACTCGTTGAGTTGTTGACTGCCTATGAGAACACGCAGGGTAGTTATATTCCATCACTTCCACTTGAACTGGCGGTGATAACAATCATTGACACCGAAAGTGGCAAAGAATCAAAAAAAGTGTAATATAAGTTTGTTTGTAGCGAAATAGTAATCATTTGGGGAGTCGTCTAATGGTAGGACATGGGCCTTTGAAGCCCAGTATGAAGGTCCGATTCCTTCCTCCCCAGCAAAGCAAAGGCGAAGCATGAAGCTTTGCTGGGGAAACACATTGAAAATGTGTGCGGAGGAATCGGACAGACTCACGGTCTACTGGCCGAGCACGGCCTGTCGTGAGTCTGGTGCCCAGAAATTGTTGAGTGTCGACGAAACAATTTCGAGGGAGATATGTGTAATCACGTTCCTTCCTCCCCAGCCAACGAGTGAAGACGAGGAGGTACTGAGGCGAGCCCGACGAATGTACCAGTTTGAGATAGCTTCGGAGTCTGAGGAGGATAATTTAAACATTATGGAACTATTTTTACAATTCAGGTTAATTAGGATACTCAGTAAATATAATAGGAGAAACAAGGCTCCAACTCGTGAATGTTTTGTTGATTATGTAATCAAGAACCACAGACATGAATGCCTTTATAATTCTGATAGTGATCTAGAGTATAAAAATAGGATTAACAACACTCTTGGAGACTGTATAGCACCCACTGCGGATAGGAAAGAAAGAGGAAAATATTATATTGCTTATGATGAAGATAGAATGAGCCTACTCGTGACATCTGAAGGAAGAAAGTTTACAACTTGGCTTGGGTTTGTTGAAATTTTTTTGAAACACCATGCTAGAACAAAGGAACTTCTTTTCTGGTTTCTGGGCACACTAGCACTCATCAACTGGAGATCAATATTGGAATTTATAAAAGAAATTATCGTAAATATAAATCGTGCAATATAGTCAATCCGAGGAGTGTCAAAATGGTAGGATAAAAGTAATCGAAAAGCCTTGTGGGGCTTGATGGGTAAATATACGAGACCGAGGAGACCTGCAAATACAATACATTGGATTCGAAATTTTGATATACTTTTTACATGACAACTTTGTTCCAACTCGCAGGTACACCATTTACTAATACTAGAGGTGAAGAAGTAACCACAACATATTATGAAGGCGATCCACTTCATGATTTGGATGGCAAGATGCTTGCTGGTGCGCAAGCAGTTTGTTTTTATAAAGACAAATTAGTAGTTATACGAGAAAAGGAAGGATGGACCATTCCTGGAGGCACGATTGAAGAAGGAGAAAGTTATGTACAAGCGACAATACGAGAAGTTGCAGAAGAAACAAATATGAAAGTAATTGAGCAAAAAGTTATTGGTTATCAGGATTTCTTTATTCCTGGTCGGATTGTACGTCACACGTATTCCTTCTGTCGTGTTGAACCAATAGGGGAATTTGTGTCTGATCCAGACGGAGATGTGCTTGAAGTAAAACATATTGATCCGTTGGACTACAAACAATACTTGAGTTGGAGAGGTGTGATTGGAGATCGGATCATGCAACAGGCATTACATATGCTCGCTAGTTAGTTTCTGTGTGTTTTTTTGATCTTTAAAAATGAACACAAAACTGGTATATTTTAGGTGTCATGACAATTGAAAGCATTCTTGGGCAAGAATCCGGACCAACACATGAAGTAGTCTTTAATTGTTTGCTTACAGATGAAATAAATCGAGTAAAATATTTATGTAATAAATATGACTGGTATAATGAAAATATAATTTCAGAAATATCTAAACTTTAGACAAAATGGGAAATGATAAAATTAAAAAGTTGCAATTCAGTGATGTTAAAGAAATATACCAAAAAATTTTGGATATCTATCCTTTCTTGACTAATGATGAGAAAAAATTATTTGAGTCGAGATCAAAAAAACTTGTTACAAATGAAAAGATTTTTTCAAAGAATAAAATAATTTTCTTGAATAAGTTGTTAAAATATTTGAAAAATCCACACGCAATAGTTGTGATACAAAAAAATAAGTCGAAAAAAATTTCAGCCAGATTATTTCAGAAACATACGATAACAGATGAAATATTATATATTATAATTTATACATGGTCTGCAAAAAATAAAGAGGAAGTTATAAAAAGGGGACAAGAATTAATTGATTTGTGTATAAATAATAGAGATAAATACAGCAGTATTATTTTTGATGTTCGTGGCAATGATGGTGGTTCATCTATCGGAGCAACTAATTTATCATCCATATTTTTCAATAAGGATTTAGTCAGTGGCTATCTGTACAGAAGAGAAGATGGAAAGTTAGTTAAAAAACCAAGGACTTTGAAGCACGATGCAAAACATTATATAGATGTCCCAATTATTATATTAATTGATGAAAATTGTTTCAGCTCTACTGAATTATTTATATCTCCATTTAAAATTTCTAAAAGAGCAATTCTCGTCGGTAAGACTACTAAAGGTGGAAGTGCAAATCCTTTAGCTTTCCCTTTTATGGTGGGTATGAAAAAAATAATTGTTAAAATTCCCACCTGGCGTTTATTTTTAAAGGGTGAGAAAAAGCCACTGGAAGAATCAAAAATTAAACCAGATATCATTTATAGAAAAAGCGATATAGTTGAATATGCTAAACTTTTGCTAAAAAATAAACGATCTTAGTGGCCGTCGCTAATATTTTTTCAAAAAATACTAAAATAGCATTACAGGGTAATGTGGGTCACAGTTCTAGCTCGAGTCGGTCAGCTATTGACTTTGAGTTGTTTGAGCTTAGTATTATCATAGAAATGGAGAACACAATGAAACAATTTATTGCAGTTAGAGCTGTGGTGGTCAAAGACCGCAAGGTCTTGATGGTGCGTGAAGCCCAGACGTACGAGGGTGGTACGAACCACGGTAAATACGATTTTCCTGGTGGGAAAGTAAAACCAGGAGAAACAGTGTTCGATGCTGTTAACAGGGAAACAAACGAAGAAGTCGGAATCAGTGTTAAGCTCGGTAGACCGTTCTTTGTTGACGAATGGAGACCGATAATCAAGGGTGAACAGGTTCAAATCGTTTGCATATTTTTTATTTGCGAATCAGAAAGTGAGGCGGTGAAACTCGGAGCCGACTTTGATGACTATCAATGGGTTTCCATTGATGAACTAATCAGTTTACCCACAATGAAAGACTACGATCGGATCATTAGTGTTCTAAGAGCAGAGATAAAAGCTTGAGCTAGTGGGTGGTCCAGGCTTTTTTGTTGGAGAATGTGTTCCAACTTCGTCCCAGTCGGCCAGCACTTGATTTTTAATAAAATCGTATTATAATAAATTCAGAAAGGAATCTGTCATGCTTGAGGATTTGAAAGGGAAAAAAGTTCGGGTCTCCATGTCAGCATGGGAAATCAATTCATACAAACCTTGTTTGTATGAAGCAGTTCTGGTCGAAGTGTCGGGTACCATGTGTCTACTCAAGGAAATGGTAACATGGTCCACAAAGGACAAGGTACCAGATACGTGGGTGAATTCATCATCCTTTCTTTTTAATTTCGTACAGGAGATTGGAAAGAATATTTAGATCACCGGGCAAGGCACGACGTACCCAACCGTCGGCCTTTTCTTTTTATCCCTTGCGAGCTGCTTCAATGGTGGCAATGTCGATTTTTTTCATGGTCATCATTGCTTCGAAAGCACGTTTGGATTCAGCTCCGCCCGCTGACATGGCCTCGATCAAAGCACGAGGTGTAATTTGCCAAGATAGTCCCCAGCGATCCTTACACCACCCACACTGGCTCTCCTGCCCACCATTGTCAACGATTGCGTTCCAATATCGATCAGTCTCTTCCTGATCCTCTGTTGTAATCTGAAATGAAAATGATTCACTTTGTTTAAAGGTTGTACCACCATTCAGACCCATACAGGGAATTCCGCATACTGTAAATCCGACTGTCAGAACATCGCCCTCCTTGCCACCCAGAAAATCAGCGGGAGCGCGGTGAACAGCACCTACTGTACTATCAGGAAAAGTAGTTGCGTAAAAACTGGCCGCATCGTAAGCATCTTTTTCAAACCAAAGACAAATTGTATTTTTGTGTATTGTATTCATAGGCAATTATTTTAACACATGTATTCTTAGACTTATAGAAGATAGGCACGATTGATTTTTATTTTTTGTAGAGTATATTAGTTCTGGAGGCGATATGAATAGTTTTAGACCAGACAAGAAATTAGTGCGGGTTCCTGCAGCGTTAAAGAGGGAAATCGATAGTCTTATCTACAAGAGTCGGACGGTTTTAGCAGAGTGTCCATTTGGACACGATGTCAAAGTAACAATTGAGGTAGAGTATGTCCCGAAGAGGGGGCCAGAACTGTATCTTGATGTGCAGATACGGAGAAAAAAAGTCCCTCTTGGCACCAAGTTAATCCAGTCGGATGAACCGATGACTGATGAACATTTCGAAGCACTTTTACGGGCTCCTCTAAAACAAGTATCAAAACGCTTTATTCGGCTTTTCCATGACAGCAGTAATGAGCCGATGTCTCCTACGCAATGGAAACGTGCAGGTTTCCCGTACATGACTCATATGAGAGAGATCAATTCTCTCTGCAGGCGCCATTGTCTTGGAATCAGTTTTGCCGAAACAGGTGAGTATGACCTAGGGGAAGCGTCCGCAGAAATGCGTATGAGATATAAGTTCTATGTACTAGAACGTGCTAACAAGACTCGGGGATAGTCCTCGAGTCTTTTATTTTTTCAACCAATATCACATAGTCATATAAAATGTGGTATAGTGTGGACATGACTAAAAACCCATATTACAATGCTCTCTTTGCTAGTGCATATATTGTCTTTGTTGTGCTCCTTATCACATATGGCCCTATGTTTGTCAGGGAAAAGCCAGACACCATTCTTGCCCCAATATCAATGTTGAGTCTCCTTGTCTTTTCTGTCGCATTTATGGGCTATACCTTTATTTTTCAGCCAGTGCTTATGTATCTGGATGGACAAAAGCGTGAGGCGGTGCAACTTTTTACAAAAACACTTCTCGTCTTTGCTGGCATAACATGGGTTATTGTCCTCATAACTTTTTCTTCTATATAATTTAAGTTTATATTGACATGGAAAATATATTTGAAAGGATAAAAAAATATAATTTACCTAAAGGTCACTATGCAGTATTTGGTAGTGCATTGTTGGATGTGTTTGGTATACGCAAAGCAGCTGATCTAGATATTATCGTCACACCAGAATTGTATAAAAAATTGAAGACGGATGGGTGGGATGAAATTCAAGCAAATGGGTTTGCTATGCTACGTAAAGGAGAAGCAGATGTGACGACATTGCAAGATGAGCCTACTGATGGAAAGTATTGCCCAGACAGAATGAAACTTATTAAAGATGCAGTTATTATTAACGGACTACCTTTTGTCAGAATCGAAGAGGTAATAGCATGCAAGATAGATTATGATAGGGAAAAAGATCGGGTTGATATATTGTCAATTCAAAATTATATTAAGGCAAGAGGTCTCGATAAGATTTATTGTCAATAATATTTTTTAATAATATAGAAACTATATAAAATTTTAAAGCCCCCGCTCATGTGAACGGGGGCGATTGTGTCAGTCGTCGTGATCTGACGGGTCACCGCCCCCTTCGGAGCAGTTCTCTTCCATGTCACTCAGACGAGAGCAGTCTGGGCAAGGGTCTGTGTCGTTGTGGACGTCAACTCTGACACATCCACAACTAAATTCGGTTATAGTTGCTGATGTGGGGCAACCCTCATCACTGCAATCGCAGTCTTTTTCTTTTGTGCTCACAATATAAGCCATAGATACTCCCTTATACCCATACCTTCTATTGGCTGGGAAAGTAATTTCTAAATGAATAATACATTTTTAATTTATTATGTCAATTATATGTATCCAATCGTCGGCCTTTTCATTTGTCGAAATAAAGTGCAATATGTAAATATAGCGCTATGAAATTTTTAAAGGATTTACTCATAATAGATTTCGAGGGGTTCTTGGGTCCAAAACAGGTTGGTCTGGTTCTTCTAGATAAAGAAACATTGGATGAAAAAGATGTTTTTTCAAGCTATATTTATTTTGACATGCAGGGGGTGCCAAGTATGAAATCTGGTATTACTCAGGAAATGCTCGATAATGCACCATCTCGTGGCGATGTTGGAAAAATGATTCATAGTAGATTTGGATCTGATGTACTTCTCGGTGCTTTTGTTGGTGGTATGGATTTTCGTCATTTTAATACATTGATATCTGAAGCAGACATTGATACAAAAATATATGATTATCATCATATTGATATTTGGCCGATTGCGTATGTACACCTACTCAAACAGGGCTATAGTGGCAAAATCAACTCGGATCAGATTTTCGCAGAGTTTGGTATACCACAACGTGGTCACCATGATGCCCTTGAAGACGCGAGAATTGCTGCTGATATTTTAAGAAAAATTGTTTTGTAAGTTTGTTATAATATCTATATGTCAGAAGATGCACAAAAAGTTATTATATAATCATGATAGTCTAACGTCTATATTTCAGATCTATTTACATCGATACAGTTTTGTGATTATATTATGCACAGAGGTTGTTTGAAATAACACTATGTCAAAAACAAAAATTCTATTAATTCACGGCTGGAACTATGCCAATTACACGTCAGCGGGATCAACGGACGCTTGGGCAAACCGCTCTAAGTTCGTGTCCGGATTGTCGCAATATTTTAATGTTGCAACAATTAATCTACCTGGTTTTTGTGGTGAGCATGATCCACAAAAACCATGGACCCTAGATGACTATGTCGACTACATTGGCAAAATCATCGAACAAGAAAAGCCAGACTACATCCTCGGCTATTCATTTGGAGGAGCCATTGCCCTGCGATGGAAAAGGCGAAATGAAAATGTTGGAGTAAAAGCAATTTTAATTTCTCCGGCAATTATTCGAAAGTATCAGAAGTCAGATCTGAGTTTTGTTCAGAAGACCTTCAAAGAGATTCTTCCAGATACTCTGGTATCTTTACTTCGAGATTTTTATCTAACACATATTGTGAAAAATCCATACTATTCAAAAGCGACAAAAGTGATGCGTGAGACGTATCGCAATATTGTTGCTGTTGATTTGAGAGACGATTTGCACAATCTATGTGAATCAGTGACACTTATATACGGTGAGTATGACACGGCTACACCAGTAGCATTGGTTCGAGATGCACTGAATGATGCTGAATCGCACCACGATCTATATGTTATTTCTGGCGGTGGACATGATATTGCAAATACTCACACTGACGAATTGGTCAGTATCATCAAAAAAGTAAAGGAGGATGATGATGAAGCTCAATCTACAAACACTTCTTCGGATTATACCGGATGCTAAGTGCAGTGGGCTACGTGGTGATGAAGATATTGATATCCTTAACATTGCGCACCTGAAACAGTTTGAATCTTTTTCTCCGCAAAGTGTAATTCTATACTTTGCAGTGTACGAGGATTACCCGGAAGAGATGGGTTGGTACAACAAACCGTTTGATAGGGCACTCAATATACAAAGATTGAGTGTTAATGAAAATTTGGTTTTTGTAGTTGACTCCAGGGTTTCTGATGAACAACTTGTCGGTGTTCGCTACATTCGCGTGAATAATATCTATCACGCGGTAGAGAGAATTTGCAGTTATATTCTTTCGCAAGCCAATCCACAAGTGATTGGTGTAACTGGCAGTGTTGGTAAAACCACGGGCACAGCTCTGATTCAGAGTGTCTTGGATAAAAAATTCCATTGCGGAAGAGTTTATTCAAAACGATTGACACCGTTAACCTTGTCCTCATGGATAGTCAATTTTCTCGAGCCGGAACATCAGGTTTTGGCTTTAGAATACTCGATGTATCGAAAAAATCACATTGATATTCTGACTGACATATTGAAACCAGACATCAGTGTGTTTCTCAACATAAAAAGAGTCCATTTGGGTGTTCAGGGAATAAATACTCTGGGTGACATTGTCGAAGGAAAACGTGCTCTGGTTGATAAGTCTCGTGTTGCACTACTCAACACAGATAATTCGTTTATATCGCAGTTAAAAAGGAAAGGAGATTTTGGATTTTCATTGTCAGATGTAAAAGCAGATGCTTTTGTCTCGATTGTTGGAGATGAAGTAGTGCTTGTTTTGAATTACACAAATCAGATCATACAATTTGTGCCATACATCAAAACGAGTTTGTTTTACTACCAAGCTATTGTCGCTGGACTTCTAGGAACATATCTAGGAGTTTCTGCAAATTCAATTACCGAGGCTTTGGAAAGTTTCAGACCTGCAGAAAACAGAATTAACTGGTTGGATATTTTTGGACAGAAAGTTTTGTTTGATGGTGATGTTACGACTAGTGGACGGATGTCATCACTTTCTGAACATCATTATCAAACCAGTATTTTGCTCGTTCATTGTTTTGATTTTGGTGAGGAAGATGTAGACCTACAGGTCGATGACTTCAACCAAGTTTTTTCAAGGTTTGACGAAGTACGAGTTCTTGACACAGAAGAAAATAGAACAATCGTTTCAAGGTATTCTTTTAGAAATATCGTCTTTGCGAAAAAGAGTGATTTTCTTTCAGGCATCTCGAGATTTGAGTTCAAAATTCTTCACTTCGCGATTTATTTTAGGAAACACAGAGATTTAAGTTTCCTGAATCATTTTATAGCCACTTGAGTAATATCAGGTGGCTATTTTTTATAAATCTAGTTTATGGTAAAATAGATTATCCAATATGTCCCGCTTATGCACTATCAGATTTGTAGGAAATTTAATGGTAAAAGGGAGGTGGCTATGATTTTATGGAGGGCGGATATTTCTACCTCTTAGTAAATTAGAAACAGCAAAACCCTGCTCGATTGCTGGTATATATTGACTTTTTATCAATTAATGATATTTTACTAAGCGGAGGTCATATATATGACAAAGTTTATGGAATGGTTGTCTGACGGGACCAAAGGGTTAAAAGACATGTTTGGGTACGTTGTTCTTGCTGGACTTATTGTAGCTTCACTACAGTACTGTGTCAGTGCGGCTCTGATGAATTGGGGTATTACTCCTGAACATCAGGTGACGAGATCTAATCCTTTTCAATTTTGGGGCATTATGGGGATGATAGAGATTTGTCTCAAGAGTCCCCTAATGGAGGAGCTTATTTTTAGGGTCCTTCCATTATCCTTGGTAATTGCTTTTGTATCAAAATCACCTCGCGCACTTTTTGGGGTCACAATAATGTTCGCATTGTTATTTGGAGCTATACACCCATATTCTCTCCAGGGAAAGATTCAGGTGGGAATTGCAGGTTTCTTTTTTGGTTTAGTTTTTCTAAAATGTGGAGGAATGAAGAATTTGTTTATTAGAGCTTCTGTGGCAGCTGTTCTGGCGCATGGTCTCTCGAATTTTCTCTCTGTCCTTCTCGAATATTGGGAGTATCTAGAGTTTAAGGTCTAGTTTAACTATCTGAATACTATAGGCACGACGTACCCAACCGTCGGCCTTTTTCTTTAGTAACACTAATTTTGTTATACTATAGACATGAAAATAATCCGAATTGTTCTCTTGGTATTTATCATAATTGGTATTGGGTTGCTTGCCACACAAAAAGTGTGGGTGCCACGCTTGGTTGATATGATTCTCTCTTATGAAGTTCCTCCTGCTGTTATTCCAGTCGCTTCTCAAGTGACTAATGCAGATGTATCGACGGGTGTCGTATGTCACAACAGCCCACAGTATTTTATTATTACTCGTGCGCTAGATGGTTCTGTGGGGAGTGATACGTTGGTTAAATACAAAGCAACTGCTGATGCACAGTTTCCATGTCGTTATGTGGTGGCACAGGGAGATTTTGAAATTAAAAATGGATCTGCTGAATATTTTCTCGCTATCACGAATCACTTTTTGATTTTTGACAGTGGCACAGCTCCTGATCCACGAGTAATGATTGTGTATGATTTGAGTAAGCGGGCAAAAATATACATGGACAAGTATTCAAAACCGACCTTGACCAAGGATAATCTGGTGAGTTACTGGACTCCAACAGACAAAAAAGTGACAATAACAAGTTGTCCCAAAATGAACGAGTACATCTCTGGTGGATTAGGAGTAGGGATTGATGTGTATATAACGCTCGATATGAACACTCTAATAAAAAAAGAATCCGGTGAATATCGTTGTACTCCTCGTCAGTAATTGAGTGTTTAAGTGATATCTCATCTTTGGTATACTATGTCTGTGAAAAATCAGATCCATAGTATTCCAGAGGAGGAGAAAGATCTTATTATAAAAAAATCTAGAAATGGTCTTGGGATTTTCACTCGCAGAAAATTTCTCGCAGATGAGACTATTTTTGAAGTCACAGGTAAATTTGTGACATGTGACGAGGATGATAATCTCGATCAGAAGACACGTGATAATACATACAGGTATGATGAAGAAAGATACATAAGCCCACAAGGTCGCATAGGCGATTTTTTGAACCATTCATGCGATCCTAATGCAAAAGTTGTAAAGCGAAATAAAAAGCTTTTTATAGTTGCGTTGTGCCCAATACCACGTGGCGTAGAGGTGGTCTTTGATTATTCAACAATACTTGCCTCTGATGATATTTGGAAAATGAATTGTAATTGTGGCTCGACACATTGTCGAAAAGTTATAAAAAAATTTAATTCTCTGCCCAAGCAGTTGCAGAAAAAATATATTTCGCAAGATATGGTGCCATCATATATACTAAACTTATGAAGACTCTTAAATTTAAAGACAATCTCGTGCCCCTTGTCCTCTCTGGAGTAAAGGATTCGACATGGCGACTTTTTGATGAAAAGGATCTACAAAAAGGTGATGAATTAATTTTTATCAACAAGGATACTGGCGATGAATTTGGTAAGGCGTTAATTATTTCGACACGAGAGAAGCGACTGATGGATTTGATTGATTCTGATTTTGAAGGACATGAAAAATTTGAAAGTGAACAGAAAATGTATGAATCATATAGAAAGTATTATGGAGATATTGTTACGCCTGATACAATTGTAAAAATAATAAAGTTTAAATTATTATGAATGAACAAAGCATACTTGACTTGATAAAGGGAGACCCGTGGATGATGAATATTATTACTACAGCATCATCACTTAACCTTCGAGACTGGATGATTGGTGCGGGTTTCGTAAGGAATAAAGTATGGAATTATCTGGCGGATATAGAAAGACAAGCTGTAGATACAAGTGATGTTGACCTTATCTATTTTGACCCAGACGGAAATGATCAAATCTCCGATGAAAAATTGTCTATTGAAATGAGAAATAAAACAGGAATAGACTGGGAAATTGTAAATGAATTTTATACTCATACGCGGGATGGCTTATCGCCATATGTTTCAACCGAGGATGCGCTATCTCGGTGGCCAGAAACGGTTACTGCGATTGCTGTTACTTTAGATGCAGGTGAACAATTAAGACTGGTAGCACCATACGGTATTCATGATCTTGTTAATTTTATTGTCCGTAAAAGTCCAAAATTTGATGGTGGTAATGATCGAATTTTAGAAAGAGTGTCCAAAAAGAAGTGGCAGGAAAAATGGCCAATGATTACTTTGGATATTTGATTTATATCGTGTGGTGACAGAAATTAGATCTGATATAATACACCAATGTCATATTCATCACAGGCGTCAATAATTATTAATGTGCCACTTGAAAAGGTTTGGGACGGGCTCACCAAGCCGGATTTAGTAAAGCAGTATTTTTTTGGAACAAATCTTGTAACTACATGGGAGGTAGGCACACCTATTGTTTTTGGGGGTGAATGGGAAGGAAAGTCATACGAAGACAAGGGAACTGTACTTGAATACGTGCCAAACGAGACTCTTTCATATGATTATTATAGTCCAATGGGAGGATTGGAGGATATCCCGGAAAATTATCAAATAATACGCTATACAGTCGAGGAGACTGCAGATGGTATTAAAACCACGATCGATCAGTCTAACTCACCGAGTGAGGATGTTGCAAATCACTCTACTGAAAACTGGAACAAAGTGCTCGTAGCCCTAAAAGAGTTGATCGAAAAAGGGGAATAATCTAGTATCTTTTTTAAATAATTCAGTATATACTCACTCTATATGGCAAAAAGATTAGCAACAAATACAAAAAATAGGACAACACGTTCAAAAAAGACAAAAAAGCGTCTGGAAATAAAGCGTCTTCGACTACTTGCTCACAAGAAAAAGTAGGACTGTCAATTGTTTTTATATGGGGTACCTGTATAATAGTAAACACTTCCTGATTAATCTCTGGAAGTGTTTACTATTATATTAAAATCTAAAATATTTATGTCATCTTCAAAAATTATCTTATTAGTGGTTGCTGTTGGTCTGTTGGGAGTTGGAGGGTATATGTGGTCACAAAATAAAACAGAGAAAGTTGAAATAGTTGATACGGATGCACAGGTACCAAGTGGGAAAAAGATGGCATTTTCACAATTTGTAAAGCAGGGAGGATCATACAAATGTACAGTCAATCAATATGTAGGCGACACTACGACAGAAGGGACAACCTATATCAACGAAGGAATGATTCGTGGCGAATATAATACCAAAGTACAGGGTATAGATGTTTCTACATCATTTATTGCTCGTGATGGTTACACATATACGTGGTCATCTATGGCACCAACTATGGGCTTCAAGTCAAAGATTGTAGAGAGCACAACTGAAGGTGACACTACAGGGACATCTGGTACATACTCATTTAATGCAGAGCAGATAGGGGATTACAACTGTCAGCCGTGGAGCGCTGATTCTGCACTCTTTGTAGTACCTTCAAAAGTAACATTCAAGACGATATAGATACTGGTTTTTGTGGTATAGTATAGATATGATACTTACTCCAATCACAGAGTTTTTTGTACATTATACATACGTTGCAATTTTTCCTGCAGCAATCGCAGAAGGTCCGATTGTGACGATTATATCTGGTGTACTAGTATCGCTTGGTCATCTTAATCTGTTCGCGGCTCTTTTCGTTGTATTTCTTGCAGATGTTATCTCTGACGTCGCATTTTATATTATTGGTAGAGGAGGTAGACGTATGATGCATCGAGTTTTGTTTGTTCGTATTTCTCCTGAATACATCGAACGGCTTGAAAATCAGTTCCATTCATCTCCATGGAAGACGATGATTGTTGCAAAAATTTCATACGGCCTTGGTGCCATGTTTATGATAGCAAGTGGTGCATCACGTATGTCGTGGCAGAAATTTCTTCAGTATATGCTGAGTCTCAATTTAGTCCGATCGATTATCCTGTTGACTATCGGTTTTTATTTTGGTCGCGCGGCATTACTTATTGGTCCTACTTATATCCGATATTACACAATTGCAGTGGTAGTTGTTATTCCAACATTTTATATCTTGTATCGTAAGATGCTACAAAAATCAATTCCTATCGTGAAAACTGACAGCGTGTAGTGACATTTTGTGCTATAATGTAGTATTCCATTTACTATTTACTATAATATATATGAAAAAATATATCAGTATTTTTGTCGTTCTTGTCCTACTTGTAGTGGCTTTTTGGTATGCATTTATACATCGCCAGACAATAGTACAGACAGATACACAGGTGTATTCCAGTAGTTCTATGGGATTTTCCATTAGTACGTCAAATACATTTGTTGTTGATCCAACATATGTCTATCAGATGAATCCTAAGACACAGATACCCGGAGTTAAATTTACGATACCAACTTCAATGGAAAGTGGGACAAATTTATCACGTGACACATACATAAGTGTTGAACGTCTTTCTGGGGTGACAGATTGTCGTGCCGATATGTTTATTGATGGTACACACGCTACAGAACAAGTCGTACAAAAAGGTGTCACGTATTCTGTTGCTTCATCATCGGGTGCTGGCGCAGGCAATAGATATGAAGAAACTATTTACGCAATACCAGGTACTAGTCCTTGTCTTGCTGTCAGATATTTTGTTCACTATGGAGCAATTCAAAATTATGATCCTGGCACAGTAAAGGAGTTTGATAGAAATAATCTTCTCAATCAGTTTGATATAATTAGAGAAACATTAGTATTTAATTAATATATACATTCGCTATGTCGTCTAATAAATATATTTTACTAGGTGTTGCTATCCTGTTAGTCATTTTTGTAGGAATGTATTTTATAGCCAAAGATGAGAGAGGTAATGCAATAGCTTGTACAGAAGAAGCACTCCAGTGCCCAGATGGTACTTATGTAGAACGTGCAGGTGCACAGTGCCAGTTTACAGCATGTAGAGGGGTGTCATTTGTAGGTACATTGGTGCAGGATTCATCCGGGTTTCGTCTTCATATAGATGCACCACTCGACGGCACGCAAGAGGTGGTATATGTGTTGCCGATTGAAATTAAAGTTAGTAATGTGCTAGGACAGGTGGTTGGCAAAATGGTGACGGTATTTGGTTCCTTCTCTACGGGCAATAAATTTATTGTTGATCGTCTCCAAGAGATGGTTGGGACAGCTGGGGATCCAACTATTGGAAATGTTGGAGTTGGAAAATCTGTCTTGATAAACGGTGTGCGAGTGACACTCAATTCTGTGGTTCAGGATAGTCGTTGTCCAATTGATGTGCAATGTATCGAGGCAGGTGCGATCAATACAAATGTGACTCTACAGAGTAATACTGACAAGGTGACAAGGAACATGCCATCAGACGAGGTTCCTATTCAATTTGACTCGTATCGGATTTCTATCGTCGGTATACTGCCCCCTAGAGTTTCAAAAACTGAGGTCAAACCAGCAGACTATGTCGTGACATTCAAGGTGGAGAGTAATAAATAATATAAAAATATTGTTTTGTATATAAAACAGTGGTATTCCCTAATACCGCTGTTTTATGTATATGCTATTGACTTTATATTATAAAAATGTTAGTCTCTCATTCAGAAAGACACCTTGAGGTGTCTTATCAATATCAGAGGAAAAAAGATTGAATAGACTACTGAAGTTTTCCTTGTTGGTTTTTCTGGTCGTTTTTACGGCCAGTGTCAGTGTTAGCGCCGCTACCGTTTCCTATGGGAGTCTCGCGGCTCCCGGAGTGTACTACGGATCTGGTAACCCCAACACGGGATTCACTGTCCTGACCGAGGGTAACCTCGAGTTAGGGCTCGGTGCCATAATTCGCTACGTCGGGCCGGCAGAGCAGAATGGGAATGTCTACAAGGTCCAGTATGGACCTACGGAGGTTCCCGGCAAGGTCGGGTCCCGTTGGGGTGTGCCCTTCTCCATCAACACCCAAGCGGGTGGCGGCTCCATGGTGTTGAGTGACTATAATTACATGGTGTCATTCAACAACCTGACAAAGGCGACGTCGGTCTCGTTTAATCCCATGCTGTTGCCAGACAACAGTTACTGGGGCCCAGGTGGGGAGACGATGATCCCAGATTTGGGGAATCAATCTGGGGTCCAAAACTCGGAGGCGCCTAGTTTTTTGTTCCTCAGCACCTTACTACAGTTCGACCCGATGGATCCAGATCTGTACAGGATCGACCTGATTGCCACGCCAGTAAACGGCGGGCAAGCACTGACGAATTCGATTTTTATCGACACTGTGCCCGAGCCCAGCACTTACGCCCTCATGGGCGCCGGACTGTTCGGTCTTCTGGCGGCACATCGTCGCCGTCGCAAACAGAAGGTGAGTTAAGCTCACCACACGACCCGCAGGTACGCACACGCGTACCCTGCGGGTTTTTCATATACCATATTATAATCTGTGTATAACCTAACAAAAAAATAATAATTATTGCTATAATATACATAGGTCGTTTATTAATTTTTTAATACATTCTTTTTATGAAAATGAGCGTATTAGGATGGATTGCATATGTACTCGTCATCGTTGGTGCTGTAAACTGGGGTCTCTTTGGCGCATTTGGCCTCGATCTCGTCAAATCAGTACTTGGTGAGGCGATGCTTGCAAAGACCGTCTATGTCCTTGTTGGACTCTCCGGTGTTTACATGATTTTTGCTGCGATGAAACCATCACAGCCAACAATGTAATATATTTTTTTATATACATGTACGTAAAACCCCTTTTGTCAGGGGTTTTTGCGTGTGAAATAAAATTGCCACTTTTGGTGTATAGGTGTTATATGACTCGTAATGCGGTATGCTAAAGGTATGACATCCCCAGTATCAGCACTTTCAGATGAGGAAATAGCACACCGTGTCCAAGAGGGAAACACGGAAGATTTCGGTATGTTGATGGACCGCTATGTTCACAAACTATCTCGGTACGGTAGAAAATTTCTTTCCAATGATGATCACATTGAAGATATGGTCCAAGAGATTTTTATAAAGGCATACGAGCACATTCAAAGTTTTGATAGCAATCAAAAATTTTCTCCGTGGATATATCGTATCGCTCACAATACATATGCAAATGAGTTGAGGCGGAAATCGCGTATTCCTGTTTCTTTTTTCGATTTTGATGTTTTAGTGTCATATGCGGTTGATACCAATACACCAGAACATGAGCAAGAGCGGCAGGAAATGAAAAAAATTGTTGACCAAGGATTAGAACAGCTACCTTCCCGATATCGAGAAATAGTTATTCTGTATTACATCGATGATTTTGGTTACAAGGAAATATCAGATATTTTGCATATCCCTATCGGGACAGTCGGTGTCCGGCTCCGGCGAGCAAAAGAATCATTGAAGGAAATATATAAAAAATTACACATCAACCATGAATACTAATACATCACCACAAGATCTCAAGCAGGAAGTCCTTGAGAAAATACAGTCAGGAGAAGTCTCAATGAAATCAAGACGATATTTCATGTTGAAGGTTATATATACAGTAGCACTTACTGTGCTGACCGCCATATCACTTTTTATCCTAGTCAGTTTTCTATTATTCAGTCTTCGAGTCAGCGGTCAGTTTTTCCTTCTTGGTTTTGGCTTTCGTGGATTAGAGGCATTTGTGCTTCTGTTTCCATGGTGGGCTTTCTTGGTGACAGCGATTCTGTTGTTTGTATTAGAAAGAATATTGGTCACTTTTCGTTTTGCTTACCACAGTCCCTTTATATATCTATTTCTTAGTTCTGTTTTGGCAGTGGCCGTTGTGTCATATATTATCAACGCAACGTCATTTCACGGGTCACTTCTTGACCGTGCTCACAAGAAAAATCTTCCAGTTGTTGGTGGTTACTATCAGAATTCCAGTGCTGTTCGTCATGATAGGGGCCTGTTTCGTGGCGTTATAGTCTCGATTGGAGATAATTTTATTGTGATAGATGACGATGATGATATTCGCGGCATGCCAGACCTGATTCGTATTCAAGTTCCAGACAATATGTCCATGGTTGGCTTATTTGATATTGGCGATCGAGTATATATTGGCGGTGATATTGCCTCGGGCAGTGTGCGGGCATATGGTATTCGTAAGATTATTCCATCCCCAACCGGTCAGATGAAATAAACTATCGTGCATGGTGTAGTAATAAGTATCACAGAGTCAGAGTGTCTCGTCTGTGTTAATTACTAATATAACTTACTACTATATGAAGCGAATAAAAAAGATGAAAAAGAGGTTTATAGCAGGCGCAAGTGGAGGTATGCTAGCTTCGATGCTTTTTATGGGCACACCTGCTTTATATGCAGAGACTGTCTCAGGTCAGTTTTCGGTACAGACACAATCACAGGTAGAGGTGAATCATCGCTGGAATAGTGGTAAAAATGCGACCATTTTTGCCAACCAACTTGGCCTCTCACGTTCAGAAATGAATCGCCAGTTGAAGTCAGGCAAAACGATCAAACAAGTTTTACAAGAAAAGGGTGTGGACACAACCGTTGTCGGGAAAACTTTTTCGACCCATAAAAACCGTGCAAAACGTGCTGGCACTACTTCATAGAGAGCGATATACTATAGATATATGATATATAGGAAATTGGGTCTTTCACTGTCCGTCATTCTTGTTTTTCTTGCGTACATTGCGCATCAAAAGGAACAACAATCTGACATTATAGTCAGTACTCCTGTCGTATCTACAGAAACATCTGCACAACGTGAGTCTATTAATACCCCCAGTACTACCAAACCGATTCAGACCAGACAAAGATTGGGTCAATATAAGGATGGTCAGTATACTGGCCCAGTTGTCGATGCATATTATGGAAATGTCCAAGTGAAAGTGACCATTTCTGGAGGTAAGTTGGTTGACGTCGCTTTTCTTGATTATCCGCAAGATCGAAGCACTTCTGTTCAGATTAACACACAGGCCATGCCTTATTTGAAACAGGAGGCGATCACTGCACAGAGTGCACAGGTTGATATTATTGGCGGTGCAACAGAAACTAGTGGTGCATTTCAAAAATCTCTGGGAGGAGCGCTTGCAAAAGCAAAAGCATCCTAATGAAGGAAACCAGAATTATGATGGGCATGCCTATCACTATAGAAGTTGTTGACGTTTGGGCAACCCAACGTATTTTTGATGATTCATTTTCATATTTTCAGACTATTGATGAAAGGTTTAGTTTTTTCAAAGAGCAAAGTGAGGTCAGTCAGTTGAACCGTGGTGAAATCGTGCCAGATGCATACAGCGTTGATTTAAAAAATATCTTAGAACTTGCGGAAAAGACAAAACAAGAGACAGACGGCTATTTTGACATTGTCACTCCAGAGGGTTTGTGTAACCCATCAGGGCTTGTAAAAGGGTGGGCTATTAGAAATGTATCACAATTAATAATGGATGCAGGATACAAGAATTTTTATGTTGACGCTGGGAGTGATGTCGAGTTGCATGGCAAAAATGGTACGGGCGATTTATGGACTGTAGGCATTCGAAATCCATTTTCTGAAGACAGAACATCGATTGTTAAAGTGGTCACTGGCACTGATATTGGTGTAGCCACATCAGGTACATATATACGGGGGAGGCATATATACAACCCAAAAGATGGAAAAAGTGTATCAGGCGAGATTGTTAGTTTGACTGTTATCGGAAATTCAATCTGTGATGCAGACAGATATGCCACAGCTGCTTTTGCAATGGGAAAATATGGTATTATATTTATTGAACAGTTGTACGGTTTTGAAGGATACATGATTGATCGTGACGGCATCGCCACTGAAACAACTGGATTTAAGAAATATACATTATGAAATATATTGATGATGTTTTAAATAAGATAACAATGTATCGTTTGGTTCTTTATGTTGTGTTTGGATTGATCGGCGCTGCATTACTACTCTGTTCATATGGACTTCTGCCATACAGTCCGGTTCGTCTTCTATTTTCTGTTGGCTATATTTCGCTAATTTGTATAATTTTCAATTGGATTTTTGCAAAAGTTTTTGGCGTTCCAGCAAATGTTGAATCTGTTTATATTACCGCAGGAATTTTAATTTTAATTATTGCCCCTCCATCAAGTATGATGGATGCGATTTATTTTTCTCTGGCAACATGGGCGTCAGTTTGGGCAGTGGCTTCCAAATATATTGTTGCATGGAATAAAAAACATATTTTTAATCCTGTTGCTTTTGGTGTCGCTATCACCGCTTTGACTCTTGGTCAGTCTGCAAATTGGTGGGTAGGGACTTCTATACTCATGCCGTATGTTCTTGTGGGAGGCCTTCTTGTTGTACGTAAAGTAATGCGATCTGACTTGGTATATGCGTGCATCCTTGTAGCTGTGGCAACTATTTTAGCGTCAAAATTTATACTTGATTCAAGCATGCTTGGTATTGCATGGAAGATATTCACAAACACACCGTTGTTGTTTTTTGCTTTTATTATGTTGACAGAGCCACTGACCACGCCACCACGAGCATATCAGCAGATGATTTACGGAGCACTTGTGGGCCTTTTATTTGCACCACAGATGCATATTGGGCCACTGTACACCACACCAGAACTCGCATTGCTTATTGGTAATATTTTCGTGTATATAGTCAGTCCAAAACAGAGATTAGTGCTGACTCTTACTGAAAAAAATAAACATTCTTCTGATTTATATGATTTTGTTTTTACTCCTGACCAGAGTTTCAAGTTTCAAGCGGGCCAGTATGTCGAGTGGACACTTGGGCACCAAGCCCCTGACACCCGCGGTAACAGACGATATTTTACTCTTGCATCATCTCCTACAGAATCATCTGTACATTTAGGGGTAAAATTTTACCCAAATTCAAGTACATTTAAAAAAACGCTTTCAGATATGAATATTGGAGACACAGTTTCTGTATCTCAAATTGCTGGGGAATTCACACTTCCAAAAAGTATACATACAAAATTAGTTTTTATTGCTGGAGGTATTGGAGTAACACCGTTTCGTAGTATGGTGCAGTATATGATTGATACTGGTGAGAAGAGAAATGTGCACCTACTATATTCAGCACGTACTGAAAACGATTTGATTTACAAAGATATTTTTGATCAAGCGATAGAACGGATTGGTCTTGTGCCAACATACGTGGTCAATGAATATACAAAAGGTGACACAGTACCTCACCATATGCGCACTGGATTTATTGATGGAGACTTAATTAAATCAGTTATTCCAGATTATACAGACCGCGTATTTTATATTTCTGGCCCACATGGTATGGTGACTGCCTTTGAGACAACATTAAAACAAATGGGAATCAAAAAGGACCATATCCGTACTGACTTTTTCCCGGGTTTTGTATAATTATTACTATTGATATAATATCGTATGCCATTTATTTTTTTTACAATCATTACTATCATCAGTGGATTTGTTGGATTAGTCCAAGAGTCAACATCCTCAAGTCTGTTTTATCCTATACGTATGGAGATGAGAGAATTTGTAGGACGTGCCCAAGGAACTGGTAGAGTTGAGCAGATAAATGAACCTTTGGTCAATTCGGCATATCCTTCTACAGGCGAGACACTATCCGGTCAATCTGATATTTCGACAGTACCTGACACAGGTGTCTATACAAATAAAGTCAGTCCAACTTTTCGAGTGACTGGAGTTGATGATGACGATGATGATCGCGATGATGACGATGATTAATATTTTTTTTAGCAAAACCTTAGTTGATGTCGTATACAAAACTCCCACCATGATTGGTGGGAGTTTTGTAATTTTAACTTACTGAATTATAACTTCAGGCATGCGGACTATTGTAATCTGGTGTTCACCATAACGAAGTGATTGATCGATATAATTTTGTTGTATGTATATACCGCCAACAATACATGCAATTAGTGCACACATCCATGCCACAACAATACTAACCAGTACGCCATAATTACCCCGTTGTTTCTTAAGCAGAATAAGTCCCAGATGTCCAAGGCAGATAATAGGCGAGAGGACAAGAACGAAAGATGCAATGACCATGGTCATATAAAACATCCATGGAAGTGCAGGAGAAAATGGTAATAGCCCTAGCACTGTGTATGGTTCGATTGTCGCAACAAGCAGAAGTGAAATAAGTACCACAGTGCTTATAATAGAAGTGATTAAAAGAGCAACACCTATAACACCGCCGATAAAAGGTACAATATGTTGCACGATTGAGCCAACAAATCTCATAATTTTTTGTACAATTCTAGTGAAACTATTACGATTATCTTGTCTCTGTTTTACCTCCTCAACCTTTTCCTTGATCACATTGCTGACAGTTTCGATATTGATCGGATCTCCACGCATTTCAAGTTTTTGAGATGTAGTTTTTGCTTCTGGCACTACGAGCCAGAGGATGATGTAGGCCAGTATTCCAGTGCCACCAAAGAAGATACTCAAAACAAAAATCAATCTGACAATAGTGGTATCGATATTAAAGTACGCAGCAATACCAGAGGCGACTCCGCCGATTTGTGCATTATCTGTATCACGATATAGTTTGTGGGTAACCGGTTCGGATGAGACTTTTTCTTTTGAATTTACTTGTCCATCAAAATCATTCATGGTTCCCATGCTTTGTATCATGCGATCGACATGTATTTTTGTCACAATTTTGTCTTGGGTATGTAATTCATGACCATAGTCGGTAAACTGCTCAACAATTCGACTTTCAATATCTTGCATGATTTCAATACTGTCCGGATACTGTGCAAAATATGTACGAATTGAATTTAGATAATTTTGTAATGTCTCATAGGCATCATCCTCTATATAAAATAGTGTATGCGCGATACTAATTGGAATTGTTTTTTTCATATAATTATAATAATTCGTTAATTGATTTTTGTAGTGTTTTCCATGTCTCTTTTAGTCCATCAAGTGTTTCTTTTCCCTTTGTAGTCAGACTGTAATATTTTCGTGGTGGTCCAGATTCTGATTCAACCCATGTGTGTGCTAAAAGATCTGTACCGCGGAGACGACTCAAAAGGGGATAGAGTGTACCTTCGACAACAATTAGATCACTTTTTTTCAACTCGTTAATAATTTCTGTCGCATATTTTTTCTCACGATCAATGATGAGAAGAATACAAAATTCAAGCAAACCTCTCCTCATTTGTGACTTCTGGTTTTCTATATCTATAATCATATAGTCTATATTATCACATAGTACCTTGTTATGCAAGGTACTATGTGGATTAAAACCCCATGTCACGGGGGGGTTTTAACTTGCTGTGTATTTGTTAGTTTGTGCGGGGCTCTAGGGGGCGAGTCCGTTGAATTTGGACTGACTTGGTTGTAATACTACCATCCGCATTTGGAGTACCATTTGCGGTAATTTCAAGTCCAGAGGTGATATCTCCAGCAGAACCTTCGGTTGTTTTTGAGAAAACCGTAGAAGTGCTGATAAGCAGTATTTTGGATCCACCACCTTGTATACCGACAGTAATACTTGTGGCATCTTTTGATAAAACACTCCCGACTACAAAACCTGTATTTCCCATACGTGCACCAGGGCGTTGATTCATACTACCTGCACGCATGTTCTGACCAAAGGCCTCTGTTACGGTGCGTTTTTGATAAAGCGTACCAAGATAAAATGAAACGGCTACTGCTACAAGTATAATAATTATTCCTGTGGTCTTGTTCATATTTTTATTTTAATTTTAATTATATATTATTCATATCGCAATGCTTCTATTGGATTTAATCTGGCAGCTCGGCGTGCTGGATAATACCCAAATACAATACCAATAGCCGTTGAGACACCAAATGCAAGTAATACTGATCCAAGAGATACGCTAGTCTGTAATACTCCACTGTATGTGATACCAAAAGCAACCAGCCAGCCAAGAGCGATTCCTACGACTCCACCAGTGCAAGTGAGCATCACCGCTTCAACTAGAAATTGTGTACTAATATCTTTCCTCGTGGCACCTATTGCTTTGCGAAGACCAATTTCTTTTGTCCTCTCTGTCACGGTAGTAAGCATCATATTCATAATACCGATTCCACCGACCACAAGTGATATACCAGCGATTGCAGCAAGTAAAATAGTAAATGTACTGACCACACTCGATGCTGTAGCGACAATGTCTGCTTGGTTCATAACTGTAAAGTCTGCAGATTGAGGGTCAGATATTCGGTGGCGACTCAATAAAAGTTGGGTAATGTCTTCTTGTAGTGTAGTCATAGAGTCTGCGCTCTGTGCTTTGACGCTAATAGTGGAGACATATGTTTCCCCGGCTAGAAATCGCTGTGCGGTTGAAAGAGGAATATAAATCATGTCGTCTTGACTGCCGAACCCACTTCCACCCTTTGCTTTTGTCACACCAATTATTTTGAACTCAACATTTTTTATACGAATAGTTTGCCCAGTGGGATCAGCGCCTTCTCCAAATAAGTCATCTCGTGTTGTCGGGCCAATAACTGCTACTTTTGAAAGTCCACGTACATTTTGGTCACTAACAAATGATCCTAAATCAATTTCTATATTACGAACTATTGGATAATCGCCGGTTGTACCAGTGACAGATGTATTTGTATTTTTTCCTTTACTAGTCACTTGGTAGCGTCCAGACAATTCTGGGGCAGCCGCCTCGATACCAATAATTTCTTTTACTATAGCGTCAGAATCATCTTGTGTAAGACTTTTGGCTGATCCTCGGCCACTACTGACTTGTAGCCCTGCTCCACGTTGTGCACCAGGCATAACCAAGATTAGGTTTGATCCTATGGACTGAATGCTAGATTCTATCGACACCTTTGCGCCATTTCCGATAGCAGTCATAGCGATTACAGAGCTGATACCAATAATAATGCCAAGCATAGTCAATCCTGATCTAACTTTGTTTGCAGAAAGTGCTGCGTATGTTTCTTTTAGAATATCAAATGATGTCATGGTGTGATTAGTTTACGTTTATGATCCCTATTGTCGGACACAATCTGTCCATCCTTTATAAAAATAATTCGTTCAGCATGTTGTGCAATATCGGGCTCGTGAGTAATGAGAATAATTGTACGTCCTTGTTCACGGTGCAATCGCTCCAGCGTGCCGAGCACAATGTCACCAGTTTTTGAGTCCAAATTTCCTGTTGGTTCATCTGCTAGAATGAGCGTCGGGTTGTTTACAAGAGCCCGGGCGATAGCCACCCGTTGGATTTGTCCTCCAGAGAGCTGATTAGATAGATGATGAAAATGTGTCTCGCTAAAACCAGCCGACAGTAATGCTTCGATTGCTCGTTCCTCTCGTTCAACTTGCTCGATTCCAGTATAAATGAGGGGGAGTGTGACATTTCGAAGGACGGTCGTGCGTGGGAGTAAGTTAAATGATTGAAAAACAAATCCAATTTTTTCTCTGCGAATTAGAGCTAGTTCATCTTCGGAAAGTGTAGAGACATCTTTGCCATCGAGGACGTATGTCCCAGATGTTGGCGTGTCGAGCGCGCCTATAATATGCATTAGTGTAGATTTTCCAGATCCAGATGGCCCCATAATGGCGATAAACTCTCCATCTTTCACAGTAAAACTTACGCCAGAAAGTGCTTGAAAAGATGTATCTCCAGATTCGTATGTTTTGGTAATATTTTTTATTTCAATCATATTTTTATCGTGGCGTCACAGCACGAGTACCCGCTGATCGTGTGTTTGTTCCGCCAAATAGGCTTGGCGCGCTTGCTGCTGCTTTTGTGGTTGATGTAACAGTCCGGACAATAATTTGCTCACCAAGATTGAGGCCAGAGATAACTTCTGTGTGAGTGTCGTTCGATAGTCCTGTTTCAATATTTTGCTGTACAGGTGCTACAGCGCTCAATACACCTGCTGTTGTGTCAGTTGTAGATGTTGCGATAGGTGTGTCGAACAGACTGACATACTGGCTATTGTTTTGGGTTTTTATCGCACTGTTTGGAATAATCAGTATATCTTGTTTTACTTTGGTTATGATCGATGCACTAACACTCATGCCGGGTTTTATTCGGGCGTCCTGTGTATCAAATGTGATTTTGACGTTGTATGTTACCACTCCTTGCGAGACAGTACCGATAGTGTCTATCTCGGCAACAACGCCTGTCAGTGTTAGGTCAGATATAGCATCAAATGACAGGGTGACTTTTTGCCCGACCGCAACCTGTGCAATATCAACCTCGTTGAGAGAAATTGTGGCGATTTGTTGTTGTGTAATCAGAGTTGCTACAGTTGTTCCGCTTGATACTGAATCATTTTTCTTGACTGCAAATTGTCCGACTAGTCCGCTAAATGGTGCATAAACATAATAGTCAGATAGGTTTGCTTTTGCATCAGCCAGGGCATTTTTCCTTTGTGTGATTGAAAGATTTTGTGATGAGACATCCAGTGGGTCAGCACCATCTTTTAATTTTGCCAAACTCTCCTTTTTTTCTGCAATAGTAAAATTTGAATTTGTAATAGTATTTTTAATATTTAAAAGACTGGTGAGGCGAGTATTTGTTTCTCCGGTGTAATTATTTAGAGATGTTAGGTGAGTATTAAGTAGAGTGGGGATTGTCTGTCTCTTATCCGTCAATTTATCATTTACATAATTAATAAAATCATTTGTACTTTTTACTGAATCGGCAATTGCTTTTGTTGTTGCATATGATTCATTTATTAGAGCCACAATTTTTGCTGGATCATCTGTCCTGCTTGCAGCTTTATATGATGCAAAAGTTAGATCATAGGCATCACGCGCTTTTTTGTATTTTAGTGCTGCGTCATCACGGAAAACAATTACTTGTTCATAACTATTTTGAACCATATCACTGTATGCAGATATGTTGTCCTGTGATCCACGAGACAAGGTTGTGCCATATAATATGTCTTGCAGGCCAGACATGATAGGTGGTAGGTCGAGAAATGTATCTGAAATAGTGTTGAATCCATCATCGTACGATTTTTCTAGATTTGTTTGTGCCTCGGTCAGAGCATTTTCAGTTTGGAGCAATGATAGGGTATCGGCAGGGGCTTGTAGTTTTTGTAAAGATATTTCGGCACTTTGCAGATTAATCTCTGCATCTCGCACGGCTTTTTGAGCGTCTCTAGAATCAAGTTGTGCAATGAGTGTTCCTTGACCAACATATTTACCATTGACTGCTCCAATATATACAACATCACCAGAAGCCTTTGTTTTTAGAGATACTTGATTGTCAGCAGAGACTTGGCCCGTGCCAGTAATAGATGCAACGATTGTTCCACGTTCTACTGCTCCGAGAACATATCGAGTCTCTCCCGCGGTACCTGTCATTTTTCCATATGACCAATATCCTATACCTAGTAGAATAATAAGTCCTAATCCAGTCAATACTTTATGTTGTACTGCATATCTGCGTATCTTGGTAAATCGGCTGACAATTATTTCTTTTGATATTTGCATGTAGATTATCGGTTATTTATTTTAGTTTTGTCTTGGAAAGGTGGAGGTACCATAGTGTTGTCGGGTAGAATACGAATAAGTCTCGCATCGACTATGCCAGAGTCAGTTGGATTACCAATGACAACAATCATGTCATCTATCTTGAGATCCTGTACTGTAATTTTGTCACGGAACCGTAATACAGCAGTTGTATCTGTTATGGTGATTGTCTGTTCAGTGTTATCAACACTCTCGACAACAATCTGTGGCAATGTGATAGAAATAATTTTACCAGCAACACCATGTGCATCTGAAAATGGACGATCAAACGGAACTCCTCCCATCATAGGCATACCACGCCCACCACTTCGTCCAAATGTCTGTGAGTAGTTGTCTCCCCATCGGTATGAAAATGTTGCCTTTCGGTATCCAACAAATACACCGGCTTGGAATATAATCAATGCAATACCAATACCAAGAATAATATAAATAATCCATTTAAAATTTTTTGATGCGATATATTCTTTAATTGTTGTCATAGTATGTGTATTAAATTGTTTGTAATGTTGCGTGGCGTTGCTCGGTCAATATCCCCCTGATGGCAACAAGGAATAAGCACAATGTAATGCAAAAGAGTCCTGCTTCAACAACAGGAAATGATTCTGCAAGTGAAAGGGTAAATTCTTTCCATAGTGACAATAGTAAACTACTATCTGTTCGAATTAGTGATGTGTAATAGTAAAAACTTGATGATGAAAACTCGGTAACAATTTTTATTGTCGTATATACGAATGTCATAATTGAAATACCCATCATGCCAGCAAAAGACCATTGTCTAATACGGCGACGTTTTTCAATACGTGTATATAGTGCACGTATAATTTTTTCTTCGAGGGCTTGCGGTGGATTTATATATCCACTGCCTGTATTGTGTTTCATACTATACTATACGTACGGATATTGATTATGGGTGCAATGCCTTAATTTGTTTTTTTAACATTTGCAAAGCACGGTAGTGTTGACTTTTAATAGTCTCGGCAGGTTTTTCTAAAATTGTAGCAATTTCATCTATATCGTATCCTTCCATATATCGCAGTGTCATAACCGCCCGATAGAGAGGTGGAAGTTTTGCTAGGGCAATATCGATAATAGTTTTATATTCCTGTTGTATAAACAGATCATCTGGTAGCGCCGAGTGATCCTGTATATTTTCAGCAAATGTTTTGTTACTATCTTGGGGATCTAGATCAGAAAAAGTAATATCTTTTTTCTTTCGAAACCAGTCGATGCATGTTCGTGATGCAATTTGAAAAAGCCACGGAGCAAAAGGTTTTGCCGTGTCATATCGGTTGAGATATTTCCAGACTTTTATAAATGTCTCCTGTGTAATATCGTCGGCATCAGTGCTGTTGCCGAATCGGTATACAAAATTGTAAACCGGTTTGGTATATTTATGTACTAGGGTTGCGAGCGCGCCTAAGTCACCTAACCGATATTTAGACACAAGAGTACTGTCGTCTTCCATGGCATGTACTATATCACATTATATGGTAGGATATTATCTATGACTGATCTTATACTTCTAATCCACAAAGTTGGCTACATCGGCCTTTTTTTAATTGTCTTTCTCGAATCATTTCCAATGACATTTTTCCTGCCGGGAGATAGTTTGCTATTTACTACAGGATTTTTGGCTTCTCAAGGCGTTTTAGATATAAAAATATTGATTGCTGTTATTTTTGTTGCCGGTGTACTCGGGTATATTTTTAGTTATGCACTCGGTAAAAAAATTATCAAGAAATTTTTTACAGATGAAAATGCACGTTGGTTTAAACCAAAATATATTCGGTATACAGAGGAATTTTTCGAAAAGTATGGTGCCAAGACGATTATTATTGGAAGATTTGTACCGATAGTTCGCAGTTTTAGTCCGGCGCTTGCTGGTATGATTGAATTGAAGTATGAGAAATTTATTCGATACACAGTTATCGGTGCTGCGGTCTGGTCTGTTTCTGTGACATCCCTCGGCTTTTTTCTTGGACGTATTATTCCAAATGCCCACGAGTATGTGACACCCGTTGTACTCGGTATTATTGTTCTTTCGCTTCTTCCATCTGTCTATGAAATTATCAAGCGGAAATTGAGCAAGGAACCTGTTGAATAATTGCATCTCTCCTTGGTTGTGATATTCTACAAAAGGAGGTCGCATGTTCCTTCTCCGTCCTGAACCAAGGGTACTTTGTACTCAGTGTAAGATGTCTTCTCCTAAACATCTAGCCGTGTGCACGCATTGTCATGGTAAGTTACCACAGAGTCGGGTAGTATCTGGTATCGCCCAAATCCAGACAAAAATACCCAAACATAAGAAAAAGTAATCATACTCGACCCCTCCAGCACACCCACTGGAGGGGGTTTCTCTTGTATTACATTTTGTTATACTTATCCTTATGTCCACCGATACTATATCAGTCAGCGCCTACCTCGATCACCTTAATCTAACCCTGAAAACAGAGCGCGCAAAAATCGTTGGGGAAATTACTGGTCTCCAAATGTATGAGGGACGCACGTATCTTTATTTTTCACTAAAGGATTCAGTCGACCAATCAACCATAAAATGTTTTATGTGGAAAAATGATTATCGCCTGTCAGGAGTAACACTGACAGATGGTATGGAGGTAGTGGTTAGTGCTTATCCAAATATTTATAAACCAAATGGGGGAATGACACTGCGGGTTTCTCTGGTCGAGCTCGTTGGCGAGGGAGCACTAAAAGTTGCTTATGATGCTTTGAAATTAAAATTGGAAACTGAAGGATTATTGAGTGATATGCGCAAGCGACCGATCCCAGAGTATCCGCATCGTATCGGTATTATTACATCAAAAAGTGGCGCAGTCATAAATGATTTTCTTACCAATATCGGAAAGTATGGATTTGAACTTTTGATGGTTGATTCCAAAGTAGAAGGGCAGGATGCAATTACTGACCTTCTCTCTGCTATAAAAACATTGAAAAATAAAGAAATCGATGTTCTTGTTATTATGCGTGGAGGAGGATCACTTGAATCATTTCAGGCATTTAATAATGAGGCACTAGTGCGAGCTGTAGCCGATTTTCCTGTGCCGGTATTGACGGGTATTGGACACGACAAGGATGCGCCACTAGTTTCGCTTGTTTCGGATTGCAACGTTTCGACACCAACAGCAGTGACTCATATATTAAATAATTCATGGGATGAAGCAAGAGCCCATATACAGATGTACGAACAAAAAATATTTTCATCATACGAATCTACTTTGCGGGAGAAAAAATTTCAGATTGAAAATGCAGTCGTATTGATGGAGACAAAATTTTCATCACTTTTTTCAGTTGTGCGAGGTATGGAGCAGGGTATACTTCACGGCCTTAGTCGTATAGAATCAACAATACATTATATGCATGAGTTGTTAGTGCGTAGTGGAGACGATTTAATCCGTGGATATGAAAGACAGATAGATTCATGTGGTGAAATATTGATCAGATCTGAAGGAATTCTTGAATTGAGTAATCCCACGAGACAACTTGCCCGCGGCTATAGCATTGTAAAAGGTAAAAATGGGGCTATTGTCAGAAAAAAATCAGATGTTACGGCAGACGATTCACTTGATATTATGGTCTCGGACGGTATAATACACACACAAGTAATATGAATAAAAAAACACCTACACAATTGAGTGAGACACTGAAGAAATTATCAGAAATTGTTTCTTGGTTTGAATCTCAAAAAGAGATCGATGTCGAAAAGGGACTGGAATACGTAAAGGAAGGCGCGGATCTCATCAAGGCATCTCGACAGCGACTTTCAGAAATTGAAAATGAGTTTAAAGAAATTAAGAAAGACATAAAAGGGGAATAAGTGTGACACCGAGAAAACCCTTGCCTCATCACAACTTTATTTGGAGCAATCTATCTAGCCCTACATCGCTCCCGAACTTCTCGTCGTTCAAGAAAACAATGTCGGAATACCTCCTTGTTTTCTAAACTTCTGCGAAAGGCTCCAAAAAAGTTATGATTTCGCCGTGGTTTTCTCGGTATCACATCTTTATTCTTTGTGATTGAAGCGGATGCCGTTGCGGACTGGGGCAGTACGGATGATGTCTATGACTTCATTAGGATCATCTGTAATTGTGTACAAATCTAAATCTTCAAGTTCAATCATGTCTCGGCTTACAGATTCATTTTTCAGAAATTCTTGGAGTGGCTTCCAAAAATCGCTACCAACTAATATGATTGGTAATTTTTCAATTTTGTGAGTTTGAACAAGTGTTAGAATCTCGAACAATTCATCGAGTGTGCCAAAACCGCCAGGGAAAAAGACGTATGCTTCGGCAGAGAAAAATAGACTAACTTTTCGACTAAAGAAGTAATAGAAGTCTAGATGGTCGGTGAGATACGGGTTGGTAACCTGATTATCTTTCAACTCGATTGTTAGGCCGAGAGATTGACCACCGGCTTCGTTTGCACCACGATTTGCTGCTTCCATAATTCCAGGTCCGCCACCAGTAAAGACAGCATAATGGAGATCCTCTGCTATTTTTTTGCCGATTGTTCTAGCAAGTTGGTAATATGGATTTGACTCACTAATACGCGTACTACCAAAAATAGTTACAGATTGTGGGTATTGTGCAATAAAATGAAATCCATTTGTAAACTCTTTTGTTATGAGGGATACTCGCTCTTCTGCGGCATCATATATTTCCTGTCGGGTAAGTGGCACGATTGGTAATTGCTTTGTGGGCAGGTTGATGATTTGTTTTTCTGTCATAGAGTGTATTGTAGCAAGTTATATATGAATGACAACCGTATTATAATCCTAGGCTGCTTAAAAATTCATTTTTTTCTACATCAGTTATTTCACGGTATGCATTTTTTGGAGTCTTACCGAGTAATATGTTTTGAATGCGTACCCGATGAAGGTCGGTCACGGTGTAGCCCAATTTTTCTGTCATACGACGTATTTGGCGGTTTTTACCTTCCGTCAGTGTGATACGAAATGTCGTGTCATTTACCTTTTTAATTTTAGTTGGCTTTGTTGTAAAATCACTTAAAACAACACCATGCTCCATGTGGCGAATAAATGCCGATGAGTACGGTCGATTGAGTGTCACTACATATTCTTTTTCGTGTGGATATTTGGGGTTTAATAATCGGTCAGTAATGCGCCCATCGTCTGTCAGAATAATCAGGCCATGTGAGTCCTTGTCCAGTCGGCCAATCGGGAACAGTTTTTTCGGATGAGTTAGAGTTTCAGCAATTCCTTTTTCATTGCCTTGTGGGTTTGCGGTTACAATACCGGCAGGTTTATTGTATGCAATGTATGTGTATTGTTTTTTGCTTTGTTTGCCCAGTACACGAACCTCGTCTGTTTCTTTGACTTTGTCGCCAAGTTTTGCTCGGACCCCATTTATTGTCACTAGTCCACGAGAAATAAGCTCATCCGCACCGGTACGAGTCGACACCCCGGTGTGTGCGAGGTATTTGTTGATACGCATAGGGAAATCCATACATGTAGTGTAGCACATTTATTTGAATCTCCTCAAAACCCTTGGCTCATCACAACTTTATTTGGAGCAATCTATCTAGCCCTACTGGGCTAGCGAACTTCTCGTCGTTCAAGAAAACAATGTCGGAATACCTCCTTGTTTTCTAAACTTCTGCGAAAGGCTCCAAAAAAGTTATGATTTCGCCGTGGTTTTGAGAAGACTAGTACATAAAACTACGGCGCACGTGTACCTTTTGAGGAGACTTCGCAAGGCGGGTAGCCGAGACTT
>CAZQYV010000003.1:0-87705 GCA_964597675.1 uncultured Candidatus Saccharibacteria bacterium
CTCTCCCCAAACAGGTGTCCTGCATTCCGAAGCGAAGCGGAGGAATAAGCAGGACACCTAGGCATCTAGGCGCTCGTAGCCATAGCGGAAATGCCCGAGGCGGATGCCGAGGGTGCACCCACGGACGTCAAACAAAAGCGGTGCCCGAGACAACAAAGCCTAACGGCTCATCTCCTGCCATTTGAGCCGTTAGGCTCCACGGAGAAACAATTCATGCTAAAATGTCAGTAGCACAGCACAGCGTCACATCACCACTAGGAATTCTGCCAGTTTCCTCCTTAGAGGAAACCCGCCCGAGCCCCTCCGTCTCCATACCAATCCAAAGGAATCCGCGCGAAACAAACCTTGCATGGATACGGCGGAGGGGGCGAGGGCGGACACGGAACAGCGGGAACGGAGCCGAGCACCGGTACTCCGGTGCTTGGGCGGAGTGGACGCTGTGCCGTGGCGGAATTCCGTCGTTACATTTTAAAATTTTGTCGGAAATAGTTTCTAACTTGGTCGTATAGAGTAGCAAATGAAAGGACGCCCTTGTGGCGTTTTTTCATTTGCTCCGCGGGAGTAAACTGATGTTATCAGTTTACGTTAGGGATCGAAGCTCGGAGCTAATGATTTTCAGCAGAAAATCATGCGAGAGCGTGACCAGACAAAATTTTTTGACGAAAAAATTTTAGTCGAGGTCGAGACCCTACCCGCGGAGCAGAGTTGGAAATGGGGACTGACCCCATTTCTATTTCCATAGTACCAGAACATGCTACTATCTATGGTTCAGTGTGGTATTGCAATTATGGATATAAGGAAGTTGGTAACTCTTGTGTTTCTCAGTAAAAAAGTCAATAGAAATTAGTTATTTTATCTTGTAAAATTAAATATTTTGTAGTAGAATATGTAAACATATATGTCTATAAAGTTTAAAACAAATGACCCAAACAAACTTCTAAATTCTTTCAAAAAAGCCATTGATGATGGAAATGTCGAAACATGGTCTTATGATAAAGATGGCGACTTTACACATACTACTTCTTCGGGGCAGTGGGAAAATAAAGCGTGGTTACGTCCAAAAACCAGAGTTGGAGAATTACTTTTTATTATACTTAGTCCCAAGAATACAACATTGACTTCTGAAGTATATGCTGTCTATCATGGTCGTTTCGTGGAGTCTATGCTTTCTCATTGCGATTCTTTATTTAGTAGTGCAGAAACTTCCGCTTTACCAGCAGATGGAGATACAATTTCTTCTTAAAAATGAAAAAATTTACAGAACAAATAGTTTCATTAATTCCAATTTTCATTTTTACCATCTTGGCAGGCACTTTATTTATTTTCTTTTACCAAAACCATATTACATATGAACACTTCAGTGGAATTATTGAAATATTAATTTGGCCCACTGTTGTATTTTTTGCCATATTATTTTTTAGACGTGTATTTACTTATCTTTTCTTTTCAATGGAAGAATTTAACTTTTTTGGGACTAAGGGGAAACTAAAAGACATTAGAGAGGTTATTGAGGAAAGAGTTGATTTAAGAATTAAGGAAGAAAAAAACCAGCAAGTGCGAGCAGAAGAAATACTTAAGTTTTCTAAAGAACTAGAGGATGTTAAAAAATCAAAAGGAGACGCAGAAAATCAATCAAATGAATATTTTGAGTTGGCAAAAAAGTATCTAAGCAGATATGAAAAGCTTTCTGACCAAAATATTGAATTGGCTAAAGAATTAGATTCATTACGCCAAGAGAGAATAGACCAAGATGCACGCAGGGAAGCACGAATGCATTTTATTCGACAAAGAATGGAAGAAAGAAATCATAGAATACATGGAGAAGGAGAAAAGCGAGAATTTGGTGGCACAAGTGGTGTTATTAAGGCAGACAAACCACAATCACCAGAATCAAAAGTTTTAGATAAAGCAAAAAATTCATAACTTTAATTTACCTACAAATTATCAACCGAAGCTACTCCAACAGCGTCCCACAGCGAGAGCACAAAAGACCCGAAAGGGTCTTTTTCCGTGCTCCGCGGAGTAAAGCAAAGCTTTACGTGTAGGGATCGAAGGAATCCACGGTCGACACTCGCAACAGCGAGTGTCGTGGATTTCCTTTTTCAAATACTTTGAGTGGCGACGAAAAAATTTTGAGGGAGATCTCCCTACCCGCGAAGCAATATTGACATGTCATAATTGATATGATTGTATATGATAGGAAAGGAGTAGTATGTCGGAAGTCGAAAATCACATCGAAGGGCTAAAACAGTTGGTTGAGGAGCACAGATTACTGAGTCTTCAGAATCGTGAACTGACTCGGGAGAACATTCTCCTTAAACAGCAGATTGAGGCAATCAGACCATACGCACAAGGCATTCTCGCACTGTGTTGTGATTTGCAGGTGAAGGAGGAGAAAAAAGAACTACATGCAATTTTCAGGCAAGAAATCGAAAAACTTGATTTCAGCATTCGAGTCTACAACTGCCTGAAGTATCTCGGCACTCAGACAGTTGGAGAAATCGTTCAAAAAACAGAAACACAGATTCTGCAATCAAGGAATTTTGGCAGAAAGGGTCTCTACGAACTGAAAGAAGTTCTTTCAACACAAGGTTTACGGCTCGGTATGAACGAAGAGGACATGCTAGCATGGATCCCTCCTGATCCTACCATTCCTCCGTTCGGCGACAATTAGCCGATCTCTCGGTAAGCAACTACAAGCTGATTATTATTACCCGCCCGCCAACAGAGACCGCAACGTCTCTCAGACGAGGCGGTTTTCTTTTACCCATTTTCCTCAATAATCACCGGCATTACTTTACAATGATCATGTTACAATTTATACATGAACAAGCAAAAAATAATGTATTCGATTTTTGCAATATTATTTGGAATTCTGGTATTTATATACGGCGGAATTGACGATAGCCCCGGAGCACAACTACTCGGATTTATTGCAGCTATTATCGGTATTTGGGGTATTATGAAAAGCAGGAAAGCATAATTATCGTCAAACAAAATCGCCTGACTCTGTTGGGCGATTTCTTTACCTCAAAACCCTAGCGATGTATGCACCCAGCCCAACAACATGGACGACGTTTCCCTGAGGCGAGATTTTCAGACATGATCCGTATCCTCCGATTTCTTGTTTCTGATTTTTTAGCAGACTCAATCCAACACAACCATTTGTTGCGGGCAAGTGGTGTAATATCCTCCCATACCGCTATTGCAGCAGGTTTTGAAATAAGTATGTTTCGTACATCACTCGATACTTTGTGAACCACACCAGAACTAATACCTTTTTTTATCATGATTTTATTTTATCAAACCTCAAACATAATAACTATGCGATGGTTATGTATAATACCAAGTAGTTGTATATGAAAGATCACAGCCGTTTGGCTGTGATCTGTGAGACGCTTAACTCAATTTATCTTTAACAAGAACCTATTGTCACGAAATGTCCTGTGCATATTGCGACATGTAATAGTCCACATGGGTAGAGATTCAGACAACCGTCCGAACAATTCCCGCTTGTTTACCCCTTTTACTCTTTGGCTTGCCTTTTCGTAAAATGATTGACCGATCTGGTCATACCACCTTACATTGTGCCGCCTTGCAATCTGATCTCGGAAAAAACCAGCGAAAAGAATAACTTGAGATCCCCCAATCTCTAATGATTCTGGATCATTGACGTGGCCCCCAAAAATAAAATTATCAAAAAAATCAACAGGACTTTTTGGTATTGCTAGTGGCCCAGTCTCATGACATGAAGTTTGAGCATAATGCGCCAATACACTAGCAACATACAACATTTCATCAGGCCTACATTTTTTGTCTCCAACTTCTTCCCTAAGGCCTGTCGAGAAAAAATTAAATGTTTGTGCTGAATCAACACCACACAATTCCTCAAATATTGGGTCCATGACAAACTACCTCCTACTTTAAATTTATACTAATCGGGCCAGATGTACAACTACATATAAAGCGGGTCCTGAGTCGGACCCGCTTATTCATCATCTGGGTAATAAACTACTTCCCCATCCACAATCGACATCCGTGTCGGTTCCGGAAAATTTTTCTGTGACATCATACAGTATATGTCACAAATACTAGATACAAAAAATGTGAAAGCGACCACTAACCACTTCATGATACCAACAATAATTCCCTCTTTACACAAAGCAACAAAAAAATTAATAGAGAAAAGCATCATGAAGTTATTTTTCATCGCCTTCAAGAGTGCGATTCTTCTTCTATAACAGGATGACATATCTAACCTCCTCTATATAGGATAGTCGTTGCTATAATAAAGTCAATCTATTTTAAATAAACAATTAAAACCCCGAGTGGGGTTTTAATTGTTTATATATGGACAAAACTTTCCTACATACTACTGAACTGTCGGAGTACCGACACCCGAAACAATGTTTGTGGCTGTCATGGTGGCGGTTTTTATTGTACCGCGTACCATGATCGTGTCACCGACACTGACGCTGGATAACGCTACTGTTGCGGTTGCTCCTGCATTGTACTTTTGTACTTGTGCACCAGTCGCATCTATTGTGTATATTCCACCATTCCTTCCTGTAACAGTTATGGTTGAACCTGATATAGAAGTGACTGTACCAACTGTCCCCATTCCACCACCTCTACCCATATTTTTTTGAGATCCTTTGCCAAGTCCTATTTTTCCATCTATCACTTCAGTTGCGACAACTGAAGTCCCAGAGATGGTGCCTCTAACTCCAACTGTATCCCCCACAACAATGTCAGACATAGTTGCAGTTACTGGACCAGTATTGGTCGTTGAATGTTTCATTATTTTTGCGTTTGATGCATCAACAGTATATGCAACATTTTTACTATCAGTCACAGTAAACGTTATTCCACTGACTGCAGATACTGTACCAGTGACACCTTGATTTCCCATTTGTGCACCACGCATACCAAAATACGTCCTCATTGTTGTACCGGTCTGTGCTGTAGAAGCACTGGCGATACCAACAATACCTGCACTTAACCCACCCAGCAAGGCAAGCGACAGTGCTGAAATTGCTAATTTTTTGTTACTCATGTGTATATTATATATATGTATTATGATTAATTATCGAGAGAATTACATGCATGATTTCCTCTCGCCTATAGATACACCAAATGTATCATTTTATTTCACTAAAAATAAATCGAGGCAACATTAACAATATTTACAGCAAAACCCCCATAGAGGGGGGCTTTGTTGTGCATATAACTATTCCATTTATAATACACCAAATTTACTTTTTTATTCCACATATACAGTAAACACCGGTGTATTCTGCTATACTGTTAGTATGAAAAAAATATCTATCGTATTTATTGTTTTAATTATCATATTAGTCGCTGGATACATGTGGAATCGCTATACCAATAAAACACCTGTATATACCCCACCCACAGCACAGAGTCACAAGGATGCAACCTACACGATAGGTGGACAAAAAGTAACACTTGTAAACGGTCGGGCCGAAACAGAATCAGCACCAGGATCTTCATCAAAAATTGTCACTCAATATTTTGGTAATGAAGTGACGCACGATTTTGATAATGATGGTAGAACAGATGTTGCGTTTTTACTTTCACAAAATACCGGTGGCAGTGGTACGTTTTATTATGTCGTCTTTGCACTCAATACCTCGGCAGGTTATGTAGGTTCAGAAGGACTCTTTCTCGGCGATCGTATCGCACCCCAAACCACCAACATGGGCACTGGAAATATTGTTATAGTAAATTATGCAGATCGAAAACCTGGTGAAAGTTTTGCGGTACAGCCATCTGTTGGCAAAAGCATATGGGTACTGCTTGATCAAAAAACAATGCAGATTGGTGAGGTTGCACAAAATTTTGAAGGTGAAGCAGACGTGAACAAAATGACGCTTGGCATGAAAACATGGAATTGGATTCGCACGGCATATAATGACGACACCACAGTCACCCCACGCATTGCTCAAAAATTTACTCTTACATTCAAGTCTGATAAAACATTTTCCGCAACGACAGACTGCAATAGTGTCAGTGGCACATACACTCTTTCGGGAACATCAATTGTATTTTCAAAAATGATGTCAACACTCATGGCTTGCGACAAGTCCCAAGAACAAGCATTTACAAAAATGCTAGGCCAAGTACAGAGTTATTTTTTCACATCAAAAGGTGAAATGATTTTCGACCTCAAACTCGACACCGGCACAATGACATTTCGATAGTATTTTTAATTTCCAACGGAAAACCTATCTATTGGCAGATTTACATTTGTATTATTTAGGTGTATAATATGGTCAGATAATTCCTCACCAGCATGGGGAGGTCGTTCTAAAGAATAAGTCCGCTAAAAAGAGGGTCCTACGTATGAAAATAAACACATGGAAGGGGGTGTCCCTCTTCCTTCTCTTGTGCGTGACGATTGGTGTTGCACTCTTTATCGTCACTACTATCTATGACATCTTTGGTCCCAGCATGACCACATTCTCGTTTGAACTGCCCGCAAAATATGAAGGCGGTGTGTTTAGAAGCAATGGACAAGAAGTCGTGGCGGAATTGCGGTTTGTTACGGTTACCGGTGAACATGTTCGCGTTACTGGTGAAATCGCCAGAGACATGGTCGATCATAAAATCACACTTGCCGGCAATAACTACGTACGTCTCACATATAAGACACTCACAGAATACTCACGAAGAGGCAAGATCCAAGGGAAGCTCCACCGAGTAGTTTCATGGAAACCTCTTCCTCACGGAGAACACATTGATATTAATTGGTAGCGGTATTAACAGTCGCTCAGAGGGCCATCCGCTCTCTGGGCGGCTCTTTTTTTACCTGATTGTACGGCGCCCCCCAGATGTTTCCAAGGTGCTGAGGTATTACGCAGATATTGACAAAATAATCTGGTGGTGCTATACTATAGGACATAAGTTATATCTCTGTCTCCATGTCATCCGTTAGTTTTTGGAAGTTAAGAGATCCTAGTCGGCTTATCTCTTATTCACAAAGGCTAGAATTACGTTAGTTTATATGTTTAGAAAACAAATGAACCAGAGCAATCGCTTTGGTAGACGCCCTGTCGTCCGAAGATCTCGCGCTGGTAAAACCCAGTTTAGCGATGTCTCAAAATTTATTAATCGTGCAACCCCTCTAGTAGAGGCAAAACCATATGTCGCAGTGAATTCATTCGCTGATTTTTGTGTGGATGATAGAATCAAGAAAAATATTGCTATTACTGGGTACACACACCCTTCCCCAATTCAAGACGAAACAATCCCCTACATATTAGATGGGCGAGATATTGTCGGTATTGCAAACACGGGAACAGGTAAAACCGCTGCATTCCTAATCCCACTCATTGATAAGGTTGTGAAGGACCGGACACAAAAAGTCCTCATCCTTGCTCCAACACGAGAATTGGCAATTCAAATTGATCAAGAGTTTAAAAAATTTGCTTTTGGTCTTTCAATGTTTTCTGTTTGTACGGTCGGTGGTATGCCGATTTACAGACAGATCACAGACCTCCGACGCAGTCACAATTTCGTAATCGGTACACCCGGACGACTCAAGGATCTTGCCGAACAAAATTGTATTCAGCTCAACACATTTCAGACTGTTGTCTTGGATGAGTCAGACCGAATGCTAGATATGGGATTTGTAAATGACATGCGAGCAGTGATGAAAGCGATGCCAAAAAATCGTCACACACTTTTTTTCTCTGCAACACTTTCAAGTGATATTAAAGCAATGATTAATGAGTTTCTAACAAACCCAGTGACTGTGTCTGTGAAGACTCGAGACACATCACAAAATATTGATCAAGACGTGGTGTATGTTAAACATGCACCTAAACTCGATCTCTTACATGACCTGCTCATTAAACCAGAATTCAACAAAGTCTTGATTTTTGGACGAACAAAACATGGAGTAGAACACTTGTCTGGACTGCTTTCACAGCGTGGATTCAAATCTGAATCAATACATGGCAACAAAAATCATAGCCAGCGACAACGTGCATTGTCCCAATTCAAAGATAATCGAAGCCAGATCCTTGTAGCGACCGATGTTGCTGCCCGTGGTCTCGATATCCCAAATGTAAGTCATGTTATCAACTACGAGCTCCCTGCAACCTACGAAGACTATATCCATCGCATTGGCCGAACAGGTAGAGGTGGTAAAGCTGGTAAGGCACTAACATTTATTGATTAATTTATAATACTAAAAACCACCGAGATTTGATCTCGGTGGTTTTTAGTATGAAAACATTTAGTTTGTTGTCTGGAATGTTGAAGGCCATGTCACACTAACATTGCCTGACTGGTCAGTGGTATATACCATGTAGTAATATACTGTATTTGTTTGTAACCCAGAAAGATATACACTCTGTGATGTACGGAGGTTTGAGTCTGTCATTGCAGTGTTGCCACTCACATCAACAGAATTCTGTCGCTCGTATGTTACAAGAGGACTAGTACTATAGTATACAACCCCTCGTGCTAATTCATTTGTATTCCAACTCACTGTTGCACTGTTTGTATTTTTACCAATAACAACACTCATAATCATCGGAGCTGCTGCTCCACTATTACTTATACCACCTGCAACCTGCAGGTTGATTACGGGCAAGGTTGATGGACCAACTCGGCCGACAGATGAAATACCATTGCGAGTCTGAAAATTTGAAACTGCTGCTTTAGTTAGAAAACCAAAATATCCTGTCACTAACCCTTGTGGATATAATGTACTATCCTGTGCAAGAAATGCCTGGAGAGCAGATACATCTGTACCTGACATGCCTAACTCAAGTTGTCGGTTAAATACCTCTGCTCGTGCCACAATAGGTAACCCGATAATGAGGAACAATGCGATAAATGATACAAGACCACCTAACACAAACTCTGACATAGTGAAATTACGTATATTTTTTGTCATATATTTTTTAATGAACACCTATTTAAGAATAAAACGGAGAGATTACATTCGCTGAGTAATGACTCTGTGAAGTAAAACAGGCTCTCGAGTACACAAGTAGTTTTTCCCTGCAGGTGATTAAGATGTTCTGCAGTCGACCCAATGGATTCAATTCAATGTGTCCTGTTGTGTGTACCCTAATGAGATATCTTTACGACATATATATTATACATCTAGATTTTACAGAATACAAGTATAATTGTTTTATGACACAACAAAGGCACTGTACCTAATAGTGTCCATGGAGCAAATACTGAAATAAATTTATTTCATAAAAATCATTTCTGGACTTCGGTGCAGTGTGCACAACGACGTGCACCACTAGGAATATCGGAAAGGCATTCGGAACACTTTTTTGTTTGTGGTGATTGTGGCTCAGCCCCCTTTTTCATGCGTGCAGATAATGCATTGATCGGGACAATGACAAAGAAATAAACTGCACCTGCAATGATTACAAACGAAATAAGAACATTAAGAAAAGATCCGTACATAAAACGACTAGAATTGATTGTGAAATAGAGCCCGGAGAAATCTGGAGCTTTGATTATCGCCCCAATAAGTGGCATGAGAATGTCTGACACAAGTGCATTGACTACCGCACCGAATGCAGTACCAATAACCACGCCAACAGAGAGATCTACAACGTTTCCACGCATAATAAATTGTTTGAATCCTTGTAACATAAAAATGGTTTAACTCATAATATCTATATTATAACAAAAAAGGGCCCCCGAAGGAGCCCCATATTGATACTATGCCGTACGAAATGTCACAGAACACAACGACAGTCCAAAAAGAACCCGATCAATACGACCAATCACACGATTGGGATCTGTCTCTGCTGAGACCGTATATACTGATCTACCAACAGGTTTCTGTTCAATCGCTCTGATGATACTGCCAATAGTATTGTAGAAAATATTGAGACGCCGGCCAATAGCATCCCTCGAGAGATCATCAAGCCGTGGCTTCTGACCATTTTTGATCATTTCATCTCGACGCTTTTCAATCCGAGAGATTGCAGTCTCCATTGAGCAATCGAGATGGATAAACACAATATCGTAGTACCGATCAATAAGCACTCCTGACACCATCTCTACCTGTGCAACCGAGCGGATGCAGCCATCTAATACAAGATTGTTGTTCCGAGCTTTATGTAATGCCTCAACAAGACAATGCTTCACAGCATCATCAGATTGTAGATCCCCTCGATTCATATCACGAGAGGTATCAAAAAATTCTGCGACAAATTTTGGATCATTCTCCTTTTTATCCTGGAGAATCTCACCCATAACAATGCGAGTATACCCTCGCTTTGCAAATTCCGCACCAATAGTCCCTTTACCGGAGCCCTGGGCTCCGAGCAACACAAGCGCAATTGGCATTCCACGTTCCTCTCTTTTCTATTAAAATGTACAAACCCAAAGTATCATAATATAAAAAACACATGTGGTCAACATGTGTTTTTTATATACCTTTTGCCTGCAATTAACCTTCTATCAAATTCCTTCCTGTCATACTTGCTGGCTGTGTTATGCCATACAATTTCAAAATAGTTGGTGTGATATCTGCCAAATCCCCACCCTCACGCAACTTTCCAACCACGCCTGTGGCAATAAATGGAACAGGATCCAGTGTATGTGATGTATGCTTTTCGCCAGTTATTGGATCGATATTGACCTCTGCATTACCATGATCTGCTGTGACAAAAGCAATACCTTTGTGAGTATCTAGCGCCTCAAGCACGCGTCCAAGTTGTTTGTCAGTCTCCTCTATCGCTTCGATAATCGCAGGAACGTTTGCTGTGTGGCCCACCATATCTGGATTGGCAAAATTGATGAATATAAAATCTGTGCCTTTTTCAATTTGCTCTATCGCCTTATCTGCAATACCCTCGGCGCGCATCTTTGGTGCCAGATCATGTGTCTGAATATCTTTGCGACTTGGGACCAAAATATGTTCTTCGCGAGGATACAAAATCTCGACACCTCCATTTAGAAAATATGTAGCATGTGCAAATTTCTCTGTCTCAGCAATATGTGCTTGAGTTAAACCTGCCTCAGAAATCTCTTTCGCAAGTGTTGTCTCGATCACCACTGGTGGAAAAGCAATAATTGACGGATAGTCCGTACCGTAGTCAGTCATTGTCACAAAACAAATATCTTCTTTCTCGACTCGCTCTATAATTTTCTTTGTCATCATGCGTGCCCGATCTGCTCGAAAATTGAAAAAGAAAACTGCATCACCGCGCTCGATCGCACAGGCCTTGCCATCGTCACCGTAACAAACAATCGGCTCCAAATACTCATCTGACTTATCTTCTGTATATAATTGCTTTACAAAATCCGATGGATTGATCGTACAAACATTACCTTTACATTCAAACATCGCCTGCTCTGCTTTAGACAGACGATCCCAATTGTTATCACGATCCATAGCATAAAAGCGTCCGGAAACTGATGCAATAAACCCAATACCAACTGTATGCAATACATCCTCTAGTTCCTTTAGATATCCTGCTGCGCTTTGCGGTGGAGTATCACGTCCATCAGTAAAAACATGAATTCCAACACGAGTGATACCGTGATTTTTTGCTGCGGTTAGAAAAGCAAACAAATGTTGCATATGACTATGTACACCTCCGGGAGACAAAAGACCTTGCACATGGAGCGTAGAGTTGTGCTTTTTTACGTGGTCAAAAAGTTGTATGAATGCAGGATTTTCAGCATATGTTCCATCATCAATCGCTTTTTGAATACGGACCAAATCCTGATCAATTTGCTTGCCGGCGCCAATAGTCATGTGTCCTACCTCACTGTTGCCCATCTGACCCTCTGGGAGCCCGACAGCAAGGCCAGATGCCTTGAGGAGCGTATGTGGGCATGTATCCCAAATATGATGAAAATTCGGTGTATGGGCTGCCGCAATAGCATTATCCTCTCTTTCCTCCCGATATCCCCAACCATCAAGCACAATTAATGTAATTTGTTTTTTGTGTTCTTCCATGGCTCTATTGTACAGTTTTTTTAGAAAAGAAAAAGGATGGTTGACATCCACGGTTCCAAGGGTTATCATTGTGGTCAGTCATCTGTCCTTTTAAGTTCGGTCGGCACCGGCTCCCGCAGAGCACGAATATAATACCGACCAAGGGGCGGGGTCGCTCTGGGGCCACTTCCTCCACCCTAGAGAACCGCCCTTTACAACTTTTGTTTGTTAATACCAAAGGCCACCTTCCGGTGGCCTTTTTCATTTCCTCAATTTTCTTTTCATCAACTTCAGTACGAAACTTCTCGCTTAGTGTATTTTTTCTGGCGCAATCTATCTAGCCCTGCTGGGCTAGCGAACTTCTCGTCGTTCAAGAAAACAATGTCGGGATGCCTCCTTGTTTTCTAAACTCCTGCGAAAGGCGCCAGTCAAAACACACTCTCGCAGAAGTTTTCCTGTATCATTCCTACTTTTTGTAAACCCTCCCACCCAAATAGACAGCGCGTTTGCCGAGTTCGCCTTCAATGCGTATCAGTTGATTATATTTTGCAACTCGTTCGCTACGACAAAGCGATCCTGTTTTTATTTGACCTGTACCAAGACCGACAACAAAATCAGAAATAGTAGTGTCTTCTGTCTCACCTGATCGATGGGATACAACTGCGGTCATACCTACTTTGTGGGCCATGATAATCGCATCAATCGTTTCGGAAACCGTACCAATCTGATTGAGTTTAATCAAAATTGAATTACCCGCTTTCTGCGCAATACCCATTTTCAATCGATCAATATTTGTCACAAACAAATCATCACCAACAATCTGGATTTTCTTGCTGAGCTTCACTGTCATCGATTTCCAACCCTCCCAATCATCTTCTGACAACCCGTCTTCAATTGATACAATTGGAAATTTCTTTACCCAATCTGTATACATTTCTATCATTTCAGCACTAGTCAAAACCTTACCCTCAATTTCAAGGTGATAGGCACCGTCTTTATACAATTCACTTGCTGCTGCATCAATTGCGATAGCAATGTCCTTGCCCGGCTTGTATCCTGCAGTAGTTATTGCCTCCATAATAATTTCGAGCGCTTTTATATTTGACCCAAGTGCAGGCGCGTACCCACCCTCATCGCCAACGGATGTATTGAATCCTTTTTGTTTAAGTATTTTTTTTAGGGTGTGAAATACATCAGCGCCGTATCGCACCGCATCAGCAAATGTTTTTGCGCCTACAGGGACGATCATAAACTCTTGTAGGTCTGTCGAGCCCTCTGCATGCTTGCCACCATTCAAGATATTCATCATTGGTGTTGGCAAGTATGTTGTCTTTGACTTACTGATTGTCTTGAAATATCCGTACAACGTTTTCTGCTGAGACTCGGCCATCGCTTTTGCAAATGCAATAGAGACACCAAGTATTGCGTTGGCACCGAGGGAGGCTTTATTGGTCGTACCATCGAGCACTATCATTGCTGTATCAAGAGATGCTTGTGTCCACTCGTGACCTTTTAGTTTTTTTGCAATCGGACCATTGACATTTGCTACAGCTTTTAGCACCCCTTTACCGCCGTATCTTTTTTTATCACCATCACGCAATTCGACTGCCTCGTGACTACCAGTTGATGCGCCACTTGGTACACCAGCACGCCCCATAGAGCCATCTGCTAAATAGACATCCACCTCGATTGTTGGATTACCTCGTGAATCAAGAATCTCCCGTCCACTGATTTTTGTAATCTTGCGTGATTTCTGTATTGCCATGAAAAATATGTTATATGAAATAAATAGTCCATAAGTATGCGCAACATACGCACCTATGGTAACGAAAGAATTGTATCACTTTTTTTGATGGATGCAAAAACTATGCAAGAGGTGCGGGTGGCGTCTCCCGCTTCAAGGGGCGGTCGCCTATTTCATTGTGCTGGCTAAATATAATACGTCGAACTTCGTCTGGGTTTCTAACCATAGTCATACAAAAATCACCACTGTACTCGGCAGCAGTTTGGACTTTGACCGTCCCGAAGTTGAGGAGTGTTTGTAAAAAGCCGTGGACATCTATTGTCACATCTTGTATTTTATCAAATCGGAGATTACTAATTTCACGATTAAAAATTCGTTTTTGATCAACATCAATAATTCTTTTTTCTGTCACATACCAGACATCGAGATAATATTTCGTCCAATCGATAAAAAAAGTAATCCATAAGAAAAGCAACCAGAGACAATAAAAGAATAAAAACAATGCACGAGGGTTGCCTGTGATAACAATGCTTGGCAAAAATTGTGGAACAAAATGATTACAAAGATACCATACAACAAATGGCATAAGTGCTGCAGACAATAGACTTAAGGCATGTCCAAAAAATACAATCCAGTGCTTGCGAACCTCGAGGATTACGTGTTCGTCTGGGTCAAGATGTAATGATTCAAATGATGCCATGTTATGAAAAATATGTTAGCGAAACACCTGCAATTACAAACAAAATAAGTGATACGGACAAGAAAAGCATTTCACCAATAATAATGCCGTCATGGCGCATGCCATATCTGGACCAGTGATACATCAATATACCACTCATAACACTATATAGTGTGAAAAATAGAAAAAGGATTATCCCCAGCACACCAGTGTTGAATAAAAATGAAAAACGCATCAGAGGAAAATCGGGCATAACGAGGTCTGGTGGTGTAAAGTCCATACTAGTATTATATCGTTCGAACACCACCGGAGCAATGTGTATATCAAATACATTTGACTAAAAGCCAATTTTTGTGCTTTAATGGGATATTGAATTCGCCAGATATGGCATTTTTTTATGGAACACACTGAAATACGCAATATCGCCATAATCGCCCACGTGGACCATGGCAAGACAACTCTGACTGATGCATTACTTCGCCAAAACGGTATGGTGGAGGAAGGTGTCAGTATGGACTCCAACGCACTCGAACAAGAGCGTGGTATTACTATATATGCCAAAAACACATCTCTTTTTTACAAAGGTACAAAAATCAATATCGTTGACACACCAGGACACTCGGATTTCGGATCTGAAGTTGAACGAGTATTGCGATCAATCGACACTGTTCTTTTGGTAGTTGACGCACAGGAGGGCCCAATGCCACAAACACGTTTTGTGCTAAAAAAGTCTCTAGAACTTGGTTTAAAACCAATTGTTATTATAAACAAAATAGACAAGCCAGCTGCTAGACCTGAAGCGGTACACGAAATGACATTGGAGCTTTTTATGGACCTTGGTGCAAACGATGAACAACTCAATTTCACCACACTCTACGCAATTGGCCGTGATGGTATTGCAAAGAAAAATCTGTCTGACGAATCAATGAACCTGAATCCAATTCTCGATGTTATTCTCGATGAGGTGCCACCTACGAGTAACGATACAGAAGGTCCCGGGCAACTCCAAGTATTCAACCTCGCTTACGATAATTTTCTTGGACGTATGGCCATCTGTCGTGTCTATCGCGGATCAATCAGAGCAACTGATACGGTGTATGTAGCTGAACCAAGTGGTAAAAGATTTACAGGAAAACTGACAAAAATATTTACATTTGAAGGAATGGCAAAGAAAGATGAGGTGGAAGCGACTGCCGGTGACATTGTGATGGTTGCAGGTATTCCCGATATTTACATCGGTGACACAATCGCCACGGTGCCCGATCTAGAACCACTACCTTCGATTACAATTGACGAGCCGACTATTTCTCTAGAATTTTTAGTGAACAACTCCCCTTTTGCAGGACGTGATGGAAAATTTGTGACATCACGACAGATTCGCGAGCGCCTTGAAAAAGAACTTGAAGTCAACGTTGGTTTGAAAGTTGATTTTGGAAAAGGTGATGACATGATTGTCTTTGGTCGTGGTGAACTCCATATCGCAATCCTCCTTGAAAATATGCGACGCGAAGGATTTGAACTACAAGTCTCACAACCACACGTTATTATGAAAGAAGTTGATGGTGAAAAACAAGAACCATTTGAAGAAGTGGTGATCGATGTACCAGATGAATACGCAAGTAGTGTTATCGCCCGCCTGACAGAAAAGCGAGCCCTGCTTATGAATGTAAAACAGGATTCTGGGCATCAGCGATTGATCCTCGAAGGTCCGACACGAGGACTCTTGGGCTATCGTGGACAGTTTATTGTGGACACAAAAGGCCTTGGTATTTTCTCATCACGTTTTATCGGATTTCGTCCATATGTTGGTGAAATTCGCAAGAGCCACCTTGGTGCTATGGTTTCGATGGAACAAGGCAAGGCGCTGGCTTTTGCTCTGGATAACCTCCAGCAACGCGGAACCCTATATATCGAACCCGGTGTTGAAGTCTACAAAGGTATGGTCATTGGAAATGCATCCAAAGGTGAGGACTTGTGGGTCAACCCAACCAAAGGCAAACAACTAACCAACATGCGCGCATCTGGATCTGACGATAGTGTCTATCTTGCCGCATCGATTAAACTTGATATTGAAAAGGCCATGGAAATAATGGCAGAAGATGAATATATTGAAATTACTCCAAACAATGTTCGCCTCCGAAAGAAAGATTTGAAAAAATTATAAGAAGAGCCCCGACGCTTGTCGGGGCTTTTTGATCATGCGACTCGTTGGCGCTGATCCTTGCACCAGATAATTGCTGGCTTGAACTTGCGAGGAAACAATTTCTTCCGACGACTTCTCTTTTTTATCTTTTCTTTTACGGGAAAGCAGAGTTTAACTAAAATTAATGCGCGTTCCCGCTCACTCAGGGTCAAGCCGAGACCACCGACAACTCGCAACACCATATCATGATAACAACTCGGCAACGTACCTTCCTCAATTTTTTTAACAAAGGTCCGTCGGACATTGGAGAAAGAAGCAAGATTATTTATACTCAGACCCTGCCTCTCTCGTAAAGATTTAACCATTATGCCAAACTCAAGCTGATAATTCGTTTCATCTATGGTGGCCTCTGCGGTTTCCATGACTGGTCCGAATTTTATGTGCATGAAAAGTCCTTTCTATTTCCATTGAACCACCATACACCAAAAACTGCAAGTTTATTTTTCCACTTTGTATGTCCCAATCGCAGAGCGTATGATCTGGTATGTTGTCGCTTGTGTACCAAATGCACAACCTAGGTCTTGTACAAATTGTCTGATATAAAATCCACTCGAAACAGTGACTTCGATTGTATCGAGAACATAATCCTGTGTTGAACCACTAAAATAGTCATTCCAAAAATCAATGATTTCTTTTTGACGAAAATCACCATGTACAGAACTGATACCTTCCAAGATATATTCTGAAATATTTATGGTAGACAAGTATCGTCGCTCAACATGATTTGCAGAAAGTATTTCCACAGGGTGGCTTGGAATGTCTATTTCATCTAGTCTCCCCTCTCTTGCCCATTGAAATAGTGGCTTTCCCATAACCGGTTTTGATGAATATGGTGGATATACTTGATCAAATACTCCTATATTTTTTTTAATATGCGCACCTACGTCTGAAACAGATGGTACCTCAGTTTTTGAAATACTCGATATCTTACCTAAAATATCATATGTATCAGTCGAGACGCCCCACAACACGGTGAAGACATATGTCTTTGGTAAATCAAGAAATTCGTCTTTTCGTTTTACCATATCACCCACCAGAATAATAAGTGCCCCTTCTGCCATAGGGTCTAGACGTCCCGCATAGGTCATCTGTGTACTATCTGCGATACGGTTTTCTTGTCGCACACGATTTAGACACTCCAGAGGTGTTTCCCCTCGATTTTTATATACACTATATACGCCTGTTTCTTGTCTATTCATCATTTTTTCGATATACTCCTCATAATAACCAATCTATCATTTATGAGCCAAAAAACAAAAATTAGCACAGAAAGTTACAAAGGTGTCCGTGATTTTTACCCAGAGGAAATGTTTGTCCAAAATTACATTTTCGAGACATGGAAAAATGTCGTCGAAAGTTTCGGGTACGTGGAATACAATGCATCTATTCTCGAGCCAGCAGAATTGTATCGTGCAAAATCTGGCGAAGAAATAGTGAACGAACAGACCTACACATTTACTGACCGCGGGGACCGTGAGGTCACACTCCGTCCAGAAATGACACCGACTGTTGCTCGTATGGTTGCTGCCAAATCACAGGATCTATCATTTCCCCTCCGATGGTATTCTATTCCAAATTTGTTTCGATACGAAAAACCACAGCGCGGACGCCTACGTGAGCACTGGCAGTTAAATGTAGACATGTTTGGTGCCGAAAATAGTGATGCAGATACAGAAATCATACAAGTTGCACATGCAATCATGAAAAAATTTGGTGCACAGGATTCTGACTTTGTTATCCGCATCAACAGTCGAAAGTTGATGAATGATATATACAAACATTTCGGACTGACAGAAGATGAATCATACAAACTTTCAAAAATAATTGATAAAAAGGAAAAAATATCTGAAGATGCATTTTTAGCTGCAGTAACCGAGTGCGTTGGCACAAAAGCAAGTGAAATAATCCGCACAGTGGAGTCTGGTGAACGTGTCTTTGAAACACTTGAAAGCGACAATTCAAATGGCGCCTATCTCATTTCGCTTATTGAAGCACTTGCCTCTGTTGGCATTAAAAATGTGATGTATGAACCAACTCTGATGCGTGGTTTTGATTACTACACCGGTATTGTCTTTGAAGTGTTTGACACACACCCTGATAACAACCGTTCTGTCTTTGGTGGTGGCCGATATGATGACCTGCTTGATATCTTTGACAGTCGAAAAATTCCTGCTGTCGGTTTTGGTGCAGGTGATGTCACGGCTCGTGATTTTCTCGAGACACACAAACTCCTTCCCACATACCGAGCGACAACAGATCTATATATTGCAGTCCTCGACCCATCTTATATGAGCAATGCACGTGCACTTGCACATGCACTACAAACAGAAGGCGTACGTGTGGCAATAGATGTCAGTGGTAAAAAAGTTGGTGACCAAATTAAAATTGCTAACCGCCAGAAAATCCCCTATGTTATTGCAATCGGCGAAAACGAAATCAAAAGCGACATGTATGTACTCAAACGTATGGAAAGTGGTGAAGAAATGAAAAAAGACATTGCCGGTATTGTAGATGAAATCAAAAAAGCAAAATGAAAAAAATTGTATTTGATATTGAAACAAAAAATATTTTCCAGGATGTTGGATCAAATGATCCAGTGGACCTCGATATTTCTATCGTCTGTTTGTATGATTACGAAACCAATACGTATGATAGTTTTCTACAAGAGGATTTTCCTCGCCTCTGGGATATTTTAGACAAGACAGATATGATGGTCACGTACAACGGAGATCATTTTGATATTCCCCTCCTCAATAAATACTATAAAAAAGCAGGTCGCGGGGACCTCACAAAAATACGATCGCTCGATGTCTTGAAGGAAATCAAAAACACTTATGGACGCCGGATGAAACTAGACCAGATTGCAGAAGGAACCTTTGGTATGCACAAAAGTGGTAATGGCCTCGAGGCAGTCGTCTGGTGGCGAAATGGTGAGATAGAAAAAATACGAAAATACTGCATTGATGATGTAAAAATCACCAAAGATGTGTATGAGTACGCACTGAAAAATAAAAAACTTATATTCAAAGAAGGTCCGTTTACAAAAGAAATAAAACTGGATACGAAACACTGGGAGCCAGCAGATGAAGTCAAAACGCAGAGTTTATTTTAAATATAAAAAATTTCTTTCTCGTTACAAGTTTTTTTGCGCAATCTGTCTGGGCAAGCTTGCCCAGCGAACTTCTCGTCGTTCAAGAAAATAATAATCGGATTACCTCATTTATTTTCTAAACTTCTGCGAAAGGCTCAAAAAAACCTATAACTTTGACGAAATTTTAGTCATCAATAAAATATTCATATTGAGAGGATGGGAAATACGGATAAGAGAAAGGGCGGTCCTGTGAAGGATACCGCCCGATTTTGCCAGCACATACCTCCTGCTGACCTGGAGGACCTAGACGAAGCCCTAGGATTTCGGAAACATCGGAATACGGAAATGTTGGTGGGGGCGAAGCCGGATAATATATCCGACCCCGCACCCCCCCAACTCGACACCAGCACCTCCCGCCGGTAATGGGTTTCTCGGGCAAAACCCCTGCCCGAGCATTATGGGGTCCACGGGCTCTTGCCCATGGAGCTCGCGCGGTTTGCTCGCTAGGGGGGTTGGAACCCCTCAAGCGACGACATCCCGCTAAAAACGAGCCTTATAATACACTTATAGAACGGCGCAGCCTTTGCCGGATTGGATACCGGCCTTTGAGGCGCGATATTTGCGACCGCCTAGTCCCTCCATGCTATCAGATTACAGACCTGCCTCACCATTTTACTATAAAAAACAATAAAATATTGAAGCGAGGAATCGAGTCGGAAACCTCTCTCGATTTTTTCTGCTCTCCTAGTCCCGGATTCGGCTGGACACCTAGACGCTTCTTTCTCTGTAGCGTCACAGACCCCCTAATGTTACCTGCCCTCACTCGAGGCGCCAAGTATGCAAAATGATGTTTATAATCCGGGGTAGGGTTGTATCATCCCCAGTAACATCACTCTGATATAAGCATAGCACAACCACAGATATTGTCAACTAATTTGGTAGCAAAAATCAATTTAATTTAAATAGATGCTGATTTGTGGCTTAAAATAAGGATATTTTTGAGCCTTGCGAAAAATGAGATTATACAAAAATAAGCAGAATAATTGCCACTACTACCCGATACCAGATAAAGAGGCCGAGACGGTGATTTTTGAGATACGTAATCAAAAAATGAATAGCCAAAAGCCCAACAACGAAAGCGACAAGAGAGCCGACAAGAAGTGGTGAGAAAAAAGATGTAGAAAAAAGTTCATGACGAACCTCCAATAGTTTTTTCATGCCTGCACCAAGCAAAATAGGAATTGAGAGGAGAAAACTAAATCTGGTGGCCTCTTCCTGTGACAATCCTGACAGAAGTCCGCCAGAAATTGTAGCTCCTGAACGTGATATACCAGGCACAAGAGCAAGACATTGGAAAAAACCAATTACTATTCCCCTTTCAGTCGTCAAAACTTTAGCCTTTTCACTATCAAGTGTGGCCTTTGACACTCTTTGTGCATACCACATAAGCAGACTGCCGAGTATAAGTGTTATTGCAACAAGATTTACATTACGGAAAATCGTATCCATACTATTTTCTAAAAGTAATCCGAAAATTATTGCAGGGATCGTACCAAGAGCGATAGCCAAAACCATAACTTTATCTTTTTGTTCAACAAATTTTCCTTGAATTAAATTCCAAACCGACCCTATGATTCCGACAATATCCTTCCAAAAATAAATGATTATGGCCAAGGTGGTGGCAAACTGCAAAACCGCATCAAAAGCCAGCCCTCCCTCGGCAATACCAAGAAAGTGGCGTGTAATGATAAGATGTCCAGAGGAAGAGACTGGTATAAATTCAGTCGCTCCCTCTATAAAACCAAGAATGATTGCCCCAATATAGGTCATAAGGTATAATGATACAATTAAAAGTTAAAAAAACAAAATTGAAAATTGGATTGCAGAATTAGAATTACTAAATTTTGCATTTTGATTTTTACATTTTAAATTTAAAACATGGATACAAATAAATTTGCAGTACCGCTCGCTATCGTCATAGCAGGAGGCCTGATCGCAGGAGCGCTATATTTTTCGAATGTAAAAACTGGACAAGTGGTAAAAAATACCGATCCTGATACAACAGGACAAGTCGCCGGAGACATACGAAAAGTTTCAGATATAGATCATATTCAAGGTGATCCAGAAGCGGACGTTGTGATTGTTGAATATTCCGATACTGAATGTCCATATTGTAAAACATTTCATGTGACACTCAATCAGATCATGAAGGAATATGGCGGAAAAGGAAAAGTTGCGTGGGTCTACCGACACTTCCCTATTGACCAACTCCATCCACGAGCACGTAAAGAAGCCGAAGCAACTGAATGTGCAAATGAACTAGGTGGACCAACAAAGTTTTGGCAGTATATAAACATGGTCTATGATCGAACACCATCAAACAACGGTTTGGACCCAGCAGAACTACCTAAAATCGCTACTGCAGTCGGACTAGATGCGCAAGCATTTAATACATGTCTTTCAAGTGGAAAGTACGCAACCAAAGTTGAAGCAGATTACCAAGATGCAATTAAGTCAGGCGGACGCGGTACACCACACTCGATCATCATAACCAAGGATGGTGAAAAAACACCACTCGCTGGTGCCTATCCATACGAACAGTTGAAGCAGATTATTGAGACAATATTACAAAAATAGGGATCAAAAAAACCACCTTAAGGTGGTTTTTTGGTTTAAGTGATCAATTTTTTATAGGCACAATATTCGCATTTTGGATCATCGCATGTCTGTGTCAAAAAATCTCCAGAATAGACACTCTCAACGAGAGACTGCACTTCTTGCGTCACCCGTTCCACATCCTCGCTTTCAATTGGCAGGGTGACAGTAGGACATCGCCCTTTATCGTCTGGTTTTATAAACACAAGTGCTGGCTCTATTTCTTTGCCGGCGCAAAGTGGATTATCCGTCAGTAACATTTTGTAGAAAATAAGTTGTCGAAAATAATTTCCATCAGCACTATCAGTATCACCTTTAATCGCATTGAGACTCATAGACTGCTTTGTTTTATAATCAAAAACATACAAAAGATCCTTTCCGTTTACGATTGCATCCATTTGCCCATGGATTTTCAGTCTGACTGAATTATTATCGATTGATAAAAGCAAATGACTCTCAATCCAGCGGTCAGTAAATACTGTACCCTGTAAAGCAAAATGCTCTGAAAGTGCCCTTGCTACGACAGGCGCATTTGCCAGCAACTCATCGACTATCACCTCCTTATCATTGGCCACAAGCAGAGATGTCTTAAAGAAAGAAATTACGACTTCTGTAATGATACGCGAAATTGTCTCGGCTCGCTTATCGTCACTTCTCCAGACCTCGGACATTGCCTTGTGCATCGCAATACCTTTTTCAGAGCTGGCGCTCGGTGCCTCTGGAATTTTGAGAATACTCTTGAATAAAAACCGGCTGGGACACTCTACAAAGTGGTTCAATGCAGTTACCGATAAACCATTTTCCAATATGACACCCTTTGCATATTCAATCAGTTCTGATTTTCTATGAGATGAAAGAGCATCGCCATGCAACACCTTTGGAGATAATGTGCTTTTTGGTGCATCAATTTTTATAATTTTTTTCTGATCTAATTCACCAAGAAACCGAAGGGGTGTAAAATCCCTACCTAGATTATCCGTTTGTGGAATAAGAGCGACGACATGTTTTCTGGCACGAGTCATAGCGACATAAAAAAGACGACGTGAATCCTTTGCTTCATCGCTGGTGTCTCTTTCTTGAGGAAAAACAAAAGACGATCCTCGCACGCTTCTCATCCAATATTCCTCGAGCGCATAGGGTAAAAAGACATAATCGTACTCGAGACCTTTTGATGAGTGTGCTGTCATTATCTGTATTTTTGCATCAGATTTTCCTGCTCCAATCTTAATCGTCTTGTTCTCAGCTGTTTTTTTGTAGGCAAGTAATTCAGTAATAAGCGTTCGAGAATCTTCTATTTTTGAGCGCGTTGCTATGTCTCGCGCCAAATCGACAATACCTCGCCATACCTCGACCGACAATGGATCGAGCATACGTGCATGTGCTGTCAATCCTGAAATCTCTCCCGCCAAAATAATATATGAAATAACCCCAGTCGAGCGATTGATCTCGCCTTTAATTTGCACTAATGTGGGAATATCACTCTCGATCAGACTCAAGTCCCCGCCCTTAATTTGTTTTAACAGTCGTGTTGATGTAACAAAATCGAGTGACCATAAACCACCTGCAATAGTGTATGCTAAACAATCTGACCGTGTCGGATCGATTAAATATTCAAGTAACTTGAAATACAGCACTCCTATTGGATGAGAAAAAATATCTGTACCACGCTCGGCAGAGACAGAGACGCCATGCGCTTCACAAAGAGACAATATATGATCGACATCTCGATTCCATCGCACAATGACGGCTACGGTAGACTCTGGCTCCTGCACGGAAATATTACTAAGCTCTCCTACCAAATATGCATCTGCTGAATCTGAATCATGGGCCAAAATCAGATCGAGTGGTCTTTGTTTCTCAAGAGAGCCAGATTGTAATTTAACTCGCAAATCTGCGTATTGTCCCTCATCATAATTATTTTCAATCATTGAATATGTAGCGTCCAATATGTCTTGGTGTGACCGATAATTATTCGTCAAAGAAATAATCTGCATATCCTTCCAAAGATGTTTAAATTTCAAAAAATTCTCAACTGACGCACCTTGAAAACGATAAATTGCCTGCTTTTCATCCCCTACCACAAAAATATTCGGTGTCTCAAAAAAATTTGCTAGAAGTGAAATAATTATATTCTGAGAATCATTTGTATCTTGATGTTCATCTACCAAAATATAAAGAAATTTTTCTTGGAGCAATTGCAAAAGCAACGTATCCTGCTGTAGAGCACTAACAAGTTCAAATAATAAATCATCAAAATCTATTTTCCTCTCTTCTTTTTTTTGCAATTCATAATCCTTGTACACGCCTGAAAACAGGATTGTTCGTTCACACTTTTCTATTCGTTTTAAACTCTCTCCTTTCAATCGTCCTTTGGTTAACCCTCGAGTGGAAAGAGACTCTGGATCATTTTGTACCCGCTCTATTTCCTTTCGTGCGAAATCTGCAATAACATCTGGAGTCCATGCATCCTTTTTACAATCGCCAATCCCTGCAATGATTTTGTGTACATAAAAATCAACATCGCCGAGTGGTCTCAATTTTGCATATTTTTTATCCTTCAATATACTTCTTATAATAGACTCGGCTTCAACATCGGTCATCTGCTGTGACCGAGAGAGATGAACAAAATGTTCCGGAAATTCAGAAATAACAGATGAAGCAAATCCATGGAATGTATGAATGGAAACCTCGTCGGCTCGCCCGCCTATAATTTCTCGTAGTTTTGTCCGCATTGCCTTTACGCCCGCGTCAGTAAAGGTGAGAGCTAAAATGCCCGATGGTGGAGTATCAGTCTCCCGTAGAATGTTTGCAATACGCAAGGTTAAGATAGTGGTCTTGCCTGTACCAGGGCCTGCAATGACCATTACAGGGCCCTCTATCGTATCTACTGCCCGTTTCTGCTCCTTATTCAGTTGTGCATATCTCTTCGTAAATTCGAGGTCTTTCATACTAGTATATTATCACATAAATGAAGAGCCCTACACAGATGTGCAGAGCTCGATCCGCCCTGATTGAACGGTTTTAATGGTCTTTCCATGAATCTCTAGAATTATGGTAGGAACTACACCAACACCTACAGGCTCAATATGGAAATCCTTTCCATTTGAATCAAATCGTACTACGAACTCATGAAGTATTCCGTTACTTACAACAATACGAGCATCTTCTATTGGCTTGATGCCTTGATCAAGAAGATGCTGTTTTATTTGCTTTCCTAATTGCTCCACAGAACCCTCCGCATGAATTGTATCGCACAAAAATCATGTGTGCAACACAAAACAATCCGAGGGATGCCCTTGGATTGTTTTGTGTTATTTTAATAGTAACTGCGAAGTCTATTTATTTTATCGTGCTGGCGTATTTTTTCGTGTGCCTTTGCCTCAATCTGTCGGATACGTTCACGGGTCACACCAAACTCCTTGCCCACTTCTTCAAGTGTGTGTGTCACACCATCTACCAAACCGTGTCGCATCTCCAAAATTCGTCTTTCTTTTTCTGGAAGATCATTTAAAATCTCACGGACCTGATCCGAAATAATACGTCGAGCAGACTCTGCTTCTGGTGAAAGAATTTTATCATCAGCCAAAAAGTCACCGAGTTTTGATTTACTATCCTCACCATCATCGCCAATCGGACTTTCCAAGGAAACAGTGCTTTGATCAATCTTTTCGATGGTGTAGATTTTATCAACCGACAAATTCATTTCTGTTGCGATTTCCTCTGGCAATGGATCACGACCAAGGTCTTGTGACAGACGTCGGACAACCTGTTTGTACTTTGCGATTGTTTCTACCATGTGAACTGGCACACGAATTGTACGAGACTGGTCAGCAAGTGCGCGGGTGATTGCTTGACGAATCCACCACGTCGCATATGTAGAAAACTTGTATCCCTTTGTCCAATCAAACTTATCAACCGCTTTAAACAAACCGAGATTTCCCTCTTGGATCAAGTCGAGTAATGTCAAATCTGCAGAACGTCCAACGTATTTTTTTGCGATTGACACCACCAGACGCAGGTTAGCACGGGCAAGCAGATTTTTTGCTTCTTCATCCCCTTGCTCGATTCGTCGAGCAAGTTCTTTTTCCATACCACCAGAAATAAGTGGGTACTGACCAATTTCCTTGAGGTACATCTGTATCGAGTCATATGATGAGTCTCCTCCACGCCCGCCATAGGCATATTTTTTAGTGGTCAAATCATCGAGTGAGTTTGATTCTAAGAGTCCACCTCCTTCCAAAATATCAATACCGTTTGAAGAAAACTTTTCGTATAATTCATCCAAAAATATGATATCGTCCTCGACAGTAGGAAATTCTTTCAAAATTTCATCATATGTAACATAACCACGTTCTTTGCCTTTTCCGAGCAGGCGATCCATGCCCTGCTCCTGTCGGTCTGCTTTTTTCAAAACTTTTACAGGCGCTTGCTTGCTTGAGGCCCCTGCAAATGACTGTTTATTTTTCTTTTTTGCTCGGGGTTTTGGAGCAACGACTTTCTTTGACTTTGCTTTTTTTGTAACACTTTTTTTTGTTTTGACAGCGTTGGCTGTCTTTTTTTTCTTATTCTGTTTTAAAGTATTTTTTTTCATGTATGCTTGATTGCATTAATACGTTGTGAAATGTTTTGACAATCTTCAAGATATTTTAAAACTTGTGCACTATCTCGTAATTGTTCTGCTCGCTGGAGGAGCACCATTGTTTGCTCAAATTTTTTCTTCAGTTGATCTTCTTCTAATCTGACAAGCAATTCTTTTACCTCCCGCTCCATCTGCTGTATACCCGCATAATAACTTTCTGTTTCAAATAGTACGACATCTTTTTCTATAGTAAGTGCGGTGTAGATGTCATCAAAGGTTTGTGGAATCAAGGTGCGTAATTCAGCTTCCAAAACTGCCGGATCATATACCGGTGGAGATGAATTTTGTTGCCATATTAGTATACCAACAAGTCGTCGTTCTATCGAGTCTTGTTCTCTACGATGTCCACGAGTTTCATTTTCTTTCGGACTAGCAACAGTTTTAGATACTGATACATGTTTTAGATCATCCCAGAGTGCATCCTCTTTTATAAAAGTTTTTTGAACAATGTTTTTTATAAAATGCGACCGCTCAATGGCACTAGGTAACAGAGCAACATATGGCAATACATGCTGATTTATTTCCTGACCAAGCGAACGTGTGTCTAAACTACGAGCCACAAGTGAATCAACATAAAAATCAATTATGTGTTTTGCATTTTTCAATATCTCAATCAGTGTTGGCTTGTCCTCTAAAGCCATATCCGCAGGATCCTTGCCCTTAGGCATTGTTGCAACTTTGAGGTCCATACCGAGAGAAAGAGCCAGTTGGGCACTCCTGTTTGATGCCGCAAAACCTGCCTCGTCCCCATCGTACGCCATAATAATACGGTTCGATAGGCGTCTTAATTTGGTTAAATGTTCAATGGACAGGGCAGTGCCAGACGAAGCAACCGTGTTTGTAATTCCAACTTGATGTAGCATGACGAGGTCCATCTGACCCTCAACCAAAATAGAATAATCTTTCAGACGAATATCTTTTTTTGCCTTATCCAAACCAAACAAAATTTCTGATTTGTTAAACAATGAAGTTTCTGGACTATTGAGATATTTAGGAGATGTCTCATCTGCAACCAATATACGCCCAGAAAAACCAACAACTCTACCAGAAGAATCATTGATCGGAAACATAATGCGTCCACGAAACGTATCGTAATAGGTATCTTTTGTGCCTTCTTTTTGTTTAATAAGGCCAACCTGTAACATATCTTGTGGTGTCACACCTTTTGATGTCAGGAAATCAAACAACTGTCGCCAATCAAGTGGTGCGTACCCAATTCGAAAATGTTCTATTGTGCTACCTATAATACCCCGATTTTGGAGATATATTTCAGCTGGATTATGTTCCGATAACTTCTTTTGATAGAAAAAGAGGGCTTGTTCCAATACAGAAAACAATCTGTCCTTTTCTGTTTTTTCGCCTCTAGAAAACTGATCCAAAGTAATCCCCGCACGATCGGCTAAGACCTTGAGCGCCCCGACGAAATCGAGCCCCTCGAACTCTTGGACAAAAGTAAAAATATCACCTTTGGCCTGACAACCAAAACAATAGTATGAGTTGCGATCTGGAGACACGAAAAAGGATGGTGTCTTTTCGTTATGAAATGGACACCTCCCTTTAAAATTCGTGCCTGCTTTATCGAGCTTTATGTATGACCCAACGAGCGAGACAATATCTATTTTTGATTTGATTTGTTCAACAGACGAAGACATAGATGTAATTCAAATTCATTAGAAACATACACACATCTCCTCATGTTGCAGGTATGGTAGACAAACCTACTGATTCATATCACTGTACTGGTTTTCGTCTCTCTTTTCCTGCATTGCCTGTATCATTTGCGCTTTCTTGCTACCCTTAAATCCTGTACCTGCTGGGATCAATCGTCCAAGAATAACATTTTCCATCAGTCCCGCAAGCTGGTCATCGTTACCGCGGATTGCACTCGAGATAAGCATACGTGTAGTGTGTTGGAATGATGCTGCAGCAAGAAAACTTTTTCGTGAGAGTGACACATCTGTAATACCCATCACCACGTTTTCTGCTTTTGCCTCAATTTTCCCATCTGTCTTCATGTGATTATTCTCTTCGGCAACAAATGCTGACTCAACAATGTCCCCTGTTGAGAACATTGTATCTCCAGAATCCTTGATTCGCTTTCGAGAGAACATTTGTCGAACAATTGTTTCAATGTGTTTTCGAGACACTGTTTCTCCTTGCAATTCGTATGGTTTGTTAATCTCTCGAATAATATAGTCAATCGTTGCCTCACGACCAGCATATTTGAAGAGTTCATCAATATCCGCTGAACCGTCAGTAATAATATCTCCCTTCTTTATTTCATCACCAATTTTTACCAACATAACGCGGTTTAGTGAGACAGGGTATTCGATCGATGTCTTTCCTTTTGTCCTGTCTTCTAGAACGGGAGTAACTGTGATCATTTTTTCTTTACCGGTCACTTTGATATCAGAAATCGTACCTGATACTGAACAAACAACAGCTGGATTTTTTGGTTTACGCTTCTCAAATAGTTCTTCGACACGAGGCAAACCGGCTGTAATGTCTCCTGTTGTAGATGCAGTACCTCCAGCATGGAAAGTACGCATAGTAAGCTGTGTTCCTGGTTCACCAATAGCCTGGCCTGCAACTGTACCAACCGCTTCGCCAATTTCTACGATTTTGTTTTTGCCAAGGTCAGCACCATAACATTTAACACAAATTCCATTTGCAGTTTTACATGACAGCGGAGATCGGACAATAACAGATTCGACTCCTTCTGACTCAATTTGCAAGGCCTCTTTTTTCGTTACAAAGTGGTCCTTTTTAAAGAGCACTGTGCCATCTTTTGTAATCACATCCTGTGCAAGAAATCGTCCTTTAACATGTTTTGCAATTGATATCTCCATTCCAGAGACAGAATTCTTGCCAATAGCAATACCTTCTTTTGTACCACAATCTTCCTCGGTAATGATTGTATCTTGTGCTACCACGAAAAGTTTTCGAGTTAGATACCCTGCTTTAGCAGTGTTGAGAGCGGTGTCAGTCAAACCTTTTCGACTACCGTGAGTAGTAATAAAGTATTCAAGTGGAGTCAAACCCTCTTTTGAACACGATATAATTGGAAACTCAATTGTCTCACCAGCAGTATTGGTGATCAAACCTTTCATACCACCCATCTGCGTGATGTTGTGCATCGAACCTCGAGCACCAGAGAGTACCATGTCAGATACTGGACCATTTTTTGGCAATGTATCAGGCATCAATTTCTCCACATCAGCTTTGGCACTATGCCAAATTTCTGTTGTCTGTCGTAATCGCTCTTCTTTTGAGATAAGCCCCATGTTAAAATGGTCCATGATCTCGTCAGATTTGCCTTTTGCTTTTGTGACAACATCCTTTTTACCTGCAGGGATGATAATATCGTCTATACCCCATGTCACGCCAGAGTGTGTTGCGTATCGAAAACCGAAAGTTTTAATTTTATCAATGATTGGAGGAACATTTTCTATTCCGTATCGCTCGATCAAATCATCCACCAATATAGATGTCTTCTTTCGGTCAATAGCGTAGTTGATAAATGGATAATCTTTTGGCAAGACAGAGTTAAAAAGTAATCGTCCAACAGTTGTCTCGAATAGTTTCCCGTCAAAGTGTGCATATTTTGGAGATGCGGTCGGAAGAACTTTTATTTTTGAACGGAATGAAATTTCACCAAAGTCATATGCGGTAATAGCACTATTTGGTGTTGAAAACATTTTGCCTTCACCTTTTTCTCCTAGAACTTCTTTTGTCATCCAGAAACAGCCGAGCACAATATCAAGCATTTTGGCTGAAACTGTTGGATCTCCAGATCCAGGTTTAAGGATGTTTTTGTCAGAAGCCATAATCTCGCGGGCCTCTAGTTGCGCTTCGTCGGAAAGAGGTACGTGAACGGCCATTTGGTCACCGTCGAAGTCTGCGTTGAAGGCGGAACAAACGAGTGGATGCAACTGAATAGCATTTCCCTCGATCAGAATCGGTTGAAATGCCTGAATACCCAATCTGTGCAATGTAGGTGCACGGTTTAGGAGTACATACTTATCAGCAATAACTTCTTCGAGTATTGCCCATACTTCTGGAATACCATCTTCGATAAGTTTTGATGCTCCTCGAATATTGTATGCCAACTCTTTTTTCAATAATTGAGAAATAACAAATGGCTTAAAGAGTTCGAGTGCCATGTGTTTTGGTAAACCACACTGGTGGAGTTTCAAATCTGGACCAACAACAATAACTGAACGTCCAGAATAATCCACACGCTTTCCGAGCAAGTTTTGTCGAAAAATACCTCGCTTACCCTTTAGGTTATCTGCAAGTGACTTGAGAGGTCGTCTCTGACTTTGATTAACCGCTGAATTTGCATTGCCATGTCGAATCGAGTTGTCTACCAACGCGTCAACTGCTTCTTGTAGAATTCGTTTTTCATTTCGTAGAATAACATCTGGAGCATGAATCTCCTTCAATTTCTTTAGACGATTGTTTCGGTTTATAACACGTCGGTACAAATCGTTGATGTCTGATGTTGCATATCTACCACCATCTAGCGGAACCATAGGACGAAGTGCTGGAGGAATGACTGGAATATGTGTCAAAAACATCCACTCTGGTCGTGTTTCGGACTGTACCATTGCTTCTATGGTCGCAATACGCTTACTGATTTTTCCAGATTCAAGAGAACTTGCTTTCAACAAATCTTCTTCCAGCTGGACAAGCAATTTACTAAGGTCAATTTTTTTGAAAATATTATAGATTGCTTCTGCGCCAATACCTGCCTCAAACATGGTTCCATATTTCATCGAGAAATTATGATATTCAACTTCATCGAGTACTTTACCTTCTTGGATTGATTCGATTTCTCGTTTTGCATTGAGAAGCATCTCTTTGACCGCCTCTTTTGTTTTTTCATCCTGCAAAGATTTCACTTTTGCCTTGTATTCTGAATCCAAATCCTTGAGGTATCTGACACGATCCTCTTCTGATACGCGTGTGACAATATATCCTGCAAAGTAAATTACTTTTTCAAGGTCTCCAGTCGGGATACCTAGAATAAGCGAAATACGAGATGGCATTGATTTCAAGAACCAGATATGAGAAACGGGGGTTGCTAATTCAATATGTCCCATTCGCTCACGTCGAACAATTGATCGAGTGATTTCGACTCCACATTTTTCACACACAATACCTTTGTATCGTATGCCACGATATTTACCACAGTAACATTCATAGTCCTTGTCTGGACCAAAAATCTTTTCGTCAAATAGACCATTTTTCTCACTTCTTTGTGTACGATAATTGATCGTCTCTGGTTTTGTTATTTCACCAAATGACCACTCTCTGATTCGCTCTGGAGATGCTATCTTTAGAGCAATGGTTTCAAAATCGTTTGATGATTCTCTTGTTTTAGTTTTCATATGATTGTGTGAATTATCCATTGAACTCTGTTAATAGATCTTTGTCTCCTCTTTTAATCTGAACATCGAGAGCCAAACCACGAAGGTTGTTAAGCAATACATTAAATGACGCAGGGGTGTTGAGTTGTGTAATTGGAAGCCCCTTCACTATAGCGTCAAACGCAGCAGATCGTCCCAAGATGTCGTCAGATTTGATAGTCAAGATTTCCTGCAATGTATGTGCTGCACCGTGACCCAATAATGCCCAAACTTCCATTTCTCCAAATCGCTGTCCACCGTTTTGTGCTTTTCCTCCGAGTGGCTGTTGTGTAATAAGTGAGTATGGACCGATAGATCGCATGTGAATCTTGTCTTCTACCATGTGATGCAACTTTAGAATATACATGTATCCGACAGCAATGTCTTGCTCAAATTTTTCACCTGTTCGTCCGTCGTATAGAGGAATCTTGCCCGTCTCTGGAAAACCCGCAGCTTTCAATTCTGCCTTGATCTCGTCTCCTGTCGCACCGGCAAATGGAGGCACGATGGCCTGATAGCCAAGTGTATGTGCAGCCAAACCCAAGTGTAATTCCAAAATTTGTCCCAAGTTCATACGACTTGGCACACCAAGTGGTGTCAAAATAACATCAATAGGTGTTCCATCTGCCATGTATGGCATATCTTCCTCTGGCAATATTCGAGAAATAACACCCTTGTTTCCGTGTCGTCCAGCCAACTTGTCTCCAACAGAAACATTTCGGAGTTGTGCGACCTCGATGTGAATACGCTTGATAATACCTGAATCAAGTTTGTCACCTTTTTCTCGTGAAAATACTTGTACTTTAATAATGCGTCCTCGCTTGCCTCCTTCCATTCGCTTTGATGTATCCTTTACATCTCGTGCTTTTTCTCCGAAAAGTGATCGAAGTAATCGCTCTTCTGGTGTTAGTTGTGTTTCACCCTTTGGTGTAATTTTACCAACCAAGATGTCTCCTTGTCGTACTTCTGCACCCACACGAACAATACCATCCTCGGCAAGATTTTTGAGTTTACTTTCTCCAACATTTGGAATATCACATGTGGTTACTTCTGGACCAAGTTTTGTGTCACGAACATTAACCACAAATTCTTCGATGTGAATTGTTGTAAATTTACTATTTTTTACCACTCGTTCAGAAAGAATAATAGCGTCTTCGTAGTTACTACCACTCCATGACATAAAGGCAACGAGCATATTTTGACCGATCGCAGTCTGTCCGTGCTCTGATGATGATGTGTCAGCCAAAATATCTCCTTTCTTTACTTTATCACCGACAGAAACAGATGGTCGTTGATGAAATGCGGTAAAACCGTTTGTTCGAGAAAATGAAATGAGTTTGTGCTCGTTTTCTTTTCCTTTTGTATTTTTAATTACAACCTTTGTGCTATCAGCATGAGTGACTGTACCGTCTTCATCTGCGACAAGAAGGCGCCCTGTATCTCGTAGTGCGTGTGTTTCCATGCCAGTAGCAACAAGCGGTGCTTCGGGAATAATACATGGAGTTGCCTGTCGCTGCATGTTCGATGCCATCAATGCTCGGTTTGCCTCGTCGTGATTTAAGAATGGAATCATTGATGTTGCAATAGAAAATGCCTGATTGGTTGCCACGTCAATAAAATCAACCTTTTCCTTTGCGATTGTACTTGGGTTTCCTTCAATACGCACCTCTACTTCATCTACAGTAATATGTCCGGTCTTGTCATACGGAGTAGCTGCGTGGGCGATTGCGTAACTTTCCTCTTCTGATGCGTTGAGATATACAATCTCATCAGTAATTTTGCCATTTTTGACACGAGCATATGGAGTCTCGATCATGCCGAAATCATTTAATCGAGCATAAATCGCCAAACGTAAAACCAATCCAATATTTGGACCTTCTGGTGTGTGGATTGGACAGAGTCGTCCGTAATGAGATGTGTGCACATCGCGAACTTCAAAACCAGCGCGAGCACGATTTAGACCTTGTGGACCAAGCGCAGAAAGAGTACGGAGGTTTTCAATCTCAGCCAGTGGGTTTTCCTGTGTCATAAATTGTGACAACTGGTTGGTTGTAAAGAATTCCTTGATACGAGCTTGGAGAGGTTTTGGGGAAATGAATTGAACAGGGAGAGTTACATCGGTGTCAATAGTCGACATACGATTTTGGATATTTCGCTTGATCTGGGCCATACCAGTACGTATCTTTTGCTGGAAAAGCTCGCCAACAAAACGAACTCGGCGAGAACCCAAGTGGTCAATATCATCCTCGACTGCATGTGGAGTGTTGTTGAGTTCCGCAATGTGCATAATGATCGTACCAAAATCATCTAGTGAAATTGTTTTTCGCTCAAGATCCTTTTCGGTCAATTTTTTGCCAAATCGCTTGTTAAATCGGAATCGTCCAACACGTGAAAGGTCGTATCGTTCAACGTCAAAGATTGAGTTGATAAATTCACGTGCATTTTCAGCAGTAGCCAAATCACCATCACGAAGTCGCTTGTGAATTTCTATATATGCCTCATCAATAGTTTTTGCATGATCTTTTGCAAGTGTCTTTTCAATCGACAGTTTTGCATTAGGATCACCTGCAAACAACTTCAATATATCTGCATCTGTATGTGCACCAAGGACCCGCAAAAGTGTTGTTGCGGTAAATTTTCGCTTTCGGTCGATTCGAACATAAATCACACCATCGGCATCCGACTCTATTTCTACCCATGCGCCTCGAGATGGAATAACTTTTGCTCCAAAGAGTTTTCGTCCCTTGACCTCTGCAGCAGTAAAGAACACACCGTATGATCGAGCAAGTTGTGGCACAATAACACGCTCGATACCAGATATAATAAATGTACCGTGCGGAGTCATTAGCGGAAAATCAGCCATAAAGATTTCCTGCTCTTTTTCTGTTCCTAATATAAAATTCTTTAACTTTACTTTTACCTTTAGAGGTGCCTCATATGACAATTTATTGTCTTTTGCGTAATACTCATCATATTTTGGCTGTGACAATTCAAAACCTGTAAAATCAAGTTGAAACTTCTTTTCAGAGTAGTCTTTGATAGAAGTAAACTCCTCAAAAACCTCTTTTAGACCCTTTTCAATCAGCCACTTAAACGAAGTCAATTGTGGCTCAACAAAGTTTGGCATTGGTGCAAGTGGCTCCTTGAACCGACTGAAAAACTTTTGTGGACGTACCGATGTGGTTTGTGTCGACATAGTATATATATTATGTACTGTGGGACTCTAATAAATAAAACATTACAAATAAAAACACGCCTTTCCCCAAAGGCTGCCTTTTTCGTTATTTAGTCTTTAGCGATTGTGTCGCAAAATAGTGTAAGAAGACCAATTAACCTTGTAATCCCCTTCGTTTCTCCCGAAACTCAATCAAAATGAAGTTGTGATGAGTATACTCCACTATCGCACATACTGTCAACCCTAATAAATCTGTTTTAAAGTCAAGTGGCCTCTGTGTATATCTTTTATCACTAAATAATGGCTTATAATAAGGTTTTATTACATATTAAAAACATGAAGAATGCTTTCCAAAGTCAATGGAGTTATCCACATCTAATCCACATTTAGAGATAATTATTTCATTACTGCTAAAACCCTTGGTTTGGCATATTCTTTTTGGAGCACGCGATACGTCTTGCTAGACGTTCGCTCAATCTCCCGCCGTCGCGGTCCGAAGTCTCCAAAAATGATACGCCTGCACCGTGGTTTTAAGCAAAACACCACACAGAGTGTGGTGTTTTAGTTATTCAAAATTGAAAAACAAGCAATGACTACATTCTGACGATGTAATACATCGTGGCAATAAAGAGAGCAAGAGCAAGAAGATTGTGCAATGTATCAAACATCAATAGTTTGAATGACTTACCACCCCAGAGATATCCATCCATTTGGTGTGTAAATATAAAACCGACGTATGCGATCAGCCCGACAATCATGGATGACTTAAGAGATTGTGGAATGAGTACGAGTAAGAAAAGAGCGATTCCAAGTAACAAATTCATTATGAATTTTGTCACTAGTGACTTTGACATTGCCTTGAGGGATGGTTTAACCCCAGTATCTACGATTCCGGAAAGAGCCATCCATTGTTTTGAAAATAAAACTGAATACCACAGGTAACTAAATACAAACGTAACAAGCGCTCCAACTAATACTGGGAGTCGCAATGCTATAAATAACTGTGTGAAATCTATCATATATATTAAAAAATAATAACGCCCTTATTATACCACTACACCTAATATTTGCGAATAACCCCTTTGACAATAGCTGCCACCTTGAGTTCGTACTGAGGGTATATCGGGCGGTAGTTTTTATTGGCTGGCAACAGATATACTTTGCCATTTTTGTTTTTGTAATACTTCATGGTCCAGCCACCATCGACCTCGGCAATAACAATATCACCGTCTTTTGGATTCCCTCGTCGCTCTGCAACAACCAAATCCCCCTCGCGGATCCCCTCGTCAATCATAGAGTCCCCTCGAACCTCTAGTAGATATGTCGAACTCTTATGAACAATGAGATAATCATCCAAATTTATCTTTTCGCCAGTATCTTCATCAACAGAAGTCGGAAAACCAGCCTCGACTAACCCTAACAAAGGTATCTCCCGATCCATATGTTTTGGCAACAAGTGTCCCTGAGCATCTTTTTCAATCGTGCCATCATCTACAAGTTTATTAATCAATTTATAAACTGCATTTTTAGATTTGAAACCAACAAGCGACATGATCTCTGTATAAACCGGCATACGTTTGTGTCTATGGTAGAAATCTATAATTTTTTGCTTATATGATTCGTGCATACTAATGTATTAGAAAATGAAACTACTTAGACTAAATGACCGACCAAACCATGATCCACGAGAATCTGCCTTTCGTAACTGAGATAGACTAGACAAGAGAAACTTGTGTCTACGTGACTCTCGACTATAAGATAGACCTTTGATTATTTTTTCATCAATCGTATCGTTTAGCGCACGTAATTCATGAAGCACTGTTTTTTCTAATTTTCTTTTGCTCATAATATAATCTATTAAACTTGTATACGTATAGTATAGGTGAACGGACGTTCACCAGTCAACAAAAAATCTGTGGATAGCATAATAGAAAACGAAAAAAGATACTGAGCAAGTTTACCTCGAGAGGAAATGCCCTACTTATTGATATATGTAATGGTCAATTGAAGGATTGTAGCAAAGCAAACCCACAAAAGATACGGAATATTTGCGTATGTCACTATGCGTGCATATGGAAAGATAATATATAGTGCCCAGATCAAAGTGGCTAGTACACATAGGATATCAATTGCAGCAAGATAATTATTCTGGAGTCCAAATTGAAGTGGGGTAAAAATTAAATTAAAGATGAGATTGAAAATAAAAGGAAGAAGGACGCTAAACGGAATTTGTTTTTGAATATATAGGTATAGTACATATCCATACGAAACTGCAATTATTGCATACAATGCCGTCCATACAGGACCAAAAATCCATGAAGGTGGTGCCCACGTGGGTTTAACCAATGTTTGATACCATGTATATGTTTTCATACCTTATATTATACACGGACTGTTAGGACAAAAACAGTCGCGCAAGACGTATTTTAAGAAAAGTTGGTTTCTTTTTTTGCTTGGCAAGAGTATTGAATACTGGTGAAAGTGTCTTTGTCCCTGCTTTCTTAAACGCAGACAAAATATCATCCAGTTCACTTCGTTTAAATTCTCGACGAAGATAATCTATGTCAGGGCACACCCCATTTTCTCGCAGTTGTTCTATGTGGGAAACAATAGTCTCTTGTTTCAACGCCCGATTGTCCGCAATCTTTGAAAGTGGCAATTCTTGTTCGAGCAATTCTGCGGTTAATGCTTCCGTACTTTTCTTTTTTTGTTTTTCTAGTTTTTTAATCTTTATTTTTTCTTCTGGCTCGATTGATTTCAAAAACGTTTTTTGTTTTTGTGCTATCTCTTCTCGTGCCAAACTATCGAGGTCTCCTTCTGCGTCTATCGATAAATCCCGAAAATATTCATCCTGGTGCAGAACCTCTGGGTCAACACGGAGGGCCATATCGTTTAGACCAAGCAATTTAATACCCCCAAGCGATCGTACGCGAGAAAGGGCCACATATCCCATACCTGGGACAAATGACTTGGAGAGATCAACCTCCATAGCATCAAGTGACATGCCCTGACTCTTGTGTACAGTAATAGCCCATGCAAGTCGAAGTGGGTATTGTGTAATTTCAGCTTTCACTTTTCCCTCTTCCTCAATCTGCCATGTCATTTGTGATACAGGAATTATTTCACCGCGTAGGGTTCGGACCACAGGATCCCCAAATGAATTAAAACTGTCGATCATCCCAAGTGTACCGTTTACATATGTTCCCTCTTGATGATTTTTGGTAAACATAACTCGCGCACCCACTTTCAATCGTAAATTTTCCGGTGACAAACAACTTTTTTTCAAAGTCTCTGCCAAATATTCTGATCCCTTCCACGCCATACCAAATTCCTTGACCGGCGCACTAATCAGACTAAGATGTTTATCATTTATAATATCGACATCAATATTGTGTGTATACAATCTGGTTGGCTCACCAGAAATATCAGGGTCACAGTTGAGTCGTTCCTCGAGTAGTCCGACAATCTTTTGATTGACTGTGTTGTTTCGAATGCTATTGAGAATTGAAAGGTAGCCCGTATCTTTCTGGCGATATTGTTCTGATAAATAACAAACCGTAAATCCTGCTTCCTGCCAACTATCTGATTTCCATGCAAACTGTGATTCATAAACTTCACCGCGTGTAACTGGTGGCAATTGAAAAAAATCACCACAAACAATCACTTGCATGCCACCAAATGGTCGCTCATTTCGTTTAAATCTCCGACAAATCCAGTCAATCAAATCAAGACGAAAATGATGAAGCATAGATATTTCATCAATAATCAAAACCTTTGTCCGCTCAAACCTTTTATACAAATATTGTTTTTCTAGCAGATCATCTATATCACGATCTGTCAGTGTATCTTTGACTCCTATCCCCGTCCATGAGTGAATTGTCTGTCCAGATAAATGTGTCGCAGCAATGCCTGTAGATGCTGTAACTGCTACATCAACCGCGCTCGATTTTAGATAGCGTACATACTCTGAAAGAACGTGGGTTTTTCCACTTCCTGCTGGGCCAGTCAAAAAAACGTTGTGCCCCATTTTTAGGATATCGAGTGCCTGACGTTGTAACATCCTTGTATTGTAGCAGGATAGTATAGAGTGTACAAAATATGGTCGATATGATTAGATAATAGCAGGAGAAACAATCATGTACTTAAGCGCAGAATTTTGTTCGTATGTAGTTGGAGGTATTGGAGTCGTTCTTTTCGCAATAATACTGCTTGAAAAATTATTTTTTCTACGATGTCCACATTGTGGAAATACCGTGGAATTCACAGAGGATGTATTTTATGCGCCAACACGTGATGCCCGGGGTAGACTTAAAACCTCCGCTACACGAATGAGATACTATCACTGTGAATCATGTAGACACTCTTTTCATAGTACCAGAACATACGGGTACTTCTAAACAAAAGCGTCGGCAATAGTGCCGGCGCTCTTATTTTTTATCTTGTTTCCACGCTTCAATTTTTTTATGATCTCCAGAAAGCAAAACTTTTGGGACACGATATTTTTTGCCTTTGTACTCTAAAACTTCTGGTCGAGTGTACACATCACTAGATGCGGTACGAGATTCCTCGAGTGAATTAAAATTACCCAAAACTCCTTCTATCTGACGGGCAACGCAATCCATCACTACCATAGCGGGCAATTCACCACCAGTTAGAACGAACGGCCCGACAGAAAGTGCTTCTGTCTTAAAGACTTTTCTGACCCGCGCATCAATACCTTCATATCTCCCACAAATCAAGATTATATCTGTATACTTCTTTGCAGTCTTTTTTGCATATGTTGTATCAAACTGTTTTCCCCCCGGAGAAAACCACACGATCTTGAATTTAGAATTTTGAATATTGAATATTGATTTTGGATTTTTGTTTTTTCTTTTTTCTATATTCTTTTTTCTATATTCTATATTCTTCAAAGCTGCTTCAACAGCTTTGATCACTGGAAGTGCCTGAATCACCATGCCGGGACCACCGCTGTATGGCTTTTGGTCAATATGTTTCCATTTATTATCAGAAAAATCGCGTGGATTATAAAAAGATACTTTGATTTTTTTATCTTCTATTGCCCGCGACAAAATCGACTCACCAAGATATGAGTCAAATGAATCTGGAAATAATGTGACGATATGAAAATGCATTTTAATGTGTAATGAGTAAAATGTAAGTCGTAATTAATACAAAAATACAATACCACAATTTTCATTTTTTGTCCAAAAATAAAATCTCCAAATTTGGAGATTTTATTTTAGACGATGAGATTGTCCAAATATGAAAGTTCTGTTGCCGAGAGCTATAGCTTTAAATCTGCCATTGCCTCATCAACAGTCTTAGTAGCAGAAGTCTTGACCTCCTTCATACCACCAACTGGTTCGTTGATCTTGAGATTAACACGAGCATTGTTTTTCATGCCGACAACTCGGAGGAGTGTTCGGATTGCTTTTGCCGTGTTTCCTTCCCGACCAATAATTTTACCCATATCTGCTGGGTTAACATCGAGTGTCATGAGCACACCCATTTCATCGACAGTTCGAGTGATTTTCACGTCCTGTGGATTTTCTACTAATGCCTTGATAACAAAGTCTAAAAATAGTACGTCTTGTTCCATGAATGCAATCATTAAATAATAAACCTATATACCTGTCGCACACACTATAATTGTAATAAGAGAGAAGAAATTAAGCAACTGTCTCTTCTGCTGGTGCCTCTGGGGCAACATCTTCGGCTAGCACGGGTGTAGATTCCTCTACAACAGTTTCAGGTGCAGCTACTGGAGCTGCTTCTACAACAGAAGCCGCTACAGGGGCAGGAGCTTCGGCAGGAGCATCTTTTACAATGGCCTTTTTTAGTGGTAATGCATTGACTTTCTTACCTGTAATAATTTTTTTGTGTACCAACATATTGTGAACAGTGTCAGATGTTTGTGCACCTTGACCCATCCAATATGTTACTCGTTCTGTATTAATCACTGCTTGCTCACCATGACGCGCATCATAACTACCCAACGTCTCTAGTGTTTTACCACTCTTTGTTGAGTTTTTTGAATCAGTCACGACAAGTCGAAATACAGGTTCATGCTTTCGTCCTACTCGTTGTAATCGTATTATTAACATACCCGCTATACTAACAGAATTATAAAAAATGGTCAACCCGCCTCTAATCTGCTATACTTCCCAAGTGAAAACACATCAAAAGACCAAAAAAGAGGTTAAAAAGAAGCCGAAACCATACCAAGGAACAGTCAGTGTAAACGGACGAGGGGTTGGTTTTTTTCTCATTCAGGACACAGACAAAACACTTGAAATCCAGCCAGAAAACCTACTTCGAGCACTGCATGGCGATAGAGTAGAGGTTGAATCTTTACATAGAAAAATCAAAGATCGTGAGCAAGGTAAAGTCACAAAAGTAGTCAGCCGTTCTCGTGATGAATTTGTAGGCGTCATACAAAAAAATGATACAGGGACGATTCTTGTCCCTGATGATCGACGTCTCTATGTTGATATTATTGTCGACCCAGCTTCTGCCCGAGATGTTCTACCCCAACAAAAAGTATTGGTTAAAATCACAAACTGGGGCGAAGGTGCAAAAAACCCAAGCGGAAAAGTTATTAAAGTAATCGGACATATCGGTGAAAACAATACCGAAATGGAATCAATCATTTTGGAAAAGGGTTTTCGCATTGAATTTCCAGATGATGTAGAAGCAGAGGCACATGCGATCAAATCTACCTACGCGCAAAATAGTCTAGAGGAAATAAAAAACCGCCGTGATATGCGAGGAGTCACTACTATGACTATTGATCCTGCTGATGCAAAAGATTTTGATGATGCAATATCATTCAAAAACCTTGGCAATGATTCCTACGAAATCGGTGTCCATATTGCAGATGTTTCGTATTTTGTAACACCAGGGAGTGCACTTGATCGTGAATCAGAAAAAAGAGGGCTATCTGTCTACTTGGTTGACCGTACCATTCCAATGCTTCCTGAAGTATTGTCCAACGATCTCTGTTCACTCAACCCCAATGAGGACAAGCTGACCTTTTCTGCTGTATTTACAATTACTTCTACTGGCCAAATAACGGATACATGGTTTGGACGAACCGTAATCCATAGTGACAAACGCTTTACATACGAGGACGCCCAAAAAGTAATTGATGGAACACTCGATGGTCCATACCAAAATGAATTACGGACACTCAACCGTCTGGCAAAAATATTTGAAAAAGAGAAATTTAAAAATGGTGCAATTAATTTTGAGAGCGAAGAAGTTAAATTTGTACTCGATGATAAGGGTGTGCCACTCCGAGTCTATCGTAAACAACGCCTAGACACACATAAATTGGTAGAGGAATATATGCTCCTTGCCAATCGTGAAGTCGCAGAATTTGTCTTTCGATCACAAAATGAAAATGCTCGCAAAAAAGGGTCGCAATCCGTGTACCGTGTCCACAATACACCAGACAAAGAGCGTATCGAACAACTAGCAACATTTCTTAAAGCCCTCGGTTTTGATCTGCGCAACAACGAAGGTGAAGTAACATCGCGTGATATTGCCAAGCTTCTCCGTGAAGTGGAGGGTACACCAAACGAGGAACTGATTAAAACTGCGACAATCCGTAGTATGGCAAAGGCCACATATTCCACAAAAAACGTAGGCCATTTTGGACTTGCCTTTGAATACTACACGCACTTTACATCTCCGATTCGTCGATATCCCGACCTCCTCGTCCACCGATTTCTAGAGCGTGAATTAAAAGGTGGAGTGATAGAAAAAGACGAATATGCAAAATTTGAGCGAATTTGTGTCAGCGCAAGTGAGTCAGAAAAGCGAGCGTCCGATGCCGAACGTGCAAGTATCAAATACAAGCAAGTTGAATATATGCAAAAGCATATTGGCGAAACATTCCAAGGCACAATCACTGGTGTGACCGAATGGGGTGTCTATATAGAAGATAAAGAAACAAAATGTGAAGGTATGGCCGGACTGCGGAATATGACTGATGACTTTTACCAATTAGATGAAAAAAATTACACACTCCGTGGTCAAAAAACCGGAAAGACGTTAACACTCGGTGACACCGTCACATTCAAAGTAGTCAGTGCTGATATGGAAAAACGAGTGTTGGATTACGCGTTGGTATAGAAAATCCAAGGGATACCCTTGGATTTTTAATTAGTATAAAAGAATTGCCCGCGCGGCTTGGTAGCTCGCGCGGGCAGATGTTCAAAGGCTTTTTTCTTGTTGAGCTTGAACACCAAGGATCTTATCAAGCTCTTTCCGAACAGAAAAAACGTTATTACCAATAGCGTAAATTCGATAGTGAGGTCTATCATTCACCGTGTCTCTAAATGGAGCCCATTCCACCGCTTGGCCAGTGACTCTTCTAAGTTTTAGCACCAACCTTTCAAGGTTTTCCATATCCGTGTCGCCACGGATGGTGCGTACACAAGTATAATGATTAACCATGTACGCGTAATCGGTATAGGGTAGGAACGGATAACGGTCCAAGCCATTTTCCTTAACCCACTTATTCACTTTTCGTACAAACGAGTTGATGAATTGTGTCGGGTGTTCAACTCCATCAACTTGGTTAATTACATACCGCACTTTTTGCAAATCTCCGTCTTGAAATATGACAGAAACCACAAATGCCGAGGGTGACTCTTTCGCTAGAAATCTTCCCAGTTCTCGAGCCAAAGAGGGCAACATCCATGTGTCTTCTTCAAAGACGTTAAAATGGTTTTTCTCTCTGTCGGCAGTGTACTGGAATTTAGTGTTATATCCAGGTGTAACGCCCCCATGTGAGCCAGTGAATGTAACGACTTCAAAATCTCGGCCATGATCCGATTTGTTTTGAAGTTTGGTGTCCAAAACTAATCGCAGGCATAAGTGCTCGCAACTGTAGAAGTGACCGAGGTCTCCGAGTGGATTCAGATCCCAATCGAGATCTCCAATGTTTGCAATTCTTGGCATATCAAAGTTCTCCTGTTCTGTCCGTTTTGTGGACTGAAAGTAAGTATGTTTAAAGAGCTCTCCAGCTCAATTTTTCCCTCACTAATATAACCACTAACTATTTAAAAAGTCAATGATTCCACTGAATTAAAGCTCTGAGGATTTTTGTTTGATATCAAGGCGAAATTGGAAAAATCGAGAAGCCATACTTAGTAGTATGGTGACGAGTATTTTTTCAATTTCAACGCAGAGAGCGAACAAAAAGACCGGAGCTACTTCGCTACTGCCACAGCCTGGTCAAAAGCAACTGACAATAATTTCGATCCCCCACCCATGCCCATTGTTACTCCGTAAAGCACTCCTGCGCGAGACATAGTTTCTCGGTTGTGCGTAATTACGATAAGCTGAGAATATTTTGAAAGATTTTCAATCATATCTGCATATTTTTTTGAATTTGCCTCATCGAGCGCTGCATCCGTTTCGTCGAGAATAATAAATGGAGGTGGATTGACTTGAGAGATTGCAAACAAAAGTGCAATACTAGTGAGAGCCCTCTCTCCACCAGAGAGCATCATAAGCCCCTTTACCTTTTTCTGTGGCAAGACAACATCAATATCAATCCCCTCATCTGTCTCCTCTTCCTCCACAATCTCGCCATCATTTTCATTACCCAGCAATTCAGATACATCAGTATCTTTTTTCTTGCGTTTTGGAGGTGTCACTAATGAAAGTTCTGCATTACCGCCACCAAACATAAGTGCAAAATATTCCTTGAATTGCGCGTTTATTTTTTCTATGCCGTTTTTAAATTCAGTCGAAAGACGAGTATCGAGGTCCCTGATAAGTTCAGTCAGAGATTCTGCTGAATTTTGTAAATCTGCCAGCTCTTTCTCCAAAAACAAATCTCGCTCGTTTGCTTCTGTATATTCTTTCATCACATCAGCACCACCAATGCCACCCGCATCCTCGAGTCTAATTTTAATTTTTTCAATCGAATGACGACGCTCCGTCTGATTTTCTCGTGGCTCATTGTAGTCAAATGCTAGATGTTCATATTTGAGTACACTCGTACCAAGCATCATTCCTAATTCTGTCATCTCTCGCTTGAAATCTTCTGTAATAATCCGCAGTGTCTCTTCTTCTGCATGTAAAGTATGCAACTGGGATCGCACTTCTTGTTCTTCTGCCATAATCCGAAAAAGTGCTTTCTCTGCATCACGATTAGAATCCTTTTCTTTATTGATTGTATCTTGTAGCACGGCATACTGGCCAGATAGTGCTTTTTCAGTCGCAACAATCGCATCTACTGTCCGTGCGCCATCTTCTTTTTTATGTCGCAAATCCTCGAGATCTTTTTGTGCATCTGCCAAAAGTGATGTATCAACTTTATCTTTATTATCATCAATAAAATTCAACAAAAGTCTGCCTACTTCATCAAGTGAAGCGAGAATTCCCTCTACATCACTCAACCCTTTTGCATGTGCAATTTTTTCCTCGATTTGTTTTTGAATCGCCTCAACAGAGACAAGTGTGACGGTCTTGTGCAAATACGAGCTCGCAAGCTCTTCTTGCTTTTTGATCATGCGGGAAAGTGACATGATCTCACCATCGAGCTGGCCAGACTCCCGTAACAGTGCATCCTTTTTCGCCCGCACTTCATGTAATTCTTTTTCAAGCAACATGAGCGAATCGGACATGCTATCTCGATGCTGTGCGTGTGCCAAAATCTCTTTTGCTTCGGCAAGCTCCTGTGTCAGACGCTTTTCCTGCACTTCGAGGGGATGTCGTCTTTCCTTTAGACGCCCACTAGTCTGTTTAATATATTCATCTTCACGTTTTAAATACTCGCGTGCCTTTTCTGCAAGCTCTTCTTTCATATGGAGTGTCTTCTCAACCTTTTCAACTTGTTTTTTTAGAAAACGAATATGTGGTGCAATCTCTCGACGGAGTGATTCCACACTACCAATATTTTCCCGTGTTTTCGCCAACTTCTTTTCACTCTCTTGTTTTTTGTATTGATACAACTTCAAACCAAGTGCGTCTTCTACCATCGTTTTACGTTCTTTGATACTTGCGTTAAGTATTCGATCGGCCTCTCCTTGAGAAATAATATGATGACCAGATGCGCCAATATGTGCAGATGCGAGTAACTCTACAATATCTTTGAGACGTACCTGTGAACCATTGATGAGGTATTCATTGACCGAATCACGATGTACCAATCGTTCGATAGTGACTGTCTCAAAATCTACTGGAAATATTTTTGTACTGTTATCAAAAACCACTTTGACACTTGCTCGGTTTGCTCGTGGCAAATCCCCGGCACCATTAAAAATCATATCTTCACTCTTTTTGCCACGAAGTGATTTGATAGATTGCTCACCTAATACAAAACGAAAGGCCTCGGCAACATTTGATTTACCTGATCCGTTTGGTCCGACAATAGCAGTGACATTTGACGAAAAAGAAAGCTCGCTCTTTTTGGCAAAACTCTTGAAACCAGAAAGTTCGATGGACTTGAGATACATATTATTTAGTATACCAAATTTTGTTGAAAATAATTAATACAATCTTGACAGTATAAAAATAGAGTATAATATTAAACGTAGAGCTTGTTGGAATAAAGAAAACTCGATTCCTACAGCGAACATGCAAGGTACCTTGGGTCCGTTTTTCGCAAATAAACAGGAACAGCCAAAACCTTCGCAGCTTCAGATGTGAGGGGGTTATTGGGCCCTATAGGGTTCCAAAAGTTAGGTGGCTAGAGAGATGAGCATCTTCCACCTTGGGCTAAACCGTAAATCAGGCTCTGTCCATAGGGCACCTATCCCAAGAGGTGCCCTTTATTTATTACTAAAATCTCCTAGTTCCAACCCCTAGCAGATAGAGCTGCGCGGGCCGCCGCCTGTTCAGCATCTTGTTTCGAATCACCTTCGCCTGTTGCAACTAATTCTTTACCAACATAGACACCGACAGTAAATTTCTTTTCGTGGTCTGGTCCAGATTCCTTGATTGTTTTGTATGACGGCGTAACCCCATCAAATTCCTGTGCTTTTTCTTGAAATAGACTCTTGCTATCAATCCATGTTCGTTCAGAAATAATACCATCAATAAGAGGGGTAAATTCTGTCTCAATAAATTTCTTTGCAGACTCGTAGCCAAGGTCAAGATAAATAGCACCAATAAAGGCTTCGAGTGTGTTTGCCAAAATATATTGTCGCGCACGGCCCATATCCTTACTTTCACCTTTTGAAAGGAGAAGATATTCATTCATACCAAGTCGTGTTGCAATGTCTGAACAAGTGGTTGCGTTCACAAGAGCAGAACGGTACGCAGTCAAATCACCCTCCGCTTTATCTGGATATTTTGCAAAAAGAAAATCAGTAATCACAAGCTCAAGTACCGCATCGCCCAAAAATTCCAATCGTTCGTTGTGTGAAAGTCCAGACTGTTTGTTCTCGTTTATATATGAGCGGTGTACAAACGCCTGACGCAAAAGACCTTGATCGTTAAAATCAAGTCCTAATTTTTCCTGAAATACTGTAAAATCCTTATCCATAGAATTGCGAGATCTTAGCCTTTAAAAAATGTCCTCGTTTTTTGTCAGATGAAGCACATTTTTTTCTGCCTTCCGCGGACTCCCTACGGTCGCCCCTACGGGGCACGCGCTCACGGCTAGAAAAAACTGTTGTCATCTGAAACAAAAACCTGCGAATATTTTTTAAAGATTAAGATCTCTCCAGACGTCAAAAATGCCCTCCTCCTACTTCTTTAAAAGAATATTCACTGCTTTTGTGACTAACGGCAATATATCATTGTAAAAGTTCAAGTCAAGTATATCCCCCATCTTAAACCATTTTGCATCATCAAGCCCGCCAGTCTCTTTTAGTTTGATTTCAACAAATGGTGCTTCAACAAGGTAGTACGTCACATTTTTACGAATCTTGCCTTTCTCTGGATGATATGTGACATATTCATTTGCACCAAGTTTTTCTTTGACTTCAACTGGCAGTGCAATTTCATCGCTAATCACCTTGGCAACTTCCTTGTCCGGTTCTGTGCCTTCGATATGACCTTTGGACAATGTCCATCTGCCAAAAACATCATGGACCAGTGCGAGGTACACATCGTCACCTTCTCGAGCATAGACAACCGCACCGGCAAGATATTCGACAGGAATATTTACAGGGTTTGCATCTCTATTTTTTTTGTCTTTGCTTGTCTCGTCTTTGCCCGGCTCGCCTAGCTCTTTGTAGACTGCACCGAGCACCCCGTTGACAAATTTACTTGATGTCTCTCCACCGAATGTTTTTGACAACTCGATTGCTTCGTTGATTGCAACTTTGGGTGGAACTTGTGAGCGGTCAGCAAACAAAAGCTCATACAAGCCAATACGCAAAATATTGCGATCAATGACACTGATTTTATCTATTGGCCAGTCTGGAGCGGCTTTTTCAATAATCAAATCGAGATCTTTTTGTTTATCTACAACACCCTTGAGGAGTGTCTCCATGAAAGAGACATCCCCCATACCCGGAGCAAATTCGGTTACATTGCGTGCAAAAATCACCATTGCGTCAGCAGTACTTCGATGGTTGAAATCCCACTCGAAGAGAGATTGTAAGACGATAGATCTTGAAAGGTGCCTATTTGCCATTTGTTTTAGTATACCAATCTGTCAAGAAAGACACAAACATGATTGTGGAAGAGTAACGAGACAACCACCATCTCTGGTGGTTGTTATCGTCCTTCTTTTTTACTTGCCTGCGCTTTTTTTGAACGCTTTGCAATTTTTGCTTGTACATCAATCACTGTACGGCCTTTGTATTGACCTGTCACAAGTGATGCTCTGTGTCGCAAATGTGGAACGTTTGTATTTTTGTCCAGAGTAACTGCGGGATTAGACAGTCTGTGATGAGACCGTGTGTTTCCTCGCTGGCTTCTGGTGTGTCGCATTCGTACTACCATAATGCTGGATATAGTACACTACTTGTCACAATAAATCAACTCCTAACACAGTTTTTACAAAAACTGATCCGATGGACTGCCGATAGTCCATGTTTAGCTATCATCTGGCGATGCATCCGTGTCCCATACCCCTTATGAATACCAAAACCATATGTGGGATATTTTTTGTGCAGGCGAGTCATAATCCTATCGCGAGAGACCTTGGCAAGAATTGACGCCCATGCAATTATTCTCTCTTTTTCGTCACCTTTTATAATTGTTTTTTGACTCTTAAACTCACTCGGCGCCCGCAACCCGCCATCAAGCAAAACTGCATAGTCAGCGCGTCTATCCAAGGGCATCCCTTGGACAAGTTTGTTCAGGGATTTCTTGATTGCAATTTTTATACACATGCTTATTCCTAACCGATCAATTTGTTTATTCGAAAGATGAACAACCACATAAGGTAACCCTATGTGGTTGAGATACATAAAATAGGTTTGGCGCTGTATAGAAGAAAGTTTTTTGCTATCTTTACCAAGCGGTGGCAGGTGCCAGTCTCGCCCAAGTTTCGTGTACAATTTTTTCTCACACAAGACCGCGCAGACTGTCACTGGCCCCGCCAATGGGCCTCGCCCAACTTCATCAATACCAATGACGTATTTCATAACGATATTTTAGCATAAAAGAAAAGCTCCCTTGTCTGGAGAACAGGAAGCTCTATCACTGTCTATTCTACCGTGTATGTAATGATGCGAATCAGTAAAAAATTATGATCTTGTTTCTCAATTCTATCTTGGAGAAAGTGAATCTTGGCTGACTCACCTACCTCTCGAGACAAAAAAGAGTTGACCTCTGAATCTAGTGCTTTATAAGCTCCACTGATTGGATAATTATCATTTATCTTTACAACAAAAGTTTTTACTTTCATAAATATCTCCCACAATAATAGTAAACAATAATTGCTTATTGTCAATCAGAAAATGCTAACAAAAAAATGCTACAATAACCACGATATGACATCTCGATTTACCCACCTCCATACCCACTCCCACTATTCCCTCCTCAACGCACTGCCAAAAGTAGACGAGCTCGTAAAGACTGCAAAAAAGATGGGCATGACTTCCCTTGCTCTGACTGACAATTGCAATCTGTATGGTGCGATCGAATTTTATAAGGAATGTAAAAAGCAAGAAATAAAACCGATTATCGGTATTGATGCGTATGTTGCGTATCGAAGCCGACACGACAAACAAACTGGTGTTGATAAGGACCGTTATCGCCTCATCCTCCTTGCCACAAACGAGATTGGATACAAAAACCTAATCAAACTTGTAACCTATGCACACATCGAAGGATTTTATTATAAACCTCGTCTCGACCGAGAACTTTTAGAACAATACCACGAGGGGCTCATCGCCATCTCGCCGTCATTTGCAGGTGATGTGATCAAGTCTCTTAGTATTTCTGACACAGAAAAAGCAACTGAAAAAATTGAATGGTACAAAAAAACATTTGGTACAGATAATTTTTTCCTTGAAATCACACATCATCCTGAAATCAAAGGGCACGAGGAAAAAATGAAAATGCTTGTTGATTTTGCTCGACATACAAACACGCAGATCATGGCAGCACATGATGTATATTATATTTCACCCGATGACCGCATTGCCCGAGACACACTGATGCTTGTCCAGTCTAGTGGAGATATTTCAGACAAAATTAGTAGTGGAAATGCAGAAGATTTTTCTTTCATTTCCCCAGAGCAAGCAGAAAAATACTTTGCTGATACGCCAGAGGCACTCGACAACACTGCAAAAATTGCGGACATGTGCAACCTTGAAATTTCGCTCGGCGTGTGGATGTTCCCACACTATGTCGTGGAAAGCGGACTCTCTGCCGATGATGAATTACGTCGTATTACATATGAAGGGATTGCACGGAGAAACGTAACTGACACACCTGCACTACGTGAACGTGTTGACTACGAATTAAAAGTGATCGGCGACAAAGGATACGCACCATATTTTTTGGTAGTGTCTGACTTGCTTAAATATGCCCGTGATCATGGCATCTTATCAAACATTCGAGGTTCAGTGTCTGGCTCGATGGTGACATATCTCTCTGGCATTACAAATATTGATCCACTTGAATTTGAAATCCCATTTGAACGCTTCCTCAACCCAGACCGCCCAAGTGCTCCAGATATTGATATGGACTTTGCCGACAACCGACGCGATGAAATGATAGAGTACTCACGCAAAAAATATGGCGAAGACAAAGTGGCCCAGATTGGTACATTTGGTACGATGGCAGCTCGTGGCTCTGTACGTGATGTCACGCGTGCTATGGGCCTGCCATACACATTGGGCGACAGTATAGCCAAACTCATCCCCATGGGCGCACAGGGCTTTCCAATGACCATTGACCGCGCATTGGATGAAGTACCAGAACTTGCTGATAGATACAAAGCTGAGACAGATGTCAAAAAAATTATTGACATGGCAAAAAAGATTGAAGGATGTGCACGCCACATGGGAGTACATGCAGCAGGTGTGGTCATTTCTCCTGTGCCACTAACTGATGTGGTCCCTCTACAATACGACCCAAAAGGTGAAGGAAAGATTATTACCCAATATGATATGTATTCCGTAGACGAAAACAACGCAGGACTTTTGAAGTTTGATTTTCTTGGTTTAAAAAACCTCTCAATTATTGCAGATGCAATTGCATTGATCAAAAAAACAACAGGAATCAGCCTCGATCCGGATACTATACCAATAGATGATCCAAAAACATTTCGAATGCTTGCTCGTGGAGAGACAGCAGATCTTTTCCAACTCAACGGCGAAGGTATGACAAAACATTTGATCGATTTGAAACCATCCACCATTCACGACATCAATGCCATGGTGGCACTCTATCGCCCAGGTCCGATCCAGTTTATTCCGGAATACATTAAACGAAAACATAATCCAAAACTGATCATCTATTTGGATCCCGCGCTCGAGCCGATTCTAAAAAAAACAAATGGTATTTTGGTCTACCAAGATGACCTTTTGATGATGGCTCACAAACTTGCCGGCTATACATGGGGAGAAGTTGATAAATTCCGAAAAGCTGTCGGTAAAAAAATCCCAGAAGAAATGGCAAAACAAAAGGAGAAATTTATCCAAGGGTGTGTCGAGCATTCAGGATGGGCGCTGAAAAAAGCTCAGGAAGTTTGGTTGTGGATCGAACCGTTTGCATCATATGGTTTCAACAAAGCCCACTCGGTATCCTATGGTCGAGTGGCATATCAGACAGCATATCTTAAAGCAAACTTCCCCGCAGAATACATGGCGAGCGTACTAACACATGAAGCAGGTGATGTTGAAAAAGTTGCAGAGTCAATTGCAGATTGTAAAAGAATAGGTATCACTATCTTGCCGCCAGATGTTAATGAATCATTTTCTGATTTTACTGTTATTAAAAAGGGAGATTCAGGAAGCAGGATTCAGGATTCAGGAATGAATACAAAGGATACAGATGCAGAAATGCAAGACTCAGAAAAGAAAGGGAAAAAGAAAAAATCAGAGGACTCTATTCGGTTTGGATTGAAGACAATAAAAAACTTTGGCGAAGGTATCGCTGACTATATTATTGCTGAAAGAAAATCTCGTGGACCATTTGCCAGTCTCTCTGACTTTCTCCGCCGTGTGACTGATAAAAATCTCAATAAAAAATCGCTCGAGTCTCTTATTAAAGCGGGTGCAATGGATTCATTTGGGGAAAGGCACACTCTCCTTGGTAATCTCGACCGTATGTTAGCGTTCAATAAAGAAGAGCGGGCAAAATTGGTTGCCCAAGATTCGCTCTTTTCTCTCTTTGGTGCTGAAATACATGATTTTGTTCTAGAAAAGGTAGCCGACGGAAATCAAAATGATAATTTACTGTGGGAAAAAGAATTATTAGGTTTATACATTTCTGGGCACCCCTTGGATAGTTTTAAACACAAGCTAGAGGGGCGTGATATGAATATTAAGAAACTGCGCGATACAGCAAAGAACGGTCAGACGGTTGTAATTGGTGGTATCATAGAAGACCTGAAAGACATCATGACAAAAAAAGGCGACAAGATGCTATTTGTTCGCCTTGGCGATTTATCTGATGCAATCGAATGTGTTATTTTCCCAAAAATATGTGAAGAATTTCAAGACATGTTGATACCAGAAAGTTGCGTTGTCATCAAAGGAAAATTTTCTACTCGAAATGAAGGAAAAAGTATTGTTGTAGAAAAAATAAAAGTGATGGAATAAAATGAAAGGCCCCTACTTTGCGCAGAGGCCACAGACTAATTCATTGGAACAAAGACGAGAATACAGCTTGTGCCGTACCACATTGTCTCAAAACTTGCGAGGTCAATTTTGGCCTCGACTTTTTCTTCTTTCCTCAAGTTAATATAAAGAGCCGGCAGAGCAGAGTACCCTGGGGCACTCCACAGCGCCTTCTCTTCATCAAAGGACACACACCAGCTACGCAATGGCAAACTCTGGCACCCTTGCTGGTACGCTAGTGCAATCCCTTGTGCTCCGACAAGCACCCCACCCTCAACCCTAATCTTTTCTAGACACTCTACTGGACCAACCATCTCGCTCTTGACGATTCCAAAAACTTTCACGCAGAACCGCAAACCAGGGACCAAGTGGTTTGTTGCAAGCATGTAATATGGATCGTCAAAACACTTATTGAGAAAATACAATTTACTTTCATACGACGAACGAAATGTTCCTAGGCAACCATGATACTTGTAGTCAACGGGAATAGCCACCTCAAAATTACACAGATGTTCAAATTTACTTTGCCTTTGCTTGGTCCGTATTATTGCCATCTTATGTCTACGACCAATCTTTGTCATGTCAGCGAGCTGGCGGTCAACTTCAACAGGATCATGCATACCCGCAACATACTGTTGCGTAAGATCCGGAATCCTCTTTTCTGAAAAAATCTTCAACTCCTCTGGTGTAGGACGCCTTTTTATATTTTCCCGAGCAAGATTTGACATAACCCCCTCCTTCTTTCCTCCGGGTTGACCGGTTGTTTATATCCACACTGATTAGACACTTATTAAGATTATTTGTCAACAGTGTTCGATTCTATAAAAAACTGGTACTATAGAAAAATGGAAACACAACAATTAGAACATATACGCCACTCACTCGCCCACCTGTTGGCAAAAGCAGTGACAGATCTCTATCCTGACGCATTACCAACCCTTGGTCCTGCAATTGATACAGGTTTTTATTATGATTTTCAATTTTCCTCTCCTATTTCAGAAAAGGACTTTACAAAAATTGAACAAAAAATGAAGGAGGTTGCAAAACACTGGAAGGGATTTACCAAGCAAGATGTCACCCCCCAAGAAGCAAAAAAACACTTTGAACACAACCAATACAAACTAGAGTTGATTGGGGAAATTGAAGCCAAGGGAGAACCCATAACACTCTACACGTCTGGTGATGGTGTATATGCTTTTACTGATCTCTGTCGCGGAGGACACACTGCAGATGTACCCGCAATTCAAGCTGGCAGCTGGAAACTCGAACGAGTCGCTGGTGCATATTGGCGAGGTGATGAAAAAAACACCATGCTTACTCGTGTGTACGGACTAGCATTTGAATCGAAAGAGGCACTTGAAAAATACGAATGGATGATGGAGGAAGCAAAAAAAAGAGACCATCGTATTATCGGAAAAACAATGAAGCTTTTTACTGTTTCCGAGCTAATTGGTGTAGGACTTCCACTCATGCAACCAAATGGAATGATTATTCGACAAGAGATTGAGAATTACCTTTGGAGTTTACATAAAAACAAAGGATATTCTCGAGTTTGGACACCGCATATTGCAAAAGAAGCCCTCTACGAAACATCTGGTCATGCATCAAAATTTGGAGATGAATTATTTAGGGTACAGGGCAAAGAAGAAAAGTTTTTTATGAAGCCCATGAACTGCCCTCACCATATGCAAATTTTTGCTGACAACCAATTTTCTTACAGAGATATGCCTGTTAGATATTTTGAACCAGCAACGATTTACCGTGATGAGAAAAAAGGACAACTTTCAGGACTTACTCGAGTGAGAGCAATTACTCAGGATGATGGTCACCTATTCTGTAGAATGTCCCAGATAAAAGAGGAGGCATCTCTAATTGTTTCTATAATTAAAGAATTCTATACAACAATCGGCATGTTTGATGGGTACTGGGTTAGACTTTCAACTCGTGGCGAGGACAAAAACCAATACATTGGAACCGAGGAAAACTGGGCAACAGCAGAAAATATTTTAGAGGATGTTGCTAAAGAAAACGAATTGAATTATAGACCAGGACCGGGTGAAGCGGCATTTTACGGACCAAAACTAGATTTCATGTTCAAAGATGCAATCGGACGAGAGTGGCAATTGGCAACAATTCAATGTGACTTCAACCTCCCCGAACGATTCGATCTCTCATTTGTAAATGAAAAGGGTGAGAAAGAACGTCCTGTGGTTATCCACCGCGCAATCTCTGGTTCCCTTGAGAGATTTATGGGAGTGATGATTGAACATTTTGCCGGCAACTTCCCTCTTTGGCTTTCACCGGTTCAAGTAAAAGTTATTCCTGTGAGAGAATCCCACAATGCTTATGCGGAAAAAGTTCACAAAGCACTTATCGACGCAGATATTCGCTCTGACTTTGACGATAGAGATTTAAACCTTGGTAAAAAAGTACGTGAAGCAAAAAACGAGAAAATAACATATTGGTGCGTAATCGGAGACAAGGAAGTTGAATCAAACAACATCACACTTGAATCACGAGACACAGAAAAATCAGAGCAGATTTCACTCGAAACGTTGATTGAGAAATTAGAAACAGAAATTCGAGAGAAAAAAATAAAATAATAAGTAAAAAGTAATAAGTAAAGATACGGCACCCAATCAAGGGTGCCATTGTCTACCATGGGCGAAGTATACTTGCCACAACAAGCCATCCTATCATTCTGAGAAGTAAATTATTCGCACAGCCAAAATCTTCTCGTGGATTAATATGAAGATTAAGACCAATCAGTTTTACCAATGATACTCCCGCAAAACCTAAGCAAAGGATAAAATACACCCACTTAAACCAAATAGTTATGTGACTCATCATTTCTAACTATCTCCTATAAAATATAGTAGTACATCAGATTTTAAATATCAATATTTGCTTTTGTGGCATTAGACTGGATAAAACTCTTTCTACTTGGCACATCACTTCCCATCAGAACATCAAATACCTTGTCTGCGGCTACTGTATCCTCGACACTAACCTGCAATAGAATTCGTCGAGCAGGATCCATCGTTGTCTCCCATAGTTCCTCTGCATTCATTTCTCCCAAACCTTTGTAGCGCTGAATGTGCATCTTGGCAGACTTTGCTTTCTCCTCTTTCTTGCCTTTTTTATTGTCTGTCTCTCCGGATTCATCTTCCTCCGTCTCTTCGTCACCTGGCTGTACCTCTTCTACCAATTCCTCAACATTTGCAGTAATGCCATGCTCCTTTTTAAAGGTATCCATCTCACCTTCTGTGTAAACATAGTGAATCTCCTTTCCAATTTTTATTTTATAGAGTGGTGGTTGTGCAATGTACACAAATCCCCCATCAATCAGTGGTCGGAAAAATCGGTAAAGCAATGTCAAAATAAGTGTACGGATATGCGCACCGTCCACGTCGGCATCAGTTGCTATAATAATTTTGTGATAACGAAGCTTCGCAATATCAAACGTGTCTCCAATCGCAGTACCCAACGCCACGACAAGATTTTTAATTTGCTCAGACTCAAGCATACGATCGAGACGTGCTCGCTCGATGTTTAGAATCTTACCTCGCAATGGCAAAATTGCCTGTGTGCGTCGGTCACGCCCCGTCTTTGCAGTACCACCGGCAGAATCTCCCTCTACAATAAATATCTCTGAATCCTCGGCATTTTTTGACTGACAGTCCGCAAGCTTGCCGGGCAGGGTCATACCCTCGAGGGCTCCTTTGCGCAATACAGAATCCTTGGCCGCCTTGGCTGCTTTACGGGCCTTGAGGGCCAGTACCACCTTGTTTATGATAGCTCGGGCATCCTCTGGGTTTTCCTCCAGAAAGTAGTTAAAGGCTTCTGAAAATACAGAGTTGACCGAAGCTTGGGCTTCAACAGTTCCCAGTTTTGCTTTTGTTTGTCCTTCAAACTGGATCTCGCGAAGTTTAACAGAAATGACCGCAGTCAAACCTTCGAGCACATCATCACCTGTAAAGTTGTCCTCGGACTCCTTAATTAGATTATTTTTTCTGCCGTACGCATTGAGTGTTCTGGTCAGTGCTGTTTTAAATCCTGTAACATGTGTGCCACCCTCTGCGGTATAAATATTGTTTGCAAATGGCAAAATACGTGCGGAAATATCATCGACGTATTGAAGCGATACCTCGACAGACTCGTATTCATTTGTTTTCTTTTCAACATAAAAAACATTTTTGTGAATTGGTTTAAAGTCATGGTTATAAAATTTGACCAGTGACAATAGCCCTCCTTCGAAGTAGAAAGACATGCTTGGAATTTCTAGATTGAGCTCGCAGATACGGAAAATCTCATCAATTTTTATTTTGCCAGTGTACTCACGCGCATCATTGACGGTGATATGCAATCCTTTGACGAGGTATGCTTGCTGACGCAAATGATTGACCACTCGATCAAAATCGAAATCGGTGATTGGGAAAATCGCAGGATCTGGCTGAAACTCAACAATCGTTCCGTTATTTTTTGTCGAACCTATTTTTTTAACAGCTGCTTTCTTTTTACCCTGAGAATATTCCTGCATGTACACACCCCCTTCCTTATGTACCGTCACTTTACAATAAATAGAAAGCGCGTTGACGACGGACGCACCCACACCATGTAAACCTCCGGAAACTTTGTACCCACCCTCCTCACCACCAAATTTACCTCCCGCATGAAGGGTTGTCATAATTGTCTCCAGTGCAGAGACTTTAGTTTGCTTGTGGATATCGACAGGGATACCTCGGCCGTTATCTGTCACTCGAATACGATTACCTGGTAGGAGTGTTACCTCGATCTCATCGGCAAAACCACCCATAGCTTCATCTCGTGAGTTATCAAAAATCTCCCAAATCAAGTGATGGAGACCATCGGGACCTGTTGTACCAATATACATACCCGGTCGTTTTCGGACCGGCTCGAGACCCTCCAATATCTGAATCGCATCCGCTCCGTACGAGTCTTTTTTGGTGTTTTTTTCCTTTGCCATGAGTATAGTAAAATGTGAATTTTAGGTCTTTATTATATCAAAAAGCCAGCCAAAATGAAAGGGTAAATCTATACATTTTTATTAAAAAACCGGCGGGGTGCAATTGCACTCCCGCCGGGGTTATTAAACTCTATAGTTTAGTAAACTCTTCACTACCGAGCTGAATGACGACTACTGTTTCGAAGTTTCAGAATGAGCGCCATTCTTTATCGAGTCCTCAAGCATTCGAGCCATGAGAACATTGACGATGCCGCTGCTTCCACTATCCGTTCCGCCGCCGGCGACCACATCTGGAACCAGCTTGAATCCACTGGTTGCCAGCGCCCTGCCGACTTCGATGGTAGCATAATTGCCCTGACCAACCGCGTTGGTCTTGAGTTGGATGACTTTCGCCTCCGCTTCACCGACTGCAGTGATCTTCTTGCCTTCGGCCTCGCCGACTGTGGTCAACACCTGGGCATCCGCCTCAGCATTGATGGTCTTGGACTCCGCGTCCCCTTTCGCCTTCTTGACGGCTGACTGAGCGTCGAATTCCGCGATTTGCACCTTGCGTTCAGCATCCACCACGCGTGCTTGAGTTGCCGCGAGAGCGCGAGCCTGCTCGAGTTCCTTGCGGGTATCCTCGGCGAGCTTTTGCGTCCCATAGGTGATCTTCTCCTGCTCGGCCAACTTACGGTTGGTAAGTGTCTCCATGAGAGCGTCCGGTGGCGTAATATCACCGATAAGTGTGTCGATGGCACCGACGTTGTAAACTTGCAACGCGGCGGCGATCGAGTCCTTCGCCTGAGTTTGACGTTCCACGCGACTGTTGAGGAATTGGATGACATCCGATCCCTGCGCAGCGTTACGGAAGTAGTTGCCGATGGTCGGCTCCAACACCTGTGTTACCAAGTTGGTCACCGATCCAAACCGCGCGATAACCTTGGGGGCGTCATTGCGGGGGATGTGAATGATCTGGCTCACATCCAAGTTAAACTTGAAGCCGTCGGACGAACGCACTGTTATTGTACATAGGTTCTCGTCGAGCTTGTGGGCCTCGCTCTTGTCGTTCGCCCAGTTGAGGACAATATTGGCGGTCGGAACCGCCTCGACCTTGTGAGTCCACGGATTAATCGGGTATCTGCCCGGATCGAGCGGATCCACCCAAACCCCTTTCTGGCCTTTGCCAACCAGATTACCATGTTTAAATGTCTCGCCGGTGACGTCAACGCCCTCATTGCCGACGTATGAAATCACAACGCCGACATGAGCAATAGGAATTTCCGTCATAGGTACACGTTCGATCGAAGCGAAGCGCGGATTGATGAAATACCGACCGGCCAGAATAACCTGCTCCTGTCGGCCCTTGAAACCACCAGCATTTAGAAATGCTTGCGCATCCTGAAAGCTGTTGTGGCCCAGAACTTCAGGGCCGGCGATGTCACCATTGGGAAGCTGTTTGCCTTCCTTGGTGGTGACAAGACCAACCATGTTGCTCTCCACCTCAGTCACATCCGCCTCACTCACATCAAAGAGACGAGTATTGATGCGGTATGTTCCGGGAGGAATGATCGCGATCTGAGGACCGCGTTCTCCCCCATTTTGGATAAAGGCCCGAGCATCCTGATAGGAATTGCATTCGACCAACTTGGCCAACACGCGCCCACCAGAAAGTGGTTTGCCATCCCTAGCTTCCACCACACCAAGTTTGCCTTGCTTGATGGTGAGAAACGATCTGATTGAGACCGAGTACTGCCAGGGCCATAAGCCCCAATGCAAACCCGGCGCCAGAGTCTCCGCTTGGATTCCCGCCTCACCGTTGAGCGCAATGATTGCGCCGTCCGGGAGTTTGGAATTCTTGCCGAACAACACGAACTTTTTCTCGACCTCGCCGTAGGAACCGGCGGGAACAACTACCGCGCCAAATAGGCGCAGGAAGAGTTTGTAAGCAGCGAGCATGACCACGACAGCCAGCACCCACCAATAATCCAAAACAAAATGAAGGACTTCCATTTTTTCCTCTCTTTCAAATAACAAAACCGTGTTTGTCACGGCCCATGGGACCCAAAATTGGATTCCAAACTGAACGTGATGCTAGCACAAATGCTTTATTTTGTCAAGTATTTAATTGACAAGTAAAAATATGTATATTTTAATGACATTTTACAAAAACAAGAAAATAATCTACTTGAATTTTCGCCTATTTATACGTACACTAAAGAACATGACAAACACACATCTATATGACTCCCCCGATCTGACACACAACACGTACACCATTGATCGAGGAGAAGAAAATAAACTCGTAGAAAGTCTCGATACGCGAACCGATGCTGAAGCGGGGCGCATCAAACGGTATCTCGACATGGCAGATCTCTCCCGAACAAAAGACAGTCCCCTGTCTGAAGTCATTAGCCGTGTCAAACAACTTCCAACATTTAAGCAGTTCGATGAAATCGCAATACCTGAAATAGTCCCAGCAAAAGAAAGTTTTGATTTATTCAACTTCCCACCAGAACACCCCGCACGAAGCAAGAGTGACACGTACTACGTTGATGAAGAAAATATTCTTCGTACACACACAACAGTCATGTGGTATTACTATTTCAACCAAGGTGATGTACAAGAAAAAATAAAAGCCCACAAAACACTTGGTGTAATCTGCCACGGCAAGGTTTACCGAAAAGACGAAATTGACCGCCGACATATGAATATCTTTCATCAAATTGACGGCCTCTACCTCTGCCCAAAGACAGAACACGAGATTACACAAAATGATTTGAAAGATGTTTTGATTGAAGTTGCTCAAGGGGTGTTTGGTGACAAGATTGCCTACCGATTCAACCCAGACACATTTCCCTACACGTACGAAAGTTTAGAAATGGAAGTGGATAAGAATAGTTTGAACACTGAAAAAAATACAGAGGAATGGGTAGAAGTGTTGGGTGCTGGCATTGTCCAACCAAATGTGTTGGAAAAACTAGGCGTCGATAGTACTGCCTACAACGGCTGGGCCTTTGGATTCGGCCTCGAACGACTTGCAATTATTAGTATGGAGCTGCCTGATATTCGACTACTCTGGTCAAATGATGCTCGCGTCAAAAAACAACTCCAACTTGGTCATACCTTTGTCGAAGTCAGCAAGTTTCCACCGATCGTCCGAGATATCTCGTTTATTGTCGGCAATGATTTTATTCCGAATAATTATTTCGATACCGTCCGCGATATCATCGGCGACTTGGCAGAAGAGGTTCAACTACTCGATCGATATGAAAATGCGGACAAATTTGGCGCTGGCAAGGTAAGTTATGCATATCGTATCACCTATCGCTCTCTCGACCGAACACTGACCGACACAGAAATCAACGACCTCCACAAAAAACTAGAACAAACCACAGTCAGTCTCTACGACGCAACGATACGCTAAAGAGGTTTCTTGACCTTGAAAAGAGGCTGAAAAAGAGGTATAGTGTGAAAACAAACCATATTGTATGACCGAGTTTACTAATTCAATAGTATACGTTTTTCTCTTTCTCTCACTTTATTTTGAGGTTTTTTTGCTTATCACCTACCTAGAAAAGAGAGGTGATATTCGTGATGAAACTTTTAGACTAAAGCAAGGTGTGAAGAAATACCCTACAGTGACTATTATGGTCCCTTGTTGGAACGAGGAAAAAACGATCTCAAAAACAATTAATTCCCTTCTCAATCTCGACTACCCAAAAGACAAACTAAAAATAATGATTATTGATGACGGGTCAACTGATAGCACATGGAATGTAGCCAAAAAATTTGAGAATAAAAAACAGATCGAAATGTACCAAAAAGAAAATGGTGGCAAACACACCGCCCTCAATTTTGGACTTTCAAAAATAACGAGTGACCTTGTTGGATGCCTCGATGCTGATTCATACGTCGACAAGGATGCACTGAAAAATATTGCTGTATATTTTGAGGACAAGGCAACCATGGCGGTTACACCATCAGTAAAAATTTGGCAACCAAAAACAATCATTCAACTGATCCAAAAGGTTGAATATAGTTGGGGTATTCTCATCCGAAAAATGTTTTCATACCTCGGAGCACTGTACGTAACACCAGGACCATTTTCTATTTTTCGAAGAGAGGTTTTTGTCGAGCTTGGTGGATATCGTCATGCACATCAAACAGAAGACATGGAGCTCGCTGTCCGTATGCAATCAAACCACTACAAAATCACCAACGCACATGATGCTGTGGTATACACTGTCGCCCCAGAGTCAGTCCGAAAACTTTATAAACAGAGACTACGCTGGACTTATGGTTTTATAAAAAATGTAATCGATTACAAGCACATGTTCTTTCGTCGTGAATATGGAAATCTAGGTATTTTTATCCTACCTATGGCCAGTCTATCAATCGTATCTGCAATATATCTGCTTGGAATATCTATAGTCAGTTTTATCGGTGCATCTATCACTAAATTAGTCAAAATAAAAACGGTTGGCATTAGTTGGACCGGATTTAGTTTCGATTGGTTTTATGTAAATACCGAGGTAATTGCCATTGCCTCTACAGTTGCATTTCTAGGTACATTGATTATTATGCTCATATCGCGCAAAATGGCCTATGGCAAGGCACGAGTTGGTATTGATATGATTTACTTTCTAACCCTCTACGCCTTAATAGCGCCAATCTGGATGGCAAAGGCGGTCTATAATACGCTGTTTTCGATCAAAACAAAATGGCGTTAAGATAGTTTTACACTTTGATATTTGCATTTTTAATTTAATAACATGGAACATCACGAAATAAATTGGAGAAAATACATATTCACACTTATTATTACAGTGGTTATATTTGCAACAGCAATATATTTAAGTAACTATTTTGGTCAGAAAAAGATAGAGGAAATTAGAAGTATCCAAGACAAAATAGCAGTTGATATTCTTTCATCAGAAACACAGTTTTCACTTCTCGAGGAATCATCATGTACAGATATTGGTGGCTCTAGTGCACTTTCAAAGGAATTGAGTACGCTCGAAGAGAAACTTTCATATACAGAACGAGATCGTGGTAGTGATGATCCAGAGGTACTTTCTATCAAACGATACTACTCACTCCTCCAAATAAAGGATTACCTGCTTATGAATAAGATTGGCGAAAAGTGTGGCAAAAAACCCATCTCGGTTATCTATTTCTATTCAAACAGTGGTGACTGTGCGGACTGTGAAAAAGAGGGTTATGTGCTAACAAAATTACGAGAGGACTATCCTGAACTTCGTATATATGCTTTTGACTACAACCTTGATCTTTCTGCGGTAAAAACCCTGATCGCAATCAATAAAGTACAAAACAAACTACCAGCACTCTATATCAAGGGTTCTGTACGATATGGTTTCCAAAGTGTTGAGGACATAAACAAAATACTCCCCGAACTTGCCAAGATGAAACTGGAAGCAGAGAAGATGGCTAGTACTACAAAGAGATAAAATTAACATGCTCAATTGGTTAGCAAAAAATCCCTTACGGGATTTTTTTGAGCTTCCTTACAGGAACAGTACACCTTTTGCATTTTTTGTTTTGCTGACTCACAAAAATTCTCAAAAGGTTTTACGGTTGGGTCCCACCCCAACCTCACCTCTCAGACTGCGTCTGACAGTTGGCTAACAAAAAACGCCTTTCGGCGTCTTCTTCTGAGCCACCTGTCAGACTCGAACTGACCCGCTCCCGTTTACAAAACGGGTGCTCTACCAGATGAGCTAAGGTGGCCTGGTACTAACGAAAATTCCTTTACAGGAACTTTCTTAATCTATCATTTTATATAACTTTTTTCAACTATGCTGTATGATCCGAAGTACCACTTTTGTCATCAGTAATGTGCTGTAGAAATGTCGAGACAGAGCCAGTGTTGCGCAAGATACGACGCCCACGAAACTGGTCCCCTGCGAGGTAGTACTTTCGTGCTACGTAATCCTTGAGTTTCACTAAAATCTCATACATGTATGAGGGGAGAAAATCGAACATAAATAAATGTGCGATTTTTTTATATCGATTGTACTTGAAAATAAGAGTTTCGATCCATCCATGAATCACTGCATCCCCTTTTGCCGACAAAGACGCGACCAATGCAATGCGTCGCACCTTGATCTCAAAAACCTTGGCTGCAATCATAACGGACATCACCAATAGAGATACCCAAAATAATATAAATGTCATAGAGATAAAATTTATTGAGAAACAGTGTATCTCGCGAATCGTGAGAGTTCAGTTTTTTCACCAAATTTTTGAATTGCAGCAGTAATCAAATCTTTGATCCGGAGATCTGGATTTTTAATAAATGCTTGCTCGAGCAAAACTCGCTCACTCCAATATGCAGCAAGTTTACCCTCGAGAATTTTTGCTTTCATATCCTCCGGCTTACCTTCGACTTCTTTTGCAAACATCTCATGTGCCAAAGCCATTGCATGTTCATCTATATCTTCCATTTTTAGAAATTGTGGATTTGTTGCACATGCATGCATTGCTATGTCTCGCGCAAGAGTCAAAAATTCCTCATTATTAGCCACGAAATCAGTCTCGCAGAGGAGCTCTACCATGCATCCTGCACGATGTGTTGAATGAATATATGCACCAACAACGCCAGATCCTAAAGTACGATCATTTTTCTTTATAGCAATTTCCGCACTTTTCTTTTGGAGCAAAACGATGGCCTTTTCCATATCGCCACTAGTTTCTTCCAGTGCTTTTTTGCATTGCATGACTGAAATACCAGTCTTATCGCGTAATTGTTTAACTATTTCTGTTGTGATTTCCATTCGAGAGAGGGCAGGCGGTGAAATATCCACTGTCTGCATATATTAATTATTTGTAATAACTCGACACATACGACGTACCCCGTTGTTCACGAGCAACCGATGTAACGGGATTATTTTTTAAGTGTACCAACTTTGTATGCCTCTGCAACTTGCTTGAGGAAAAATTCAATGCTTGCTTTTGATGCGTCATTTCCTGGGATAGGATACTCGACATCATTGAGATTATTATCAGAGCCACATAGAGCAATAACAGGAATGCCTATTTTGTGTGCCTCCAATACAGCAATTGATTCTCGTTTTGCGTCAACAACAAACAATGCCTGAGGTAAATGCTTCATGACACTTAAGCCAAAGAAGAACCTCTTTAGTGTATCAATTTCTCGATCAATGAGCAAACGCTCTTTCTTTGTATATTTTACCAATTCACCTTTTTCTTTCTGAGATGTTAGCATTTCGAATTTCTCTACTCGCTTTCGGATTTCTGGGAAGTTAGTCAAGGTACCACCGATAAATCGGCCAGCAACGTATGGCATGTTTATACTACCCGCAACAGATGTCACCGCATCGATCGCCTCATTTTTACCACCAACAAAGAGAATTGTTGCCTTTTTGTCAGCAAGTGATCTAACGAAATCTAGTGCTACAGCAAGTTTTTCTTCTGTCTTTTCAAGATCAAAAATCTCGATTTTGTTTTTAATACCGAAAATAAAAGGTTTTGTAGACGGATGTCGTCGTGATTTCACAAAACCAAAATGCGCACCTACTGAAAAGAGTGCGTCAACCAAAGAGTTTATTGTTTTTTCTGTTTTTTCCATATACCCGAGTAGTCTAGCAAATTCGACCCGATATTGCAACCTTTCAGAGTGGTGCAGTGGGAGTAATTACATCTCTTTTTCGGCATACCTTTTTAGGGACACGCGGTTCGTCTTGCTAGCCGACCGCTCAATCTCCCACCGTCGTGGTCCGAAGTTCCCTAAAAAGGTATTGCCTCAACAAGATGTAATTACTCTTCATCTGTACCGTCTGCAGGGGTGCCAGTATATGATGTCATTGATTCAATAATTGGGTCAATTTCGCCAGCCAATATTTTTTCTATGTTATGCCATGACTCCTTGATTCGGTGATCAGTAATACGGTCCTGTAATATGTTGTATGTGCGAATCTTCTCCGAGCGGTCTGCTGTGCCTATCTGACCTTTTCTGTCAGCAGAATATTTTGCATCTTCTTCGGTTTTTTTCTTTTCCTCGAGTTTAGCAATCAAAATACTCATGGCAGCTTCTTTGTTTTTGAGCTGTGACCTCTGGGCGGTCGAGCGTACGTCAATACCTGTTGGTTTATGAATGATGCGTACAGCCGTCTCCACTTTGTTCACATTTTGCCCACCGGCACCGCCAGATCGGGAAGTCTCTATTTCCAAGTCTGTTGGATTAATAACGATTGAGGTTTTCTTTCGAACCGGCAATATTGCGACAGATGCAGTAGATGTGTGCACTCGTCCCATTTTCTCTGTTGCAGGAATACGCTGAACACGATGAACGCCTGTTTCGTATCGTAATTTCTTGTAAACATCTCGCCCTCGTATTTCAAATGATGCTTCTTTGTATCCGCCAACCGCACTCAAAGATTCATCAATCTTTGATACAGACCAGCTACTGTTTTCGGCATATTTAATATACATTTCAGCCAATTCCTGAGCAAAGAGTGACGCCTCTTCTCCTCCAGCGCCTGCACGTACCTCCAGGATAACTTCATTTGGAAATTCCTCCTCCTTTTCCTCTGCTGACAGAATATCAGTCATCTGGGCTAAAATTGCATCTTTTTGGAGTGTTATTGACTCCATTTCAGAAGATACCAAATCGGACATTGAAGGGTCTGCCTCCAGCATTTTTTTCACTTCAGATTCCTGAGTTTCAAGTTTTTTATATTCCCCCGCTAGAAAAGCGGTTTTAGGATTTTGTATAAATTTTTCTAGATCCATGTTTTAAAGTGAAAATTAAAATATCAAAATTAAAAAATATAAATTATGACTAGATTTTAAGATTATCCGTTCTTAATTATTCTTTTGATTTTTGATATTTACATTTTAAATTATAACAAAAATATGCAGCTTTCACAGACTGCATACTTTACGAAATAATTAAGTAGGTTACTTAGATACTTTTTTTGCCTTTGCTTGTCGTGCGCGGAATTTCTCTGCTCGTCCTGCGGCATCAAGAGATTTTTCATTTCCTGTATAGAAAGGATGTGAAGAACTTGAGATTTCAACGTGATATACAGGGTATTCTTTGTTATCTTTTTTTGATTTTGCAGTTTCTTTAGTTGCAACAGTTGATGAAATCAAAAATTCCTCGCCATTGGAGTTGTCGACAAATAGGACTGGTCTATAGTTTGCTGGATGTATATCTTTTTTCATTGCTTGACTACTTTACCAAATTCTCCCACATTTTGCAAGATTAATTATTCGAGTTAAGAATCGGTGGATTTTTGTTCGAATTCAAGGCGCGAAAATTTTTTGCGACCAAAGTGTACATTTAGTACTCTGCGGGAGCAAAAAATTTAAGTAACGAAGAAGTCGGGCAAAAAGACCCGATTATCTTCTGGAGACGCCGTTTTCTTTAAGATAGTCAATATCCGCCTGTATGCCGTCCTTCAACTTCAAAACACTCTTGCCATATGAACAACTTGTCCCGCCACTACCATAATACCGGCATGCTGCCTTTATTTCGCCACTGTATGTACCAGTACTTGCACCAAGGTCAGCAAGATACATAGAAGAAGCCATAAAGGCATCTTCTGGATTCCATGGGTTTGAATCTCGCCCGAGTGTTTTTTTGAGACGATCTTCAAACAACTTCCATGTAGAAGCGATAAACTGTGCCGGGCCCATCGCCCCTCCATATCCACCTGCACTCGGTATTGGACACGACACCACGGTTTTGTATGGGTCAAATCCGAGACGAGTTGTAATATCTATAAAAGGTGTTACATCACGCGTTGCTTTCATAAGGTTAGACCATACCTTTCCACTAGAAATATTAACACCTGCCCCCGTCTTGTCAGTCAAATAACACTTACCAACATTTGCACCCAAACTACTTTCTTGAGTCAAAATTGCCAGTACAAATGCAGGAGAAACTCCCGTCTTTGCCGAAGCATTTTCTGCAAAAGCCAAAGCGGTACCAAAAGGAATTGCCGCACTACCTCCAGCGAGGTTAAAGAGTTTTGCTCTTATTTCAGCTGCTTTTTTCTGTCTGTCCGCAAGCACTTGCTCATATGACTTTTCTTGTGTTTTATTGACCTTTATCAGATACTGCTTTTCCTTTTCGTTTTTCTCAACCTGTTTTTTTTGTACCTCGATTGCCGCTTTTTGATCTGCTTCCTCATCTTTCTTCTGTGCAAGTGCTGCCTTTTCCTTTTCGGTCAAATCTCGTGTGGCACGGATTTGCGTAAAAAGTTCTTGCAGGTCACGCTTGATTGATTGAAACGAATCAACATCAGAGAAGAAATCCGAAATGTTCTGAGTGCCAAGCATAACCTCGGGAAGAGAAAAGGCATCGATTTCATTTGTTTTACGTATCAGTTGAGCAAGGGACTCGTGACCTGTCTCGATCTGCTGTTCCAACTGGCCAATTCGTGTATTTTTACGTTCAATGTCGAGACCCAACTGAGCAATATTGATATTACGTTTTTTAATAAAGGCCTGTGCCTCTTTTATCTTTGCATTCAAAGTAGCCGCTTCTTTTTGAAGCGATGCAGTGCCCTGTTTTGTGGTGTTTAATATATCTTGCCACTTGGCAATATCTTTTTCTGTCTGTTCCAGTTCTGTACGCCAAATCGCTTCTTGTTCTTCTTTTGTAATACTGTAGGCAAGGGAAATCGGTATGAATATCAGAATAAACAACAATACACCGATGTATCGTGCATATGCACGCGGAAAAAACATCATTACCCTATTCTATCATAAAACACAAAAGCGGGCATGCCCGCTTTTGTGAATAGTATGTGAAATAAGAGATTATGCCTCTGGTTCCTCTTCCTTTTTGCCTTTCTTTTCAACTTCAATTGCAGAAAGGTCAACAGGGGCTGCCACTTCTTCGACTTCTGCACGAGGTTCCTCGACAGCAGCCACTACTTCTTCGGCATTTTCCATAAGTGTTACACCTGTTGGAAGTACAATGTTGCCAGCCAAAATCTGATCATCAAATGTTGCAAGAGCAGAAATATCAACAGAAATTGAGTGAGGGATATTCTGGGGATCCGCAGAAACCTTTAACTCACGAAGGACTTTGAGCAAGTTACCACTCAAATCCTTGACCGCAAGAGAAACACCGACAAACTCCAAAGGCACAGACACTTCGAGTTTCTTTCCTTTTTCGAACACATAAAAATCTGCGTGAAATGGTGTGTCAGAAATAGGATCCATTGCCACATCGTGTATCAATACATCTGTCTTGCCTTGTGGACCGACGAGGGTAACCACGCCAGACTCACCGGCCTCGCGCCAAACCTTGATAAAATCTTTTTGAGAAATGGAAATCGGAGTTGATGCTGTTTTTTTGCCATACATAACAGCAGGCATAATGCCCTTTTTTCGTAGTGCATCAACTGTGTCCGAAGTATTTCGTGGTTGTGTATCTAACGTAATCATATTGGCAGAGTATACAGGAGAAATAAAAAAATATCAACTCTACACCACTACCTTGTTTTTGACCTCCTGCCCTTCAAAAAATTCAATTAGATTCTGTGCAGCCATCACTGCCATGTTGTCGCGGGCAATATCTGTGGCAGAGGCAATATGTGGAGTCAAAATGACATTTGGTAATGTATCAAGTCCAGATGCAATAACTGGCTCATTTTCGTAGACATCGAGGGCAGCCCCCGCAATAAGTCCCTCGCGGAGGGCTACAACCAAAGAATCCTCTTCGACGACCGGTCCTCGTGATGTATTGATCAAAATCGCTGTCTTTTTCATCATCTTGAAATGCTCACGGTTTAATAAATGTTTTGTTGTTGGTAACAGTGGCACATGGATAGAAACAACATCCGCTATTGGCAAAACCTCCTCGACTGACGATACATACACTGCTCCACATTCGTGCTCGAGTACTTCATTGCGACGTGTATCATAATAGACAACTTTCATACCAAGCCCTTTTGAAAGCATACGCGCTGCTTCGGAGCCAATACGTCCTGCACCAAGAAGGCCAAGTGTTTTACCCGACAATTCTGTGCCAAGAAAAATATATGGATCCCAACCTTTGTATTTACCATCACGCATAAATTGATCAGCATCAATCAACTTGTGAGTCAGAGCAAGAATAACCGCCACAGTAAATTCCGCTACAGCAGATGTTGAAGCTCCTGGTGTATTTGCTACCACAATTCCACGCTTGTCTGCCTCTACCACATCCACATTATTAAAACCAACCGCGTAATTTGAAACAATTTTTGCAGATGGTACAGCATCAAACACTTCGGCATCAACATGCTCGGTCAAGAGCGTCAAAATTCCATCATATGGTTTTGCACGGAGGGCAGCAAGTAATTCATCGCGTGGAATAACCTGATTTTCCATGTACATGTCTATCTCATAACCCTTCTCTTTCAACATATTGATTCCAACATCTGGAATCTTGCGCGTGATGTATATTTTTTTCATGAGTAGTTTTATTGGTGTGTAAATGTTTTCAATTTTTTCTCAACAACATCTTGAATTGCCTGTACTGCAGGACGCAAAAATTTGTATGGTGCAACTTCATCTGGGTTTTCTGCAAGAGATCTCATAATACCCTGCTTGTATGCAACCCGAATTTCAGTATTGATATGGACGATAGCAATTCCCCGTTCGATAGATGCTGTAAAATCGTCTTCTGAATTACCCGACCCACCATGAAGGACTAATGGAACTCCGACTGCCCTCGCAATATCACCTACACGCTCGATATCTAATTTTGGATCTACTCCACCACGTAACATGCCGTGCATATTGCCAACCGCTGGAGCAAGCATATCCACTCCTGTCGCCTCGACAAACTCTTTTGCTTTTTCTGGATCAGTCAGATTTTTTTCATCAAGCAAAACTCCGTCGGGAATACTGTCGAGAAGTTTTGATGATGTTCCAATATAACCAAGCTCACCTTCCACCAACACATCTCTGCCACACCCGCGTGCATATGCCACACATTGTTTTGTAATCGCAACATTTTCTTCAAATGATAATTGTGCTCCATCGAAAATGACTGAATCAAATCCGGCATCAATCACCTCTTTTACCCTATCAAATGAATATGTGTGATCTGCATTGAGAAAAATAGGATAGTTGAATTGCTCGCGTAAACTTCCGACCAATGTCACAACCTGTGGTATGCCAATAAAATCACGTTCACCTTCGGATACACCGATAATAATAGGCAGATCGAGTGACTGCGCAGCACGAAAAACGCCCCACAACCCCTCGATATTTGAAATATTAAAATGTCCAATTGCTATTTTTTTCTCTCTCGCCTCGGCGACATATTCACGTAATGTTTTCATATATTCTATTATATAAAAAAGTACCCCGCCTGGATAGCCCAGACGAGGTAGACCTTTTGTACACACAGTCAAGTGCACCCCACTATACGTATGGTACAATACTCTCATGACTAGAGATATTCTCGCCATTGGCGATATTGTGACAGACGCATTTATTAGACTAAAAGAAGCAGAGGTACATTGTCAGATCGACACAGAAGCCTGTAAAATTTCCCTAGATTTTGGAAGTAAGATTCCTTATGAATATGCCGAGATTGCAAAAGCGGTCGGCAACAGTGCAAACGCTGCTGTCTCTGCCGCACGACTCGGGCTTTCATCCGCGCTCCTCGCGTACGTCGGAGATGACGAAGAGGGTGCACAATGTATCGCAGAGCTTGGAAAAAATAATGTTGAGACATCTCATATCCGTACTGAAGCAGGTAAACACAGCAACTACCACTATGTCCTCTGGTATGCAGCAGACCGAACAATTCTCGTCCGTCACGAAGCCTTTACATATGACCTCGGTGTCATAGAAACTCCCCGATGGATATATCTTAGTTCTCTTGGAAACAATTCCCTGTCATTTCACAATCAAATATCAGACTATCTTGATCTGCACCCAGAGGTAAAACTTGCATTTCAACCAGGAACATTCCAGATCAAAATTGGTAGAGATGAATTGAAACGAATCTATGCTCGGACAGAAATATTCTTTTCTAACGTCGAAGAGGCTCAAACAATACTCGGCGAGACATCTCGTGATCTACCAACACTTCTCCGTGGAATTCAAGCCCTGGGTCCAAAATACACAGTTATTACAGACCAAATCAAAGGTGCATATGCATATGATGGTACAACCATGTGGTACATGCCGATCTACCCAGGAGATGCATTTGAGCGTACGGGTGCGGGAGATGCATTTTCATCTACTATTATGTCTGCCCTAGCCCTCGACATACCATTTGTGGACGCCCTTCGTTGGGGACCAGTCAATTCTGCGTTTGTTATCAAATACGTCGGTGCACAAAAAGGACTCCTGACACGAGGAGAGTTGGAAAAGTATTTGTCAGAAGCACCTGCAGATTACCACCCACAAGAAATGTAGTTCGCACCACACTTCGCTTACTTTTCTTTTCTTATATATGAAAATCGAGGAACTAATTTACCCGAGACAGGATCTTTCGCTTTCTCAAAAAACATTTTGTATGGTCTCACACATAAATCAGCAAAATCTGATCTATACAATGGTTTATATATAACCATCCATTCTTCTGTCTCTGTGTGTCTGGCAACACTTTGAACATCATAGAACTTATGATTTTTGAAATGCTGATATATCCCTTTTTTTAATTTTGGTTTCTTCATGTTATTTCTTACGTGCCAATACATTCATGACTGCTGCTTGGATATGTGACTCACCCATGCCGTAGTGTTGGAGCAATTCATCCGGCGTGCCACTTTGTCCAAACTGATCGCGAACACCAACAAAAGCAATAGGTGTGGGTAAATTTTCTGCTAGATATTCAGAGACCGCACTTCCCAACCCCCCTGCAACCTGATGTTCCTCGACAGTCACTAATGCACGTGTTGTGTCTGCAATCATAAACACTGCTTCGGTATCGAGCGGTTTAATTGTGGAGACATTCAATACTTTGACTGATACCCCCTTCTTCTTGAGTGCTTCTGCGACCTTGAGCGCTCGGAATACCAATGCACCTGTTGCAATAATACCGACATCAGCACGTCCTGTTTCTCCACCATAGTACAACTGCGCTTTCCCGATCTGAAATGAGGTCTCTTCTGTTGTAATAACTGGCGTCTTTTCTCGAGCAAGGCGCAGGTACACAGGACTACCAAGTTCTGCTGCAGCAAGTGTTGCCTTATGTGCCTCGATATAATCACAAGGAGAAATTACTGTCATGTTTGGAATAACTCGGGTGATAGCAATATCTTCGATTGCCTGATGTGTACCACCGTCTGGACCAACTGAAACACCTGCATGTGACCCCGCAATAACAACTGCTCGGTCGTTGTAACAAATTGTAGTACGAATCTGCTCCCAGTTTCTGCCGGGGCTAAACATTGCATAACTTGTAATAAAAGGAATCTTGCCCATGGCAGACATGCCACTCGCAACTGATGCGAGATTTTGTTCAGCTACACCTATTTCAATAAATCGCTCGGGAAATTTTTGTTTGAACAAATGCATCTGAGTTGACTCTGTCAGATCCGCACAGAGCCCAACAACATCAGGATTTTTTTCACCTGCCTCTACAAGACCCATACCAAAACCCTTGCGAATTGGTACCCGCTCGACATCTTTGTTAAAGATATGTGGATTTAGTTTTTGTGATGGATTGAGCATATGTTATTCATGTTCACTTGTTATCTGACCACCGAGTGTTCGTAATTCACGCAAGGCGATCCGAGCTTGCTCTTCTTTTGGTGGCTCGCCGGCAATGTCTGTCCCTGGTGGGTTACCATGCCACTTGAAATCCCGCTCCATAAAGGAAACACCTTTGCCAGGAATTGTCCGCGCGATAATTACACTTGGTCCATCAAACACCGCCTGCGCCTCACCAAAGCCACGAATTATGTCGGTAAAATTATGACCATCAACCTCGATTGTATGCCATCCAAAACTCTCAAATTTATGTCGGAGCGACTCGAGAGGCATGACGTCTTCGGTATACCCATCAATCTGAATATTATTTCGATCCACAATGGCGATCAATTTTCCAAGACGCTCTTTACCTGCAAGCATAATCGCCTCCCAGTTCTGACCTTCATCTAACTCACCATCACCCAAAAGACAATAAAAAAATCTGTCGGAATCTTTACCACGATCCATCCGATCAACGATAGCCATACCAACTGCCTGTGAAAGACCGGCGCCAAGTGGACCCGAACTGGTTTCGAGCATTGGCAAGAATTCTCTGTGTGGATGGCCTTGCAATCGAGACTTAAATTTTCGCAAGGTCAACAACTCGGAAACAGGAAAATACCCTGCATGTGCCATTGTGGCATACAAAACTGGTGCAATATGTCCGTTGGATAAAATAATTCTGTCACGCCCTGGCCATGTCGGTGTTTTCGGATCATGTTTTGCAATATGAAAATAAAGTGCAGTGAAAATATCTGCCATACCAAGAGGTCCTGCCGAGTGTCCTGAACCAGCTGCAACAAGCATCTCGATAATTGAGACACGAATATCTCGCGCCTTATCCTCCAACATTTTTATTTTTTCATCTGTGAGTTGAATCATAGATTATGTAAGAAAATCTCTTTCTCAGCATACCTTTTTTGGAGCACGGATATTTTTCTGCTGAAAAATTCCTCAAGTCTCGGCTACCCGCCTTGCGAAGTCTCCAAAAAAGATATCGCTTCAACGAGATTTTATGTGTGTAACAAATTTAAATTACCTCTCCAATATGTTAAATACTTCTTCCGGATCGTCCGCATCAAGAATTGCAGAACCGACAATTAATTTTGATGCGCCTGCCGAGACGAGAGATGGTGCGGTATCTTCTGTGACTCCAATATCAACACTTATTATACGCTCCGGATACAGCTCATGCAATTTTTCTATTTTTTCAAAAACTATTTCATCAAGCTCGACACCATGGCGACCGAGTGCATTTGATCCCATACACTGGATACAATCAACATCTGCAACATATGGAGCAATCGTATCAATATCTGTAGAGGGTTTAAGTGCAATAGAAAGTGCGACATTGTGTGTTCGACAAAGATCGATTATTTTTTCCATATCGTCTACTGCTTCAATATGTACCACAAGAGATGTAATACCTGTATATATCCAATCCTCGACAATATTTTCTGGTGAAGAAACCATAAGATGAACTTCAATATCAACATCCTCCCAACATGGCCATCCTACCTCCTCTGCTTTGAGTGCATCAAAATAATCTGTATCATGGCCGTTGTATGGCCATGTAGGGTATGGAGTGAACACGCCATCTGAAATATCTATTTGAACGAGTGGAGCAAACCGAGACACTTTTTTTATCTCTTCTTCCATCTGCTCTCGTGTCCGTGGAATAATTGCTGGTACAACAATCATAAATTTAAAATTAAAATATCAAAAAATCAAAATTATAATTCAAAATCAAAAAATTTTATTTTTAATTTGTAATTTTCCATTTTGATTTTTACACTTTTACTTTACTAATGTATCTATTTTTTTAATACGACGAACATGCCGCGCTTCGTTGGAAAATGATGTATGAAGCCACAATTCAACAGCTTGAACTGCCTCCTGTGTTGTTATAAAATGTGCCCCGAGAGAAAGCATGTTTGCATCATTGTGTTCGCGGGACAATGTTAGGGCGTGTTTTGGTCCGCCATAGAAAACCGCACATCGTACTGTGGGAAATCGATTGGCGACCATTGCCTCACCTTGCCCAGAAAAACCAATCACAATACCACACGATCCAGAGTCTCGACTAACACGCTCTGCAACAAGAGAAACGTAGTCTGGATAGTCATCGTCATGATCATATTTTTGCGGGCCACAATCCACAACATCAATACTGTGCCCACGCAAAAAATCTCCGATAATTCGTTTCATTTCAAACCCCGCATGATCTGATCCAATATAGATGTTCATATAAATAAATTATCTCCTATCATCTGAAAAAAACTCATAGTAAACAAGTAATGCAGGCATCGCCAAAAATAGCCATATAAATTCCTCTACTGGAATGACGTACCCGAAATAATTAATATGTCCAATAAAATGGTTGCCAGGAAAAGACCACTGATTATGCATATTAGCAACATGCTCATACAAAAAAGACATGAAAGTAAAATATACTCCTGACAGCAATATCGAATTAATAAAGTGTCTATATTTACATAAAATCAGAAGAGGAAATAATATAAATGCAAATATAATAATAAGTATATAAATATAAGGAATACTAAAACTTGGGTATAAGATAAAAATCGGAACTGCAATACATGTCAAAATAAACAACACCTTAAGAGTACTGAAAAATATAGGAGGAATTACCTGACCCTGTTTTTTATTTGGAATATCAAAAAAATATTCATAAAATGAAATCATAAAAATAAAATACAATGTGCCCCATAAAAAGTCCTCTATAGGCACTATACCCAATACAAAAGTTTGAGTGGGTGAATAATTCATCCATGCTCCATCTTTGTGTGCCAGATAATTTGCAATTACAGTCAGCGGAGCAACAATACCAATCGATACTATTAGCGTCTTACGGATTATTTCTTTATTCCTAAGAAAAAAATATATACTAGGTATGACAAGAAAGAAAAAAGCAGAAAATAGATAATTGCCCCCATACATAGAGGTGATTATATAGGCAACTATTGTCCAAATAACAACAAGAGCTAATTCTAATTTCTTTTTTCTATTCATGAGTTCTATTACTATATGAAACTAGCACTCTTTACCACATGCTCCAAGAGTGAATACGTGTACCCCATTTCGTTGTCGTACCATGCCATTACTTTTACCAAATTTCCATCAACTACTCGTGTCAGGCCGAGGTCTGCAATGGATGCGAAGTGGCTCCCTAAAATATCAGACGAGACAATGGGATCTTCTGTTACTGAAAATGTTTTTGACCATCGCTCCTCACCTGCTGCTTTTTTTAAAATTTCATTTACTTCCTCGGCAGTTGTGTTTCGCTTTGCTATGAATGTCACATCCACAATTGACCCTGCGATAACAGGCACTCGGATAGCAACACCATCAAATTTCCCCGCCAAATCTGTAATAACTTTTGTGGTTGCTTTAGCAGCACCTGTCGATGTTGGGACAATATTTTGTGCTGCTGCACGACCTTCTTTAAAATCCTTGGCATTTGGACCATCAACAATACCTTGGCTCGCCGTGTATCCATGCACCGTATTGAGAACCGCTTTTTCAACACCAATCGCTTCGTGGAGAATCTGCAATAATGGGCTTCCCGCATTTGTCGTACATGATGCATTTGAAGTGACAGTACATGTTGCAAGTTTGTCTTCGTTAATGCCCATCAAAATCGTTGCCTCATCTTCTGCTATTGGATCATCTTTTGCCGGAGCAGTAATAACCACCTTTTTTGCACCCGCTGTTACATGAGCACGTGCTTTTTCAAATGAAGTGAAAAAACCTGTCGATTCTACAACTACATCAATACCCAAATCTTTCCATGGGAGAAGTGCGGGATCTTTTTCAGACAAAAAGGCAATTTCTTTTCCATCAACAATAATCGCCTTCTTGTCACCGCTAACTGTCACAGATTGGAATCGCTGTCCGTATGCACTATCGTATTTAATGAGATATGCGATATTATCAATATTACCAAGATCATTGATTGCCACCACCTCTACATCATCTCTGTCTTTTGCAATACGCAAAAACGCCCGTCCGATACGCCCACCACCATTAATCGCAACTTTGATTGTACTCATGTGTATAATTTATATAATTAAAAATATCCAACAATACCTGTTTGATTTATTATACTCTACTCCCTACAAAAAAGAAAAACCGCACGGCGCGCCATTGGGCGCCCGTGCGGGTGTTGGGAATTTTACTTCCCTTATCTACTCAAATCAAGGTGCGAGAGGCGGGACAAGATGAACTCTGCAGTTTCCTCTCGGTCGATTGCCGATGCTAGCCCGGCAACCTTAACAACCTTACCTGTCCACTTTGAAAGTTCCATTGTGGTGCCCATATCGACACCAAAAACATCTTCATACCCCTGCATCTTTTTAAACAGGAGGTGGCCTCCTCTGGAGGCCGACGACCACATCACGTAGTCGTCGTTGATGATTAGGGTAGAGCTTCCGAAACTCCCATCACCACCAAGTTGCTCATCCCGGAGGCGAAGTGCTTCCATGAGAGAAGTATCGAGGTCCATGAGCCCATAGTGGGATCTCACAAACCTCTCGCTGGGCGACATTGTTGCCCAGCGAATCTTATTGACGATCTCCACGATCGTCATCGGCGACGGAACGTCGCCGATTAAAAGGAAAATCTCCTCTTCAAGCTCTGCGATAAAAACCTGAAATCGGCGCTGACTCTCGAACATCGAGAGCCACATCACCACCTCACTGACCAACTCCGCCTCGGAGAAGCGGAAGGCAACCTCTGTATAATTCTTGCGTCCAGTGTGGGTAGCGACGCGACGACTTTCCGTCCCAATCTGTCCCTTCCCGGCGACAATTGTCTCATATTGAATGAAAATTTCTACCCCTTGATTTCCACTCCGGAACCACACATTCTGAACATCTTTGACGTCTTTCATTTTACACCTCCCAGTGTAAATGGACTGAAATATCAGAGCATTGAGGCTGCTCGATCTGCCTTGTCTGAAACCAGACAATTAAACCACAAAATAGATTTATGATTTCATTGTCTGATTCCAGAAGATCCTTTTTAGGAATGAACTTTACCTATATATTATACACCCTTTTGACTGAATTGTCAAGCGTTTTGATACATTCAAAAAACACCTTGTTTCTAGGTGTTTTTTGATGATTTCATTCATTATATAGACATCAACACAAATTCCTTACTGTTTGACACCTTCACCCACAGGAATATCATCAATCGAACAAACTCCGCCAGCACAGGCCAATTCTTGCTTCTGATTGAGTTCATCTGTCGCCTCGTATGTCATGATCTTTGAGAAATCGAGTCTTTCAAATCGAGTGAGCATTTCTTCGTATCGCTTTTTATCAATCGTCTCGTATGGGGCAAGCTGGTAAATATGATTGTCACGTGGCAAAAATGTTAGTCCGCCTACAATTTCCCAGTTTTTGTATACCCAGTGTGCAACCTCGATCCACTCATCCTCACCAACTGAAATAGTGGTTGATGGGTTATGCTCTGTATAGTTCTGCTTCAATATTTTCCAATACTCAAGTTGTTCGATTGCACTCTGGTCATCTTTGAAAATCGATCCATGTGGTGCCTTTACAGGGAAATCAAGTACAAATGTTGTAGCACCCTGTAGGGACTGCCCAACTTCTGGATTAAATGGCACACCTTGATCTTTGAGCATCTTGAACAAGGAATCGGTCGAGGCAATACGGACACGACGAATATAATACGCTGCGTGTCGTGGATGCATACCAGATGACGAATCAACTGTCTGTGACAAGTTACCTGACGGCTTCACACATGTAATACATGTGGACTCGCCAATACCAAATCTTTTTGCGTACAATTTATTCATTTTTTCTGCTTCAGCACGGAGTTTACGAAGGACCTCTGGTTTTCGTGATACAGGTGAATCCCACTGACCAGTGACAGAAACTCCTAGTAGTCGCTCTGCCTCACAGTTTGTCTTCCATGCTTTGGAAAGGTATGGGAAATGAGTCAATGTAGATTGATATGTACCAAGAATTGTGGCAACTTTCATTTTCCTCAAAAGTGTCGCCTCTGTATCATCTGCACGAGCAACAATTTCTGACAAGTTACAAAATTGCTTTGACTGCAAAATAATCTCACCGCATGGGTTTGTACCGATTGGTTTGACGATCATACCGTTATGCACGATTCCTTGCTTCTCCCAGAGTTTAATGCGTCGCTGTGGCAATGTCTGCATCAAACCACCTCGATTGAAGATACCCCGCTCACCTGCATTTGATTTGATAAGCGCCAACCATTCATCCAAAAATTCTGTACTAGTTGGTTTACTCTCATAGACCGCTGAATTGTTAGCAAGAGACCTCTGTGGATTAGTCATCCAAAACTGACCTTTCTTTGCATCGCGAATTGCCTCGTCTGACAAATCAGAAAGCGAAATCATGGCTGAACGACGAACACCACCAGATACGACAATTTCTCCTACTTTACATAAAATATCGTATGCATCTATATTTTCTAGACGTTTACCTTGACGTGAAAAGAATTTTGCCCGCGTAAACGTCAACAAATCACGCAGTGGTGCAGGACCGCTTGATTTACCTCCCATGGTCTTTAGACGAGCACCTGCTGGTCGTAGCCCCGAATAATCAAAATCGACATCTGCGCCACTTGCCCATGTTTCCATACCGTATATAAACGCGTCACACCAACCCTCCTTGCTATCAGGAATAACATACGGTGCAAGTTTCTTGCCTGTCTGACGAAGAATTTGTGGAAGTCGCTGAATATTTTCACTTTCAACAGACCATCCAGCTCCGGTACCACACATCGAAATGTACATAACCTCTGCGAAATCTCTAAATGTTTCTGGTGCAATGTATGAGCAGTTGTATGCGCAAACATTTGTCGCCCGTGCTGCGTTTCCAGCAAATTGGAGTAACCGCATTGAAGGCATTGCTTCTTGAGCAAGGATAGCGTCGCGCACTTCTTTGTATTCTGTTTCCTTCAGTTTGTTACCGAGGTTCTCTTTCATAAAACCAATATAGCGATCGACTGTCTCAATCCATGTCTCTCGACGATTTTCGTCTGGAATCCATTTTGAATATGTTCGATAATATACAAACTCACCAAGAGGATTCTTGAAAAACTTTTTACTTTCCGATGCAAGCTTTTTGACCTTTTCTGGCACCTCGATACCTTGATATCGCAACTTGTTTCGCTCCTCACGATACAATATATATGCCTTTGCGGTAGCCACATACTCGGAGAGCATAAGCTCCTTTTCGACCGAGTTTTGAATTCCCTCAACAGTCGGAGTAAAAGTAGGGTGTTTTTTTGAAATTCTGACCAAATCTGCCAAAACCTTGTTTGCCACCATCTCTGCCTCCTCCAAAGACCCCTCGTTTGCCGCAATCATTGCCTTGTGAATAGCATTACTGATCCGATCAATATCAAATTGAACAACTTCCCCATTTCTTTTCTCAACTTTTTTAATCAAATCAGTTTTTTTTGCGACTTTTGATGAACTTTTTTGGTCTTTTGGCATGCTTTTTCAAAAAAAATAATAAATTTTTATAAAAACTTCTCAAAAAATATTTTTTGGTCACCTTATTGTACTCCATATCAGAGGTTTTGTGTGTGGATAACAAATAAATTTCCCACCTGCATAATAAAAAAAATATACTGTAAAGACAGCATAGTAAAAAGTGTGACAGACAACCATTTTTTGAACTAATTTTTTGTAAACGTTACCGAATCACCAACTTTGATTTTATTTTTTCCCACTTCACCTGCAGAGACCTCTAAAACATATCGTGCTGATGATGGTGGAGCAAATGTATCTGGGTATGTCTCCGGCGATACTGACTCTTTTATAAAGACCACGTGTAAACTATCGTCAATCCATATGATATCTATCGGAAACTTCATATCCTTCATCCAAAAGCTATATTTTGCAGAGGTTTGGAATATAAAAAACATACCAGACGATGGTGAAAGTGAGGATACACCAGATAAACCACGCTCCAGCTCTTGTGTAGTCTCAGCAATCAGCACCTCGTACTTTGCATTTCCCACCGTCACCGTGCCCCGATTAAAATTTGCAGTAAAAAAGATCTGGTACGAGACAAAAGAAACAACACACGCAGTTATTATAGCTATTATAATTCGTCTCATATCCATATAGATATTATACACCAGACAAACAAAAACCACTCAATAAAGAGTGGTTTTTGTTATAGAGAGACTAACGTCTTACCATGTGCGGCCGCCTCGGTCATTACCTCGGTCAAAACCACCTGTTCGAGGAGCTCGTGGCTCCATTGGTCGTGCTTCGTTGACAGTCAATTTGCGACCATCAAGTTCCTTGCCATTCCACATGTCGATAGCAGCAACTGCCTCGTCATCAGATGACATTTCCACGAAACCAAAGCCTTTTGATCGGCCGGTCATTTTATCCATGATAATTGCTGCAGATGTAACTGCACCTGCCTGTGCGAAAGCATCTCGGAGTCCACTATCTGTAGTAGAGTACGCAATGCCACCGACATATAACTTCTTTGCCATTATATTTTCCCTAGTCTTTATTATAACACTGTAAGACGACTAGCTCTCTTCTTTTTCCAACTTTCGCAAGAAAACCTACGAGAAACTTACAATGCATATATTATACTCCCTATTTTTATAGAAGTCAAATATGGCTCAATGGGGCTACTTTACTGAAACTGATTTCATAACTACTGGCTCGATTGGTTTATCCCCTGCTCCAGTTTTCACATTTGCAATTGCATCCACTACATTTTGTCCCGAAACCACTTTCCCAAAAATAGTATAACTGTTCGGAAGTGGGTAGTCTGCTGTCATGATGAAAAACTGACTGCCATTTGTGTTTGGTCCTGCATTTGCCATAGCGACTACACCTTTTTTGTATCCTGCTTTATATGACGCTGTTGCGGGATTTAATTCATCCGCAAACTGATATCCTGGGCCACCAGTACCATTTCCATTTGGGTCCCCACCTTGAATCATAAAACCTTTTATAACACGGTGAAATGTGAGACCGTTATAAAATCCCTCATTGGCAAGTGTCACAAAGTTTTCTACTGTCTTTGGTGCATCTGCTGTGTATGTCTCAAAAACGACTGGACCGTGATTTGTTTCTATTGTTATCATATATTTTTTTGATTGATCAAATGTTGTTGCTGGAGTTGTAGGAGTAGATGTTGCACCGACTGTGCCGTCCTCCATAGATGTTGGTGTACTGGTACTATACCCTGCTACATAATCATCACTTGTTTTTTTATCTGAAAACAATGCATATCCGCCCCAAATGAGGAGCACGATGACAATAATACTCATAATCGTATATTTCATATTTAATATAAAAATTAATCTGACAATGACACTATAATAGCGAACAAATTAACCAAGGGTCAACATCTCGCCATTTGTAAGCACATGAAAACGGACATCTTTGTTTGCCTCTTCTGACAAAAGAAGTGACAGGCGCTCTACCGGAGCATCCTGTGCATCGAGGGCCAAGTCAAACGTACCAAAATGTATTGCCACCGCTTCCTTTACACCCAGATCTTTGTACAGTGCCAATGCTTCGTCCGGACCAATATGTACTGTTTTCATAAATGCTCTCGGTTCAAATGCACCGATCGGTAAAAAAGCCAATCTGAAACCCTCTGGATGCATTTTTTTGATATGGGATGCAAATGGACCATAACCAGTGTCCCCTGCAAAATAAATATCACCATGTCTTAGACGTAGGACGAAACCAGCCCACAATGTTTTGCGCCTATCAGACAGCGCCCGTGCAGAAAAATGTTGTGCAGGTACGCATGTGATCGAGACGTGGTCAGAAAATGGTCGCTCGTGACCCCAATCCATGTCTACTCCACCAGAAACACCACGCGCAGCCAAGTAATCACTGTTGCCAAGCGTGGTAAATATTTTCGGCGAGTGTTTCTTTACGATTTTTCGAAGTGTCCCAATATCCATATGATCGTAGTGGTTGTGTGTCAAAAGCAAAACATCAATCGGTGGCAGATCATCTAAACTAACACCTGGTTCAACAAACCTTTCTGGACCAAAAAAAGAAAACGGGCTCGCTCGTCGTGACCATACTGGGTCTGTAATAATATTGAGCCCCTCGGTCTGTATCAAAACGGTTGAGTGATTTACAAATGTCACAACAATCTCCTTACCATAAACCCGCTCTGCAGGTCGTGCGACACCCTTAGCAAGCGGTCGCTTTCTCCATGTCGTTCTCAACTTTTTCAAGAAGAAAGAGGTACGTGGGTGTCGCTCGATAAGTGGATGCTCTGGATGAATTTTCGATATCGCACCTTCTAGCAGATTGTGAAAGTGCCTACCATTGAAATGGTCGGACCGTGGTCCACGATATCCACGCGCGTGAAAGATATAGTTGAGCACCACAAGCGCGAGAACAATAAGAATAAAAATTTCTAAAAACATATCATCTCTAACTATACCACACGTATGCACGAGATAACAAAAAGTGATATACTGTTCCATCATGCGGGTATGGTTTAGTGGTAGAATGCGGTCTTCCCAAGACTGTGACGCGAGTTCGATTCTCGCTACCCGCACAAATAAAATGGCCAGCGCATGCTGGTTATTTTATTTGTGCGGGTAAGCAAGCCAACTGCTTGGCTTGCGTGCAGAATCGAAAGACGCAGGCATGTTTTGTCAGCAGACAAAATAGCCGAGTCGGGGTAGCGGAAATTTTGTTTTGACGAAAACAAAATTATCCGTGACCGATTCTCGTATTCCACACAATTGACAAAACTCTTATGAATTGTTATTTTTTTGGCAGAAGGAAAATTATATGCTCCCAAAGGTTCTGATTGTTGAGGATGGGCGTGGCTACCAAGCACATTGGTCTACTCGACTCCGAGGTAAGGTAGAAATCTTAAGTGCCTATACCATTAGAGAAGCAGAGACACTATTTTTCTCTAGTGTCGATATTACAGCCATCGTTATGGATGCTTGTGTTCCGGGTGAAAGCCCGACCACGCCACCTCTCGTACAAAAAATGAGAGAAACGTTTTTTGGACCAATTATCGCGGCATCCTCGTCTGAATATTATAGACAGGAACTCATGGACGCTGGCTGTGACCATGAATGTACTAAGACTGAAGTCCCACAAAAAATCATGGAAATCCTCAATCTCAGTTAACAAAAGCCCCGCACCATCTCAGGTGCGGGGCATTTCATTTTGTAAGGCAAAATGCACTTGACTTTTTACACGTAAAGTGATATAATACTATGGTAACGTTCTTTGAAAGGAGAACTAAAATGAAGAGGTGGTATGTGCCACTTTTTTTGCTTTTGTTCACGGCATTTGTGCCGTGGATGAAGGAAGCCAAACGAGTCTCCCGGCTCGTCGAAATCGAGCAGGTCAAGATTTGGCCTGATTATTCAGTTGAGAAAATCCAGCATGAATTTCAGTGGGTCAAATCCACTGAGCAGAAGTGGAATGTCCGAGAGGATGAAATCCTGACGGCTACGAGCCCAAAAGAGTATTGGGACTTTCTCGATCGCAATTGGAAGCTCGAGGATGCGATGAAGCGGTTTCTCGCTGGGGGATGGAATACCCATTCCCCCGAGGTAGAAAGCCGTCTCAAATCCCTTACCACGCTATCTCCCATATCGATCATAAATTTCAACTTTCAAAAAAAGTTTGGAATTAATGCATTGCATGCTACGAGACCCGGCGGCTCATACATCGACTTCCGGCATAATATTCCGGATGTGCCGAATACACGACTGGAGCTATTCATTAGCGGATATTTGCTTAGTATCCCAATCATGCTCGTGGTGTTCTGCATTAGACTCCGCGTCCGCGACCTGATCGTATGGGTCGAGTTGTGGCGACTCATTCCTATTTCGCTTTTCTGGCCAGTTGGTCTCTGTATATACCCAATGGATGTAAAGAGAAAACAACAACTACGGCAAGCGGCACATGTTGTGTCGTATGCCACATCGGCGATCCTCGGATGCTTTGGGTTTGGTACAACAGTACCACTCAAAGCACAGGTGGGACCATCGAACGGGAAAACCACCACCGGCGAAAAAAGTGAAAAACGTGGATCATTCGGATATGGTATTGAACTATATCCAATGACTAACGGCATTGATTCCGGGGGGATGATCTCCCCTTGGTATTCCTACAAGGAAAACCTTGGTAAGGGCTTCTCACTCTCCGGCTACGGTTTTGTGGAAGCTGGCGAGCGTAAAGCTCAACTCTTTACAAACCACGCCACAACCATTTCCAACAAGAAATGGCACGGGGCAATGTTCACTACCGAACTCGGCGCAACGCCGAGCGGATCATTTGTTCAAGTCTCACCTCGAGTGAACCTGATCAAAATACCCGGCATCGGCCGAGAAGTCGGGCATGTGATGAAGTCTGTCGTTGCTGGGCACGTATGGCGTGTCCGAGGTCCGACACTCTTTCATGAGCATTACCTCTCGTGGATCTCCAAAGAGTTCCCGATTGGTAAAGGCCTGACCCTCGCCACAGAAGGGTTCATGCGATTTCGAGTCGGCTCGACACCGACTGTCGGTGAACCTCAAGTTCTCCTCCGTCACAAGAAGTGGACTCACATCGACTTCGTGACAGAGTTCTGGATGATCAACCTGGATCCAACGATCCGAGTCGGCATCCAACTGCACTAACCAAAAGCCCCGCACCATTTCAGGTGCGGGGCATTTCATTTATCTTATTCTGTTGTCTTGCCATCAAAATGGTCTTCTGTGTCAGCCATTGCATCTGCTTTTGTAACATGCACCGTACCATCTTTGTGTTCTGCAGGAGAATAAATCGTGTACAGTTTCATCGCAGTCTCTCCTGTATTTACTACATTGTGTTCTGCGCCAGCAGGCACAACGATCGCAGAGCCATCTTCGACAGGATATGACTCGCCATTCAAAACCGCCATACCACTCCCCGCTTCAACACGCAAAAACTGGTCTAGGTGGTGTACCTCTGCGCCAATTTCCTCACCTGGCAAAAGTGACATGAGCACAAGCTGACTATGCTTTGCGGTATATAAAACTTTTCGAAAATTTTCATTTTCCAATGTCTCTTTTTCTATGTTTGATATATATCCTTTCATATTTTTTATATTAAAAAGTAAAATAAATAATTACCTAGACAAAACCCTCAGCTCACCACCAAAATACATTCGAAACTTTGTTGAAGGCACATCTTTTGACGAACCTTGCACAGGCCGACGGGCCGAGCAGAGCAAAAAGCCAGCAGGCTTTTAT
>CAZQYV010000004.1:0-3792 GCA_964597675.1 uncultured Candidatus Saccharibacteria bacterium
TCTATGCTGGTAATTTGGATTGGGTTTCTGATAACAGACCTGAGATACCTCCGGGGAGTGTTAGTACTTTTCCTTTGACTAGTACATTAAACAGCGTCGAAATTGTTGATGCATGTGACAGACTGGTTATACTAAGTAACAATGTTAACGCAACAAGAAATTATATAACCCGATATCCTACAGCCGCAGGTGATCAGTTTGATGCTATATGGGGAATTGATGATAAACAACAGGATTTGCCTACTTCAAACGCTAATCTCATGACCCATTTTAGTACTGGTTCACAGACTTGCAGTATATGGAGTCAGAATGGTATTGCTCATATTATAAAACACGGATTTACAGCAAATCTTTCTCAAATGTATGCGTTACCACTATCTGCACACTGGACATATGCATCATCAACAAATCAGAGAGTCATAACTCCAGTATTATACACACCTGATTGTGTTAAATTTAAACGATTATTTATCTCCTCGGTAAATCAAATGGGTGGTGCGGAATTTTCCACATCACCAGAACCTTTTAGAGTATATTTTAGATCAAAAGGAATATATAATAATACAGGGGAATGGACATTATTAGAAAAAGATAAGTCGCTTGAAGGTCTAGCGGGATCACCAAGAATTCAATTTATGTTTGAGTTCTCAACAACGGGGTGGATGTGTGTGCCAGCAAAAATTATGAGCATATCGGTTACCTATGATGATACTGCAACTTCAACCGATTCTCATTATGAGCCCTCAATCTCAAAGTCTAATGGATCTGCAAAACAATTTGCTTGGAGATTTTCCACAGGATTTGGCGGAACTGTGCCAACGCTTAGGGTTAGATTATATAATGCCCTGACGGGTGATTTACTGATGGATGACACGACTGTTAATTCAAAAGGTGTATGGCACAAGACGACTGATGGAAGTACGTGGGGAGATTACAATACATCTGATAAGATAACTGAGACAACATATATTCGCTATACACTTGTATCTCTAGGTGATAGTATAAAAGTCAGAGCAGTACTAACTCAATAATAAGTTTAAAAAATTATTAATATTTTATGATTTACTTAACGAAGGGACAAAAACTTTTTGAAAATACTGGGATGGTAGTTTATGGTGATACAGGATATTACAACGATGGAGATGTTGTTATATGTGCTCCTGCCTACTCTCCTGATGAACCTGCCTGCGGATATGAAGCCAAATATATTGCCTACGGCACCATAGTTTACGGTATGACTGACGAAGATAAATTAACAGAACAATTGAAAAAGATTGATCCCAAAACCCTTTTTGGCAAAAATAAGGAGACGGTAATAACCGATAATATTATTGAAAATATTGAAACTGCTGACTCACAAATACCCCCAAACAATCCTGTTGCAGAAACAGTTTCGGAACCAGTTGCAGAAAATAATGCTAGTGATGGTAATCCAGTCAGTCCAATTACTCCTGAGGAGTTGGGAATAACTCCAGCAACTCAAATTGAAACATCGACTACAACTCATTCTATTATCCCAGATACATCTACATCTACTCCTGCCACAGATAAAATAGTTCCTGCAATAAATAATGTAATTGAAGAATTAAATCAAATATCAGATATTGTTGAACAGGCAACCACTACTCCACCTACAGGCACAAGTACTAATTTAACCATTTAGTAAAATACTATGGCTTCAAACGATATTGTTGCTCCAACCGGTGACGAACAAGATTTTATTGTAGAAATTCCTGCGGGGAATGCAGCATATATTCCAAATGATGTACTATTACAGTCGAGTGGTGCAATACTTTGTGTAGAAATTCCTGTAGTTGTTTCAGAGGGTGGGGGAGGAAATATCTTCATTATGTCTGAATGATATGGACGGTATTAAAAAAATTTTTACTGATTATGTTGAGTACCTAGATGAGATTCGTCGTGCAGTGTACCAACTGACGATCATTTTTATTCTAGTTTTTATTCTAGGTTTTTTTCTAACTACTCCACTCGTACATTTTTTTGTACAGTTTCTATCAATCAAGAACGTTACCCTGACGACGACATCTCCATTTCAGTTGGTTGATCTTGCGATGAATGTTGGCATCTTTTTTGCATTAATCGTCACATTACCGCTGTGCGTCTATAAAATATATTCATTTGTTCGCTCAGGGCTATTGCCGAGTGAACGGAGAATGTTTTTATGGTTACTTCCTATAGTACTTATCCTTTTTATTGTAGGTTTCACATATGGTTTTGTAGCCCTATATTATGCTTTAAAATTAATTGCTGATGTTAATATTGGTCTTGGGGTAGTTAATTTATGGGATATTAGTCAGTTCATATCACAGATCGTCCTAACCTCGACATTTCTTGGTGTTATTTTTGAGTTCCCAATAGTGGTCACTGTTTGTATTCGTCTTGGCCTGGTAAATGTAAATTTTCTAAAATCAAAACGACGTCACGCTTGGGTCGCTATTTTCATTCTTGTTTCTTTACTTCCACCAACCGATGGTTTATCATTAGTAGTAATGTCAGTGCCACTGATAGTGATCTACGAAGTTACTATTATTGTCAATAGGAATAAAAAGTACATTTTATTATCAGAAAAATAATTTTAAATATATGTTTGGACTTGGAACAAAAGAAATAGTCATTATTGCAGCTGTTATTGTGTTACTTTTTGGTTCAAAGAAAATACCAGAATTAACAAAGGGGATAGCGGAGGCAATTAGGCATTTAAGAGGTGCATTTAAGGATGAGTCAAATCAAGATATAAGTAAGAAAAAATAATAGTCATAGGTGAGCATTATTAGCCATAATTAATAACCATGTTTGATATTGGAACAAAGGAAATAGTCATAATTGCTATTTTGATAGTGTTCTTATTTGGTGCACGAAAGATACCTGATTTAACACGCAGTATTGCTAACGCTATTCGTCAGTTGCGAGGTGCTTTTAAGGATGGAGTTAAAAAATAGATTTCAGTAAACCTGTTAGCATATTCACATTTATATATATGGGTGGAAGCAAAAATTATACATTTTTTATACTAGTATTATTGCTGTCTTTTGCGTTCCCATTTGTATCAAGCGCTGAATACGATAAATATCCGCCAAATTTTGCCGTGACTATCGGCGAATTTGTGTATAATGACGATTTTACACCAACAACTGATGATTGTACGGTGACTGTGTATAATCCAGGAGGTACTATCGCCGTAAATGAGGTGACGATGTCTACCCGCGCTGATGGGTGGCATTATTATACATTTACTCCTGCTGCAACAGAGGGGACGTGGTCATCATCTATGTCTTGTGGTACCGCCGGTGTAGATTTGATTAAGCAAGACAAAACATTTATCGTAACAACCTCTGTTGCAACGACCAGTATTGCTAGCGCAGTTTGGAATACAGCAACATCGACTATAAATACTGCTGGTACTGTTGGTGCTCACCTTAATGCTACCCTTGATGCTCCTGTCTCTTCTGCAGTTTCTGCTGCAACAGGTGTGACATCTGCCGTCAATGCAAATACTGATTCAAAAGTTGCCACAGCATCATCATCGCTTTTTGCAATGCTACCAGGATCAATATGGGGTTATAGTGCACGAACACTTACATCGCTCAGCGCAATTGCATCTGATGTTTGGTCTGCCGCCACGCGTACTTTGACTGGTGCAGGACTTTCTGTCGGTTCGCTCGCGACGTTATCTGATGTAGAAACCGCTTCTAGTTCGTTGAATTCACAAATCAACTCCAACACAAACCTTGCCATCACCACAGCCACAACCTCAATCGTCTCTCAGCTAAC
>CAZQYV010000004.1:3892-73768 GCA_964597675.1 uncultured Candidatus Saccharibacteria bacterium
CATCATTTGCCGCTATTCCAGCTAACGTCTGGGGTTATTCTGGCAGAACACTGACCTCCCTCGGATCTCTAGCAGCTGATATTTGGACATCAGCAACAAGAACACTGACCGGAGCAGGACTAGACACTGGATCACTTGCAACACTTGCAAACCTCCAGTCTGCTTCAAGTTCAATCACTTCCCAAGTTAATTCAAACACTGACACACAAACATCAGGTATTGTCAGTGCAGTTAATGCAAACACAAACACCGCATCCTCTTCAATTGCCGCAGTGGTTAACGCCAACACAAACCTTGCCATCACCACAGCCACAACCTCAATCGTCTCTCAGCTAACCTCATCCATTACTGCAATCCCAGCTAGTGTCTGGGCATATGGATCACGATCACTTTCAACTATGGGAACCCTCGTTGCTGACATCTGGACAAACGGTACTCGAACTCTCACAGGTGCAGGTCTCTCATCAGGATCACTTGCAACTCTCTCTGATGTACAAACAGCATCATCATCTCTCACTTCACAAATCAACAGCAACACCAACACTCAAACCTCTGCTGTTACAACCGCAGTCAACGCCAACACTGACGCCAAGATCCTCACAGCAACAACATCACTTGCTTCTGTCATCAATGCCAACACAGAAAGTGTAGTTAACACCGCAACAACCTCAATCGTCTCACAACTCGGTTCATCATTTGCCGCTATTCCAGCTAACGTCTGGGGTTATTCTGGCAGAACACTGACATCGTTAAGTGCTGTTGCATCAGATATCTGGGATGCTACGACTCGTACATTAACCTCGATAACACTGTCATCACAATCACCGTGGTCAGTTGGCATGTCTGACTTTGGGACAATATCTGCTGGCGACACATATCGATCAACAGTCACAACTATATATAACGGTAGTCTGAGTGACTCAGCAAATATTCCGACTATCACTGTATATGATCCAAACAGAAATGTCGTCGTAAATGCGGCTCCAATGACTCGAACAAGTACAGGAACATATGAATATGCATATACAACTAGTGTCGGTGCGACAGGTGGGGTATGGGAAAGTGTAGTTTCAGCAACTGTTGAAACAGGGAAGACTCTCCCAGGAAATGATTATTGGAATGTCACAACAGCACCTCCTCAAGTCATTATTCTTGATATGAATTCAACAATAGTGCCTAATATATCTGCAAATGTACGTATTACAAATGAAGGTGATGCACCATATGAATATCAATACGAATGGTGTATTGTCACAAACCAGAGTAATTCGTGTGGAGGAGGGGACGATACATATTACGCATCAGCAGCTAAATTAATTAATCCCGGAGATAACTTTGATACAACTTTGACTGCAACAGTTTCAAACCCGGGAACATATTACTTTAAGGTTGCAGTATATTATGGCACTGAAAAATCAGGATCATCAAGGCAGTTTGTTGCCACAAGTGCATCATCACCTCCACCAAGTAATGGGGGAGGCGGAGGCTCAGTTGGCGGAGGTGGAGGGGGTGGGGGAGTTGCACCCACTGTAAATACTGCAAATGTTATTTCAGCAACCGGTGCTTGTTCGGGGGCTGATTTTAATCATGATAAAAAAGTAAATACTGTTGATTTTTCTATTCTTCTTGCATTTTGGAAAACCACTTATCCATTTAAAAATCCATGCGTTGATATTAATGGTGATAAAAAGGTGAACACGATTGATTTTTCGATACTTTTGTCACAGTGGGGAACAGTAGGTCTACGTTAGCGACATATAAATTATATGAGCAGATCAAAAATACAACACATCATAATATTCTCACAATTATTAATTGCCTTTTTTGGATTTGTCTCATCTGCCAAAGCACTAACTGTATATGTTGATCAACCAAAAGGTGTTGTGCGAGCAGGGGACACGGTTTTAGTAAAGGTAGTCGTTGATACGGGAGATAAAGAGATAAATGCTGTCGAGGGTTCGATACGATTGTCAGATAATGTAAAAATACGAGGTGTCGAGACTGGAGGATCTGTTTTTAGTATGTGGCCTGTTTACCCAGCTTATCAAAATGGTGTGATACATTTTGCTGGCGGTACACCATCTGGTGTGTTTGGTAATCGTATACACATTTTTTCATTTGCTGTAACGTCTGTGACTACAGGAGAGGTTACTTCACATGTATATGATGCTTCAGTATACCTTGCTGATGGCAAGGGTACACGCGTCAATGTAGAGACACGAGACTCTTCTTTTATAATAAACGAGACATCAACATCACAACGTGATGATTTTACTTCATTACAGAAAAATGATACTACACCTCCAGAAAAATTTATAATTGAATATACCAAAGATCCAAGCGTATATGGCGGAAAGGCATTTATTAGTTTTGGTACTACAGATAAAGATTCGGGAGTAAATAGATATGAGGTTACTGAAAATGGTGTTGTATATACTGTCAATAATGGAGTATATGTACTTCAGGATGAAAATAATTTACCTAATATTATAGTTACTGCGGTTGATTCAGCTGGCAACAAAAGATCAGTTGTACACAGCGTAACTTCACCTGACAGAACATATGCTGGTATACTGATATTAGTCGTTATAATATTTATTATTTACTACTTCTATAATAGAAGAAAGAGATATCATGCTCCTACAGAAATATAAAAAAATAGTTTTTATTTTCTTTTTGTGTCTAGTTTTTCCATATCAATCTATTCATGCTGCATCATTATACATACAACCATCACAAGTCAATGTCGCAGCGGGCAATATAGTTAGTGTCTCAATACTTGTAGACACGTCTGGGCAAGCAATCAATTCCGCTGATATGACTATTCAGTTTCCGACAGACACACTCGAAGTGATGTCCATTTCTAGAACTGGTTCGATATTTCCAATATGGGTTGAGGAGCCAACTTTTTCAAACGCACAAGGGACAATATCGGTCAGCGGAGGACTCCCTGCACCAGGATACACAGGGTCAGCCGGTAAAATTGTTAGCATTGTATTTACAGCAAAAAAGACCGGCACAGCATCAATTTTGATAAGTTCAGGGTCAATTCGAGCAAATGATGGCCTGGGTACTGATATTCTGACAAATAAAGGATCTGCACAAGTTAACCTTGTTGCAGGTACAAAAGAAGTTGTTCAACCTAAAACTACTCAAGCAGCACCTACGTCAGTCACAAGTACATCTGCTCCGGTAATTCAATCATCGAGCCATCCAGATCAAACAAAGTGGTATGGATTGAGAAATGTATCGGTTAGTTGGGATATACCACAGGGTGCAACAGCAATGAAAGTATCATTAGATTCTCAAGCTAAAACAATCCCGGATGAGGATAGTCCTGTTGTATCGAGCAAGCAATTTACTGACGTTTCTGATGGAGTACGATATGTTCACGTGAGATTCCGTACGGCTTCAGGTTGGGGACAGACAGGACATCTTAAAGTGCAAATCGATGCTACGCCACCTGATCCATTTTCGATTAAATTTCCGCATGAGGCAACAAGCAGTGACCCTCGTCCCGTGATGCTTTTTAACACATCTGATAAAACTTCTGGTGTTGCCTATTACAATATCAAGATAGGTGATAAGGATTATATGTATATCGATCCGACATTAGTGACATCAAATCCATACACACCACCACCACAAAACCCTGGGCCGCATGAAGTCATTGTCGAGGCGGTTGATCGAGCTGGAAATATATCGACAAATAAGGCGGGTTTTGAAATTGAAGCGATTACCGCACCAACAATCACATATTATACAGATGAGTTTGTTGAGGGAGATATATTGAAGGTTCGTGGAATTACTTATCCACTCGCTCAAGTTGAACTTATCTTACGTGACAAAAATAATAATACATATCAAGATTTTGCAAAAGCAAATTTAAGTGGTGATTTTAGTATTGTATGGGCAAAACATGTTCCAGCAGGCACCTACAAGATGACCGCTATAGCGACAGACAGTCGAAATGCAAAAAGTCTTGAGACAGCACCGCTAACTGTTGTGGTTAGTAGTAAGCCACTTTTTGTCCTTGGTAAAATCATCGTAACATACACAAGTATTATTGTGTTTATTATATTCTGTTCACTACTTGTTTTCTTTGGGGCATGGTATATGTGGACAAAATTCAGATTATACAGAGCACGGATTAAAAATGAAATTGATGAAGTTGACCAGACCATACATAAAGCATTTGCATTATTGAGTCAGGACCTGGAGACAGAGATCAAGGCGCTAGAAAAGGTAAAACGTAAGAGAAGTCTGACTACAGAAGAGGAACGTATTATAAAAAGATTCAGAAAGAGCTTTGCTGATGCAGAAAAGGTTCTCGAAAAGGAACTAAATGATATAGAGAAGGAGATGTTTTAGGCCAACATATCATCACACTTTTTGGATCACAAACTATTTACTAATAGTATCGTTTGATGTTTTTCTTGTGCTCATCATATGTTTTTGCACAATGAATTACACCTTTTTTATCGTGTAAGTAAAACATACATGAGGTTTTTTGTGGGTTGTATGCTGCCTCTATAGCCGCAAGGCCAGGACTTGCAATAGGTGATGGTGGAAGCTCCGTGTACATGTATGTATTGTATGGAGAGTCAATATATTTGTCTTTTGGGTCAACCTGTGGCCACCAATCACCTTCGTTGCCTTTTGCGTATTGGAGCGTGGCATCCATTTGTAGTTTCATGCCCTGGAAAATTCGATTCCAGATAATTCCCGAAATAAGACGCATGTCATTTTTGCCACCCGCCTCTCGTTGAATAATAGATGCTATCTTTAGTGCTGTCTCCTCGTTAATTATTTTTGTTGCCTTAGTTTTAGGTATATTTTTTGTTTGTTTTTTAAATTCGTTAACCATAATCCCACTGACTGCAAGTGGCTCATCGTCCTTATGGATCATATAACTTTTTGGGAAATAGTATCCTTCAAGATTTGTACGGTTGACAGCAATGTGAGCGTTTATAAAATCTCGCTTTTCTTTATCATCCCACCCCAGTTTTGAGCCAACAACGTCTGCTATTTCTTCTTTGCGGAGACCCTCTTGTATTTTTATTATGCGGACAGATGGATTGGCGAGGTTTTCATAAAAAGAAAGGGTCGCGAGGACGTCCCAGTCGAAGCCGTAATAACGGACAATACCACATAGCCCTCCTGCAACACACACAAAAAGGAATATAATTGTTTTCCATTTCATACTTGATTCTAGTATATCATATAGTATATGATAGGCGAATAACTCAATAATATAGTATGTCAATCAAAACCTTTTTAATGAAAAAAATGCTTGCTTCACAGATGAAGGGTGTGCCACAGGCAGAGCAGGAAAAAATATTTACAATGATTGAAAAGAATCCAGATCTTTTTCAGAAAATTGGCAGTGAAGTGCAAGAAGAAATGAAAAAAGGCAAGGACCAGATGGCAGCAACGATGGAGGTGGTAAAGAGATACGAGTCTGATTTAAAAAAACTGGTCTAATTGTCCACATATTCTACATAGATTTTATTTGTTTTTATGTTGCTATGTTATACTTATAGCATCATGGAAGAAAACATATATAACAATCCTCCACAATCACACAAATTGCGTACAGCGCTATTACTGCTGACGTTTGTTGGCGCGATTGTAGGAGCGTACTCATATTTTTATCCACAACTTCGAAAAGAAATCACACCGGCACCTACTGTCGAGAAGCTTGCAGTAGATTTAGTCTCTAATGATCGTGGTCAAATACCTGTAGCATTTCCAAAGACTCTGGTTACAGAGAAAAACATTCGTGTGCTCGATAGTTATGTTGCTACCACTCCACAAGGTGTAGAGCAGTCTACATTTCGATATATGTCTTCGATGAATTTTAAGCAAAATGTTGATTATTTTACACAGTATCTACAGAAAAATAAGTGGTCATATGTTACCCAGTCAAATGGTTTAGAATCTGCATCAATGGTTTACACAAAACAGATGGGTGGGACTATAACTATTAATATTAGTAAGAATCAATCATTACAGGCATATGTCGTAGATGTCACAATGGAAGTGTTAAAAAAATAATACTATGAAAAGAATTCTAATTATATGTTCATTTCTTTTTGCAATATCAATACCTGTAGCATATGCCGGGCAGATATTGTTTCAAATAAATTCTGCACCTGCTTATGGGTACACCGCATCATGTAATGCGCCGTATGACGATGCTACAACTCAATGTATGCAACGAGGTGGAACTATTGGTGGAGGCTCTCCTATTGTTTATTATACACTTATGGGTCAGGCATGTGGTAATGGTAATACCTCACTTGCCAACACTCATTCATGCAGTACTGCATATAGAAATAGCCAAGGTATGTGTGGGCAAGACTGCCTTGGAACACTAACCTATAATGGTGAATTGCTCAGCGCGTCTTCTTGTTCATTATCTGGCACCCCACCAACAGCATCATATAGTTGTCAGTTCTTCGGCGCTTGCCAGGTAGTTGTATATCCAGGAAATGATTTTTGGGCATTTGTACCAAGTAGTGCGTGCACGACTGGAGGCGGTGGCAGTACTGGCTTCGCGTTAGGAGTTACACCATTACTCCGTACAATTAATCAGGGAGATACGACAACATATTCAGTGAATATATACAACCAATATTCAGGTACATTAAACCTATCAGTCACTGGATGTCCTCCTGGTGCATCATGTACGTTTTCAAGTTCTGCCCCAGTATTTACATCTGTTCCAACTGATGACAACATGACATTAACTTTGACAGTTTCAAACACATCCTCAATTCCATCAAATTTATATACACTTAATGTTTCTGGGGTTACCAACAGTGTGACTGCAAATGCGGCCCCTGTACAGTTGCAGGTTAATTCTCTTCCTCCAAGTAATCCAGTCAACCCAACAGGGACATCAAGTTCAGCTGCTGGTAATGCTGCTAGTTGTGCAAGTGTCAACTTGTCATGGGGAGCATCGACGGGTGGTTCCGGTGCTATCACATATACTATTTTCAGAAATACAGTGAATTCAGCATTGAGTGCAACTCAAATTACAAATGGTTTGTCGGCAACCACATATACAAACTCATCGATCGCCGCCTCGACATCATATTATTATTGGGTACAAGCAGTGTCTGGTGGTCAGACTAGTAGCATGGTTCCTTTTGGAGTTATCACAACCCCAGCATGTAGTGTCGCAGGTACCGCGCCTACCGTTTCTTTGAGTAGTAATCCAAGCGGTGGTACAGCACCAATGACGAGTACGATCACATGGACAACAAGCAATAGCCCGACATCATGTACCGCAAGTGGCGCTTGGTCTGGGTCAAAGACAACAAGTGGTGGTAGTCAGTCGGTTACAGGTATTCCTGCAGGTAGTAATACGTTCACGTTGTCGTGTACAAATGCATATGGTACAGGCTCTGCAAGTACAAATGTCACTGCTATTGCTGCTGATGCAGGTGCGCCCACAGTTACGGTCACTGCAAATCCAACATCTGGAGCAGTTGGTATGTCTACCATGGTTACATGGACAACAACAAACAGCCCAACAACGTGTACTGCATTTGATGACTGGTCAGGTGCAAAAGCGGTGGGCGGTGGAAGTCAGGTTATAACCAATCTTTCCAGTGGCGTTAAGAGATTTTCTATTCAATGTACAAATGCAAATGGTGGTTCCGTGGGAAGTGCGACTGTGACTGTTGGTAGTTCACCTACAACACCCACCGCTACGATTTCAGTTTCTCCATCTACTATTACGACTGGCAGTAACACAACGGTTATTTGGTCATCAACAAACTCAACTTCGTGTACTGCTTCTGGTGGTTGGTCAGGAACAAAAGCTGTCTCTGGTTCAGAAATTATGTATGGCCTTACGACAGATACAACCTATACAATAAACTGTACAAATGGAGTAACAAACAGTGGACCAATTTCTACGACTGTAACTGTTGTTCCTGTACAGGGTCAGTGTGGAGCCTATCCATATTATGGTTTTATATATGGACCAACGGGAAATATACCAATTAACAGTAATTTCCAGGTGACCTGTGACTCAGGTATTGGTAATTATTTACCAAATAATCCTCCTCCAATTGTTGATAATCCATATGTAGATGGTCATTGTACATTTTCAAACTGGAATGGTACTGGTGCTGTTTACAATTGTACTGCCCCAAGTAATCCTACTCGACAATGGATGACCTGTGGATGGAATAATTTACCAAGTCTCCCACAATGTACGACCGGAATGTTTTTGTACTACGGTAATACTGCGGACCCAATTGTTCCAACTCTTATAATAACTCCATCTTCTGGATCTGGTCCGTTTACATTTAGTTGGACTGTCTCTGGTGGTGCAACAGAATGTTCCGCATATGGTGATGGTTCTACATCATGGTCTGGATACAAGAATCCTTTGAGTGGTAGTGAATCTGGTAAAACAATAACTGCAGGAACACACACATTTAGATTAGATTGTTTTGATACTAATCCATCGTATCAACGCTCTGGAAGTGGTAGCGCTACTGTCACTGTGTCTGGTGCATCAACTTCATATACACTCAATGTTTCCAAGACAATCGGTGGGTCAGTTAAGAGTGCTGATTCATTTATCAACTGTGGTGCTGCCTGTGCAAAGAGTTACAACCAGGGAACCGCAGTAACACTCAACGCGTATCCAGATTCAACCCAGTGGAAATTTGCTGGATGGACAGGGGATTGTTCTGGAACAGGCACCTGTAACTTGATTATGAATGCAGCAAAATCTGTTAAAGCACTCTTTATTCTTCGGCCTCTGCTATATCAAGAATTTTAAAGGAGATACGAAAAAAGCGGGCCCGATTGGGGTCCGCTTTTCATATTGAAAGGACTCACTCCACAGTCTTTGGAGACGGTGGGGGATTTGTATTGAACCAAAATACTCTCTCTGGCGGAGCAAACTTGATGTTGCTCCCATACCAGATTGTCTCCGGCATTACGAACTTGATTCGTTCAAGTCCTGGACGCTCGTCAGAGATGATCTCGTACTTCACCTCACGGTCGTCGATCGTGAGGACAAACTTTTCGGTCCCTCGACCGGTTACCCAACCTACGAGAGTATCGCCAGCATTCACTGGGTTGTCGCCCGTTACGAGCCCTTTCTCGTTAGCAACGAGAAAGTAGGTAGCATCATCTGGCAGACGTAGGAAAGTTGGTGCTGACGCGACGATCTCTGTAGAGAAAGGCTTCGATCGGTTGATTAAAGCACCTTCAGTAGAGACCTTTTCAACGATCAGGTTGTGCTTTCCGAGCGAGATGTCGCTCGGCATAACAAACGTAATTGTCGAACCACTCTCATTCGTCTTCACAGACTGCAGTGTGGAGGCGATACCTCCGACACGCACAATGCATCCAGTAATGCAAAGATCTTGACCCTTGAGGATCATTATCTTGTTCGGTGCAGGGGACTCGACCTCACCGTACATAGAGACGATTTCTGAGATCGTTCCGACACGATAGAGTGGATCAGCGGAGACGACCAGAGTCATTTTTTCAGACTCAATCGTTTCTGAGATGTTTTTCAATCTCACGACAATAGTGTACTCACCCGGCTCGATTGGAGCCATGAAAGTGACCATACCGTTTTCGACAGTCGTTGGCACCTCAATGCCATCGACAAGGATTGTTGTCGTCGCTTTTTCAGCAACGAGCCCGACACCCATGACAACCACAAGTGCCTCTGGGGCAACAGTGCCAAGGGTCTCAACCTTCGGCACCAAGAGTGGCGGAAGTGGTGGCAGAGAAATCTTGACCACCTTATCCTTGGTGCTGTCTTTTGGATCAGCAACAAGGATGTAAGTGGACCCTATGGCATCAATGGATGCCCAAAAGGGGTTCACCGCGGACTTCACAATTCCCGGTATCGTGGTTGGTCCGTAGACCGTCCAAGACTCCTTGGTCTCGATATCGAGAAGAACGAAGGAATCAGATTTCCCAGGAATCTCGATGCCGAGATACTCGTTCACAGCCAATAAGGTGTACGAGCCCCTTAGGGCGATAGGTCGCAGGTTCCAGCGCGTTGCGCTGTAAACTTCCTTCGGGCTGCCATCGGTAAGCACCACAACGTGGTACTTACCATCCTTATCCTTGTAACTAGCAATTCCTTGCCAGTTATCGGGGTCAAAGGCTAGATCACAACATACTGCAGTTGTGACCTTTGCGGGGCGCGACGAAGATAGTAAGACTGTTGAATCGCCGTTAGACGAAATTCGCACAATCTCTGTTTCAGTTGTCTGTGGGTTACGCGGAGACCTTTCCGCAAGAAATGTCCCAGATTTTTCCCGCCAGACCTGGATGAGTTGGAATTCTGGATCAGTGAGGATGAGTTCCTCGTTCAGTGCGCAAGCGAGCGATGCGGGATTCTCCTTGAATGAGTAAATCCCAACATCGCCTATCATGGCCAGTCCAGTGTAGTACACCTTCCCATCGAGGGAAGGAAACTCGCCATGAAATTCATCCAAAGCGAGATTATTCATTGTTCCGATGCACGGATTGAACGTGCGTTCTGGCGACATCCGTGTTGCCGTATGGTTGGAGGCAGCGTATGCGGGCACCTTTTTATACGGGAACCCAACGGATGAATACACCATGGTTCCCAAAGTAGGTAATGTCGTCTGGAGGATGGTTCCATCCTCTGCCGTCTTTTCAATCGGCGGCGGGACTATTAGAGGGAATCCATTCTGTACTTGTGGCACAGACCACACTTTTTTTTGTGGGTCATATCTCATACCCATAAAGTTGGGATACGTTGCCATGATTGCAATTTCTCCATTGGAGGTCGCAACCAGAAACTGAATGTAATTACTTGAGTGGCTCGGCAGGGCAGGCAACGTCTCGACGACGAGGCCTTGACCGCTACACACAACCACCCACAAAACAATTGAGAGAATGATTTTCCAGGTCATTCGTTCGTTTCCCCTTTATAAAGACGTATTGTTCAATACAAATATGTAAAAGAACTTATGCCCCGAATTATACATCATATTTATAAATTTGTACAGCATATTATCCACACCCCTATGCTATAGTCATATTTCGTTATATATTGAATATATGTCACTATCCATCGGTATGGTGTGAACGCAGCACGACATTACCTCGGCGAGATAGGTTCCAAGTCTATTCCATTTATGTTTACTATCAAGCTACCTCCAGCACAAAAGTTATTTGGGAATAAGTAAGGGGTGGGAGGGGGAGGAAAAACGACCCCCCGTGCCTTTATACGAGGTAACAATGTATGGACCTTCAAAAAAAAGCCCGATCTCTACGACCGGGCTACCTATATTTTGTCAGCTCTAGATTTTGTTTACGAAAGTTCGTCAATGAGACCGCCGTGGAATCTGGCATAATAAACTATCTCATTTTTGTAATAGATGAATTCCTCGCCCGAAAACTGGGAGAGATCGCCATCCATATGGCTTTCGTAAGTGAACACTTCCGTAGTCCAGTAATTCGGACCGCGAAACGGAGTACCGTCTTCGACACCAACCCGGAGAGCTTTCTTGAGAAAGCTGTACACTGACTTATGGTCCATGCCTTCTTTGGTAACACCTCCGTAGTAATTCATACCCCAAACAGTCTGGTTAACAATCCTAACAATTTCTTCGCCGATAAATCGACGACCGCCGTAGTAGGAGTCAAGATACAACCACCCGGATTTGTAATGTTGAAAATCGATTGAACCCGGTCTGCTCGGCATAACCGGTCTGCTTGAATTGGAGGCATAGGTATTGGCATGTGCTTCCACCAAAAAACGTTTGAGTGTTTCCAGATCTATCATTTTGACCGCCTTTCTGAGGTTTATATAACCATATTTTTGTATGTATTGCAATAGTTCGTAAAATATGGTTATATAGTGGCGGAGGTAACTGTATGCCAGCAGGTTGTAAGAAAGCATATATCGCTAAAGGAACAGTGCGGATTGGATTTGGAGGTGATCACGAAGATGTGGACAAGGAGTATGTCTTTCTCGCTTGGGGAGATGATCATGCTCCCACTGTAGCAAGAGAACTTGCTCACAACGAGGAACTCAACCTCCAGAAAGTTTTCCGAGTTTCAGATGTCAACGGCTACGTAGAGATTCCACTAAGCTAATAAGGAGAAGAAAGTATGTTTCCACGAGGAAGAATGGTTCCGATCGAAAGTCGGAGAGAGAAGCACATTTTTCGGGGACTGGTTACAGAACACCTGAACCATACGACTGGTCGTTGGTTCTGGAAGAAGTACTTTCCCTCAATCAAAGTTCAATTTTTTGAGGCAGAACATCGCCGTCTCATGCAGGTCTGCGAAAACACAACCTATTCGGCTCCGAATCCTTCCAATTTCGTGGAGATCGGATTCAAGAAAGCCGAAGAACGAGCCGAGTATCCGGTCGGGACAGTGGTTGAGGTTACACTCAGCACCTCGAATCAGATTGATGAATTTTTCACTGGAGCGGATCTGTTCCGGTGGGACGGAGTGAAGAAAGCATACTACACATCCCATGCTCTTTAATTTCAGAAAGCCTGATCAGCAACACTCGATCGGGCCCTTCTCTGGGTTCGCACTGAAGTTTAGTGTTGATCCAGTAAAAGGTAGTTCTTTTGAAAAGGAGAATATCATGAGTCATCGTTTTCTTTCGCCACTGGAAGTTGCACGAATGATGGAGTTAGCGGACAAACCGTATCGTCCGCCTCAAATCATTGAACTCAAAGAAAAAATCGAGAACGAAACAAAGGCGGCAGAGCTCAGAGCTTCTATCACCGGTGTCATCGACGAAGAAAGTGTTCAAAGAATTGTTGCCATGAGACTTGAACTCGATGTTCTCTACGGCAAGTGGACCATTGGAGAACTGAAATAATAAAATTATTCAGATTTTAGCGACCGACTGAGAAATCATAGGCCGCTTTCTTTTCTGTCAAAAATGGAATAAATTGGTCATACATAACCGTTGGAAGGGTAGATAGATTAATTTTACTTTCTCTCACTTTTCATATATCTTTAAAACATGTCACAGCTTTCTATAGGCACGGGAAGGACGCAACCTCACTTTTTGGTTACTCAAGCAATTCAAAGCAAATTCCGTTTTATTTTGAGATAAAACTACCTCCGCCTTTGCGTAGGGGAATCGACTACGGCTTCACCAAGGAGAACTATTGGACCGTTACAACCGACAATTCGAGTAAGGTATAGAAAAAGCCCGATCTCTGCGACCGGGCTTGCCTGAATACAGGCTTTTGTACATCAAACTTCGGCAGGTGTTTTGGTTCTTGGTCGACCCCTCCCATAATGTGTCTTTTTCTGAGGAAGCAGAGCTTTGAACTTCTTGTGCACTTCACTTTCCGGCTCTGTGCATTTAACAATCCACTCGCAGTTAACTTGAACATACCCAGGATTTTTGATTTCCTCGGTATGGTCAACAACAAACTGGAATGTCTTGTTGGCGACTTCCTGATCTCCGTATTTGCTGGCTAAATCAGAGATATGATGAAGTTCATACATGCCGTGTTGCGGATTACAACTGCCAGCACGAAGTTCTCGGAGGATCTCACTGGCAATGACACCCCGATGAAGACATGGCCAGTCGAAATCCCGATAGAGTCTGTTCAACTCACCCCACGTGTTCTTGCCTGTGAGGGCGTCTCGCAATTCGATTTCCAGAAACTTTGCGTAGTATGCGTGGTCTTCTGGAAATCTCTTTCCGAGATTTTTGATCTCCTCGTCAGACGGATTGTCGGAGAGGATTTTTTCGGCGACTTCTACGTACTGTCTGGCGGTCAAAGCACCTTTTGTTTCGGAGCGTTGTCTGCCGACTGGACTGTAGTAGAACGGTCCATCGAAAAGCGAGAGAAAACCGTAGTCCTGCCGAGTACTTGCAAAAGGGTAGGCTCTTTGAACAAGATCTCTCCTGTTTATGCGGCACTCATCCCTTTGTTTACTACCAGCACCGTTACGCCAGTTCTCATCGAATCGCAAATCGAAGAACTCGATGATCGAGCGCCAGTCGGCGAAATTTGTCGCCGTCAGCTTCATTCGGTCAAAGCTCATCGTTCGCCAGTCGTACCAGTATTTTGCCTGGATGTACCACCGTCTCGCAGTGAGAAAGTCTGCTTGAGCGAGAATGGCAAGAACTCTTTCTTTGGCCTTATCGACAGTGACATCGGAAGGTTTTACACTTCCAATTCTGTCAATAATTTTCTCACCCATGTTGTCCTGATTGAAAAACGCACCTTCGCTCGTAATACGAAGGAAAGTAAAGCATTGTTCCATCGTAGCAGTGTGCCAAAAGTTTTCCGGCAGTTCATTCTCATAGAGGAGAACTGCCAGAGTGAAGCCGATACGTTCGACGGCGATGGTGAAATCCATAGAAATCTCCTCTGAAGTTGATGATTGCAAGGTGCTTAAATCCGAGGAGAGGATAACATAATTAGGAAGATTAGTCAATTTGCCAAGTTATGTAAAATATGATTGAATGTTGACGGAGGTAAATCATGGAACTGATTGAACTGCTCGTTGAATTCTACAAAGAAGACCGTGCTACCGATCAAGCCCGTAGTTTAACAAGTCAGATTAGGGAGTATGGCTCAGCGATTGTGGATGAGTACACCCGCTTCTTTAACAACTATAAGCCAAAGTATCAGGAGGCTGAGTGGCATTTCTGGTGGATATTTGCCGCCATTCCACTCAAGGACCAACTGTACATGGTGGAAAAAGCCATGAATTCTGCTGGAGTAGATCGGACACGTCTGGAAAGGAGAATTGTGAACGAAAAACAACTTCTCGAACTTTTCCAGATTCCGGAGGATTCTCCACACAAGACTCTGATGAAGATGCTTGCATTCGGATGGTATCGCTATATTTCCGTCTGCTCTCCTTCAGAGGATGGATCGGCATCTCATCTTCGTGATCTGATTCCGTTTCTCAAGACTCTTTTGCTCAACCAACAAGGAGATGCGAAATGAAAATTTTCACGCTTGCCTTTACGCTGATCAGCGTCATTTTCGGCGGTCTTCTCTGGCTCATGAAGCCGGACAGGGTTGTCGAGATCGCAGATTCCGAAGGAACTGTCACAGTGTCGGTTTACGGACAAACAATCCACGTCGATCCGGGACCAGCGGGCTACAAGCATGTCTTCTACGACAGAAACAGCAGCAAGCTGAAGACGACTCTTGTCACCGGTATCCCTCGTCGAGGACTAATGCTTACCTTCACGAAGGAATCAAATGCTCGTGAGACAAGGATCTGGCATGCTGTATTCAAGTAGATACAAACCGCCCCGAGAGCCGCTCGCTCTCCGGGCGGCTTTCATTTTTTTAGAAATTAAATTAAACTGATGGTATGGGATTAATGGCTCCAAAAATCGAAAGCGCAGAGGCATTAAAAACTCTGGCAAAAGAAACCAGCAAACCTTGGTATAAAAAAGCAGAGGTATGGATTGGCGTTATTGCAAATGCAATTGCAATTTTTGGTTTGTTTTTCTCTGTTGTTCAGATCAAAGATATCAAAAATAATCAAAGTGATAGGCAGACTGATTTAATGTTCAGATATGATGATAAACTAAACTTTGGAACCAATGCAAAATTATTCAGTGCCATCGATAGAAATAAACCAATTTTATATAAAAACGGCGGTAAGTTTAGTGAAGATGATCTCGACTACTTTTTGGGGTTGCTAAACCAAATGTATGAATCAAACCAAAACAAACTTTTGAGCGATGATATGATCCAGAGTAATTTCAGTTATCTATTAGAAAAAACTTATAAAAATAAAGAGGTTCAGGATTATTTGAAGGAAATCAGGAAAGAAGACGAAAGTTTTTTCGTTGGTTTTGATGAACTGGCAGAATCTCAAATATCGAGTAATTAGAAATTATTTATAATTCACACGAAGGACTTTTGATACGATCATACTTAGCAAGGAGAGCTTCAAGGGTGTCAAAGGATTTCAAATAGCTTGAGCTGAGGGTTTTCCAACCATCACAGGACTCGGGATAGTAATACTTTGCACTATAATGCGATGAAGTATAAAATTTTCCACTTGATTGGGTTGTTGCGGTCGGAGTAGTTTGAGTTTGCGAAGCGGAGTTTGTAGTGTCGCCGTTGCAGGTAGTCGGGGACCAAAGACCCAATTGGTTTGTCTGAGCGGATTTTTGTGCGGCCTTAAATTCTGCTTGGTATTTATAAGGAGTGTTGTAAGTATATTCGTGAGCATAACCTTGTTGGTTGAGCAAAAGAGGCAACAGAGAAACTTAAAAAATTGAAATTCGAGCAAAAACGTGCGATAATGTTAAGTGTAATAGACAAAATTATCGGAAGCCAGACAAAACTTCAGGTTTATGGATACATTCCGGTAAATAACCAATTAAATAAAAATGTCACATTGTGTTCTAAGCATCGGTATTGTAGGGCTTCCAAACGTCGGTAAATCAACATTATTTAATGCACTGACAAAAAAGTCAGTTTCTGCTGAAAATTATCCATTTTGTACGATTGATCCGTCTGTTGGTATTGTGCCAGTACCTGATAACAGACTATGGAAATTATCGGCATTTTCACATTCAAAAAAAACTGTTCCTGCTGTTGTCGAATTTGTTGATATTGCAGGGCTTGTCAAAGGTGCGTCTCTTGGTGAGGGACTCGGTAATAAATTTTTGCAAAATATTCGTGAAGTAGACGCGATTGTCGAGGTTGTGCGTATTTTTGAGGACGATAAAGTGATTCATGTTCATAATCAAGTAGATCCAGTCAGTGACATCGAAGTCATTAACCTTGAACTTGTTCTGGCTGATCAAGAAACTGTCACTAAACGTATTAGCAATATACAAAAGGATGTTAAAGCTGGCAAAAAAGAGGCAATATTTGAGGAGAGTGTCTTGAAAAAAGTTGATGCAGTTTTGCAGGCAGGTGGTATGGCAAATACATTGTCCCTTGGTGAAAATGAATTGGTTGTACTAAAAAGTCTCCACCTTCTTTCTGCAAAACCAATAATGTATGCACTCAATAAAAAAGCAGGTGGTAAAAATCTTGATGAAATTGGAGATGAAAGATATGCAAAACTTTTAGAATTTTTAAAACAAAATAATTTCCAACATGTTATCGTGGATGCAAAAATTGAGGATGAACTGAAGGAAATGGAGGGCGAAGAGAAAGAAATGTTTCGCACAGAATTAGGTGGAACAGATGATGGTATTGATCATTTGATTAAAGCAGGGTACTCGTTGCTTAATTTAATTACATATTTTACAACAGGTGAGGATGAGTCTCGAGCCTGGACTATTTTAAAGGGTTCGACTGCACCTGTGGCTGGTATGGCAATACATACTGATTTCAAGGATAAGTTTATTCGTGCTGAGGTAGTGCACTGGGACGAGCTTTTGAATGCTGGTTCATATGGTACCGCTCGAGAAAAAGGGCTAGTCCGCACAGAGGGAAAGGAATATATCGTGAAAGATGGGGATGTCATTGAGTTTAAAATCTGACCACTTGACAATATTATAAATCTCGTATATAATACCATAGAAACAGTTCTACAATCAATCCAAGAAGGAGAAATATGTTCGAGAAAATCGACCGTAAGTCACCCGAAATCATGACCGCATTGGCCGAGGCACCCATCTTCAAGAAGCAGGGTAACGTGCAAGCACGGCCCGCTGTCGAAGGAGAACAGATTGTCACCAAGCTCGCCAGTGGCGCGGAGGAGACGACCAACACCGCAAAGGCGAACGACTGGGTAATGACGAATCCGTCTGGTGAACAGTACATCATCGGGAAGGAGAAGTTCTTCGGTCGGTACGAGCCATCCGATACGGATGGCACTTACCATGCCAAGGGCTACTGCCGCGCGATCCAGAACCCGTTCGGGAAACCGATCGAGATAATGGCTTCGTGGGGCTCACCCCAAACCGGTGATGAAAATTGCTTGATCGCAGATACCTGCGATGAGAGCGGCGAGAACATGGGCGGCGAGCCCTATCTCATAGACGGCAAGGCATTCGCCGAGACCTACGCCTAGAGATTTTTTTCAGAGCAACATCGAGAGTCACCACCTAAGACGTGTGTGGCTCTTTCTTTTTTATTTGATACTAACTGCTATTATCTGCTATACGATATATATCAGATAACTTGCTATATAAAACTCATTGCTTATAATAAAAATATCGACGTTCTAATAGTTGGGAGATGGTAGTGTGATAGAGTTTAGGATTTAGGTACGAAAATGCCTCGGAAGATTGCTCATCCGAGGCACCCCTTGCGGGGTATTATAACACATTTTGTGTGATTTGTACCTATATCTTAGCATACTGCCGTTTATATGTCAAGTCTGATTGAGAAGGGTAAATAATATTAAATTATCATGATAGATACAAAGCAAAGAATAAGAGAGATTCTCGAAAAGGGATACTTGTTAAGTCTCGCAACAGCCGATCAAAATGGTCCATGGGTTTCTGATGTGAGATATGTATCTGATGATGACTTCACAATATACTGGATGTCTGATCCAAACTGTAGACACTCAAAAACTATAGATCAAAACTCGTTAGTAGCAGCGACTATTGAATTAAATTATAATTTTGGAACGCCTAATCTTGGTTTACAAATTTCTGGCTACGCAAAAAAATTGAGTGTATTACGTGTTGATTTGGCTATTAAATACGTAACACGAAGAGGAAAGCCAACGCCATCACAAATATCGAATATATTAAAAAATGGCTATTCATGGTATGAATTGAAGCCATCCTTTATTGAACTTAATGATGAGGAAAATTTTGGCTTTGATAATAAACAGAAGATAGTAATCTCATAAATCTTGATTCATACCTCTTGAATCCATATCCATGGTATAATACTTTTGTTATTCAATAACTACATATCTATGGAACCAAATCAATCACAAACACAAGTAAGTGGAAAAGCTACTGCAAAAGATTTTTTCCTCAACCTCGGAGCAATTGTTGCATTGTACACCACAGTTGTATCACTTTTAAATCTGTTATTTACGGTTATAAATAAAGCTTACCCACAGATTACTAGCTACTATTATTCAACAGGCAGTCAGTCGATTAGTTTTCCTGTTGCAACACTCATTATTTTCTTCCCGATCTATGTATTGCTCATGTGGATTCTTGAAAAAGGTTTTGTGACAGAACCAGAAAAGCGCCATGTTGCAGTTCGTCGATGGCTGACATATATCACCTTATTTATTACAGGTCTAGTTTTGGCAGGAGATCTTGTGTATATTCTCTACAAATTTCTTGACGGTCAGGAAATGACAGTGGCATTTTTGCTCAAGGCGCTTTCTGTACTTGTAGTCTCTCTCGGTATCTTTATGTACTACATATCTGATATTCGTGATCGACTTACAAAATCAAAGCGACGCATCTGGCTTGGAGTGGTGCTACTCGTCATCATTGCGTCTATAACATGGGGTTTTGTTGTTATTGGTTCACCTCGTACACAACAGTTGCTCAAGTATGATATGCAGAAAGTATCAGGTCTTCAAAATATTGATGGTCAGGTACAGATGTATTATCAGACTAAGGGTACATTACCCGAGACAATATCGGATATTGCAGCAATGGCATACTACATCGATATAAATGATCCACAGACAGCGACACCGTATGAATACAAAAAAACCGGAGCACTTGAGTATCAATTGTGTGCAACATTTAACACAGATTCTGTTTATGCTAGTGAACTAGCGTCGAATCCAAAAATGCAGTTAAATAGTGAAGCAATGTGGACACATTCAGCGGGCCCCTACTGTTTCAAACGAGCTGTGGATGCACGTATCGCTCCAAAACCAGTCAGATAGAAAGATGTAACAGATTGTCATTTTCAAAAATCCAAGGGCATCCCTTGGATTTTTTGCCAGAGGGTGATTTATGATGTATGATGGTGAAATATGAAGGAATATAACCATCTAAAAATAGAAAAAAAATGGCAATCGGTATGGGAGAAGAAAAAGATATTTCAGGCAAAGGATTCTGGCAAGAAAAAATTTTATGGTTTAATCGAGTTTCCATACCCCTCTGGTGATGGGCTCCATGTCGGACATGTACGAAGTAATACAGCGATGGATATTATTGCCCGTAAGCGCCGTATGGAGGGCTACAACGTGTTGTATCCCATCGGCTGGGATGCATTCGGCCTACCGACAGAAAACTATGCAATCAAGACAGGTATTGCTCCAGACAAGGTTACCAAGAAAAATACAGACACATTTAGACGGCAATTAAAGTCTTTGGGTTTTTCGTTTGATTGGTCTCGGGAAATAAACACAACTGATCCAAAATACTACAAATGGACACAGTGGTTGTTTTTGCAATTTTTGAAACATGATTTGGCATACAAGGCAAAAATAAATATCAATTGGTGTCCAAAAGATAAAATCGGTTTGGCAAATGAAGAGGTGGTCAATGGGTGTTGCGAGAGATGTGGTACGCCAGTGGAAAAGAGAGAAAAGGAACAGTGGATGCTTCGTATTACAAAATACGCAGATCGACTTGATAAAGATCTCGACACAGTTGATTATCTTGAAAAGATCAAAGTGCAACAGAGAAATTGGATTGGGCGATCCGAGGGAGCAGAAATTGAATTCAAAATTAAAAAATCAAAAGTTAAAGATGGGGAATCCGATGAGATGATTGGAAAGGTTACAGTATTTACAACCCGCCCAGATACAATATATGGAGCGACATATTTGGTTTTGGCACCAGAAGTTGCAGAGGGATTTATGATTCAGGATTCAGGATTTAGGAGTGGGGTCAGGAATGCAGATGAGTTGAAAAAATATATTCGTGATGCACGAGCAAAAAGTGATATAGAACGTGGAGATGGTAGTAAAGAAAAAACTGGTGTGGAAATAAAAGGGATTACTGCTATCAATCCAGTAAATAATGAAGAGATTCCTGTCTTTATTGCTGACTACGTCCTTGCGACATATGGTACGGGTGCAGTTATGGCTGTCCCTGCCCACGACGAACGTGATTTTGCTTTTGCTAAGAAATATAATCTGCCAATACGACAGGTTATTGCACAATATATAGTTGATAAGAAATTTCCTCCAGTTAAAGAACAAAAAAATGTTGCCCGAAGTACAGTTCATGCAATTGTAAGAAATCCAAAAACAAATATGTATTTATGTTTGGAATGGAAGCATTTTCCATGGACCACATTTATTGTTGGTGGTGTAGAGGATGGTGAAAGTGCTATTGAGGCAGCACAGCGAGAGGTGTATGAAGAGACTGGTTATAAAAATATAAAAGTAACATACGACTTTTCAGATATTGTCTGTACGACATATAATGCCGCACATAAGAAAGAGAATCGTATTGCATACACCACATGTGTGTTTTTTGATCTAGTAAATGAGGAAAAAGATGAAATTGATGTTGCTGAGAGTGATAAGCATGCACCCATCTGGCTTGAGCGTAAGGACATTACTGAAGCACGAATGACATGTGCTGAATTGCCGGTCTGGTTACATTATATTGATACTAAAAACACACCTGTATACACAGGTTCTGGTGTCTTAATAAATTCGGGGGAACTTACTGGTGTATCGTCTGAAAAAGCCACCAATGAAATTATAAAGCATGTTGGTGGCAAAGTCGTCACTAAATTCAAACTTCGAGATTGGGTATTTTCACGCCAGCGATACTGGGGTGATCCAATACCTGTGGTGCATTGTGAAAAATGTGGAATCGTACCACTACCTGAAAAGGATCTACCACTGAAACTTCCAAAAGTAAAAAAATATCAACCAACTGATACGGGTGAGTCGCCACTTGCTGGTATCGTATCGTGGGTTAATACAAAATGTCCAAAATGCAAAGGTAAGGCAAAACGTGAGACAGATACTATGCCCCAATGGGCTGGGTCATCATGGTATTTTCTTCGATATGCTGATCCAAAAAACAGCAAGAAATTTGCCGACCCAAAGAAATTAAAGTATTTCACTCCTGTAGACTGGTACAATGGTGGTATGGAGCACACTACTCTCCACTTACTTTACTCACGTTTCTGGCATAAGTTTTTGTATGATTTAGAACTGGTGCCAACTTCTGAGCCGTATCTAAAACGGACATCACATGGGATGATATTGGCTGGCGGGGGGGAAAAGATGTCAAAATCAAAAGGTAATGTAATCAACCCAGACACAATTGTTAAAACATATGGTGCAGATACCCTACGAATGTACGAAATGTTCATGGGGCCATTTGATCAACCGATTCCATGGGCCGAGGAAAATATTATCGGGGTTCGTCGTTTTATCGAGCGTCTTTTCCGCTTGGAAAGAAAACTAGGTACATCAAAAAAAATTTTTGACACTGCATCATATAAAAAATTAGAAAACACACTTCACAAAACAATTGAAAAAGTTGGAACAGATATAGAAAGTATGTCATTTAATACTGCTATTTCATCCATGATGATTTTGGTTAATGAAATGGAGAAAGCAGAGATGATAAGAACAAAAGATTTTGAATTGCTTATTCGTATTATTTCTCCGTTTGCACCACACGTTGCAGAGGAAATGTGGTCACTACTTGGGCATAAAACACTTCTCGCCCTAGAAAAATGGCCAGAGGCAGATAGGGCAAAAATGGTTGATTCGGAGATGACAATCGCTATTCAAATCAATGGCAAAATTCGGGCAGAATTGACTGTTTCGGCTGATGCTACGGAAGCAGAGATTGTGGATAAGTCAAAAGAGATCCCGGAGGTTTCCAAGTGGTTTGTGGGCAAAGAGGTCAAGAAGGTCATTTATGTGCCTAAAAGACTGGTAAATTTCGTTATTTTGTAAAGTCTTGACTAAAAGACTGAATAATGATACAAATAAATAAACATTCGTTGCTTCTACACCGCCTAGGCGGACTATTAGGGGGACTATTCAATAAAAATTATGAGTGAAAAAATAACAATCACATTTAAACCAAAGCAGGTTACAAAGCGTTTAATTTCTGTTTTGTCAGCTCGTGCACAAGACGTCGTTACGGGTCGTTTTGGCCTTGGTGCTGATACAAAACGTATGACTCTCGAGGCAATTGGTAAGAAATACAAGATTACTCGGGAACGTGTACGTCAGATCGAAAACTATTCAATTGCAAATGTCCGAAAGTCAAAGGAATATGCAAAAGAAAAAGCTGTCTTTGACGAAATTAAAGCGATTGTTACAACACTCGGTTCAATCATTTCAGAAGAGGAATTGCTAAACTATCTTGCAAAAGATCGCGCAACACAGAATCATATTCATTTCCTATTGGTAGTTGGTGAAGATTTTACAAAAGAAAAAGAGGATGTCGAATTTAAGCATCGATGGCATGTGGACAAGGAACTATCAAAGAAAATTCACGAGTCACTCCGCAAATTATATAGCACACTTTCTGATGATCAGATTCTCCTCGAGTCAGACATGATCGAAAAGTTTCTAGAGCACGTCAAAGATGTTTCTGATAAATACAAAAATGAGGAAATCGCAAAGCGATGGCTTACACTTTCTAAACTGATAGACAAAAATCCACTCGGCGAATGGGGTAAATCTGATTCTCCAAACATCAACGCAAAAGGTATGCGAGATTACGCATTTCTAGTAATCCGACGTCATGGTTCACCAATTCATTTTCGGGAGGTTGCAAAATCAATTACTGAATTGTTCAAGAAAAAAGCCCATGTTGCTACGACCCACAACGAGCTGATCAAGGATCCACGGTTTGTACTTGTCGGACGAGGGCTGTATGCACTAGCAGAGTGGGGATACATGTCTGGCGTTGTCAAAGATGTAATCCGAGGTGTTATCGAGAAAAATGGACCTTTGACAAAAGAGGATATCATCAAGAAGGTTTTGAAAGAAAGATACGTCAAAGAAAACACGATCATGGTCAATCTCCAGAATCCAAAATTCTTTAAAAAGCAAAAGGACGGAACATACGCAATCGCTTAGTCACAGAAAGCCACCCAGACAAGGGTGGTTTTTTGTTTTATGATTGGATATACTATACATATGTTTGAGTCAATCTTTGGTATATTCCAGCACCCAACATTTGTTCTTGTATTTCGTGTCTTGTACTACACTTCATTTGTGTGGTTACCGGTTATTTTATTGATTGGACTCCGCGACCTTTTTCTCAACTACAGACGAGCACAGTTTTTCTCAAAACAAAAAAATGTCCTGCTTGAAATACGACTACCACGCGAGATATTTAAATCACCACAAGCTATGGAGTTTTTTATTGCGGGTCTTTACCAACCATTTGGTGATGCCAATTGGTATGAAAAATATTGGAAAGGCGCCACTATTCCAAGCTTCTCCTTGGAGATTGTATCGATTGAAGGAGAGATACATTTTTTTATTTGGACAAGGGAGGGGCATCGAAATAGAATCGAGGCAAACTTATACTCACAATATCCGGGCATAGAAATATATACCGTGCCCGATTATACTTTACCTGTCTCATACGACCCGACCATTCACGGTATGTGGACTTCGGAATTTAGTCTGACCAAATCTGATGCGTTTCCAATTAAAACATATATTGACTATAAACTCGACAAGGATCCGAAAGAGGAATATAAGATTGATCCACTGACGCCTCTTATAGAATTTCTAGGTACTTTAGGTCGTGGCGAGCAGGCATGGCTACAGATTATTATACGTGCACACAGGAATGAGGATAAAGATCCAAAGACAGGAGAAAAAATTGATTTAAAATGGAAAAAGGCGGCAGAGGAGGAAAAGGAGAAAATTTTGAAAAAATCAAAAGGTGAAAAAGGTCCTGACGATAAAATAATTCCTGGAACTAGCCGATTTTTGACAGATGGGGAGACAGAAACAGTCAAGGCACTGGAACGAAGCATATCAAAGACCGGCTTTGATGTTGGTATGCGTGCAGTATATATTGCACCCAAAGATACATTTAATCCAGGGAATATTGGCGGCATAATCGGTGGTGTGACCCATTTCAATTCATCACTCAACGGCTTCAAGCCATCTGGCATGTCCACGCCAAAGTACAAATATTTCCCATGGAAAGATCGCAACCCAAAGGTGATTAATTGGGAGAAACAAGATATGCTGGATGCATACAAGCGTCGGGCGTATTTTTACCCACCATACAAACGCCCACATTTTGTACTCAATACTGAAGAGCTTGCGACGCTATTTCATTTCCCTGGAGGAGTTTCAACTACACCTACATTTGCACGCATTGGTTCCAAGAAATCAGACGCACCAAGCAATTTGCCTATTTAACACACAACATGGACGAAATGCCACAGACACAAACTGGTTGGAAAGACAGCGTATATTTATTTTTTTCTCGCACAAGAGTATCAGTTTGGGTAGCATTGTGTCTCGCTCTCGTGTTTATTGGCTTTGCATATTACGGTTGCTGTGTTATACCAGCCGGTTTTCCTGTGGGCAGTGCGGTTATACTAAAGCCGGGGGAATCATTGCAAACTGTCACTACTCAATTACATGACGCACAGGTTATACAATCACCATTCGTCTTTCGTTCTCTAGTCATCCTCTTTGGAGGCGAGAAAAAAGTGATTGCTGGGGATTATCTTTTGGATCATAGAGAGGGGATGTTTTCGCTGGCCTATCGCTTTTCGCATGGACGTTTTGGTATTGATCTAGTGCGGCTAACTATTCCAGAAGGATGGAGTGTTAAAGATATTGCAACATATATCACGAAAACAATGCCACAATTTAATACTAGTGAATTTTTGACCCTTGCCACGCAAAAAGAGGGGTATTTATTTCCTGATACGTATTTTGTCACACCATCAGTCCAGCCAGCAGCACTCATTACCATGATGGAAAATAATTTTGCTGCACAGATAAAAACAATACCAGACATCGCATCATCGCAAAAATCGTTGCATGATATTCTCGTAATGGCATCAATTCTTGAGGGTGAAGCCCTACCAAAAGATCGTGCTACCGTTGCGGGTATTTTATGGAAAAGATTGTCGCTCAGTATTCCACTCCAAGTTGATTCAACATTCAAATATATCAATGGCAAGGATACGTACACTTTGACTAAAAAAGATTTGGCGATTGATTCGCCGTACAATACGTATAAGTATCGTGGTTTGCCACCGGGGCCGATTAATAACCCCGGTATTGATGCCATTAAAGCAGCATTACATCCTGTCACATCATCATATCTATATTTTCTAACAGATAGGCAAGGAAATATATACTACGCCGAAACATTCGACCAACATAAACGAAACAAAGAGAGGTATCTGTAAATATTGACTATTTATAATATTTAGTGTATAAAGTAAGCGGAGGTTTTAAACTATGTGTGAGAGAATTGTTATCGATGAATTTTTTATCGATGAATGCTGGCAATCCAGTGTGATGAGCCCGATGCTATGTGGAGAGGTTTTTCGTTCCGCTCGTCGGTACAATATGCGAATTAAAAATGGAATGTCAAAATCGACAAGATTTTTCTTTTTGACTTTTCGCACAGGACAGATGATCAGTAACAAAAAATCTGTTCAAGTTTTTGTCGACAAGACAGTCATCAATCATGGCATCATAGTGCTGGGTGTGGTAGTTGAGAAATTTCAATTATCAATTTTCCCTATCAATCGTATGGAAGGGGATGTTTTGACTGGTCTTGAGGTCAAGTATGATGAATCCATATGTCAATGGAAGTTGAGGAGTGAGGTATAGAATTTTATGACCCGCACGGAGACGTGCGGGTTGATTTTTTATAACGAAAACACCGAGCAGATTTGCTCGATGTGTGTGGGAGTGTGGAGTTTCACAAAATACAAAGCTCATTCACAGTCCATCAATTATAAAACCTGTGATATAAGTGTAATTTTGACAAAACCCACCACACTCCCGATTGCCCTGCCCGTGTAAACGGGGAGGAATGAGGACTCTTGGTTCTCATGGTTGTGTGGGGTTTACTCTGATCGCCAGAGAAGCCTCACAAAAGAGATGCGCCTGTTGGTACGACCCAGACAGGATTATGTACTAGCCTGGTTCAGCGCCAGAACTGGCGCCCTGCCGACCAGCCGAAAATGACATACTGCAATAAGTATAGCATACTACGTGATTTCTGTCAAGCAATTTAATATTTTCATATTGCATTTTGTTAATTTATGTTGTAAAATAAGGATATTATAGATATGGAACAAAAAAGGAAAAAAGTCTATGTCGGCGTTTCTGGAGGGGTAGATTCCTCTGTTGCTTTGGCGTTGCTCAAGGAGGAAGGATATGACGTTACTGGAGTATTTCTCAAAGTGTGGCATCCGGATTTTCTGTCGTGTGACTGGCGAGAGGAACGTAGAAGTGCAATGCGAGTCTGTGCCACACTAGGCGTGCCATTTATTACACTCGATTGCGAGGCCGAATACAAGAAAGAAGTTGCGGATTATATGATAAATGAGTATCGTGCAGGGCGGACGCCGAATCCGGATATTTTTTGCAACAAGTATGTTAAGTTTGGAGTTTTTCTAAACAAGGCGCGTGAGATGGGTGCGGATTATATTGCTACGGGGCATTATGCAAGAATAGATGAAGGAATAATGAATAATGAATTAGGAATAATAAATTATAAACTTCATGAGTCGGTTGATCAGAATAAAGATCAGTCATATTTTTTATATACATTAAATCAGGAGCAACTTGCCCACACTTTATTTCCAATTGGAGGCATGACAAAACCAGAGGTGCGTTTGCTCGCAAAAAAGTATGGACTATCTACTGCTACAAAAAAAGACAGTCAGGGTGTGTGTTTCCTAGGCAAACTAGATATGAAAGAATTCTTGTCACATTATGTTGATTCAAAGCGTGGGGATGTGCTCGATACATCTGGAGAAGTGGTCGGTTATCATGATGGAGCGATTTTTTATACAATTGGACAGCGTCATGGATTTACCATAACCAAAAAAGGGTCAGACGACCCACGATTTTTTGTCGTATCAAAGAATATTGATCATAATACGATTACTGTGGCTGATAAGAAATCAAAAAATGATGTAGTGTATTCCATAAAAGAGGTGGTTATAAAGGATCTCCATATTATCCAAGGGATGCCCTTGGATTCCAAGGGCATCCCTTGGAATAAAATTACCTGTACAGTTAGGATTCGATACAGACAAGAAAAGCAGAAGTGTGTAGTGAAGAAAAAAGATGATGGGTGGCATGTTATTTTCGATCTGCCACAAAATGGCGTTGCGGTCGGTCAATCTGCTGTGCTCTATCATGATACAGAATGTCTTGGTGGTGGAATTATTGAAAAAACTATATAATTTGCGACAAATTTTATATATGCGATAATGGACAATGGTTGCATACATAGCGCAACAATTCATTTAGCAAAATTAATTCCATTAACAGGATGAATACTGAACCAATATATATTGTAAAGTCGGATGGTACACGAGAAATATTTGATATTAAAAAATTAGAGTTTTCACTCAAGCGTGCGGGTGCAAGTAGTGCGGTAACAGATGGTATTGTCAGTACAATTACTGATAGTCTAACCGACGGCATGACTACTCATGACATCTATACACGCGCATTTGAACTGCTACATACCGATGAGCATCCTGTGGCGCTTAAATACTCACTAAAACGGGCTATTATGGAGCTCGGCCCATCTGGTTTTCCATTTGAGGACTATGTTGCAGAGATTTTTAAGTATAAAGGATTTGAAACACTGACTGGACAAGTGGTCAAAGGCAAGTTTGTCGAGCACGAGATTGATGTCGTGGCATGGAATGATGAGAAATTGATTATGGTTGAGGCAAAATTTCATAATCAACTTGGTGTAAAGTCAGACCTAAAAATTGCATTGTATGTCAAAGAACGTTTCGATGATTTAAGCGAGCAAACATTTCATTATGGCAAGGATAGAAAACTTGATGAGGGTTGGCTTGTGACAAATACAAAATTTACTACAACTGCTATTGAGTATGGGTCACACCAAGGCAAGAGATTGGTAATGATTGGCTGGAATTATCCTGAACACGGAAGTCTTCACGACATGATTCTCGAGGCAAAACTCCATCCACTGACATGTCTTACAACGCTAGATGGTCGTCAGAAAAAAACACTGCTCGAGCAGGGTATTGTCTTGTGCAAGACACTTGTTGAACGACCTGAACTACTAGTTGGGCTCGGACTCCCATCCGAGACAATTGCCAAAGTGACAGAAGAAATACAGGCGCTATAATACAGGTATGAAAAAAATACAGAAGAAGAAACAAAAAATACTGCCAGAATACATGTCAGTAGCGAATTTTTTGTTTGAGGTTGGTATTCTTGCAAAAACTCCGCGGAGTGGATTTCATTTCCTCGGCACAGGTGATCAGTCTGTGGCCGAGCATATTAACCGAGTTGGGTTTATTGCTTATGCTCTAGCCCAAATGGACGGAACTGTTGATATGGCCAAGGTTTTGAGTATGGCACTTTTTCACGATATATCAGAGACAAGAATTTCTGATCTAAATTATGTTCACCAAAAGTATGTCGAGCGCAAGGAGCACGATGCGGTAAAGGATATCTCTGATAGTGTCACTTTTGGCAAACATATGTTCGCCTCGCTTGCTGAATATGAGGAGCGACAATCTCGTGAATCACAGTTGGTAAAAGATGCAGATAATCTGGAATGGATACTCGCATTGAAGGAGGAAGTGGACACTGGAAATACTCGGGCACTTGAGTGGATTGTGCCTGCAACACAACGCCTCAAGACACCACATGCTAAAAAAATTGCAGAGGCAATTATGGTGACTGATTCAAACGATTGGTGGTTTAATAAGGAGAGTCCGTGGTGGATTAATCGTAATAAAAAATGATGCCACTCTTGACTGATGAGAAGCATGAAAAGATGAAAGAGATATATGAAGAGTTGCTTGTTCTTACCGAGTCTCCGCTTTATACCTACCGTGTAGAAAATAATTATTTTCCAGTAATTGGAGAGGGAAGTTTAGATGCACATATCATGTTTATTGGGGAAGCACCGGGAAAAAATGAAGCGGAAACTGCTCGGCCGTTTTGTGGTCGATCAGGAAAATTGCTTGATGAAATGGTTGCATCCATCGGTTTAGAGCGAAAAGATGTCTATATAACAAACATAGTCAAAGACCGTCCACCAGAAAATCGCGACCCGAATCAAGAAGAGATAGATCTCTACGCACCATTTCTCGATCGTCAAATAGAAATCATACAGCCACAAGTCTTGGCGACTCTCGGACGATTTTCTATGGTATATATTATGAATCGCCTCGGATGCGGTGACAAAGTAAAACCTATTGGTGAAATGCATGGCACTACATGTGTTGCAAAAACCACGTACGGCGATATTACTATCGTACCTTTGTACCATCCCGCTGTTGCATTGTATAACGGTAGTAACAAGGCCACATTGATTAATGATTTTCAGGTTTTAAAACAATATATATAAGAGTCTTTGATTTTAGGCCTAGATATGGCATTATTGATATATGAAATCATCAGACATTCGAGACAAATATCTTAATTTCTTTAAAAAACAGGGGCATGTCATTGTACCTTCCTCTCCTTTGGTGCCCGAAAATGATCCAACAACACTCTTTACCGGATCTGGCATGCAACCAATGGTGCCATATCTCCTTGGTACACCACACCCCCTCGGTACACGTATTGCTGACTCGCAAAAATCATTTCGTACAGGAGACATAGAAGATATTGGCGATAATAGGCACACGACCTTTTTCGAGATGCTCGGCAACTGGTCACTAGGTGACTATTTTAAACAGGAACAAATAAAGTGGATGTTTGCCTTTTTGGTAGATGAGCTCGGTCTTGATCCAAATAAATTGTACGTCACAGTTTTTATAGGTGATGAGAAAAATAATATTCCAAAAGACACCGAAGCAGCTGAGCTATGGAAAGAGTTGTTTATTTCAAAAGGCATCGAGGCGCAGGATATTGAAATTGGCAGCGAAAATGATGGATACATGAAGGGTATGCAGGGTGGCAGAATCTTTTACTATGATGCGGGTAAAAATTGGTGGTCACGTGCAGGAATCCCAGAAAAGATGCCAGCAGGCGAGCCAGGAGGGCCTGATTCCGAAATGTTCTATGAGTTTACAGATATAAAGCACGATCCAAAATTTGGAAAATACTGTCATCCAAACTGCGATTGTGGGCGTTTTCTCGAGATCGGAAACAATGTTTTCATGGAATACAAGAAAAATCCAGATGGTACATTTTCTAAATTGCCACAAAAAAATGTTGATTTTGGTGGGGGATTCGAGCGTCTCGCTGTCGCCTCAATCAATACCCCTGACGTCTTTAAAATTGATATTTTTGAGCAAGTTATCAGAACACTTGAGCAACTATCGGGCAAACAATATGACGATTCTAAATATACTGCTTCATTTCGTATTATTGCTGATCATCTCCGCGCATCAGCATTCCTGATTGGTGATGGTGTGTTGCCAAGCAATAGTGACCAAGGCTATTTTGTCCGTCGATTGATTCGTCGTGCTGTACGATATTGGGATAAACTTGGAATCACAACAGATGGACTTTCGACTCTTGTCGATCCAGTATTACAATCCTACAATGACGCTTACCCAGAAACATATAACCAAAAGGATTTTATTAAAGAAGAGATAAGAAAAGAAGAAGAGAGATTTAGAAAAACACTTCAGAGCGGTTTGAAGGAATTTGAAAAGGGAGTAGATCCATTTATTCTTTTTACTACATTTGGTTTCCCTTTTGAACTGACAGTAGAATTGGCCAAAGAAAAGGGTATTGTGTTGGACGAGGAAAAATTTCATGAGGATTTAAAAAAGCACCAGGAGCTGTCTCGTGTCGGAAGCGAGCATAAATTTAAGGGAGGTCTGGGCAGTACAGGTGAAATGGAGACAAAATATCACACCACAACACACATACTGCATCAGGCCCTTCGCGATGTACTTGGAAATGCAGTTTCACAAAAAGGAAGTAATATTACGGCAGAACGTCTGCGTTTTGACTTTACTCATGGATCAAAAATGACTGATGAGGAAAAAAGACTAGTCGAGGATATTGTGAATGAAAAGATAAAACAAGGTCTGCCTGTGCAAAAGGTTGTACTGAAAAAAGATGAGGCAGAAAAAACAGGTGCACTTCACTTTTTTGGTGACAAATACGGAGACGAAGTAAATGTTTATTACGTTGGAAATTCTATCGAAACAGCATACTCAAAAGAATTTTGTGGCGGTCCTCATGTCGAAAACACAGCAATGCTTGGACATTTCAAAATAATAAAAGAGGAAGCGATTTCTGCAGGTATCCGTCGTATAAAAGCAGTATTGGAATAAGTATTACGCGTGATATAATCTAATTATGTTTTCATTCTCAAAAAAAGAGGAGTATGTTTCCTTGCTCGTTGATATAGGTAATGGAAATGTCTCTGCAAGTCTAGTGGTTTTTTCAATTACAAAAAAACCATTTATATTTTGCACCACTCAAAGTCCAATTTCTATTGCATTAGAACCGCGCGCAGATGCTTTGTTATCCTCCATGATTGCTACAGTTGATGCCGTTGTTGGGGAGGTTCTCTCTTTGGGTTTTACTCACACTTATTGGAAAGGAAAAGAGAAAAAAATACACGATGCACTATTGTCATTTTCATCACCGTGGTTTCTATCTCAATCGAAACGCATCCACATTGCAGAGGAAAAAGCATTTGTTATTACAGAACGTTTCCTACATGACATAATGGAAAAAGAGCGTGATTTATTTGAAAAGGAAGTCTCTCCACAAGGAGCTAAAGGTGTTTCGAGTGCATCTGTAGTTACTCTGGAGCAGGCGGTGACTAATACAAAGATCAATGGTTATCCACTCGACAATAGTATCGGAAAAAAGACAAAACTATTTGATATTTCATTATATACATCATGTGCGCCAAATCAGGTTGTGGATGGGGTATTTCAAGTAATATCTAAGCATACCCATCTCTCGCACGATAAAGTGTACGCACACACATTTCCATTTATCACACATTCAGTTTTAGATATTATATATCCGAGATTGTCAGACTATCTGATTATGGATGTCACTGGCGAGGTGACGGACATTACTCTTGTCAAAGATAACTCGCTTGCCAAGACTGTTTCTTTTCCATCCGGTAGAAATTTGATGATACGCCAGATTGGCACGACATGTGGTGTCTCTCCTGAAATTGCAGAATCTATCTTACATATATATACAGGAGGAAAAGGGGATGAGAGTGTAGCAAGACAAATGGAAGAGGTCTGTCGTAATGTAGGTCGTGAGTGGGATGTTTATTTTAATGAAGCTCTGACGGGTCTTTCGGAAAAGGCAGATTTGCCTCCACGAGTATTTATTACAGCAGACAAGGACATGTCACAGTTTAGTATCAATTTTCTAAACCTAATGAAACGTGACTCTACAGATACGTTCAAAAAAAATGTTGATCCGGTATATGTAGATGAGTCAGTATTCAAAACATTATGCACAAGAGACTCCCGACTACCAGAAAATGAATTTATTTCGCTACTTTCAGTTTTCTATGATGTATTTCTTAAAAAAGATAATAAGTAATCAACAGTTATTTTTGCAAAGTAAGTAAAATAGGGTACAATACAAAGAGGTTATGGTAAATGAACGAAACAAAAAAATAGTTCAGGATATTATTCCAAACAAACGATCTATTCGTGATGTCTCTCTACCGTCCCGCTCAGAGAGAGTGTCTGATAAAAAGAAACTTCCAGTCGACGAGTACTCTACTCCTATTTCAATGTATAAAGAGGCAGACGATGAGACTCCAATTGTTGGGGATATTTCTCCTGCACCTCTAGCATCACCAACACGGTCACCTATTGCGCCACCCTCATATCGGTATGAATACGACGAGCCACAAAAAAAATCACGTAAAATGCTGTATTCGGCAGTCATTGTGTTGGTTATCGCATCACTTTTTGGCATTTCAGCTTTTTTCAAAAGCGCAAAGGTCTCTGTTACACCTAGGTACATATCAAAGACAATAAATGAGACATTTGTTGCAAAAAAAGATGAAGCAGGGAGTGATCTCGGTTTTCAGATAGTTACAATTACAAAAGATGCAGAAAAATCTGTACCTGCAACAAGTGAACAGCAGGTGGATATAAAAGCACAGGGTACTATTGTTGTATTCAACAATACAACTGCATCACAGGTGCTAATACCGACAACACGTTTTCAAACACCGGGCGGACTTATTTATAAGTTGGTTAGTGGTACGACAGTACCTGCCAGACAGGTCAAAAATGGTAAAACTGTGCCGGGAAGTGTCGAGGTTATAGTACAGGCAGAATCAATTGGTGAAAAATACAATATTGGCTTATCCGACTTTACTATCCCAGGATTTAAGGGTGGCTCAAAATATACACAGATATATGCTCGATCAAAGACAAGCATGACAGGTGGTTTTTCTGGTATGCAAAAAGTAATTTCAAAAGAGGTGCTCGCCTCATCTGAAACTGAACTTGATGCACAATTAAAATCTGCATTGATCGCTGATGTCGAAGCGCAAATTCCATCAAATTTTATGCTGTATCCGCAAGGTATTTCATACTCATTGGGTGCAGTTGTTCAGTCTACAGGTGGGTCTGATACTGCTATATTGAAAAAGAAAGGGACAATTACTGCTATTATCTTTGACAGAGGTTCGCTTTCTCGAGCAATTATACAAAAAATAATGCCTGATGTTTCCAATGATTTGGTAAAGATAACAAATCTTGGGGCTCAAACATTCTCACTAACATCTGACAATCTCGATATAGGAAATGTAGAGTCTCTGACATTTAGATTGACTGGTAACACTGATTTTATATGGATTTTTGATGAAAATAAACTGAAAAGCGATATCCTAGGACTTTCTAGGGCACAAGCCACAGCCGTTATTGCTACATATACAGCAGTACAAGAAGCATGGATCGAGACTCAACCATTTTGGAATAAAACTGTCCCAAAAGACTCTAAAAAAGTCACTATTATAAATACTGTTGAAAAATAGGCCCTGCTCAAGGAGTGGGGTTGACGAAGTGGCCTCTCATCTGCTAGTATATAACCCATTGATTAAAAGTAATGCACGATCAGAACAAAAAAGACACGGCGGTCTCTGGTATTGTTACCGAGGCGTTACCAAACACCTTCTTTAAGGTGCGACGCGACGACACAGGTGAAGAGATGCTAACCTATCTTTCTGGTAAAATGAGACTGCATCGAATACGCGTTTTGATTGGAGACAAGGTCCTTGTCGAGATCGACCCGTATGGTGGAAAGGGACGAATTGTTAAACGAGGATAATAATACTATGAAAGTTAAATCATCAGTAAAAAAAATTTGCTCACAATGCCAAGTGGTCCGACGAAAGGGACACGTATATGTTGTATGCAAAGCAAACGCACGCCATAAACAACGACAAGGATAATTAATTACATATGAGAATACTTGGAATCACACTACCAGAAGAAAAGCGTATTGAAATTGGCATGACCGTGCTATATGGCATTGGACGACCCCTAGCCATTACTATCCTAAAGAAAGCAGGTGTTTCTGTTGGATTAAAACCAAAGGATCTGACTGTAGATCAGGAAAATGCTATTCGAAAAATGATCGAGGAATATAAAATCGAGGGTGATTTGAAGCGAGAGGTCGCAGGAAACATAAAAAGATTAAAAGACATCAAGGCATATCGTGGCTCACGACATGCTCGAGGTCTGCCATCCCGAGGACAGCGTACAAAGACAAATTCACGAACACGACGAGGTAATGTTCGAAAGACTATGGGTACAGGACGAAAGGTTGCCGACAAGAAATAATCGCCATCATAAATCAAATTTAAACAACATGGGTAAAAAACGAATTGTAACAACAGGTGAATCAGGAGATACTGAGAAGAAATCATCTCAGGTTTCTGCAGTTTCAAAGAAAAAAGCTGATATCGGCATGCTTTTTGTACAGTCAACCTATAACAACACCAAAATTGTTTTGACAGACACAAAGGGTAACGTTCTTGCAACATCATCATCTGGCTCAATAGGATTTAAGGGTGCAAAAAAGGGTACTCCGTTTGCTGCAGCAAAGGTTGGTGAAATTATTGGCGGAAAGGCAAGTACAATGGGTATGCGCGAAGTTGCAGTTGTAGTAAAAGGTGTTGGATCTGGACGAGAATCTGGAATTCGAGGATTCATTTCAAAGGGAGTAAATATTACATCTATCAAGGATGTTACAGCTGTTCCACATAACGGACCAAAACCAAAGAAGCCACGACGAGTTTAAAACAAAAGGTAAAAAGTAAGAAGTAATAAGTAAAAAATTACATCTTACTCATTACATACTTACATATTACATATTAAAATTATGATTACTGGACCAAAATACAAAATTGCACGACGACTTGGAGCTCCTATTTTTGAGAAAACTCAGACTCAAAAATACGTGCTTCATACAGAGCGAAGAGGCAAGAAACGTGGCTTTTCAAAACCAAAGTCAGAGTATGGTATTCAGATGAATGAAAAGCAAAAAGCTCGTTTTACCTACGGCCTTTCTGAGCGACAATTTTCAAATTACGTAAAAGCTGCACTCGAGAAAAAATCAACACATGCTGTCGGCGCGATTTTCCACTCACTCGAATCACGTTTAGACAATGTTGTATACCGCCTCGGTTTATCTAAAACACGTCTCGGTAGTCGCCAGATGGTTTCTCATGGACATATTCTTGTCAATGGACGACGTGGAACTGCACCATCTCGACAGCTTGTCGTAGGGGATACAGTAGAAATACGTGCAGGATCTTTGGGACGCGGAATTTTCGCAAATCTAGAAGAGAATCTGAAAAACACAACTGTTCCATCATGGATTTCGTTTGATATAACAAAAAAGACAGCAAAAATAGTCGGCGCACCACTATGGGTACCATCTGATAACATGTTTGATCTCAATGCGGTTGTTGAATTCTATAGCCGATAGCAGAAGGTGTTGATTTATTTCATTAATTAAGGTATAATTTAAAAATTAAATTTTTAACGCATTACTATGTCTGACTACACAATCGTATTGCCATCAAAGCCAAAAATCGTCTCCGAAGCCGATTTTACTGGCTCATATGAGATTGATGGTCTGTACCCAGGGTACGGACACACACTTGGTAACTCTCTCCGGCGTATTATCTTGTCATCACTACCAGGAGCTGCTATTACGAGTGTCAAAATCACTGGTGTAGAGCACGAGTTTTCAGTTGTTCCGGGTATGAAGGAAGATGCTATTACTGTTTTACTTAACCTCAAGCGAGTTCGTATCCGAATGGTTGGCGACGAACCACAGGTTTTGACATTGAAAGTAAAGGGTGTAAAAGAAGTGACTGCGGGGGACATCAAACTTCCCGGTGGTGTCGAAATTCTTAATCCAGAGTTGGTTATCGCAACTCTAGTAGACAAAACTGCAGAGCTTGATATGGAGATTACTGCTGAAAAGGGCCTCGGCTTTGTATCAAAAGAAGTACTTCAGAAAAATCGTGTTGATATTGGCCAAATCACTCTCGACGCAATCTTTACTCCTATCCGACGCGTAAGTTACGAAGTAGAAAATATGCGTGTTGGTGACCGAACAGATTTCAACCGATTAAAGTTGTTTATCGAAACTGACGGGACAATTGATCCAAAAGATGCGCTTGAAAAGTCAATCGAAGTTATGATTAGCCAACTAAAAGCGATCATTGGTTTCAAAGAAGAGGATGTGCTCATGCCAACCGCAAACCACAACAAGGCAGATGCAGAGGAAAAAAGTGATGAGGTTGACGAAGATGTTTTGAAAACACGAATCGAGACACTTGATCTTTCTGCTAGAACACTTAACGCACTTTCAAATGCAAATATCCGAACTGTCGGAGGTTTGGCTCGAAAGAAAGAGAAAGACATTCTAGAAATCGACGGACTTGGTTCAAAAGGCCTAAATGAAATCAAAGCGGTCTTGGAAACATTTGATATTACATTAAAATAACAGCTTAACGGACGAGTATGAATCACCACAACACAAACAGAAAATTTGGACGAGTACGAAAGGTACGAAATGCATTGCTCAAGTCTCTTGCGCTTTCTTTGGTGCTTCATGGAAAAATCACAACAACAGATGCAAAAGCACGTGAACTTCGTCCATATGCTGAAAAAATGGTTACACAAGGACGATCTGATACTGTTACAGCACGACGTTTGTTGTCAGCAAAAATTGGTCTCCCTGGAACACTAAAACTTATCAAAGATATATCTCCACGATATGCGAAACGTGCTGGTGGATACACTCGTATCACCAAATTGCCACGACGAAAAAGTGATGGCAGTCTAATGGCGGTTATTGAATTTGTATAAGGTTGTAAATTCTAACGTTCTGTGGTAATAATATAAAATCATGAAATACGTACTAGATGCAGAAAACAAACGAATCGGACGCATTGCCACACAGGCTGCGGTATTTCTAATGGGCAAAAATACTCCAGAGTTTAAGCGTAACGCAATCCCTCAGATTGTGGTAGAAATCAAGAATACATCAAAAGCATTGATAGACGAGCGAAAGCTCGACCAGAAGCGATATAGCCGATATTCTGGCTATCCAGGAGGCCTCAAGCAACCTACAATGAAGCAGGTGATTGATAAAAAGGGCTACAACGAGCTTTTCCGTGAGGCAGTTTCAGGAATGCTTCCAAAAAACAAACTTCGATCAAAAATGATGCTTAATTTAATTATTACAGAATAATAGACATGACTGATACAAAAGAAAAATACATAGAGGCGGTAGGACGACGAAAGACATCTGTTGCTCGCGTTCGTATTACTCCAGGATCAAAAATGTCATTTACAGTCAATGACAAGGATGTTCATGACTATTTTCCGCTCGCTGATATGCATGGTATCGTCAAACAACCATTTACAGATATCGCTGAAAAATTTAAAGTTACCGCTCACATTGTCGGTGGTGGCATCCACTCACAATCAGAAGCAATGCGACACGGTATTGCACGAGCACTTGTTGCATACAATATGGATTTTCGCCGACCACTCAAGAAAGAGGGAATGCTCAAACGAGATCCTCGCATGAAGGAGCGACGAAAGTTCGGCTTGAAGAAAGCTCGAAAATCTCCTCAATGGAGTAAGCGTTAAAACTTCGACTCCATACTATTTTCTCACCGTCCTCGTCTTTTGTTGGATGAAGCGTATTTTGACCGGCCTTCCGCAGACTCCCTTTGGTCGCCCTTTCAGGGCACGTGCTCACGGCCAGTCAAAATACTGTCATCCATGACAAAAGTCTGCGAATGGTGATAAAATACTATGGAATCTACGTATGACTAGACTAATATAGATAAAACAACATGATTGACGAAGATACAATAATTAATACTTCGGAGAATGAACCCGAGGTCGATACCGACCCAGGGGATGATGTTATTTTTGAGGAAAATACAGAAGTGACTGGTGTTGATTGTGCACAGAAGGTTAAAAAATTAAAGGATAGGATAAAGGAACTGGAAAAGAAAAATGCGGACCTTCTCGACTCATGGCAGAGAGATAAGGCGGATTTTTTGAACGCACGTCGTTTGGATGCTGAAAATCAAAAAAACTTTGCAATGTTTGCAAAGGAAGATATTGCCACAGAAATTATTCCCGTTCTTGATTCATTTGAATCAGCGTTTAAAAACAAAGAAGCTTGGGAAAAAGTTGATAAAAACTGGCGTACAGGGGTTGAATACATTCACTCACAGCTTGTTGGAGTACTTGGAAATCATGGCGTGACAGTTATAAATCCTATTGGTGATATGTTTGATCACAATCGTGATGAAGCTATTGAAAATGTATCCGTGGAAAACAAAAATGATGATGGAAAAATAATGGAGGTGGTGAGTGTGGGGTATAAATTACAGAATAAAATTATACGAGCACCGAAGGTGAAGGTGGGGAAAATAAGCGAGTAAACGGTAAGAGGTAAGGAGTAAAAAATCCCGACCAGAGCGCTGGTCGGGAATCGTTGATTAGAAATCATCATAATCACCTGGCATTGGTTGTGTCATCAGAACAACCATCAAGATGACAAATAGAAGTAAACCTATTACAGGTTCCATACATCTTCCTCTAATTCTATTGTAATAGAAAAACCGCCAGCTGTCGACGGTCTTTCCGTCGCCTATTGGCGGGTCATAGAAACAGGTACTTCGTGGCTACTGATATACTGATTGACAGTATGCACACACGAAACCACTTTGTCATAACATCCTCTGTTGTGGCTGATTTTTGAGTGGCTACCACGAAGCCAAATGTCAAGATAATTGCCAGCACCCAAAAGGACATTATCACCAGTCTGAATACCTCATTTGGCATTTTTACTCTCCTATCACTATTATAGCAAATAATAGTATGAATGTCAAGTGCACAAATGAGCACAGAAACTGTATAATTTCATACACAAAACATGAATATCACACCAGCACGAGGTAATTTCATAGAAAAAATCGTCCGTGACCAACAGGGGCGACTTGTTCGTGCAACTTTTTGTGTGTATGAGTGTGGTGGGCGTGTAAAAGCTCGTCTGGTACAGGCCACAGTAATTGACGATATATCTACGTCTGAGACACCTGTTCTGTCAGCGTATATTCCACAGATTATTTTTGAAACAGCACTTTTTGAATCTCGTCTTGTTTCACCATATTTTTCTTCCAATACATTATATTTTTCTGGTTCAAAACCACGAGCTCCCACATATACGAAATAACGAATAAAAACACGAATAACTACGAATAAGAAGTTTTATTATTCGTATTAATTCGTAACCAATTCGTTACTTCGTATTTTTTATTTAATAATACTTAACTACAAAACAAACACATGAGTAAAATTATAGGAATTGATCTTGGTACAACCAACTCGGCTGTTGCAGTTATGGAGGTTGGCCAACCAAAAATACTTGAAAACAGTGAAGGTGCACGTACAACACCATCTATTATTGCAGTCTCTAAAACTGGCGAGCGACTTGTTGGTCTTTTGGCACGACGTCAGGCGGTAACAAATCCAAAAAATACCATCTTTGGTATCAAGCGATTTATTGGCCACACATTTGATGATGTCGCGGTTCAAAAAGATAAAGCAATTGTTCCATTTGAAGTTTTAAAATCTGCAACAAACGGTGTAAAAGTAAAAATGAATGACCCTTCAAATCCTTCAGGGCAGGCAAGAGAGTATACACCTGAGGAGATTTCAGCAATGGTTATTGGTAAATTGAAAGCTGATGCAGAAGCAAAGGTTGGTGAAAAAATAACTCAGGCAATTATTACTGTCCCTGCATATTTTAACGATTCACAACGACAGGCAACAAAGGACGCTGGTCAGATTGCTGGTCTTGAAGTATTGCGTATTATAAACGAGCCAACTGCAGCAGCGCTTGCATACGGATTTGATAAGGATCGAAAAGATGAAAAGATTGTGGTCTTTGACTTTGGAGGTGGTACATTCGATGTCTCTGTCTTGGAGGTTGATGTTGATGAGGTTGGTGGAGATATTAAGGTAAAGGCAACAGACGGTGACTCACATTTGGGAGGCAAGGATATTGATCAAAAAATCATCAATTATCTTGCTGATGAGTTTAAAAAAGAGACGGGTATCGATCTTCGTGGAGACACGTTGGCACTCCAGCGTCTTGATGAAGCGGCAGAAAAAGCAAAAATTGAACTCTCTAGTGCAATGGAGTCAGAAATAAATATTCCATTCATCACATCTGATTCATCAGGGCCACGACACCTTTTGATCAAACTTTCACGAGCAAGACTTGAGGAATTGACCGAAGAGTTTATTGAACGAGCAATGGCAATCACAAAGCGCGCTATGGATGCATCGGGCTTTAGTACATCGCAAATCAATGAGGTGATTTTAGTTGGTGGGCAAACTCGCATGCCAAAAATGGCTGAAAAAGTGAAAGCATTTTTTGGCAAGGAGCCAAACAAATCAATTAACCCAGATGAAGTTGTTGCTCTCGGTGCTGCAATTCAAGGTGGTATCCTAGCAGGGGATGTCAAAGATGTTCTATTGCTCGATGTTATACCGCTTTCTCTAGGTATTGAAACAATGGGAGGCGTTGCAACAAAGTTGATTGAACGAAACACCACAATCCCTGCTTCTCGATCACAGGTATTCTCGACCGCTGCAGATAACCAAACATCAGTAGAAATTCATATTGTGCAGGGTGAACGTGCAATGGCAGGGGATAACAAATCACTTGGGCGATTTATTCTCGACGGTATTCCACCAGCACCACGAGGTATGCCACAAGTAGAGGTGACCTTTGATGTAGATGCAAACGGTATTTTGGCTGTCAAAGCAAAGGACAAAGCAACAAATAAAGAGCAATCTATTCGCATCGAGGCAAGATCAGGGCTATCAAAGGAAGATATCGAAAAGATGCAGAAAGATGCAGAGGCACATAGTGCAGAGGATCAAAAGAAAAAAGATTTGGTAGAGGTCAAAAACATTGCAGAGCAACTGATCTACACATCAGAGAAATCTCTTCGCGACGCTGGTGAGAAGGTTCCCGCAGATCTCCGAGTCTCTATTGAAAACATGATTACTGATTTGAAAAAATCAAAGGATGGGGATGATATGGAGCAGATAAAGAAACAGACATCTGATCTGTCTTCGGAACTTTCGAAGATTGGGGAGATATTAAATAAATCTGCACAGACAGAAACACCTCCACAGGGTGAAAACACTGATGGTCCGGTGCGTGAAGCTGAATTCGAGGAGAAAAAGGATTCTCAATAATATTTTCTTCCATCGTCCTCGAATTTTGTAAAATGCACCATACTTTTTTCTGCCTTACGCAGATTCCTTTCAGTCACCCCTGCGGGGCACGTGCCCACGGCTAGAAAAAAGTATGAGCATTTTTAACAAAATCCTGCGAATGATTCAGAAAATATTATTGAGAATTAAGTGACTGTGAAAGACCTTAGCATCTGCTAAGGTCTTTCAAACAACACTTGTAATATGCTATTTAGTCAAGTATACTAATCAAGTAAAAAAACTATAATATACCTATGCAAAATAAAGACTATTATGAATCTCTTGGTGTAGATAAAAAAGCTTCAAAAGAGGATATAAAAAAGGCCTTTCGAACACTTGCTCATAAATACCACCCAGATAAAAAAGGTGGTGATGATGCTAAATTCAAAGAAATCAACGAGGCCTATTCGATCCTTTCTGATGATAAAAAGCGTGCAGAGTATGATTCGTATGGAAGAGTCTTTTCGGGTAACGGTGGGCCACAGGGAGGCGCAGGAGGCCAAGGGTTCGGCGGGTTTGATGGTTTTGATTTCTCACAATTCACACATGGCGCACAAGGTCAGGGATTCGAATTCGATCTCGGAGACATCTTTGGTGATGTTTTTGGTGGTGGACGCCGTGGACAGGCAAAAAGAGGACGTGATATCTCTATTGATGTCGAGCTTTCATTTGAGGAATCTGTTTTTGGTGTAGAGCGAACTATTGTCCTCAATAAAACATCTACTTGTGACCATTGCAAAGGTACTGGTGCAGAAAAAGGTAGCGAAATGTCAACATGTAGTACATGTAATGGCAAGGGTAGTATCCGTGAGGTTAAACAATCATTTTTTGGTCAGTTTGAATCTACTAGTACTTGTACTACCTGCCATGGATCGGGCAAGGTACCAAAATTAAAATGTAGTGTTTGCCACGGTCAAGGAATATACAAAAAAGAAAGTGAGATTAAAGTAAAAATACCCGCAGGGATTGATAATGGCGAAATGATCAGATTGACTGGCGCAGGAGAAGTAATAAGTGGTGGGCAAGCAGGGGATTTGTATATCCGTGTATACGTGAAAAAACATGCATTGTTCCGAAGAGATGGACACAACCTCGTCATGGATCTCAACATAAAATTATCAGACGCCCTTTTGGGTGGGGAATACGCTATTCATTCACTCGATGGAGATATTACACTGAAAATTCCAGAGGGTGTGACGTTTGGTGAGGTGCTCCGAGTAAAAAATAAAGGTGTTGTCTATGAACATACAAAACGTGGGGATATTTTGGTCAAAATACATATTAATATACCAAAAAAACTATCGAAGGATGTTAAGAAAATAGTGGAAAATCTCAAGAAAGAGGGAATATAGCCCTGTGGATTTGTTCTACATCCTAAAAATGCTATACTGTTTATATGACACAGTTCTTGCAACATAGCGTATCTCTATCAACAGATATTATTGCTATTTGTGTGCTCTTTATACTTCTATTTGCATATGGCATGTACTTTGGCAAAAGCTATCTGGTCTCTCTAGTGCTTACATTTTATCCAGCGCGATTTCTCTTTGAACATTTTCCTTTTGTAGACAAGCTAATTTTCCTAAAAGGGGATATGTTACTGACCCTAAATAAAGTAGGTATATTTATACTATTTCTCATTCCAGTTCACATACTGATCGGGCGATATGTCTTTTCAGAGTCCGGATATGGCGCAGAGAGGATGTTTCGTACAGCAGGGCTAGCAATAGCCGGTGTTATTTCTGTACTTGTGTTCAATTATGGTGTTATTAATCTCGATTTACTCTATAATTTCACTCCAGTTATTGATGTTTTGTTCTCCGGAGCAGATAAATTGTTCTATTGGAGTCTGGCTCCGCTCGTTATCCTATTTGTCCTATAGATTGCTTGATTTTCGTTGATTTTAAGGTCTACTATATTTCGTAAATCTGTGGCTTTATATAGCCATATAATTCTCTTTCCATACCCTCATTTTCGTGTTATAACCATTGACAGGTGATAGGTAAGTATGATAGAATATACATGACTCAGTAGAACTGAGTTTTTCATTTGGAGACAGTTCAGTAGTTGAGAACATACTCCATATCTACCGTATTCCTTACAGAATTATAACTTAAAGGTAAGCATATTTTAAATTTTACAGCAGCAAGTTTGTTCATGGTTCTTTCTACAGCAGGAGGTTTCCAAAGCCCAGTTGTGGTGACTGAAGTACCGAAAATTGAGCAACAGAACGTTGTCAAAGAAATATCAAAAGATGATATTGAACACATGATGGGTACTGAGCAATATGTACGTAAGTACTTTGCAGATGTTCCGATCATGATTCAGATCGCAAAGTGTGAATCTCATTTCCGACAGCTTGATGAGGATGGCAGTATCCACCGTGGTGTTGTCAACAATAAAGACGTCGGTGTTATGCAGATTAACGAATTCTATCACCTAGATACGGCTGAAAAGAAAGACTACAATATCTACACACTCGAAGGTAACACGGCCTACGCCCGAAATCTCTATGAAAGAGAGGGTACACGGCCATGGGCATCTTCAAAAGCATGTTGGGGAAAGTATGAAAGTAAATCCCTGGCAGTGAACAAATAAATAGCACAAACGACCACCCATACGGTGGTCGTTTTGCTTTTGTGATAGTCTGTGGTAGTCTAGCACTTGGAGGTTACAAAATGACACGAATCCATTTTGATATTGATGATGAGCTCTCTAAAAGAAGGCATGAATCCAGCCCGGAAATTGTGCTGGAGATGGCCAACAAAATCCTAAAATTGTGCATACTGTCAAAATTGTCTGGTAAGGATAATCTTGCAGGGTATTTATCTCCAATAGGTAATGTCCTAATACTTTATAATCTTGAAGTAACTGGGATAACTCATGAGGATCTGGTTAACCTTCGGAAACACTATGAGCTGTCACCGCGGATAACCATATTTGTCAGAAAAAATGGCCGCCGTATAAACAAGGATAATGGTGTAAATGGTGTTGTCATCCCATGTATCGTTCAACTAAGGTTTACACCAGGACGCGCTGATCAAAATGTTTTTGTCTATGAATTTACATGCCATGCTTCACAAAGGGGCATGTCAGTGGCTAGACTGACGAGATCACCAAAATCAAGATAGATTGAAATAGTTTTCAGAAACTCTCACCACCCATTGGGGCAGGTGAGAGTTTTTTTGACAAAAGAAGTTTTCAATGTAGTATTACATGTGGAGGCAAAATGGCAATTTCAGTGACATTTTTTCCCGATAGCGATCATCAATATGCTGTCAAAATCACATCAGATTGCAGTCAGGTTCTTGTTAGTTTGAATGGCACGGAATCACAATTCCGCCCCACATCAAACACATACCAGTATTGCAATTACATTATAGATGATAATTTTGTCGTCCCAGTAGGGATGACCGAAAATGAGGCAATCATTGAGCGCCTCAAAAAACTGATATTGGAGACTACACCAATATACAGATGAGCGAATGGATGAAGGTCCGCCACACCCACACTGGCGGCCTTTTATTTGTCTCTCTATATAGAGGGGAGTAGGATATAACAATGTCGCACCACAGGAGTACTAGTACTACTCTAAGTACCTAGTAGGGCACTAAGAGTAGTATGTCGCACAATATATCTTTCGGTAGGCACACCTAGGAGTACATCTAGGGTTCTATTGATTTAAATCAATTTGCAATATTACCTAAAAGTGTCCCTTAATCATTAATATTTCAAAAAAACGAGCTCGTAAAATGCCCGAGGTTGAGTCTTCCCTTGCTTCGACCTACCATACATCATTCAAATAGCATCTTAAAAAATAATTCCCGATAGGGGATTCTAGCAAACAAAATTTAAAATTAAAATGCGCACTCTCCCCTATTTGCATTACATTTTAAATATTTGGAAGATAAGCAAGTGGATCAAGATATGCTTTAATGTCAGCCAGAGGAATAACTGCTTGTTTGCACCCACGACTGTTTACATACTGCTCGATTCGAACACCCTGAGTAGCATATAAGCCGAGGTGAAGATGCGGCCCTGTAGAATATCCAGTATTACCACTAAAACCAAGAAGGTCTCCTGTCTTCACATCTTGTCCTTGGCTGACACTTATCACAGAAAGGTGTCCATATATACTAGATAATCCATTTTTATGTTTTACCATGACCCATTTTCCAAATGAGTAGCACCCCGGATATTGATCAGTATTACCTGTACCAGTAACTACACCATCTAGAACGCTCTTCACTTTTGTTCCTATACTGGCTCGAAAATCTACACCATTATGTGATCCTGATGTATACAGTTTTTCTGCACCGACGGTCTTACCAAATTTTTGAGTGACATAGGCATCATCAAGTGGCCACGACAAGATACCTGCTCTTGGTGCAGGATACCCTCCCTTATCAACGGTCAGATTTAATTGTGATTCAAAATCATACAGTTCTTTTTCAAATTGGGCTTTTTGCTGTTCACGAGTTTTAATAAGATCCCTATAGGCCTGCTCTTTATTTTTAGTTTGCACAAGCAGTGTGGATTTCTCCTGTTGACTATATTCAACCGCCAATTTTTTGCCACCTAGATCCTGTTTCAGGCCAACTAACTGATTTTTCTGAACAGAAAGTGAGTCCTGCTTTTCTTCCAAATCATCCTTTAATTCTCTTAACTCATTTGATTTGTCACGAATTTGTAATTGCACTCGACGAATATCATCGATATCAGACCATATTTCCTGTATATTTTTTCCACCAAGTATATATGCCACAACATTTGTATCTTCAAGATACCGTGTATTTTGGATAAGGGTGGTAATCGCTTTCTTATTACGAGCAATTGTGCCTGTAGTGCTACCGATACCAATGTTAATTTGGTCTATTGTTAGTTCGGTTTTATTTATCTTACGCTCAGTCAATGTTAAATCAGTTGTAATTTTCTTTTTAGAAAGATCTAGTACCTTGATTGTATTTTGAAGTGTTTTGGCCTGTGCATTCACAGTATTGACCTCTTTATTATACTGTTTGATTTCTTCCTCTAACTTTTTAATTTGGCTAGTACGATCCTCTATTTTGTTAATTAAATCATCAGCAGTATCCGCTTGCACAAAACCCACCCCCCCAACCAAAAGGAGAAAAAAGAAAATTGAAATGTATTTCTTTTGTATTGTCATTATGATTCACAATCTTAATCTTGTTGAATTATAATGATTTTAGAGACTTCGCAAGGCGGGTAGCCGAGACTTGAGGAATTTTTCAGCAGAAAAATATCCGTGCTCTAAAATCATTATAATGAATAAAAGATTAAGATTGATTATTTTATTTTTTCTACCGCATCATTTATGCGCCCCACCGCCTCCTCCTTCCCGAGGACAAAAGCGAGGGTAAAGGGGTCAGGGCTTTTTTCTTTTCCTGATAGGGCGACACGAAGTGGCCAGAGGACGTTCCCTCTCCCCTCCTGTGTTGCATAGTCAAACACAATAGATTTTACTGTTTCAGAATTCATAAAATTATCTGCACTAGCATTATCAAATATATTTTTTACAAAGATAAGATGTTTTTTTACATCAGTAGATGGTGTATCTTTCCATGCAAGTAGTGTGGGCTCATATACTGGCTTTGAAAAGAAATATGACAATTCGCCATCTTTAATGAGTGCATCAATGTCACCCCATTTTGAAATGCGATCAAAAATAATTGGATATAATTTTGACATAAAGTCATCATTAGATGCCATTTCATTTTTGGCGATCTCGTCATTCATTAAAAGTCTTTTCTTGATCTCAACTTCCCTATCAATGTCCGACATTAATTTCATATGCTCCTTGTTCATCCAATCTAGTTTGTCATCATTCCATTGTGCGCCAGATTTATGCACCTTCTCAAAGTCAAAAACTTCTATAAGCTCTTCAACAGTGAAAATCTCTTTCTCACCCCCAGGATTAAAGCCGAGAAAAGTCAAAAAATTAATCATCGTGTCAGGTAAGTATCCTTCTTTTTCATAATCCAAAATATCTTTTGCTCCATCACGCTTGCCGAGTTTTCGTTTTCCATCCTCGCCCATAATTGGTGGTGCAGTTACATATAGTGGTTCCGTTGCTCCAAGTGCCTCATATACAGCAATATAGTTTGGTGTCGATGAGATAAACTCTTGGCCTCTGACTACATGTGTCACTCCCATTTCTATATCATCAACTATGTGTGCAAAATTATATGTAGGATACCCATCACTTTTAATCAAAATGAAATCATCGAGGGCCTCTGGTCCAGCAGAAAGTTCACCACGAACAACATCCTGCCAGACAGTACGTTTCAATTCTCGTATCTTAAAGCGGAGTGGAATACCTTGTGTCCATGCTGGAGTATTTTCTGGGCGATGTTCACGATATAAAAAAGGTCTTTTTTCATCATCTGCTTTTTTTCTCAAAACATCTAGTTCCTCTTCAGATTTTGTATCTGCATATGCAAAACCTTTTTCGATTAATTTTTCTGCATATTTCTGATATATATTCAGTTCCCTCATTCTCTCTGATTGTATGTACGGTGCAAAAGGACCTCCAATATCTGGTCCCTGATCCCACTCTAAACCAAGCCATTTAAGGGATTTCATAATATGTTCGAGTGAGCCCTCCACTTCGCGTTTTTGGTCTGTGTCCTCGATTCTTAAAATAAATTGACCCTTGTGTTTTCGCGCAAAGAGCCATGCATAAAGAGCAGTACGAACACCACCTACGTGCATAAAACCTGTAGGCGATGGTGCAAATCGTGTCACTATATTAGTTTGGTTTGTATTTTCATCCATAATTTTTTATAACAACCTTTAGAAAACTATTGCTCGTGTGAAAGAGTAATATTCAAAACTTGTTCTGCAATAAGTCGCGCAGAATCTCTCCTTGCAAAACCTAGTGCCGCTTTTTTCATCTTTTCCTTTTCATCAGGGTTAGTCATGATGCGATTTATCTCAGCAATAAGTATATGACCATTGAGGTTTTTCTCCTCTATTACAACTGCCGCTCCTGTTCGTGCGTATGAATAGGCATTCATTCTCTGATGATCACCATTTGATTTTGTAATCGGAATAATAATGCTTGGTCTACCCCATGAGGCAATTTCAAAAATTGTTGAACCTGCCCGAGATATAACAATATCAGATGCCCCAGCAGTCATTCTCTGTTGTAGTAGATCAAGATAGTCATATGGTTTATAACGATTCTTGTTTACACTGTCATGCAAAATTAGTTCAGATGTCTCTTTCATAACACCAATATTTGCCTTACCTGTTTGATGGATAACATTGTATGATTTTACAAGTTCTGGTAGTGCATCCATAATTACATCATTGATCATCTGAGCGCCCTGTGACCCGCCACGAATCAAAATAGACGGTACGCTTGCATCAAGGCCAAGATATTCATAAGCGCCATTTGATAATGCATCCATAATCTCCCTTCTTACAGGGTTACCTGTATGTGCGACTTTGCCTACTGGAAAATGTTTTGCTGCCTCGGGATATGACACTGCGATACGTACAGCAAATTTGCCTGCCCATTTATTTACCATGCCAGGCACTGAATCAGATTCGTGTATTACCACAGGGATACGTAGAATTCTAGCCGCAAACAAAGCAGGAAAACTTGCAAAGCCACCTTTACCGAAAACCACATCTGGGTAAATAGAAAACAAAGCCCAGAGCGCTCGAAATGAACCCCATACAATTTTAAACAAATCAAAAAAATTAAGGATAGAAAAATATCGCCTAATTTTTCCTGCAGTTATTTGTCTAAATTCAACATTATTATCAAATAACAACCCCTCATTGTAGGGTTCTGTAGAAAGATAATACATTTTTGGTTCGATCAAGTGGTTTTCTTTGACAAGAGCATTTATTTCCTGTGCCACCGCAATGATTGGATAAAAATGCCCGCCTGATCCACCTCCTGTGAGTACAATTTTCATATTATTATTTTTTAGCAGACAGCTTTGCAGTTTTTGATATATTTAGAATAATTCCAACCTCAGCAAGTACCATAAAAAGGGCTGTACCACCATGACTAATAAATGGCAATGTAATACCCGATAGTGGTAATACACCTACCATAGCTGCTATATTTACGAATGCTTGCGATACAATCATTATAACAATTCCAACGGTCAGTAGTCTACCAAAGGTATCTGGTGTATGTGTTGCAATTTTGAGCCCCCGAAAAGCAAAAAATATAAACAAAAGGATGATCCCGACTGCACCGAGAAAGCCAAATTCCTCGCTTGCGACAGCAAATATCGAGTCTCCAATTGGCTCTGGTAAATAATTAAATTTCTGAATACTTTGACCAAATCCGCGACCAGAAAGACCACCCGAACCAATAGCGATTAGAGATTGTTGTATCTGGTATCCACTACCAAGTGAGTTTTCGCTTGGATGAAGGAATGTTGTAATACGACTCATAACATATGGGCGCTCATAAGCAATAATACCCAGCCCAATAATTCCAGAAAAAAGGAGTATAAAAAAGTACCTCCACTTCCCTCCCCCCGCGATGAACATAGCTATTCCAGCAAAAAAAGTAATAGCAAATGTGTCAGTATCAGGTTGCTTTAGTAGAACTATACCAACGATTGATGTGATTATAATGAAAGGAATAAATCCGTAACGGATTGTTGTCACTCTGTCCTTGACTGATGCCAACCATGCGGCAAGATATATGATATATGCTATCTTCAATAATTCAGAGGGTTGGAATGTAGTGGCCCCCAAATCTATCCAACGATACGCACCTCCATGCTGAATACCGATTTTTGGAACGAAAACTAGAAGTGTTACAACAATTGCTACGCAAAAAAAGTAAAATGCATATTTTCTATATTTTTTAAAATCAAAATTTGATGTAATGATACAAGCAATAATTCCAAGAAATAGACCGAAAAAAGTTTGGTTGAATGAGACGTTTGCATATTTTACACTCTGATTTGATAATAGACCCAGAGATGCTGATGTAAATATCAAGAAACCGCCAATTACGAGAATTGCGATTGATATAAAAAACGGTATGTCGATTTTTATTTTTTTCATTGTACTGATAGAATTTTAAATTCTTGGCTCAGTGTGTCTTTCTCCTCACACACATAAAAGTCTACTGACTTTTTGCTCTGCTCGGCCCGTCGGCCTGCGCAAGGTTCGGATAAAGACACACCTTCGCCGTAATTTAAAACATATTAACTGACAAGTGCAAAAATCACACCGACAATTGCAAAGACGACACTGACAATCCAATATCTCATGACCACTTTTTCCTTTGACCAACCAATTGCTTCGAAATGATGATGCAGTGGTGCCACACGAAAGACTCGTCTTTTTCCAAAATATTTATACGAAATCATTTGTATAATGACAGACAATGAGGTCAGGACGAGTGGCAATGCGATAATTGGCAATACCAAAACTGAATTTGTTAGGAATGCAATAACAGCAAGTGTAATTGTTAGACCAAGCATGCCCGTCTCGCCCATGTAAAATCTAGCTGGCGGTATGTTAAACCACAGAAATGCAAGCGTCCCTCCAGCAATAACGGCACACAATGCCGCTATATCTATCTGGTTGTTTACAAAAGCAATAATAGCATATGCAGTAAATATAGATGTCAGTACTCCACCAGACAAACCATCGATGCCATCAATAACGCTTGTTGAAAAAACTGCAAGCATAACTAGAATAAATAGTGGAATAAACCAAAGACCAATGTAAATATCTCCACCAAATGGGATATGCAATGTATTCATATCAAGTTTGAAGTAAAACCATGATGAAATTGCAAGTCCAATGAGACATACTGTAAATATTTTTACCTTTCTATAAATAATATTGTCCTTGGCATATGATCCGGTACCAAAAATTTGCATAAAATCATCTGCAAGACCAATAAGGGAAGCCAGAAGAAGTGTGCCTAGTGGAACCAACGTCTGACTACGAGAGAAAAAGTTGAGTTTCTCTGTCAATTCACTTGGAAAAAGTATATACATTACATAAATAAAAAATACAGTCAATGAGACTGAAACCCAAATTATAACTCCCCCAACTCGTGGAGTAGATAATTCACCTTTTGTATTATGTATCTTTGCAAAATCGTCGGTAGTAATATCCCCTGTCTCTGTTCGTGGGCTTTTCTTCCACATTCTATATTTGTAGAAAATATCGGTGAAAAAGGGTGTAATCAACACTCCTAGAAAAAAAGTTAGAACAGATGGTATAACGATTTTGATGACATCAATCATATTTTTTCCTTATCTATGAACGTATTATACCACAATGCGAGCATCAAAAGTAGGTAAATCTTTCTTGAATTATCCTCACTCTTATTTATGTGTTTTTCTACAAGATTTCTAATATGACCCATTTCCATGTGTGTCTGGATGTATTTGTTTGTATATATTATTTCGTAAATCTCTGCCCTCTCGCTTGTAAACCAATCACGAACAGGTGTTGGAAAACCAAGCTTTTTACGATTACGTGTTGATTCAGGGATTATTTTTTCAAATGCTTTTCTAAGCAAATACTTTGTCGTGTATCCCCGCCATTTAAACCTATCAGGCAATGTCGAGGCGAGACGTGCAACTTCAATATCTAGAAATGGTACTCGAAGTTCGAGCGAGTGAGCCATGGTCATTTTATCGGCTTTTGCCAAAATATCACCGACAAGCCAAGTATGTATATCAATATATTCCATCTGGACAGACTGGCTTAAATTTGCTACGTCAGCATATAGTCCATTTAGTGTGAATGCAGTCTGTTCTGGTGCCTTCCATAATCTGCAAATTTCATCTTGTTTAAAAATCGATGCATTGCCAATATACCAATCAGACAAACGAGAGACTGCACGACGAATATAATTTTTACCAAAAAACTCAAATGGAATATTAAGAAACAATTTTAGAATTGAATGTGGTATCCAAGCAATATTTTTGCGTGCAAATGGCTCGAGATATATATTATAACCACCAAATAGCTCATCTGATCCCTCACCTGATAATACAACCGTAACATGTTTTCGCGCCTCACGTGAGACAAAATATAGACCAATTGCTGATGGATCAGCTACGGGCTCATCAAAATGCCAAACCGCCTTTGGTAATACAGAAAAATATTCATCGGGGCCAATAGTAATTTCAGTATGATCTGTTCCAAGAAAATCAGCTGTTTCTCGTGCCTCTACACCTTCAGTTAGAGTATTAAACCCAACAGTAAATGTTTTAATTTTTTTAGTCCCTCGAATAGTCTGCATCATTGTCGCTATAATGCTACTGTCGACACCACCAGAAAGAAATGAGCCCACTGGAACATCGGCTATCATATGGTGTGCTACCGAGTCACGTATAGTATCTTGTATATCTTTTGTCGTCCTCTCTTCATCAAGATTTTCATCTGGTCTAAATGTAAACGACCAATATTTTTTTATAGTGAATGTGCCCGTAGTGCAATCAATTGACATGCAATGTCCCGGAGGAAGTTTATACGCATCTTTGAAAAATGTCTCTGTCAGCGGGTTGTACTGATAAGAAAGATAATTGTAGACTGCAGTATCATTTACTACTGGTACATAGTCTGGTATTGAAAAAAAACTTTTTATTTCAGAGCCAAAGGCAATAAACTTGCTGTCTTGCACATAATAGTATAGTGGCTTTATACCAAAATGATCACGTGCGATAAAAAGAGTGTGTTTTTCTACATCATAGATAGAAAAAGCAAACATTCCCCGTAGTCGGCTGAGTGCTGTGTCACCATACTCCTCATACATTTGTAAAATAACCTCTGTATCCGATGCTGTGTGAAATATTCGTCCCTTATTTTCTAATTCATTTTTTAGTTCCTTGTAGTTATAAATTTCGCCATTAAAAAAAATACACCTTGACTTGTCCTGTGACCATATAGGTTGGGTGCCGGTTGAAAGGTCAATGATTGAGAGACGACGCATTCCTAGTCCAACATATTCATCCGAAAAAAAGCCATCCTGATCTGGCCCACGATGTACAATTGTTTCAGTCATAGCGCGTATGACCGTGTCTGTTATCCCCTTATTTTTCCCAATAATTCCGGTAATGCCACACATATTCCCAGTATACTCAAAGGAGGTGATTTTGTCTAAAGAAGGTGTTTAAAACTATTGCTGTAGAGACAGCAAGGTTGCATTTACAAGTGAGTGCACATCACTAAACCTACCGTCTATGGTTGAGCCAAGGACCACGACAGCGACAGGCCTGCCGAGCCCTGCATCGAACACAACCGCAAGATTACCCCCAGCAAGAGCCGTATACCCTGTTTTAGAGGCAATTAGCCCTGGTATTTTCGAGATATCTTTGTTGGTATTTTCGATATTATGATTCTTTGATAGTGATGAAACAGTAGCTCCTGTATATTTTGTTGCTTCAAGTATTTCTGGGTGAGTGTTCAATATTACTCCGAGTAGTTGTGCTACATTTTCAGCACTGCCGTATCCCCCACTCTGTTGAATGCCTTCATCGAGGCCACTTTCGTTTATAAAATATGTTTGTGATAAACCAAGTCGTGTTGCCTCCGTGTTCATTTTTTCTATAAAGTCTTTTCGCCCGACAGTATAGTTACCTGTTTGTGCCTGGGTTGCACCTATAACCGAAGCAACGGAACGAGCACCGTCATTTGATGATGTCACAAGTGAAAAATCAAGGAGATCCTTTAATTTCCATGTTTCTTGCGATAATAGACCGTTATCTCCTTCTGTATTTAAAAACTCTTTTTTAATTGTTACTTGTGTATTTGCTGGCGCAAGATTTGTGGCAACAAATGCAGTCATAAGTTTTGTTAGTGAAGCAAGTGGTAATTGTGCAGTCTCATTTTTTTGGTATAGAACTGTTTTGGTTGCAATATCGTAGACATATACTGCCTTTGCTTGGACTACCACATCTGCAAAAGCCCGCGTATTTACAACTACTGTTCCACCTCTATCATTTTTCTTAATTGTCGTCTTATGCAATAAACCATACGCCATAAAGATAAGGCCAATAAGCCCACACAAGAGTGCTAGATTCAGTGCAAAAAGCGGTATACTAATTTTTTGTTGGTCATTATTCTCCATCTGTTTCGGTTGGTGTATTATCTACAAGCAATTGTTCTGTAATAGATTGATACTCTGGCAAATCCTCTATTCGCTCTAATCCAAGATGCATCAAAGCATCGGTAGTAATAGTATACACCATGACACGCTCATCACGCTCGTGGGTTTTTTTATCAATAAGACCTCTCAGTAAAAGATTTCGTAATGCAAATTGAGAATTTACTCCTCGAATATAATCGATTTCTTTTCGACTAACAGGACCTTTGTATGCAACTATCGAAAGTGTTTCTAGACCTGCTCGGCCCAAATCCCGTTCACGCTCCTCACGTATAACCATATCAACCGTCTCTGAAAGTGCAGGAGCAGTGACCAATGCCACAGTATTGTTGTGCTCAACAAGCCGAATACCTCTATCTGCAAGTGACTCGTGTAAAAGCGAAATTGAATGTTGTACGTCACTAGCCGAGACATTAAGTATTTTTGCCAAGTCTTTGTAAGTGGTTGGTTCAGCAAGATAAAAGAGAATCGCTTCGATTTTCTGTGGTAATAATGAATCCATAGTATTAGTTTAGCACGGAATGCGAGCAGAGAAATCCACAGAAAAATACAAATTGACGGCGAAGATATATAATTTTTGGAGCCTTTCGCAGAAGTTTAGAAAACAAGGAGGTATTCCGACATTGTTTTCTTGAACGACGAGAAGTTCGCTAGCCCAGCAGGGCTAGACAGATTGCTCCAAAAATTATGTATCAAGCCAAGTAATTTGTATTTTTACAAGATATATTATCTACATAGTCTCATATCGTGGAACACCGACAGAGTGTGTCTCCATTTCTATGTCGTGAAAATCTTTATCTTGCCGAACATGGATTATTCCCTGCTTGACCAACTCAAGCATGGCCAAGAAACTGACAATTACAGAGACTTTCTCCTCTCTTCCAATTCCTGAAAAATCCTTGAAACTCATACGCAGTGTACTTGTGATGCGATGTGTAAGCCGTTCGATTGTCTCCTCGAGTGAGACAACCTGCTTGACCACCGCCTTTGGTACTGCTTCTAGCTTTGGCAGATTCTGTATGACATCGCGAATAGTTTGGTGTATTCGCTCAATATTTGTATTTTTATCTGGTGTAAAAAGAATTTTTTTATCCTTTGACTGTAGTCTAATATATGACATGTGAATTCCGAACCTACTTCGCAGGTGCTCGCTTAGTGCCTTATATTTTTGATATTGCCGAAGTCGATCTTCAAGGTCAGTAATATTACCTTGCTCTTCTTCCGAAAGTGTTAGATCTGGAAGAAGAGACTTTGACTTGATCAAAACAAGAGTAGATGCAATCAAAATAAAATGTGCGGAATCAGCAATTGGAAAATCCTCCAAACTTTTTACATATGCAATATAATCATCTGCAACTTGGGCAAGCGAAATGTCGTTGATAAACAATTTACGCTTTTCAATAAGCGCAAGGAGTGTATCGAGAGGCCCCTCGAATATGTGAGTTTTGATAGTGTACTGGCTATCCATAGCACCATTATAGCAGGTTTTCTTATCCACAGTCATGGTATTGACAAAAATGATTCGTGGGTGTATTATAATTAAAGAATCCTCTATCAAAGGGGTGTGTGCATACAGTGGTAGTTTATCTCCTTGCTTCCCCCGCCGCACATACCCACAAACATGTCCTTTCCTCCAAAAAACCTCAGACAGTTAGGCCCTGACTCATGTAAATCCTCAGAAGAGGTAAAGAGCACAGGGCCTGTTTTTTTATCAAAAAATCCTCTTGCGAGGATATTTTGCTTTTATTTCTCCTTCTTTTTTACAAGTGAGATATTTAACTCCGCCAATTGTTCAGTAGAAATCTCTGCAGGTGAATTCATCATGAGGTCTCTCCCCTCGCCTGTTTTTGCGAATGGTATAACCTCGCGAATGTTTGGTTCATTTTGTAATAGCATCATCAAGCGATCAAGCCCCCATGCAATACCTCCATGTGGTGGCGTGCCAAGTGAAAAAGCAGTCAGCATATGTCCAAAGTTTCTTTGAATATCATCCAGCTTGTGTCCCATAATTTCAAAAACTTTCTCAAGTGCTTTTGGATCATGATTTCTGATACTGCCCCCGCCAATCTCATAGCCGTTTAAAGCGACATCATATTGAGTAGTTAAAATCTCACCAACATGACTCTTTTCAATAAGCCATGGCAAATGTGCTGGTTGTGGACGGGAAAATGGATTGTGTGTAAATGTCCAACCACCCTCATCAGTTTTCTCAAAGAAAGGAAAATCTACAACCCAACAAAACGCTAGCAAATTTGGATCACTTTTATCCTCTCGAATATCTGGCTTATCTGAATTGTATTTCTCCATTGCCTCCGCATATGAAAATCTTGGAAATGGAATCTGCTGGATACGTTTTTCTGGGTATAATCTCTGTACCAATGCAATCAACAGTTTTTCATTAAGTTCCATTACATCTTCACGCTCTACAAAACTCATCTCGAGGTCAAGTTGTGTAAATTCTGGCTGGCGGTCACCTCGAGTGTCCTCGTCTCGCATACATCGTGCAATCTGGAAATATTTTTCCATACCAGCAGTCATCAGTAGTTGTTTGTACTGCTGCGGAGATTGCGGAAGTGCATAAAACATACCGGGGTAGAGACGTGCAGGGACCACGTAGTCGCGTGACCCTTCTGGTGTTGATTTTGTAAGTAGTGGAGTCTCGATTTCGATAAAACCTTCTGCATCAAGGTAATCTCGAATAAACTTAATCACCTTGTGACGGTTGCGTACGTTTTTCTGCATGCGATCGCTACGTAGATCAATATAGCGGTATTTCAGGCGTACATCTTCACCAATTTCTCGTGTATCACCTGATATTTCAAATGGTAATACATCTGTCTTATTCAAAATTTCAATTGCTTGTATTTCAAGTTCGATATCGCCATTTATAATCCCCTCTTTGATATTTCTCTCTGGTCGTTTATTGACCATACCAGTTATTGCAACTACCCATTCGGTGCGCATTTCCTTGGCTGTCTCAATCGCTTCTGAATTCGGCAGCACAACCCCCTGTACCACTCCTGATGCATCGCGAACATCAACAAAAACCATTTTACCTTGATCACGTCGTACAGCGATCCACCCTTTCACCACAACTTGCTGACCAACATATTTACTTAATTCATTTATGTGTATTCGTTTCATAGTAATCAATTAATATAGCTTTACACCAATCGCTTCACGTACCAGTTCCATCTTTTTCTCGGCCTTTTGCTGTGCACGTTTACCACCTTCACGTAAAATATCAAGCACGTAATCTCGATCATCTGCCAGTTGTGCTCGTTTCTCACGTAAAGGCGCACAGAATAATTCGATTTTTTCGATCAATGTTTCCTTTGCCTCTTTGTAGCCCAATCCACCATTAGTGTAGCGAGAAGCGAGAGCAAGTCGTTCATCATCTGTCGCAAACAATTTATATAACTTAAATATAGTATCTTCCTCTGGATTTTTTGGCTCATCCACACCTCTTGAATCAGTCGGTATAGCCATTACAGCTTTTTTGATTTCATCGTGTGTTGCAAAAAGTGGAATTGTATTACCATAACTTTTGCTCATCTTGCGTCCATCGGTACCCGGTACAACAGCAACTTCTTCAAGAATTTTTGCTTCTGGTAATTTGAAAACGTCACCAAATATACGATTAAATTTTTCTGCAGTATCCCTCGCATATTCAACATGCTGTTTTTGATCCTGACCAACGGGTACAATATCTGTATCGTATATCAAAATATCTGATGCCATAAGCATTGGATAATTAAAAGTACCGACTGAAATTTCCTTGTCCTTTGCTTCAGCATCTTTATAGGCATGGGCACGCATGAGGTAAGGCATTGTTGTTATTGTGTCAAAAATCCAGGCCAACTCTGTGTGCTCGGAAACATCTGATTGTTTGAAAATAACAGATTCTTTTGGATTGAGACCCAATGCCAAATAGTCTAAAGCAACATCAAAAACACCCTGAGACATTTCATCCTTGTTTTGAATAAAATTAAGCGCATGATAGTCGGGAATAAAGAAATAGCAATTGTAGTCCTTTTGCATATTTACAAACTGTCTCATTGCCCCGAAATAATTGCCAATATGAGGCCGGCCTGTTGGCTTGACCCCAGATAGCAGTGTTTTTTTAGTCATGTAGATATTCTAGCAAAAATCACCCTTTATTCAAAGTCTCTCTTTTGTTTTTGAAAAGCTTCAGAATACCTCCCACCCAAACTCAAAAGTTCCTGATGTTTGCCTTTTTCAACGACTTTACCTTCATGCAATACAATTATTTCATCAGCTCGTTTTATTGTTGCAAAATTGTGCGAAATTAAAATTGCTGATGTGGTATCTGGTAAATTTTCTATTTCATTAAAAATAATTTCTGCAGAATCAGAATCAATCGAAGCAGTTGGCTCATCCAAAACAAGAAACCTTTTACCTTTATAGAATGCCCTAGCAATAGCCAACTTTTGTCTCTGCCCTTTTGATGGCTCTACCCCACCAAATTCAACACCGATCATGTGGTCATATTTACCAGTTAACTCTTCTATAAATCCACTAGTTGTACTTTTGTCTGCTGAACCTTTAACATTCTCCATGTCTATTTCCGCAACATTTTGTCCAACAGCAATCGATTCTTTAGCTGAAAAATTATACGTGGTAAAGTCTTGCAATAATACCCCAAGGTATTTCCACCATTCATTTATATCAACATCTCTTAAATCAATCCCGTTTACTGTAATTTTTCCTTCAACAGGATCATGAATACGAAGCAACAAGCGAACAAGAGTCGACTTACCGGCTGCATTGTTTCCAACCAAACCTATTTTCTGTCCAGGCATTATTTTAAAAGAAATATTTTCAAGAGCCCATTTTTCTTGTCCTGGATACCTGAAGGAAACATTGTCAAAAACAACAGTCGGGGCTAAATCAAGGTTTAATTTTTTTGGATTTTTTGAATACTCAAGAACTGTTGTCTCATCGAGAACAGCCAGAATATCTGTGGCGTATAAATTCCTCTCAAGTAATCTTGCGGTATTAGAAAGCAGACTTGATATCCACCCACTTACCCGATTTAATGCTTGAAACGCAAAAACCACTGTTCCAATAGCTATCATGCCAGCAATTGCCTCATTTATTATCACAGCGGTACCAACAAACAAACCTATGGCCGCAAAAATACTTGCACTTACTTTTGCTATTGTTCTCCAATTTTCTGTTGATAGTTGTTCATTTCTAAATTTATCTAGAATATCCTTAATATCCGTCAAAAATTTTCCACCAGCTTGATAGAGTCTGCTGTCGATAACTGAAACCTTGCTACTAAAAAATCTTCTTAAGTCCTGATATCTTCTCTGCTCAGGACTGTTTTTTGCCCATATTCCCCAAATTCTCCCACCATATTTTATTTCAATCCAAAAATCAGGAATTGAGGTTACAAAAACAAGAATAAATACTCGCCAATCAATAAAAGCAGCGGCAATAGCACCAACTACTATTCCACAGAATATTTCTAAATTAGAAAACTGCATATCGACTACGTTTATGATTGGATAAATACCATTATTGAATGCCCTTTGAAGTCTGTCTTGAAACTTTGGGTCTTCATATTGGGCAATATCAAATGATCCTCGTTTTCTTAGCGCCATTAAATCAAACAAATCCTGCATTTTTAAATATAAATGACGGTCAAGAAACGATCGAACATTTCTTATCACCGTGGGAACAGCAGTTAAAACAGCAAACATAATTAATGCTGGATAGGTTACGGTAATATCCTGCATTTTGACACCTTCGATAATTTTATCAATTAAAATACCAAGGGCCCTTGCAGAAAAAATAGGAACTACACCAATAATGACAGTCAATAATATCATCGTGCCGGTAAGCCACGGCATTTCATTAATTAAAATTCTAAAAATTCTGATTGTATTTCTAGCCAGGTCCTTAAAATTTTCTATACTACTTTTTGCCTTTACCTCATCAGATTTAGTTGTCTCCATAGATTTTAATTATACCAGAGTTTATGCTTTAGTATATAGTACAAGTATAAGCCCGTAGGATTAATATGTTATTAATCAACTAAGAGAGTCTTTTTGCATATTTACAAACTGTCTCATCGCCCCGAAATAATTGCCAATGTGAGGCCGGCCTGTTGTCTAAAAGCCAAGTGGTTCTTCGACGAGAATGACAGTGATTTTTCGTCCTATCATAGGATTTTCTTTATGTAGAATAAGTGTCTTAGCATATGTTGTGCCAAATCCATATACGCTTTTCAATCGCTCATCCTCGAGTGGTATAACATATTCCTCTACTCGATGTAGTGCACTAGTGGTATCTGGTGTGATCTTCTGAGCACCGACAACAAAGATCAGGTTTGGCGAGGTAAAAACAATGTGAGGCAACTGACTGCCTGTGTTTGAAACAATAACAAGCTCGCCCGTTTCTGTCAGAGCATGAGCACTACCCAGATAATAATCCGATAGAACAGATTGTCGTCTAAGTAACATCTGCTTTTCAGGATCTTTCTCATTTACAATATCGGCATGTAAATTCTTCCATCCGTGTGTGCCTGATTTTAGATAATCAATATAACCAATCTCTTCCAATGTTCTTGACGAGCCATTCATTACCGACACTCCGGTTGGTATCATTTTTTTAATTTCTGCCAATGCATCTTCCTTTGTATGTACAACTATCGGGGTAAAATTATTCGCTTGTAATGCGTCTGTTACCTTTTTAATACTTTCATTTGTTGCGATTTGTGAATAATCCATATATGCCTGATTAAATGTATAATTATGTATAATGAGAGTGTACCAGTTTATACTTTACTTTGTAAAGTGGTCAATTACAAAAAATTGTGGTACAGTAAGTACATGAAGGAAAAAGGCTCATGCCCTGTTACAAAAGCAGCACATTTGATGTCTGATACATGGACAATGCTTATTATGCATGCACTTATAACACGGCCAAAACGATTTTGTGAGATCGAGCGATCCCTTGATGGTATTTCGACACGTACCCTTACCCTAAAACTTATTTCCCTACAAGAAGACAATCTTATCGAAAAAACTGATGATGGCTATTATGCAGCAACAGAAAAGGGTCTAGGTCTCAGACACGTGGAAAATGCAATGCGACGCTACGCCTTGAAATATCTTTAACGGGGATACTATTTTTTCATATAGATAATCCAAAAATTTCTTTTATAAGGGCGACCGTCCATAATTGAATAATTTGTCTTTTTTTCCATATGAATAATTGAAAAGAATGGTGAATATGTTTCAACAAAATCTTGCTTACTCCACACACGTTCCATTATCCCTATCTTTGGCATTATGTATGTATCTTTTTCAAGGCAAGCATTATGCTTCAGGAGATACTTTGCATTTTCATCGCCATCCTTACATAATGCCTTTACAAAAAAATAACCATCATCTCGTAATACTCTATTTGTTTCAGATAAATATACTATTCTCTCATCTTCGCTCAGTGAATTTGAAGATGTAATATCGAGAGCGATATCAACTGATGCACTAACGCATGGGAATGATTCACCTATACTTTGTTTTTTGTATACAACATCAAATTTTGTCCCAACTAAATTGTTTCTAGCAATTCCACATGCAGTTTCAGATATCTCCAAACCGACAACATGAGCACCGTGCTCTGCAAAATAATATGAATTCCTACCTGTTCCAGATCCAAGATCAAGCACAGAAAGGCCTTCTGGCACTATCCCCTTTTCCTTTTTAAGGAAATTAACAAAACGCACCACATCTTGTTGCGGTTTATTATCCCTTGTTAAAAATGTTGGATTGCGATATTCATTATCCCAAACTTTTTCTTGTGACATATATATTATACAAAACTACGGCGCACGTGTACCTTTTGAGGAGACTTCGCAAGGCCGACGGGCAGAGACTTGATAAATTTTTCAGCAGAAAAATATTCGTGCTCCTCAAAAGGTATGCGAAGCCAAGAGTTTTGCTAGGTAGTCCTACTTATTTTCAGGTAACTCAATAAAGAAAGTCGACCCTTTACCCACTCCGGCTGATTCAACCCACACCCTGCCTCCTTGGGCTTCTATCATCTGTTTTGCTACGTAGAGGCCGAGGCCTGTTCCAATAACATTTGTACGAAAGGCATCTTTTGCTCGACTAAACTTGCCAAACAATTTAGGAATATCGTCTGGGGCAATGCCTATACCAGTGTCTTTGATTGTTATACGTATCTTACCGCTGTTACATCTTAATCCGACGACAATGCCTCCATGTGGTGTGTATTTAATTGAGTTATCAATTAGATTTCCAATAACTTGCTTTAACTTACCCATATCCGCATTTACTATATAGTTTTCATCCTTCTCTATATCAAAATCAACCGAGAGACCCGCTTTATCAAGATTTGGTTTTAATTCAGTCACAATATCTGTCAGTAATTGTTGGACATCAAATGTTGTTAAATCATATTTCATTCTCCCCTGTTCAATACGGGAGATATCCAAAAATTCATTTACAATAACAACAAGATTTTGTGTCGAATTAAATATAACCTGTACAGCACCTTTTGTTTTTTCGGTTATTTTACCGTAGTCGCCATCCAAAATAAGTGACGCGTATCCTTTGATGGCAGTCAGTGGTCCCCGAATTTGATGTGTAGCAAGTGAAAGAAACTCTGATTTTAATTGATCGAGACTTTTCAATCGATCATTGGCTTTTTCTAGATCGCGATTAACAGTCTCAAGATCGGTTGCAAGTTTTTGAATGTTTTCTCGTAGTTGAATCTCCTTTATAACACTCCTGATTAGGAAAATACCAGCAACAATCATAAACAGCAATAATGTAATATTAATAAATCTGTCTGAATTATCAGTTGATGTAATGATACGCACAAGAAATGCTATCCATATAATAAAAACTAGTAATTCGGTAGCAATTACTTTCACATCAAACAACTGATACCTAAAGATTGCATAACCACTCACTGCAGGATACAGAGCAAATAAAATTAATGGATAAGGAAGTATTGGAATGTTGAATGTCAAAAAGAAAACACTTCCGCCTCCAGCGAAGCCAAATATAGTAAATAAAATAATATATTTATATCTTTGGATTTGTATTGGATTAGTTTCAGTCCTTAATTTTCTGAATACTATAGAAAGTGCATATAGAACAACCAAGAAAAAATAAATGGTGTAATAAATATAGAGTGGACCTGCATCACATACAAAATTGAAATGAGCTTTTGGTATTACATCTCGTACATACCATGCAGTTGGGACAAACATAAGAAAAACGAAACCAAAAAGTGCTGATACCAATATTTGTCTTTTATACCTTTGATATGTATCAGTTATAAAAGCAATCGAAAGGAAATAACACACAGGAATATAAATAGATGCCATGTGTAAAATCCAATTACTCCACAAAGCAAGGTCGTGTGTTTTTGAATTAATCATCACAAAATATCCGAAACTCCAGATTGCTGATGTAAGATTGGACAGCAACCATGCAATATTTTCGGATTTCTTTCGATTATGTATAAAAACAACAAAACCAGATAGAAGCGCAGTAAAACCACCAAGAAGTAGAGTGATGCTAAAGTAATCAAGATTTATATTAAAACCACCTAGCATATATAATCATTATATAAGTAGTAATAGGAATTTCCAAGCATTGATGCCTCCTTGTCCTCCAGTAAATAATTTGCAAGATCCTTCACTGATGTGTAGCAAATATTTGTACCATGGTGAGGTTCGATGTGAACGTCACCCTTATATTCAGCGCCGTTTTGTATAGTATCAACAAATGAATTCAATTTTCCACCAAGTGCGAATAATGCTGACTGTGGAGACGAACATGCCACATGTGGATTAGATATCCCATGCACATGCCAACCTTTGGGAACATGTTCTGGATGAATATACCCATGCCAATGACTAATTGATATTCCGCTTGATCTATATCGTTCAACAAAATTACTTGATGGTACCGTGTGTGCAAGTATTGACGCCACAATGGCATTTCCCACAGCATGAGCGAGTATAACCTGCGTATCAAAGGAAGTCTTGTAATCATTATCGATTATGGCACCTGCCTGTGTCTCAATGAACATTTTACCATTCATTAGGCCCAACTTGATTATATCTTTTTCAGGATTAACATGTGTCTTATCTGAACCTGATTTTTGACTTAAAACCCACACATCAGGAACCTTCATCCAATATTGATTATTATTAAGGTTGATACGAATATATGACTCATTATTGAATAAATAATATTCGATATTATCAGCATTCATTCCAGTCAAAGTACAAAATTGGGGAACTGACATCAATGTAGAAATCTTTCCGGGAAGTTGTACAGCCAAAAATCCATAACTCATACCATTCCTGTTATCTAGATGCAAATTTCCTATCCATCGATAAAAATTATTCCTAAATGGCAAATCATCAATTTTTTTACCACTCGGATATAAATCAGTTTTACTGAACAATAGCGCACCGTCAACTAGGTCCTGTACCCTGTCCTTGTTTTCTTCATCAAAAACACTAAAATGCTTTTTAGATATGACAAATTCAGATAGTTTATATGGACGAATTGGAGCGACAATTTTAGGCACCAACGCATGAAGAACATTTTCTCTAAATTTTTCATTCATAGGAAAAATAGGATGCGATGCATTAAAGTTATATAAAACCCATTTCTCCTTGTCCACACCAATCACGATATTTGTCATGTGGTGTACAAATAAATCTAATGCCGTATCAAAATGATCATGAAATGAACTACTCGTTGTGATATTTTTAGGAAAATCTAGTATTGTAATTACTGAATTATCCTTAAAACTATAAATATACTGCATTGGTAGGTTATTGAGTGTTTGTTCACCGGTCACTATAATAGAAATACCTTTCTTAACTTTAACACGCTTGAACAAAAAAATAATTGCATCTATATTAAAATAATGACCTTTCTTGGACATGCGGAATATCCCTCTCGATATGTATATAATATTTGCAAAAAATATTTTAAAAATATTTTTTGCGACTTTGTACAAAGGGATGAGTGTTAATGAGTCCTCATACGGGACAATGTTTACATGTAGATCCTGAAATGTTTTTTCAAGCTTCCTACTAAACAACAAGACTTCACTGCTTACATCATCTGGGTTATATGGAAAAAATGTTATATTCATCTTATCAGCCATTTCTTCAGGAGCGAGATAAACCTTTTCAGTAATACCTAAAATTTTCTGGAGTGTTTCTTGTGTTAGCATGATTTGATTATACACTCATACTGATCTTAATTCAAAACTATTCTAATTTATCATTAATCATCTGGAGCACTCTCTCCCCAACTCCACGATAGTCATCCACTGTTGGATTTTGTTTTGTCATGATCTCAAATGATAATGCTGGTATCGGAGTGCAAACTGTAATAATTACCTTTCTCCGCCTCGTAAAAAAATCCCACACACTCATATTAAAAAATGTATCAATCGCTATCGGTACAACTGTGGCACCAGTAGTGTGAACTAAATACCCCAAACCCCCACGTGCTGGATTGAGTTGCCCATCACGAGTACGCTTACCCTCTGGAAAAATACAAATGGTTTGTTTTTTTCGAAGTAGACGAATATGATTATCGAGAGAAATAGCATAATTTTTATGACCTGAATAAACCGCGTAACCACCAAGTAAATTAAAAAACACTCCGCCATATATATAACTCCTCCACCCAAATGTCTTGTATTTTTCTGTTGAATTAGCAACAAAATAAATGGGTAAAAATGACGAAAAAAAAGGCAATACCAATGGGATTGCCGTCACGTCTAGTTCATGTGTATGATTTGGAGTTAAAATAATTGGACGAGAAATACCAAGTAGGTGTTCTTTACCTCGTATCTCAATTTTTACAAACAATTTGTATAGGAGAAAAAAAACTACGTATGCGATTTTCTGAAATACAATCGGGAGATAATAATTAAAGCGTCTCATGAATAGGATGTACACACCATTCTAGCATCCGTGTCCCGCATCGTCAAAGGAAACAAGTAATTTTGAAAATACTCGATCAATAGTTTCCACATCATTAACTGGAATATCAGAAAATAGTGTATCTATTTCTGTATTCATAATAGTCATCACTTTATCTAATAAATTTTTTCCCTCATTCGATACATCTAGGATATGTTCCTTTTTATTTTTTATGTTTTCACTATGAGTGAGGTACCCATGCTGAACAAGTGACTCTACATGCCGACTAACAGCAGCCGGTGTTATATCACGATCATGTGCGATATCACGTTGGGAGACCCCTGGATGTTTCTGTACATACATAAGAATAAGACATTGAGAAAAACCGATATGTAGACGAGTTTCTAGTACCCTATCAATCGCTTTTGACGCAAGAAACATAAACTTATGCATCTTGAACATTTGAGGATGTCGGATAATTGGGTCGTTCATATCGTTTTGATTATCTTCACAATCCTATTGCACAGGGACAACTGTATCGATTACATCGCCAACATCTAGGCCAGAGAGAACCTCTGTAAAACCATCTTGTCCGATAAGGCCGATAGTAACTTGAGTATCAGTAAATGTTTTACCAGTTTTCTTTGATACATACAGACCATCATTTTTCTTGATAAGGGCATACTGTGGAATTCTAACAACATCATTTTTTGTCTGGGTCTTAATATCAAGATTTGTTGTCAGGCCACTTTTCATCTGTGGATATTTCTGACTAAACATAATTGTCACCTTGTAGTTGACCACGCCACCGACAATCGTTTCACCTGGGTCCACGTAGGTAACTGTTCCAGTAAATGTCTCGCCGGGAAAAGCATCCAGTGTAATGTCCACAGGATTACCAACAACAACTTTACCAATATTTATTTCTGATACATTTGATTCAATCTCTAAATCACTGTCAGAAATAATAGAGATAACATTTTTACCTGGAGTAACAATCTCACCTTCCTTTGCATCTTGTCGCGTCACAATACCATTTAGCGGTGAACGAAGTGTCATCTTTGAAAGTTGTGACTCCACACTTTTTACTCGTGCTTGATTTTGCAAGACAACTGCCTCTTGTGCTTTGATTGCCTCGGGAGTATTTCCGCCTTTTTTCAGTGCCAAGTTGTCCTTTGCAAGAGTTAATGCTGATCGTGCACTGTTTAATTTCTCCTGTGCTGTTGAAAGATTACTGATTGCAGTAACAACACTCAATCTAGCAGCTGAAACAGATGCCTTGTATCCATCGACTGTAGTTTGAGACAGAGAAGTATTACCAGTCTGACTATTTACAACAGACGCAATCTTATCAATAAAGTTTTTGATAACGTCAAGATTTGGTTGTGGAGCATTTGTGTCCCCCGCAGTCATCTTCCAACTTGATAATGTTGATTCTATTGTTACCCTACTCTGATTGATGTCATTTTTTAGTTGAATATCATTTGTTAACAAATTTAGTTGTGGATTTGCTGTTTTCGGATTACTAAATAATTGATCGACACTATTGTGAATAGCATCATCGACTCGTGTATATGCATCAAGTAATTTTGCAGATAGATTACTCTCCGCATCAGCAAGAGAAATCTGGGCGCTGTCTACACCAGTCTGTGCAATTACAAGCTCCTCTGGACGTGTGCCTTTTTTCAGTTCATCTAGACGGACTTCACTGCTCGCAAGGGTTGCTTGTGCACTAAGCAGGTCAGCATACGGACCACTTTGATCTAGGGTTGCTAGTGTTTGTCCAATAACAACACGACTACCAACATCCACATAAGCCCGTACGACTTTACCATTATTTTCAAAGCCAAGATCTACCACATTCACAGCTTTGGTGTTTCCAGTGACAATAACACGTTGGATTACATCACCACGTTCCACCGTAAAAAGAGTGCTACTTGTTGTAC
>CAZQYV010000005.1:0-43612 GCA_964597675.1 uncultured Candidatus Saccharibacteria bacterium
GCTTCTTATTTCCCAACCAGACAACGGTGAACAGGCACTTGAAATTGTCGAGTCTCTCGTCCGATCTGGCAAGATGGATGTCATTGTTATTGACTCTGTAGCAGCCCTCACTCCAAAAGATGAGATCGAGGGAGATATGGGTGCCCACCATGTCGGCAAGCAGGCACGACTTATGTCACAGGCACTCCGTAAGCTGACCGCAATTGTTGCGAAATCAAAAACGGTGGTGATTTTCATCAACCAAATCCGTATGCAAATCGGAGTGATGTTTGGTAATCCAGAGACAACTCCCGGAGGAAAAGCACTCAAGTTTTACACTTCTGTCCGCCTTGATATTCGCCGTATTGCCCAAATCAAAGGTGAAGAAATTATGGGTGGTCGGGTCCGTGTTAAAGTTGTAAAAAATAAAGTAGCAGCTCCATTCAAGCAGACTGAATTTGATCTTATGTACAACGAAGGTATTTCTCGCGAAGGAGAGATGATTGCCCTCGGCGAAAAAATGGGAATTATTTCCAAATCTGGTTCGTCATACAAATACGGGGACACCCCACTCGGTCGTGGCTACGATGCCACTCGGCAATTCTTGAAAGACAAGGCAAACAAAAAACTAGCTGATGAAATATTGAAAAAAATCCGTGAGCAACTGCACAACAATGGTGGCAGTATTGTTCCAAGTAAAGGTGGAGATGATGGAGAAACGGAAAGTGAAAATTAAAAAATAAATGGGCGGTCCGAAGACCGCCCACCACTAATCAAATTTGGCCTTACAAATCCAGAATAAGGCCCTTGCAGCAACCAGCAGTACTATAAGGAATTTTAGTATTCCCTGATCCGTAGAGAGGACCAGGATGAGAACTGCTGTCCACAGCAGTATTGTCTCTATGGCAGACCTCATTCAAACCTCCAAACATAATTATACACCTTTTGAGTGTATTTGTCAATGTATATTTTATGGCGGAAGTATCGTTCCAAGTAAAGGTGGGGATGACGGAGGAATGGAAGGTTAAAAAATAAAAAAACTGGGTATAACCAGCCGTAATGATTATTGCCATATACAATGAAAGGCGGTCCGAAGACCGCCCACTTGCACAATTATGACTCCCTCTTCCCCTTCTTTTTGATGAAAATCAAAAGATAAAATATGATATACAAAGTTGCACACCCCATTCTCATATTGGAGTAGGTGATTATTGAAGGCAATAACCCAACAGGTGCATCATCAGCACCAGGAATTAATGACCCCACTCCACATCCAATAAACCCGACCCAGAGAAAAAATTTATACTTCACGGTTCACCTCTTATATAATTATACACCTTTTGGGTGTATTTGTCAACGTATATTTTATGGCTCAAATGGGCTATAATTCTCTGGTTATTAGGTTTGTTACCTATTACATCTTATATTACTTTTTAAGTCACACACAATATGGCAATGCTCGAATACAGTGAAATCACACTTCGAAAATTCATCGTCCTCGACGGACAACCTTGGGAAGTTTTGGCTTCTCATGTTTTCAGAAAACAACAAAGAAAACCTGTTAATGCAGTAAAATTAAAAAATCTTATTACTGGAAAAGTAACCGAAAGATCTTTCCATGTATCAGAAAAAGCAGAGGAAGCAGAAATCGAGACACGAGAGATAAAATATTTGTATGAAAACAAAGGAGACTATTGGTTTTGCGATCCAGAAAATCCAAGTGATCGGTACCAAATTGAAAACAATTTGATTGGTCAAGAAATTAAATTTATAAAACAGAATTCAATTCTTACTGGGTTGGTTTTTGATGATGAAATAATTGGTATTAAATTCCCTATCAAGGTAGAGCTCAAAGTGACCGAAGCATACGAAGCCGTCAAAGGTAATACTGCACAAGGTGGTACAAAACAGGTGGTCTTGGAAACTGGTGCAGTTGTAAATGTCCCTATGTTTATAAAAGAAGGAGAAATTGTCAGAATCAATACTGAGACCGGAGAGTACGCAGAGCGTGTCAGTGGAAATAGTTTCTAACCAAAAGCACCCGAAAGGGTGTTTTTTGTTGACTAAATTATGGAATACAGTACGATAGACCCAGAGGTGAACATGCTCATTCCAACTCTGCTTGCAAACATGCGCGGTCTGGCGCCATGGGAGGTCGGTTACATCAAAGCAATTCCTCCAAACAATAATGATTTCATTTTGGGTGAGGAGATAATGTTTTTACTTCTTGGAGACGGAATGAAGGTCTGGGCACACAAAATGCCAATGGTGGGTAAAAGAACACATTTTGCTAACCTTCACACCCGTCTTATCCGAGATGGGGTACAAATCCCCTCCTCTTGTATCACTGCTCGCCCAAAAGAGTGAGCAGTTTTATTGACATCTTTCTATAAATCAGTATCTTTATGTCTGGAGACTCTATGAACGTATCAGATCATTTTACTGAAAGTGCGTTTGCTATAGTCAAGGGATTCAGGGATAAGAAAATTAGCAAGCTCAATTGGAAGGTGGGCAAAATAAATGGACTTATTATGTCCCTACCAAAATTAAAAAATCAGTTTAAGGTTGGGACTTGCATCATGTATGTGATAACAAAAGATGGTGATGGTGCACATGTCATTGCCATGAGTGGTGGTCTTGCAATCCCAAGACCAAACGTAGATGATCTACGAAGAATTCACGCAATCGCTGCAGGCACCGGGGTCAAAATACCCTTTCGGTGTGTCGACGAGATTCAGACAAGATAAAGAAAAACCCGCCAGAGATGGCGGGTATCCTTTTTATCGAGAAACGTATGGGAGAAGCCCCATAAAGCGAGCTCGCTTGATCGCAGTCGCAAGCATACGCTGGTATTTTGCTGATACACCAGTACGCTTGTGAGATACAATACGAGCATGTGGGTTGATGAACTTCTTCAACACATCCACATCCTTGTGATCAATGTATTTTATATTGTTTTTAGTAAAGTAGCACTCTTTCATATTTGTATATAATTGAATTGTAAATTAAAACGGAATATCTTCTGGATTTATCTCTTCTTCTGGATACTCAATCGTATCCATGGCCTTTTTGTGATCATCATCTGCTGGCATAGGCGCAGCACTTGGTGCACTACTACCCTCTCTTCGTGGACCAAACTGGATTCGGTCTGCGATAATTTCTGTTCTATATTTTTTCTGGCCACTAGCATCATCCCAGCTGCGGGTTTGCATGCGACCTTCCACCAAAACAGAACCGCCTTTTTTGAGATACTGTCCCACAATCTCTGCTTGTCGCCCAAAGACCACTACATTGTGGTAATCAACATTTTCTTGTTTAACTCCGTTTTTGTCTTTCCAAACACGGTTTGTCGCAACAGAAAAACTTGCAACCTGCACACCGGATGGGAGAGATTTAATCTCTGGATCTCGTGTAAGGTTACCTATGATAATTGCTTTGTTGAGGTACATAGATTTACAGATTAACGAATAATATATTATGCGATAACCAAATCATCAATGCTTTTATCAATTTCCTCTGGTGTTGTTGCCTCTTCTGGGGCAACTACATCGTCGGTAATACCATCTTCTTCTCGTTTTACCATCTCATCTTTTCGGAGCATCATTTTGCCCGTGATGAGTGTATTTTCTCGCACAGTCTTCACGATTAAATATCGGAGTATATCTGGAGCGGTATCGAACATCTTTTTTACTGCTTCAATACCGTCATGTGACAAATCAAACTTGACCCAACCAAAGTAGCCAGACTGGCACTTGTGTCGAGTTGTTTGAACAACTTTTGTCATTGGATAAGCAAGATCTATGAGAATAGGATTCTCGTAAGATATCACTGCACCGCCTGCTTTCACAATCTCTTCTTTCAAAGAGTCTGCTCTTGCAGGAACTTGCTCTGAGGCAAGGGACGGAAGAAGCAGATATGAGACTTCGTACACCTCTCCCATATCTCCCTTTTCTTTGTTTTTATTATCTTTTTCCATGGCTGTAACACTATCACAAAAGAGTGAGTAAGGCAAGTCCTAGATAGGAAGAGAAAACTGCCTAATAGCGTTATTTCGCAACGTATTTTTAACGACCTCTATATCCTCTCCCCTGATAGAGGCAATGGCCGTAACAACCTCTGGCACATAGAGTGGTGCGTTGCGTGAGCCACGAAAAGGTACTGGAGCAACAAATGGAGCATCAGTTTCTGACATAATCATATCTAGTGGTGTGTAGCGAATATACTGATCATAATCATGTGTAAACGTAATGACACCCGTAAAGGATACGGTAAAACCAATAGCCAGAAAGCGCTTTAAAATATCCATGTCCCCCGCAAAGAAATGTGCGTTACCTCTAATCGCATCACCATATGTAGCATGTGCTGATTCAAGTATTGATAATGCATCACCATAGGCATCATATGTTTTTGTAGATGGTCGAATATGAAGCATGAGAGGCTTTTTAATCTCTCGTGCAAGTTCTATATGCGATTTGAAAATATTCTTTTGTATTTCCTTTACTATCTCGCTGTCATTGCCTAGCCGAAAATAATCTAAACCACACTCACCTACTGCAACTACTTTTGGATGTTTAGCCAATGTTATTATTTGTTCATCAAACACGCTACCCGCTACCACATCACCCGGATGCTGACCAACACAAGCAAATAGATGCTCGTGTTGAATAGCCATATCAACTGCTTTTTTTGATGAATCTCTGTCTGTACCAATAGTGATAGTCCCGATTCCCTTATGAGCCATGTCCTCTATAACCTTCTCTCTGTCAGTATCAAAATCGGGAAAATAAAGATGTGAATGGATATCAATGTATTCTAGTTTCATGCTAGTCTTTTCTTACAAACAAAGGCACTATGGGAGACTTGTTTTCTTTAACAAGTGCTTTAATTTTATCGGAAGTTTCAGGGAGAAGAGGGTTCAACATCCGAGCAATTGAATACAGACGGACAACAAGATCTGAAATCATTTTCTTTCCTTCCTCCGGATCACTCTTGACCACTCGAAAAGGTTGGTTGTCTTGAATGTATCGATCTGCTTCTGATATTTTTTCCCACACAAAATTTGTCGCTTTACCAATTTCAAATTGATTGAGAATATCAAAATATGTAGACATGTCCTCCCACTCTGGTATTTCTACAGGACCACTTAGGTGAGTCTCTGCCATTTTCATTACTCGAGAAACTAGATTACCAAGACCGTTGGCAAGTTTTGCATTATATGATGCTTTGATTAAGTCCATTGATGCAGGACTGTCTTCGAACATTGAGACATCGCCACAAACATAGTGACGAAGGGCGTCCGTTCCAAACTCTGCCACCACGTCATATGGACTGACCACATTACCAATTGATTTTGACATCTTTACCCCACCTTCACCAGTAAAAAACCCATTTACTACTATAGTGTCGGTCTTGGGAAGGCCACAAGCCATGAGCATAGCCTGCCACATCGCGGACTGCTGGCGGAGGTTATCTTTTCCACAATATTGGACTGAATCCCCCTCCACCCAATAATCATTAAAAGTTTTGCTGTCCTCTGGCCAACCCAGTGTTGAAATATAATTGACCAAAGCGTCAAACCATACATACATCACTTGGGTATCATCACCGGGAACAGAAATGCCCCACGGCATCTTTGACTTCAACCGAGAAATCGAAAAGTCCTCTAGTCCTCGCTCAACAAATGCACGTATCTCGTTCTGGCGAAAATGCGGAACAACAAAATTTTCGTGCTTTGTATAAAGTTCAAGTAACTTTCCTTGAAATGCAGAAAATCTAAAAAAATAATTTTCCTCATCAATCAGTTCAATCTCTCTGTTTGGATGGAGTGGGCACTTGTTATCAACCAGTTCTGAATCTGTTTTTTCTAACTCACATCCAACACAATATTTTATTTTGTAAGTCTTTTTGTATATGTACCCATTTTCATTACATACAGTCCAGAAATGTTGCGCTGATGATACATGGTGTTCGTCGGTCGTTCGTATAAAATTAATATCAGGTAAGATCTGCAAAAGATCAATCAGCCCCTTGAAACGTACCGCGAAATCATCAACATATTTTTCCACTGGGATACCAGCTTTCTGCGAATCGGTCCATAATTTTTGGCCATGCTCATCTGTACCGGTATTAAAAAATACTGTATGCCCTTGTAGTTTTTTTGACCGAGCAATGACATCTGCACGAATAATCTCCATAGCAAAACCAATATGAGGATCTGCATTTACGTATGGTAGAGTGGTTGTAATGTAAAAATTCTTCATATCTATCTCTCGGTACTCATTTGTTCTATCTTTTCAATCTTATCTCGCTCAACATCTTCAAAAAACTCTAATACAATAGTTGCAATAGGAACGGAAAGAATAAGACCAAGAAAACCCAGTAATTCCCAACCGGCGACCAGAGCAACGATCGAAACAATCGGAGAGACTCCAATAACTTTTTTTACAACCAGTGGATAGATTAATTGATTTTCAAACTGATGAACAATAATATAAAGACCTGCTACAAGGAGTGCTAGTGTAAAACCACCACCAACAAACGAAAGTGCGATTGCGGGGATTGAAGCAAGTATAGGACCAAACAAAGGAATTATTTCGCAGACAGCCGCAAGAAAGGCAAGTAACAGTGCATTTGGAACATTTAGCAGCACCAGTCCGAGATAGACTAGCATGCCTATAATTAAGGCTAGGATTAGTTGTCCCTGCATCCACAGACCAATCTTGTGTTGTGATCTCTTCCACAAATGGATAACGTATTTTTCATGCTTCAATGGAGTAATTATTTTCAAAAATTTTCCAACTCCATCATCTTCAACTGCAAGATAAAATGAAATAACAACCATAAGAATAAAACTCATAATGCCACCGAAGACAGATGAAACTGTGTTAAATGCGCTCGATGACAGGCCATCAATAACAGTATTGATTTGTTGCGTAATCTGTCCAAAATTTACAGAGTTCTGAAGTCCTGCTACAAATGGCTGGGATGATAGAAATTCATTATGTGCAATAGTGTTGGAAACAGTTTGAGCGTTAAAATATGTTGGAAAATTTTTGAGCAAATCACTTGATTCTGAAAGCAGTGGAATAAGAAGGAAAAAAACAACTCCTATCAGAAAAATAATCAGTGTAAGATATATCAAAATCACCGCCAGAATTCTTGGTACGCGACGTCGAACAAACCATTGTGTCGCTGGCTCAATTGAAGATGCAATAACCACCGCCATAAGCAACACCAATAGTAAATCACGTAATAAAAAAATACCTACGAACAATAATCCGATAACAATCGCTTTAATAATAGTACCCGCACTTATTGAGATAGATTGATGAATGTGCTGTTCCATGAGCACATCATACCACACAAATGTCTATTTTAAAAATGAAACATTTCTCGTAATTCTGACTCATTTTTAATATTTCCTACAATAGCCATGGCTAGGCGGTCATTTCTAACAATCTCTTGCGCCACTTCCATAATGTCCGCAGATGTTACGTTTCGTATCTTTTCCACCAGCTTTGCCGGAGTCAGTATTTCATCCGAAAGTATATCTTGAATTGCATAATATTCAGCAATTGAATCTGACGATTCAAGACCCAAATACATATTACCTACTATATACTCTTTCGCTTTGTTTAGCTCCTCTGGAGATACAATCTCTTTTGTAAACCGAAACAACTCTGATAATACCGCCGAGACCACTTCAGGGACACGATTTACATCAACTCCTGTCGAAACAGCCAGTACTCCATGATCAGTGTACTCATCGACTCCTGACCGAACATAATATCCAACACCCATCTCCTCACGTAATTTCTGAAATAATCTTGAACTCATTCCTGCTCCCAAAATTGAGTTCAAAAGTTTCAATGCTGTATTTTTTTTATTTTTTGCATCGTATGCACGAAGACCAATAACTATATGAGTCTGGTCTGTTTCCTTTTTCTTTATTTCTACAATAGGTGCAGATTGACTCTCAATTATTGGTTTTTTATCAGCTTTTTTCTCTGCTGAAATTTGTTCAAATGATTTCTCAATCTTTGGCAATAAAACTGATTCATCGAAATTACCAGAGACAATAACCGTGGTTGCACTGGCAACATAATGTTTGTTTCGGTACTCGATAAAATCATTCCTCGTCATACGGCTGACAACCTCTTTCTCGCCGGCCACTCCCCAGCCTGCAGGTTGATCTCCATATAATGCCTTCATAAATACATCATGTACATTCATTTGAGGCATGTCCTCATACATATTTATCTCCTCGATAATCACTCCTTTTTCCTTTTCTATTTCCTTTTCATCAAATACAGGATTGAGATATATATCAGAGACAACATCAAGAATTTTTTCAGCATGATCTGGGTGCGCCTTTGCATAGTATCCTGTAAATTCTTGAGATGTAAATGCGTTATGTTGAGAACCAATACCATCAAGCTCTCGGGATATACTAAAGGACGTCGGGCGCTTCACTGTCCCCTTGAAACACATATGCTCAAGAAAATGAGACAGCCCATTGATCTCCTTGGTTTCATATTTAGAGCCGGCATGAACCATGACCAATACCGTGACAGATAGACTATCCTTCATTGGTACAGATATGATGGTCAAGCCATTTTGTAGTGTTTTTTTTGTAAAATTCATATGATTTAATGTAAGGTGACTATACTACATATTCTGAAATATAAATGCTGGTTTGTGTTGTATAAAAATCCCTTTTTTAAAGGGAATTTTATTATATGAGGTGATTTTGTATATATGGAATAAGTTCCTCCAGTGCCATCCGCTTTTGTTCACCCGTATCCCGGTCACGTATTGTGACACCTGCATCTTTTTCTACCGTATCAAAATCCACTGTAACACAAAATGGCGTACCGATCTCATCTTGTCGTCTATATCGCTTACCAATATTACCATTATCATCAAAAATAACATCACCAAATTCTTTTTTGAGAGCTTGGTATACTTCCTTGGCCTTTGAAATAAGTTCGGGTTTATTTTTGAGAAGTGGAAATACAGCAACTTTGACAGGCGCTATCTGTGGTTTCAACGCAAGATAAACACGAGTTTCACCACCAAGGGTATCTTCGCGATAGGCAGACAATAATACAGCCAAAAATGTTCTGCCGTGTCCAAATGTTGGTTCAATAACATGTGGTGTAAATCTTTCTTTTGCCTCCTCATCAAAATAAGAAAGATCCTGTCCTGATGAAGCAGAGTGTTTTTTCAAATCATAATCGGTTCTGTATGCAAGTCCATACAATTCCTTTCGTCCAAAGGGATAGTCAAATTCAAAATCTATAGTCCTCTTTGAATAATGCGCACGATCTTCCGGAGCAACCTCGAGTTCATGTACCATATCTTTATTAATACCGACTTTCTCGACCCAACTCCACATTTCTTTCCTCCACATTTCAAAATACTGCTCCCAATCAGCTTCTCGGATAAAATATTCAAACTCCATCAAATCAAACTCTCTCACTCTAAACAGAAAATCACGTGGTGCAATTTCGTTTCGGTATGCACGACCAATTTGAGCCAGTCCAAATGGTAAGTCTGGATGGAGTGTATCAATGGTATTTTTGAAATTGACAAACATACCTTGTGCAATTTCTCCTCGTAGATAGGCAGTATTATTTTGCCCTTGAATCGATCCAAGTCCGACGGGTAGCATTAGATTAAAAACTTTTTCTTCACCTAATCCACTTCCGCAATCGGGACATTTTTTATTTGTTCGATTTTCTTCTGCCAGCTGGTCAGCACGAAAACGATGATGACACTTTGTACATTCTACAAGCGGGTCAGTAAAGCCAGACAGATGCCCACTAGCTTTCCATACTGCCTCGGGCATCAATGTGGGAGTAGTAACAGCAAACATATCTTCACGAGACTTTACAAAATGTTTCCACCATAGATCCTTGATATTATGTGACAGCAGTGCTCCGTAATGACCATAGTCAAATGTACCTGCTAGCCCACCGTATATTTCTGAACCAGGAAAGACAAACCCTCGTCGTTTACAGAGGGACACTATTTTCTCCATTAATTCTGTATTTTTTTCTGCCATAATAGTAGATACTAGCCCACTTTTTGTTATTTAACAACTATATCATCACCACTTTTAAAACCAGGGTCAGAGAAGTGGGTAGTGACCACACCACCTCCAACTGATAATTTTTTCGAAGTAAATGTGTCCGTCGCCCGTGCGATTGTATTGACGACAATATCAAGACTATTGCCGACATGAATTGTACTTGGAGTTGCACCAACTTTAAAGGTAACAGTTCGTGGTGCATACCCATATCCAATATTCGTGGCAATGCTACCAGCATTCCATGTTACTGTTCGAGTATCTGGGTTATATGTAATACTTTCATTTGTAGGAAATGTCTCTCCCTTCCATGTTACATATGCAGGCAAAACAGCAGTAACAACGGCATCCTTCACTTCATTGGTTGTATTCGTAAGTCCCCATACCACTGTATATGTCGATTCACGATCAACACGAGGTGGTATTGGACCTGTATTTGTTATAGGACCTGTTGTACGATATGACTTGGCATATATACCCAGATTAGTCGAAAATTTAATTGTAATATCCTGTGACGATGATACTTCTGACTGATCTGTCCCACTTCGGTTTCCTGTCATGATGGTACTGACATCAATGTATGGATTCTTGATAGAGCGTATCTGGGCAGGGTTAGTAAATGATCCAACTGCTAGGGATACCTGTCCATCCACACCTGGTAGCATTTCACCAAGCGCTGGTGTTGTATTTTTATCCCATGTGACAGAAGTATCAGATGATCTATAATAGCCATTATTATTTGCAGATACACGATTACGGTCAAAAATATTGCCGGATATTTTTGTTACAATACGACTATTAACAATCTTCTCGGGTAATGTATTTTGATATGTCACACTTATTGATGCACTTTGTCCTACATCTACCGATGTATCACTCAGGACCGCAAGATTAAAAAATGACTTTCGAATTCCAATAGTGACCTGTGATGCAGACAGAGTTGTATCAAAATCTTTTGAATTATCACCACTTGGTGTACCAATAGAGACACGAAATGATCGTTCCTCCATGTTCTGACCTACAAGTTGCCCTGTAACTTTTAATGTTTTTTTATCACCATTTTTTAGATCCCCCACACTCCACAAGGAATCCCTTATTGAAGTCATACTTGAATCTTTATATGTAAAACCATACGGATACTCAACCTTGACCAATGCTCCTGAAACAACCACGGGTGAGTTTGACGTAATATCAATAGTTAGTGTTACTAGTTGCCCAGAATTTATTTCTTTGGGGTATGAAACATTTAGCAATATCGGAGATGAATTGATAGTGACTTCGTATGTTTTTTCCTTTGAAAAGACAGAATTTGATCCTTTGATAGTGTACTCGACGCGAAATGTGATTGTTTTAATTGCATCCTTTTCTCCAAATAAAAGTGCTCGGAGTGGATACTCTTTACTTTGCCCTTTTGCTATCGTGGCCAAAGGAATCTTGCCTCGTGTCAGTACCGCCTGTCCCTCATCGACACTTTTTGCACTATCAGGATATTCAATAAATAAAGTGACATTTTCTAGATCGGTTCGGTTTTGGTTAATAACAGAAATACCAAGATCCAACTCTTCACCTGATGAAATAGAACTTGGTCCAGTTATTTGTACATCTATATTATTTGATGATATGAGATTCATTCCACCAAAAAATATAAAAGCGGCAATACCAGCAGCAACCACAAAAAATAATACTGAAAATAATAAAAACTTATTGAAAAATGAGTTATTTTTTTGTTTCATAACTTCAGGAGAATAAGCAAACGAAGGATCGTCCCCCCAATTTTCTGGAACAGTAGATCCGAGCCCTTGTACTGGTGTCCTCTTATCTTTTGGCACAACAGATTCATTGCGCGAATATAGTGCTCGTTTTAGACGTTCAATATGACTTTCTTCAAAATCCATACAATTATTGTATCATTATTTTTAAAGGGTGTGTAGAATTGTTTTACCCGCATTTAAATCTACATTAAAAACTCTTGGCTTCGTATACCTTTTGAGGAGCACGGATATTTTTCTGCTGAACCTCCTTACAGGAGCTGTACATTCTTCACATCGGAGTACCGACGTTCAGAGTCTTGCGAAGTGATACTATCACTTCTCACCTCGCGTCTCGGCTACCGGCCTTGCGAAGTCTCCTCAAAAGGTACACGTGCGCCGTAGTTTTTAATATTATAATTGACTCTCTTTAAATGCCTTGTTTATATGAGAGATGATCAGTAATTTATTTTTCTCTACTTTTTCAAGCACATCCCCTCCCCATCCATAAGTTGAAACAAACTCCAAAGTATTTTCTTTCAAGCCAATGTACCCGAGATGGTATAAAATCCGAGCAATTAAAAGTGCCTCTAATTCTTTTAGAAATTTGTCCTGTGTTACAAGTTCAGTATATCCTCCACAGACAACTTCAAACACCGCAGGGTGTATTTCCTCCCCCGGTAGCATTTGTACCAAAACAGAAGCAACGCGCGCAACGATTTGTTGCTTTTTAATACTAAGCGGAAAAAAGAAATTTTCCTTTGATGCACTATTTATTATTTTCCATCCATTTTTACCTTTGATACACGAAAGTAGTGTGTGTGAATACTCTTGCAGTGCGCTGTTCAGTTTGGAGTTGACCATCCTGACCGCCTGTGCAGAGGCGATAATAAGACCGTGATCTCGTGTAAGGATATGGAGAACAACGTTTGCTTCACCAAACGCTGTGCGCTTGAGTATAATACCATCGGTCGTATAGACGTGATAAGACATATGTTCTTCGCTCCTTATGTGATAAGGAAGGAAAAAGAACAAGTTTGTCCATCAATATCGATTGGATATTTTTGTGAATCTTTTGAATAGAGTATTTCGGTGACCATCGTTGGATCTTTTATAAGCGATCCGTATGTATGACAAATATCAACAACACCTTGCTCTGCAAATACCACCACCTTGACTGCCTGTGAAGGAAGTAGATTTTCTTTTTTTCTACCATCTTGAATTGCACGGACAATATCACGGGCAATACCCTCCTCTTTCAATTCTGTTGTTAATGTTGTATCTAGAGTAATTTCCTTTGCATCGAGAATAATCGTTTTGACGTTCACCTCATCTCGAATAATATCCTGTATATCTGGAGGAATATTTAAAGTTACAGAAAGAGATGACAGGGGTTGGCGAACTTTCATGCCAGCTTTTTGTCGCAATTCTAGTGCTGAAGAAACTATGTCTCGTGCCTGCTTCATTACAGAGACAACTTCTTCATTAATCTTTCCTGCTGTAGGCCACACATCCAAATGCACGCTCTCTTTTTCTCCTCCAACCCGCTTGTAAATGTCCTCTGCTATAAATGGCATAAATGGAGCAATAATCTTTGATAATTCACGAAGTACAAAAGCAGTATAATATGCCGCAGTATATGCCATATTTGGATCAGATGATTTAAAACGATCTCGAGATCGACGAACGTACCATGTTGAAAGATCTTCAACAAAATCCATAATAGGACGAGATGCCTTGTCTAAGCTGTACAATTCTAATGACTCTGTCACTTCTTCGATTAACTGGTAGAGTCGCGAGCAGATCCATGTATCGAGTACGGTCTCCGTCTTTTTGCCCTCTACCTCGACTGGATACATCTCATAAAATGAGAGCACGTTGTATAATTTCTGGACTATTTTTTTATAAACTTCATCAACCCCCTTTTCTGAAAAATTCAAATCTTCTGCTTTTACAATTGGTGATGAAATAAGGTAATACCTCATCGCATCGGCACCATATCGATCGACAATCATACTCGGATCTGGATAATTTTTTAGACTCTTTGACATTTTCCTACCGTCTTCGGCTAGAACCAGTCCGTTTACAATAACGTGTTCATATGGGGACTTATCAAACAAACCTGCTCCCAGGACTAGAAGTGTGTAAAACCAACCCCGTGTCTGGTCAAGCCCTTCTGCAATAAAATCTGCGGGAAAGAGAGGACTATTTTTTTGTTCAAAGAGATCTTTATTTTCAAATGGATAGTGTTGCTGTGCAAATGGCATAGAGCCAGAGTCGTACCATGTATCAAACACTTCTGGCACGCGACGTAATATCTCACCGTTTTCACCATGAAGGACCACATCATCAATATATGGGCGATGAAGATCGATTTCAAATGTCTCGTTGTGCGGTAATGCCACAAAATCACACGGCAATACTTCAGCAGTGTGCATTAGTCTACCATTATCAAAATAGTGTTTTTGTATTTCGCGAAGAGAAAGCCCTTCGGCCCCAAACAGCGCGAGGTTAAGTGGACCACCATGACTTACAACCAAAATCCGTTTGCCCTCATATCGGGCATCAATATCATAGAAAAATTCCATCATTCGACTAAATACATCGGTCATATTTTCTTTTCCTTCTGGCTGTTTTCCAAGCACAAAGTCGAAAATATAATCTGACCACAACATTCCATCACTATCCCCTGCCTGTATTTCTCGAATACGAGGATCAACCACTATCGCACTTTTATCGTAGCCAATTTTTTCAGCAACAAGTTCTGCTGTTTCCCTTGTCCGCAAAAATGGTGATGTAATAATAACATCAACCCCATCATCTTTTAATTTGTTTGCTTTTGCCAAAACTTGTTCACGACCAAGTGGCGTCAGCGGATTCTCTTCAACATTTTTTGCACTAATCCTATCACCTTGGGCATTTGCTTCTGACTCGCCATGGCGCATAACTACATATGTGTTTCTGCGACCAATTGCATTTTTTAGTTCAGCAATAGACCCGATCACTGTTGGCTTACCTGATTCATCTTCCCAGACAGGTAATGGAGCGCCCCAATATCGTGAGCGAGAAACTGCCCAATCTGGTGCACCTTCTAATCCTTTACCAAACCGCCCCGCCCCAATCTCTGGCGGAGTCCACGAGACATCTGCGTTAATTTCTATCAACCGATTTTTAAGTTGTGTAACATTTACAAACCATGATGACGTCGCGTAATTCAAGAGAGGTGTGTTGCATCTCCAACAGTGCGGATACGAGTGTATGATTTTCTCTTTTGCAAATAATACACCGTGGGCGGCTAGATATTTTATAACCTCAACATCCCCTTTCTGGCTATCTTCAATTGGCTTGACATAATGCCCTGCAAAATCTGTCACTTCCTTTTTAAACGTTCCATCTGTTGCAACATGTTGAATAAATGGAACCTTGTGCTCTTTACCGAGATTCATATCATCCTCTCCAAAAGCAGGAGCAATGTGAACAACACCGGTACCATCTACAGCCGTCACAAAATCACCATGGTATATCTTCCATCCATTTTCACGATGTTCCAATTCATTTGTATTGTAATAATCGAAAACAGGTTTGTATGATTTACCAAGCAATGCTTCTCCCTGAAATTCATCTACAATCTCATATTCTGTTTTTAATACTTTTTCTGCTAATTCCTTTGCTAAAATTAAATATTTACCGTCTTTTTTTGCTTTGACATACACTGTTTCTTTATTCACTGCCAAGGCAGCATTACCCGGCAATGTCCATGGAGTTGTTGTCCATGCCAACATGTATGTGTTCTCTTCCCCGTCCAATTGAAATGTAACATACACCGAAATATCAGTAATATCTTTATATCCTTGATTGACTTCAAAATTAGACAAAGTCGTCTCACATCTTGGACAGAGTTGCATTGTTTTGAACCCTTTGTACACCAATCCTTTATCAAACAATGTTTTGAACGACCACCAAACAGATTCTGTGTATGTCGTATCCATAGTCCGGTAGTCATTGTCCATATCTACCCACCGTCCCATGCGAGGAATAATTTTTTTCCATTCATCCGCGTATTTCAAAACAACATTTCGTGCTGCCACATTAAATTTTTCCACACCAAATGCTTCAATATCTTTTTTTATTTTAAATCCAAGTTCTTTCTCAATAAGATTCTCTATAGGCAATCCATGACAATCCCAACCCCATCGTCGGAGAACCCGTTTACCCTGCATAGTTTGATATCTAGGTATTACATCTTTTATCGTGCCGGCTAAAATATGCCCATAGTGTGGAGTACCGGTTGCAAATGGAGGTCCGTCAAAAAAGACAAAGTTGCCTTTTGGGGCATCTTTTTCCAGTGTCTTCTTGAATATGTCGTGTTCCTGCCAAAAAGCCAGTATCTCCTCTTCTTTTTTAGCCACCTCACTTTTAGAAACCTCTTGTTCGTCCATATGGACTATACTATCATTTTCTACCATTTTTTCAAAAATCTACATCTGATCTGGTACTGCAATACCAAGTAGGTTGAGTCCGGTTTTCATGACTTGAGCGAACGTATGTGTCAAAGTAATTTTATATGGAGACTCTGGTGTGTCATCAATAATCTTGTGGCTGGCATAAAACGAATTAAATTCCGAGGCCAGTCTGACCAAATATGTGGCAACATGTTGTGGTGAATAATCGGCACCCGCTCGTGCAATAACATTTCCAAACTGAAACAGTAGTCGCTCAAGGTCAGTTGTCTGCCACTCCTCTGGCACTGTTTTTGTCACTGACACTTCTGGTACTTTTTTCAAAACAGATTGTGCTCGAACAGTCGCATACTGCAAGTATGGACCAGAGTCTCCTTCAAATGACAATGACTTTTCAAAATCAAAAATAATATCCTTGCCTGGCGATTGTTTCAAAATAGAATATTTCACGGCACCAACAGCAACTTGTTCAGCCACAATATTTTTAACTTCTAGAGTCATATCCCGATCTGCCATTTTTTGCAGTACCAAATTTTTTACTTCATCAATCAAATTTTCTGCAGTAATAACATTGCCTTTTCGAGATGACATTTTTCCTTCGGCAAAGCGAAGCATCCCGTGTCCAATATGAGTAGTCTTTCCGGACACTTCTGGTCGCAACATATTCATAGCACACAAAAGGACTTTGAAATAATCATTTTGTTCATTTCCTGTAATGACAATTGATTGATCGAAATGAAAGTCTTCTATTTTTTTAACACCGAGACCCAACTCCTTTGCCTCGTATGTTGGCACACCTTTTGAATTAACAAAGACTCGAGTGTGCAAACTATACTTCTCCCCCTGAAAAATAACCGCGCCTTCACTTTTTTCAAATACACCTTTTTCTAGTCCCTCTTCAACAGTTTTGAGGCCTTCCGAAACAACTTCACTTTCCCAATAATTTCTTGAAAATTCTGTACCGAGTCGCGCAAACATATTTTGGAAATGTTCGATACTCACCCTTCTCCCCCATTCGTATAAATCTTGCACTGCCGTGTCAGACTTATCGAAAATTGTTCTATTGAGCGTGTCGATTTCTTTTTTTGCCTCCTCGTTTTCCTCGTACTGTGCAGAACCATACACATAGGCACCTGCCCAAAATTTTAACTGTTGTTTTGTGTCAGATGTTTTAATTTTTTCTATTTCATCCTTTTGTGACAATACCCCAAAAATTGCTTTTGCAACATGAAGACCAACATCACCTCCATACGAGACTCGCACAACATGCGCACCCTCAGCTTCAATAATTCGCGACAATGCTTCACCAATAGAATTACTCATGAGGTGCCCAATATGAAATTCCTTAAATGGATTTGGATCAGTGTATTCAATAATGACATTTTTCGGGGTGAGATTCTCGTTTTTTATGATACCGCTTTCACCCGCATTGACACTGAACACATGATCTGCAAAAACTTGTGGTGATAATCTGAAATTAATAAACCCTGGACCTGCGATTTCAATTCCAACGATACCCTCCAACTGATTTACCTCAAGTTTTTTAACAAAATCACTGGCAACTTCCTTTGGATTTTTTCCTATTTGTTTTGACTGAATCAAGGCGACATTTGTAGCCAAGTCCCCATGTGACATATCTACTGGATACTCCAAAACGAAATCGTGTTCGATCTGTAATGTATCCTGTATCCATGATTTTATTGTCGCTATTTCGAGCCCTTTCATACGAGCATCATACCATTGACTTTGATTTTTATAAAGGATACCATCACAGCAGAATGGAGACTATGTGACACTACCTAATGAGGCACTTCCCCTACAAAACATCAGTATTGTTGTTGCAGTTTCTGACAATTCGGTCATTGGAAAAAACGGTGATATGCCTTGGGGACGAGGACTCAAGGATGATCTTAAAAATTTTAGAATTACCACCTCTGGTGCTGGCAAAATTGTGGTCATGGGGCGAAAAACATATGATGTGGTTGGACGACTGAAGGACCGAGAAAATATAATCCTCACAAACCAGAAAGGATTTAAAGCACCTCAGTGCAGAGTAGCGCACCACAAGAACTACATTCTGGCGCTTTCTGAGGCTTATGATGTATATATTATCGGTGGTTCAGAAATTTATAATCTGTTTCTTCCCCATACAGATAGAATCATTGCCACCCATGTACACACAGAAGTTACTGACGGTGATGCCTTTTTTCCAAAAATACCCCCAGAAGAATGGCATGCTACTCCACTATTCTCTTTTGAACAAAGTGAACGAAATATTTTTTCGTTTGATATTATCCAATACAGACGAAAACCAGAACTGCGCACCTAAAAAGGCGCGGTTTCTTTTATTGACTATTGATATGTATATGCTAGTCTGACCCCAGAAAGAGGTACATTGTGAATCCAAAATATATTGAAGTCCAAACACGAGCACCGAACAATGGCTACAAGGACTGTCTGAATCGCATCCTATCTGAAGGGATCTATACAAAAAATCCTTTTCAAGACAAGGGGCGGTACACGCTTCTAACCCTGCAGCCGATGGTGTTTGATCTTCCGAATGGATTTCCGATTATCACGGAGAGAAATATTGGAAAGTTTTGGCGAACACCCATCGGCGAACTTCTTGCGTTCATCAACGGCGCACGAACAATCAATGAATTGAAAAAATTTGGGTGCGATTGGTGGAATACATGGGGCACTGCGGAAAAATGTGCTCAATTCGGGCTCGAGCCTGGAGATCTCGGGCCTGGATCATATACGTTGTTCAAAAACTATCCGGCCCCAGATGGAACAATGTTCAATCAGTTCGCAGAAGTCCTCAAACAAATCCGAGATTACCCGTACTTGGCATCTCATAAAATTACGACTTGGTTTCCACCGTATGCAATCCAGCACAAGGAAAGACAGCGACAGGTCGTTGTTGCTCCATGTCATGGGGATATTGAGATCAATATTCTTGATCGAAAATTATACTTGCGGATGGATCAGCGATCTGGTGATTTCCCAATCGGGGTACCCTCAAACATTATCCAGTATGCTGCACTGACAATCATGATTGCACATGTGACCGGCTATGAGCCGTATATGTACATTCACTCAGTGCATAATGCACAGATATATGAGGACCAAATCGAGTCAATCAAGGAATTGACATTACGAAAGACGAGAAACTTTCCTACTGTCGTCCTAAATGATGAAGGATTGAAAATTAAGAACCTTTCTGATTTTCGTCCTGAACATTTCGATTTGTCGGATTACAATCCGCACCCTGCACTGAAGATACCGACTACAATCTAGTACTATTTAATCACTTCCAAGCCACCACACGGTGGCTTGTTTTTTTTATTTTTGAGAATAGTATATACATATGGCCAAAATAAATATAATGAATGCTCGGCATCCAGAACAGATCAAAAGGATGAATGACCTACAAAAGAATAAATTGTGTCATTTTTGTGTAGATGGTTTTGAGACCCACTCTGCCCCTATTATATATAAAAACTCCTCATGGTTTGTTACAGCAAATGACTTTCCGTATGAAGGAAGTACTCACCATTACCTTATTGTAAGTAAAAAACATATTAATAATTTATCTCAAATAAATAAAAAAGCACAAACTGAACTATTTGGATCTATAAATTGGCTTAAGAAAAAATTTAAAACAACTGGAGAATCAATTTTTATGAGATCTGGAGATATGAATTATACTGGTGCGACATTAGACCACCTACATATTCATTTTATTGTAGGACAAAAACAAAATAAGAAGAGTGAAAGATTACTTGTTACTCTCGGATATAAAAACTAAAATAAGACCCTGCTCCCACTTCATGTAGGGGCAGGGTCTTTAACTTGTACAATTCTTACGCCAGCATTCCTGAGGGTCTCAAGACCCTTCAAAACACTGTATCCATCTCGAAAGAACAATTCTCGAATACCAACTTCAGCCAGTATTCGTGCGCAATCCGCACATGGAAAAGTGGTCACGTACACCGACCCGCCCATCATTGGTATACCCATCCTAGCGCAGGAACTAACTAAATCTTTCTCCGCGTGAAGTGAGAGGTAAACTTGAGCACCAGCAGGGTCCCCTGCATCAAAATTAATACGAGGGTCACCATAGATTGCCGTCTCATAATCAATCGGGAAATGCTTATTCCATGTGCTGGCAAGCAACTTGCCATCACGAAAAAAGAGTGCCCCGATCTGCCTCCACCAGTCAGGTGAGCAGATTGCAATGTCCTCGGCAGTCAAAATACGTGAAATATCCGTCTGATCCCATGAAATTTCACAATCAGGGATAATTGGCTGTTGTCTAACAACCGCCTGCATATCCCATCGTGCACAGATTGTTTCAAATGAACAAGTTGCACCAATCAGAAGAAGATATCTTTCCGCAAATAAATGAGAAAAATCTTCTTCTGGTAGAATAAAATGTGCATTCACGGGGGGAATCATTGGATGAAACACGGATACACCACGCACATATGGTCTGGAACGTAGCATATCCACCACAGCATCAGCTGATAACGCAATCATGTTGCGATTGAGTTTTGGCATAATGCTTTCTACAATATCCAAGTCAATTACCTGTAATATGCTTCCCGGATGCCGGGACATCCATTCAATGTATTGACGGTTTGGTACTGGTATATAGGCAATGAGATTTTCACTCATAGACCTTTATCCTTTCTCTTACTCATAACAACTTCCCTACCAGCCTGTTGAAAGTGATCATGAATCACTTCAAGAATGCGGTCAACGAGAATACCCGCTCCATCCATCAACAACTCTCTCAGACGCTTTGTTGTTGAAATAACCGCGGTAGGATCCAACACCTGAACATCACCGCAGAACTCACGGAGTGCTTCATAGTCTTTTTCAGTGATGTCTTTTGTTGAACGGGAGAGAACTAACACATCAGGGTGAACAATTTTGATAACGTGATATGGGTCAATTTCGTGTTCCTGAGAATTACGAACGGTCAAAATATTAACAAAACGAACTGACGATAATATCTCGACTCGTTCATCAAATGGAACGACGGGACGACGCTCATTTTCGCTCTGTTTACGGAGACGAGTATATTCATCCGAATCAACTGCAACCACTAAAATATCTCCGAATGACTGGGCCTGCTTAAGGTATCGTTTGTGACCAGGATGGTATAAATCATACACACCCTGAGTCATCGATATTTTTGCTCCCAAAACACGGAGAGCATTGATTTTTTCCATGAGCTCTCCGTAATTCTCATAGAATCCGAAGTAAGTGTTTTTGAATTCAGTGGACATGTCAATGTTCCTTTCTGCACCAATTAGTACCATAAAAACACTGAAACTTATACTTTACAAACAGAAATTTTGTTTCACTAAAAAACTGCCCAAAGGCAGTTTTTTAGTGAAATATGAGATATATTACCCTTTGACTTCGACTTCCTACAGAAGCAGTACACCTTTTGGATTTTTTATTTCGCTTCGCTCACAAAAATTCTCAAAAGGTCCGTCGATGTTACCTATTTCACATCGACGCCCATGCTTCGAGCGGAACCGGCAATGATTTTCATTGCTGCTTCAATGTCGTTGGCATTGAGGTCTGGCATTTTCTTTTCAGCAATCTCACGAAGTTGTGCTTTTGTGATAGAGCCGATTTTCGATACTGCATTTTTACCACTCCCCTTATCCTTACCAAGTGCCTTTAATATCAAGTTTGATGCGGGAGGAGTTTTTAGAATAAATGTAAATGTTCGATCTTCGTATACAGTAATTTCGACAGGTACAACATCTCCCATCATCTTTGCAGTTGCATCGTTGAACTGTTTAACGAATTCACCAATGTTTACACCCGCCTGACCCAATGCTGGTCCAGTTGGAGGTGCAGGAGTTGCTTTTCCGGCAGGAATCACCAATTTTAATTTTTTTGTAATTTTTTTAGCCATAAATATGTTTATGTGTATATGTTTTCCCGAGAAGCGCGAGAAACGATACTATACATCAATTTAATTGAATTAACAAGATCGCTGTCTAGCGAAATCAAAATCACTTACTCGGCATGTCTTTCCCCTCACACACATAAAAGCCTGCTGGCTTTTTGCTCTGCTCGGCCCGTCGGCCTGCGCAAGGTTCGGGTAAAGACACACCTTCGACGTGATTTTGACTTATGACTTTCGCACTTGGAGAAAATCGAGCTCAACTGGTGTTTCTCGTCCAAACATAGCCACGAGAACTTTTACCTTTCCTCGCTCTTCATCTACTTCGGAAACTTTTCCTTCAAGATCTTTGAATGGACCGTCAACTATCACCACTGAGTCATTGAGTGAGAGATCAATCTTGTGTTTGACTGTATGCGCATTCATGCGACTAAATAGCTCGTCAATTTCTTTCTTTTCAATTGGCACTGGGTATACGCCAGAGCCTACGAAACCAGTCACACGAGGAGTGTTACGCACCACATACCACGAGTCGTCGGTCACCACCATATCCACCAAAATATAGCCGGGATATATTTTTTCCTCCTCTTCTACGCGTTTTCCTCCTTTGATTTTTATTTTTTTCTCAGTTGGAACAATGACATTGAAAATTTTATCTTCCATGCCAAGAGACTCTATACGTTGCTTTAAATTACGCATCACTGCGTTTTCATATCCTGCGTATGTGTGGATCACATACCAGTTTCGCCCTTCTTGTATTTGTTGTTTTGACATATTAATTGAGTATAAATTTCTCAATAATTAAATTGAAAAGATAATCAAAAAAACCGAGGAAAAATGCTACAAACAAAGATACCAATGCAACGACAATTGTAAAAATAATCGCTTGACTACGTGTTGGCCAGCTAACGTGCTTCAACTCGCCCTGTGTATCCTTTAAATATGTGATGAGACTCATAATAGTGTGATATAGACCCTTAGTAAAAAACCCCGCTCGGGGATTACTTGTATATTACCGTATATCACCACAGGAGTCAATACAGCAAAAAAGCCCTATTTATTGGGCTTTTTTGCTGTATTAACAGAAATTCTAAATCAATCAAAAATAATTATTGAATTTCGTACGTAATAGAAACCTGTGATGTAACCTTGTTTTCACCTACTGGAAGCTGTGGTGCAACTTGGGCTGATTCAAAACTAACAGCTTTAGCACTCATCATGTCACCCCCCATACCTACAACACCATAATTTCCTCCCTCGTAGAAATTGATAATTCGAACAAATTTTACACCAAGTGATTTTTCAAGTTTATCTGCTTTATCCTTTGCATCAGCAATTGCCTTGTCACGTGCCTGTGCCTGTACTGTATCAATATCATCTACGACAAAATTTAGTCCGCTAATGTTTGACACACCGAGTCCACCAACTTTTGTCAAAATTCCACCAGCATCTGCTGTCTTACGAACTTTAACAGTGATTGTCTGACTGACTTCATATCCTGTTAGCACCTGTTTGCTTGGTGGACACATACGGTCAGTACAGATTCCTTGGTTATATTCATATTTTGGATATGAATTATATCCTGTTGTTTGTATGTCTTTTTCTGCAACACCGAGTGCTTTTATTGCATCAATTGCGTCATTCATTTTCTTGCTTGCTTTGTCTTGTGCATCCCCAACTGTTTTACCAAGCTCAACGACAGAAAATGAGAATGATGCAATATCAGGAATAGCCATAACTTCACCCTTACCGGTTACTGTCACAACATTTGCCGCGTATGAACCACGCCCAATATATGAATATTCTTTTAATGCATTAATTGATTTAATACCGAGAAACACTGCCAAAATAACAACGACAGCGAAAACTGCAGTATATAGTTGCTTCTTTTGTGTATCATTTAAAAATTGATCCATCATAAATAATTTGATTAAACTAATAACGACCTATTATACCACACTATGCTGTTGTTCAAACATATCACACAGATTTTGAAAAAGTGATACAACAGTTAATGGTCCAACTCCTCCCGGAACAGGACTGATTGCTGAAACTATATCAACAACATCTTTATAATCAACATCCCCACATATACCACTTTCTGTTTTGTGAATTCCCACATCAATCACTACCTGCCCTTCTTTAACATAATCTTGATTTATATATCTAGGAACACCACAGGCCACAATAAGGATATCGGCAGACTGTGTAATAGTAGCCAAATTTTGTGTGTGTGAATGACATACTGTCACTGTCGCATCACGTCGCATGCACTCTAGGGCAGTGGGCATACCAACAAGCTGGGATCTGCCGATAACCACAACATGTTTGCCAGATAGGTCTATATGATAATAGTCGCACAAAGTCATGACCCCTCGCGCTGTTGCTGGGATACAGCGTGAACACTGCCTCAAACCATCCACATCTTTTAGTTGATCGATGCTATTAAGAATACAATCTTTGTCCAAATGATCAGGAATTGGCAACTGAACAATGATACCGGATACGTCTATATCTTTATTGTATGTCTCTATTGTATTCAGTACATCCTGTTCCAGTACATCAATTGGCAAAACAATATGACGCACTATAACACTAATCTCATCACCAAATTTCTTTTTTTGGTTGATGTATACCGTTGAATCTAGATTATTACCAACCTGAATAACCACTAATTGAGGGCGGTTTTTATACAAGGAAACTCTTTTCTGTAGTTGTGGAATTAAGGCACTCCGAACCTCTTTTCCGCTCAATATAACTGTCATGATTGCCGAAACAGATTAGTAGAAATCGTCGAGATAATCAAGCCCAGCAATATTCCCCCCGCAATATCACTTACCCAGTGCACACCAAGATAAACACGAGAAAATGCCACGATACATATACCTAGAATACAAAATATATTAAATAATACACGAGTAACACCGGAAAGATGATTATCAAAAACATACATGAGCATCACAAAAAATATCGTAGCAATGGTCGCATGATAACTTGGAAAGCTTTGCCCAAATACTTCCATCAGCGCAAACTGTGGGCGAGGAATATCAAATAGATTTTTTAATACCCACGCAGATACTGCTCCGACTACCATAGCGATACTGAAAGAGAAAGCATATGCACGACCACGTATCATATAAATCAATACTGCAATCAAAATAGCGAGACAGATTGAGACAAGAGAAAAATCAAACAAATTACTGACAACCGTAAAAAAATCAGTCGCCCATGGAGTTCGTATTGTCTGTATGTATGAGACTACCCACAGATCAAAAATATTCATACAATCATCATACTATATCTTGCATCTAAATATAAGATGTGATATTTTCAAAAAGGAGGTTCATTTGGAAAAACAAAAAGAAGTGTATAGAAATAATTCCACAAGAAAGGATCCCGACCAGGGGGATGAACACCTGATGTTCTCATTTTGGCTTGGTCTTCCCAAGCCAGAAAAAGAGGAGAACAAAGACGAGTAGTTACACGGGCGCGCCAATACGGTGCGCCTTTCCTATTGTGCCTCCCATCGCGCAGATATTCCGCATGGCAAATATATACCGCCCAATGATTGCTCGATATATAACTCACCTGAAGTAGTAGTCCCCCCGCGAGATAACAATGCCTCTGACAGTAGTTGCTGGTATGTCATATGAGAATAACCAGAGGCATATCCACTTAGTAATACAGCGATCGGTGATTCAGACAACAGAAGTGAAATACGAGATATTAATGGTTGCAAATCCTCCTCTATGTTCCAGACTTCATTTTTTGCTCCTCTTCCATATGTAGGCGGATCCATAATAATAATATCGTAAGTGTTCCCTCTACGTATTTCTCGCTCTACAAATTTTTTCACATCCTCTACAATATATCGAATTGGTTTTTCGGAAAGTCCTGATAATTCACTATTTTCTTTTGCCCACACTATAGCAGATTCCGAGGCATCCACGTGACAGACAGACGCACCCGCTCGCGCAAGCGACATACTTGCCCCACCGGTATATGCAAATAAATTTAATACTGACACTTTTTTCCCAGTAGATATTTTTTGTTGAACGAGATCAGCAAGCCATTGCCAGTGAACAGATTGCTCTGGAAAAATACCAACATGTTTAAAAGTCGCTAACTTGAGTGAAAAAACGTTATCTGATAGATGTATCTGCCATGGTTCTGGCAATGAATTCTTTTTTTTCCAAGCTCCTTTAGACCCCTCTTGGACAAATGACAATGATGTATCGTTCCACACTTCTGATGAAAGTGATCGTGCCCACAGTGCCTGTGGATCAGGGCGTGATACACGGACAGTACCAAAACGCTCGAGTTTATATCCATCGCCACTATCAATAAGTTCATAATCTTCGGTCTTTTTTGTCACGTACATAGTATTCATATACAGAGTGTACTATAAAAAATACATTTGGTACAAAAAGGACTAGGAGCGCTTCCTAGTCCAATCAACATGATCAATCTTGCCCAATGTATTCAGAATTAAGATAATGAGCAATATCCCACAGCCGACAAAAAAAATACGGATGGGGCGATAAACCCATTGGTACATTACATGAGTTATTTTTTTCATAGCACTCTCCCCCAACATAATTGCATATTATTCAGATATAATCAAAAAGCCGTCATTAGACGGCTTTTTGATTATTATTAATAGACGACAACATTCGCTCGGTGTGACGGAAATGTTTGATTGTGATATGCCCACAGCCCCTCAATTACAAAAGAAAATGTATAGGTTGAACCTTTACCGATTGTTTTTGATTGATTAAGTTCAACAAATTTTGAATCGTTGACCGAATCAGAAAAGACTTGTAGTCCTTTACTTGATACATTAACAAATCTGACACTTTTACCTCGAGGAATCTGTATTTCTCGTGGTACAAAACCGTTGTCAGTATACTGAACAACATATGCACCATCACGTGCAAGATATGACTGGCTTTCTTGCTTTAACTCTGGTGTAACAACCACCTTTGCTGATGCTGTACTAGAATCTGTTTTTACAGTTGTACTCGTTTGATCAACTTCTCCCGAGATAGTATTAGTAGCATCACTTGGTTGTGATGGTGCCAATAAAGCTGATTTTAGTAGGAAGAATGCCAAAACGATGACAACGACTATAACAATCACGCGCACTGTTGTATTTTTCATATACTTTATATTATATCGCACAATACACTTAGATAACAAACACTCCAGCTACAAGCGCAACCAAAAGTACACCGATAAAATTCATGACAAATGAAATACCGATAAGTAATGACGTACGTATTTTAGCCGCACCTAAAAGTGCCACTCCCATTTCATCTGGTAATGGAGATGCGATAATACATGCTCCAATAATAGGACTAAGCCATTTGAAAAATTTTCTATGAAAAAAAGCAGTCAGTTTTTTGTCGTGGTATCTATGTAACACTTCCATAAGGTCATCGGAAAAACGATCACGAATAAATAGAAACAATACAAGATCACCGACAACGGCACCGATCGCCCCCCAGAAAGCAACCAAAACTGGAGACGCATTTTGAGATATTTCTACCAAAGCAACAGACGCTGGAGCAAGTGTAAAAGCAGATGTAAAAAAAATTCCAGACAGAAAACTTGCCAAAATACTGGCTTCATCTGCCAAGCTAACTATATTTTTAATAACACCGAGTCGAATAATAAGAAGAGCAATAATAACACTAAGTAATATGAAAAACATATCCCTCCCCAAATTAACATATATATTCCGTGGTTGAGATAGATTAGTTGTCATATGTATTGAACGATGAAACATATGTGATAGTCTTCTCATATTGGCGACCCATATGAAAAGCCAATACAGGTAGTACACAAACAAAAAATATCAGCGCCATTAATTTTGAATACCAAGTCACCTGATTAAATTGAATCATGGGTTAATTATACCGTAGAATCTAATCAGAAAAAACAATGTCAAATGGGTACATCCCCATACCACAGGTACCGTGAAATGTCCCAGCATTTTGTATGCCAATATCAATATCTGTCACCCCACTCTGTGGAAGTATTCTAGAAATATTCATGCTTGGAATTCTGACTGATAATGAACAATCAAACGTACCGTCTGTGTTGAGTCGAATAATAGTTGGTATACCCGCTTTTGCTTTACTGGTACGTGGTTGGTATCCACCTTTCGCTCGGAGTTCAATTATTTGTTGACCATCCACAATACTGACGTTATTCATATTAATAATCTGTTCGGCATTATTACTATTTTTTGACAAGATGAAAGCACCTATAATCAGAACCCCGGCGATACAAATTGATATAATTGCAAGTTTCATTTATGAATTATATTAAAAATTAAAGATTGGAGGTATCAATCCAATTATAACCAAACTATTAATGATATTAAATAATGCAAACATAATTACAACAAGGCCTGCACTTTTGAAAAAAACTCCAGCTTGTGAACTTTTTTGAATACTAAATGAACTAAAACTAACCAGTGCCAACACCGGAAAAGTACCGATTGCAAAGGCCAACATGGTAAGCCCTCCAGTTATAAAACTCCCTGTTGTTAGGGTATATAACTGCATTGATTGAGTAAATCCACATGGCAGAAAAAATGTTGCGATACCAACAAATAACGGCGTTAATGTATGATTTAATGCTGATATACCATGTGCACGTCGTGAAATAAATTTTGGCATTGATGGCTGGATCCTTTTTGCCCACAAAAATACATCAAGTAGATTAATACCTAGTATAAGCATAACAATACCAACTGCTAATCCTAATATAACTGTCGATGATGTGTTGAGAGTAAAAGCAGAACCAATAGCTCCGATAACACCGCCAAGAATAAAGAAAGAGATGATGCGCCCACCATGAAACATTAGTTGGGGTCTTATTTTGTCCCCCTCTTTGGCAAATGTTGCAGACATAGATAACACAAGACCCCCAACAACTGCCATACAGGTTGATAGTGAAGCAATAATTCCAATTATAAATGCTGTACCATATGTTACATTTCCCGTATTGACCAAATTAATCAATCCTGCTTTTTGTAACAAAATAAATAAAATAGAAAAACCAACAGCGATTGGTATGGCAATTTTAAAATCAGACCAATTTTTCTCCTTTTTTTCTTGTTCAACAGAAACCGTGTAACCGTGGGAAGCAACTACTGCTGTTAATTCCTGAGCAATTTGTTCTTGTGATTTATCTTCAAAAAATCCTTCCACTTCAATAGAATGATGCTTGAGACTAGATTTAACATTAGTTATGTGTGACAAATTACCAACTTGACTCTCAGTAAGTAGTACGCATGCATCGCAATGCATACCATGTACATGAAAAGTATATTTTTGTGTTTGGTTGGTCATATAAATAAATTATTTTAATTTTTTAGTTTTTAGTCGAAGTGAATTCGTAACCACCGATACACTGCTCCCTGCCATCGCAAGACCTGCAAAAATTGGGTTGAGTGTAATACCCCAAATTGGATATAAAAGTCCGGCAGCAATTGGAACACCAATAATGTTATATATAAATGCCCAGAATAGGTTTTGTTTAATAGTTTTCATTGTTGCCCGTGATAATTCAAGAGCTTGCGATAATTTGCGTATATCACCATTTAGAAGGGTTATTCCCGCAGATTCAATAGCAATATCGGTACCTGTTGCCATAGCAACTCCAACATCCGCCTGAACAAGTGCAGGTGCATCATTGATACCATCACCAGCCATAGCTACCACATGCCCTTGATTCTGTAATTCTTTAATCTTTATTGCCTTCTCTTGTGGAAGCACTTCAGCTATAACCGTATCGATATTTGCTTGATCCGCAATATGATGCGCAGCTAAATAATTATCTCCAGTCAGCATTACTATAGCTAGACCTTGTGCATGAAGACGAGAAATAGCTTGTATTGCTTCATCTTTTAGAGTATCGCTCATAGCAATAAATCCACTCTTCTTACCATCAATCTTAAGAACAACAACAGTTTTTCCTTGCTCTTGTAATGCTCTAATAGTGGTATCTCCAATATCACTTTCTACCGGTTTATGTACATATATTTCTTTACCTGATACAACACCTCTCACACCAACACCTTCAAGAGCACTAAAATTACTAACGGCTTCGAGTAATATATTTCTTTCACTTGCAGCAAATACAATTGCTTTTGCTAAAGGGTGCTCGGATAATTTTTCTACACTTGCAACATATTTCAGAATAGTTGTTTCATCTTGATTTACATCGATCGGCATAATATCTGTTACAGTTGGCATCCCTTTGGTGATTGTTCCAGTTTTGTCCAACACAATCGTGTCTACCTTACTTAGTTTTTCAAGTGCCTCGGCATTTTTAATAAGTATCCCATATTCAGCACCTTTTCCAACCCCAACAATAATCGCTGTTGGTGTCGCTAGTCCAAGTGCACATGGGCATGCAATAATAAGGACCCCAACAAATGACATAAGTGCATACGCTAATGATCCAGAAAAGCCAAGTGTTGGAATACCGATGGCTAGCCATAATACAAATGATACTATAGCAATAACAAGAACAACTGGTACAAATACACCTGAAATTCGATCTGCAACCGCTTGTATAGGAGCTTTCGATCCTTGAGCATCTGCAACCATATGGATAATTTGTGATAAGACAGTATCTACACCAACTTTTGTGGCACGAAAATTAAAACTACCTTGTTTATTTATTGTCGATCCGATAACTGTATCTCCAATTTTTTTATCAACTGGAATAGATTCACCTGTAATCATGGACTCATCAATTGATGATGACCCCTCAATTATAATTCCATCGACAGGTATTTTTTCTCCAGGTTTAACCACAACAATATCCCCTATAATAACACTGGATATAGATACCTCAATTTCTTTTCCATCTCTCACAACTAAAGCAGTTTTTGCTTGAAGACCTATTAATTTTTCAATTGCCTCACCGGTACGAAGTTTTGAGCGTGCTTCGAGGTATTTTCCAAAAACAACAAATCCAATGACAACGATAGTGACATCAAAATATGTATAATCTGGTAACTGGAAGGCAACAATGATTTGTGGAAACAAAGTGATAATAACACTATAAAGATATGCGGTCAGGGTGCCTATACCAATTAAAGTGTCCATATTGGCAACACGGTATGTTAGAAACCGGACAACTCCTTGTATAAATGGTTTGCCAATCCAGAATAAGACAACCGTTGCTAAAATCATTGAAATAATATCAAACGTGTGCATTGGCAAAGGAATATTGGGCACAAATGAAACAGTTTGTGCAAGAATATTCCACATCATTACCATAAAAATAAAAAGAGAAATTGGTAATACAAATTGTGTATTACGTTTCATATCTTCAATCTCTTTATATTTGTCAGTTTTTGACTGATTCATACCAGTATGGACTGAATGATCTATCATACCAGCACTACCACTCATCATTAAGTGATTCATGTGATCATCATCAATAAATGAATACCCAAGCTTTTCGATCTCACTATTCATAACATCGACCGAAACAACCGCCGGATCAAATGTAATTTTTGCTTTTTCCGTTGCAAAATTAACATCAACATTATCGACACCTTGAAGTTTTGATACTTTGTTATTGATGATAGTTGCACAACTTGCACAATGCATACCTTTAACATCGACGGTTTTGTTATTCATGTTGATGGATAGTTATATGTTATACCACTGCTTCCTCCAATCCTTAAACACCGAAAGTGTTGTAGTTAGAAATGTTTCGACCGCATCTGCATTGTTTAATATTTCTGTTCGGCTTGATTTTGTTCTAATTTCTCGTGTCATAACTAGACCATTTTCATGATGAGCAATCAAAGCATTTAGAAAGCGAAGATTGAAATTATTATCATAAGAACCTAAATTTGAAACGACAGGATCAGCGACAACCCGAGTGTCACCATACCAATCCTTCTTCCACTGATACAGTTCAGCAATAGCTACTGGCTCATTTTTTAAAATATCAGCACTCAAATCTTTTAATTCCTGTTGTTCGGTATATTGTGCGGCTTGTTCAGCAACAAGCATCGCCCCTCGATGGTGTGCAATCATGGCATTGATATATCGCAAATCAACCCTTCGATCAGGTCTTCCGAGGTCCATAGTCGATTTGTCATACATCGACTGTTTATATTCTGGCGTTATGTAATAACCAATTCCAATACCGATGACCCCAATAATAATCATTAACGATACAGCTAGTGTAAATGATATTTTTGACATAATTATTTTCTTTTAAGTTGATATACTTTTAAAATTTCTTCAATTGATGTGCTCTCCTTTCCTTTCTGAATTTGATGTACCACACAGGTACTTAAATGATTCTTCATTAACACATCTTCTATACCAGAAAGAGCCTGCTTTACTGCAGACGTTTGTGTAATAATATCAATACAATAAACACCTTTCTCTACCATCTCCTGCAAACCTCGTACCTGACCCTCAATAATTTTTAAACGTTTTATGAGCGCTTGTGTATCTTGTTTCATATCACCCATACTATACCCCCTAGGGGTATATGTCAACTACCATGGCATGTGGATAACGTTGTGCCAAAAATGTCCGCTCTCTGGATGTGAGAATGCAAATGAGTATATTTCCTCTGCCACTTGTTCTGGTGTAGTGTCAGCATCACTGCCTCCCATGGCAGTTTTAACCCAGCCCGGATGAACAGATGAAACAGTTATTCCTTTTGCCTTAAGTCGGAGGGCAAGCGTTACTGTATACATATTTAGTGCCGCCTTTGATATTTTGTAACTTGGATAATGATATGGATAGTGGCTAGCCCCCTCCTCTGCAAGAGCCAATGACCCCGCAGAAGATGAGATGTTTATAATATGACCATCTGTTGAAACAAGAGGTATGATTCTCTCTGTAAAATCAATTGTACCAATTAGATTCACCTCGAGTGTTTTTCGTAATTTATCTACCACTACTTGTGTATCATCTTCATCAGCAAGAATGCCTGCATTATTGATAACAACATCAATCGGTAAATTAATTTCTTTTATGTTTTCTACACATGTTGAAATACTCTCACTTTTTGAGAGATCTAGCGAAACTGTATATAATTTATCATGTGAGTGAATATCTGTTGTGTCATAAACGGTCCCGATCACAACATGACCCTCATTTAAAAATTTTTCTGCAAGGGCTTTGCCAATCCCCTGCCCAATACCGGTGATAAGAATAGTTGACATATCTCTAGTATATACCGAACATATTTGGGTGGCTACTGGGAATGTTTCCCTCGAAATTTTTCATCTCGTCAGATGAAAAATTTCTGGGCACCAGATTGGCGACACGCCGTACTCGGCTAGTAGACCGCCAATCTGTTCAACTCCCAGAAGTAAAACTTGTTTTACTTAGCCACCCAGGTATGACAAAACCCGCTTTCGCGGGTCCGTCATACCTGGGTGGCTACTGGGAGTTTTCCGCGAGTAAAAATTTTCCGACGAAAATTTTTCTCGTGTCCACGACTCGCGACAGTTGCTGGTGCAACTGTATACCGCTCCATCTTTCAACTCCCTAACCCAAAGCATGCTTTGGGTTTATCCACCCAGATACAAGAAAACCTGCAAACGCAGGTTTCTTGTATCTGGGTGGCTACTGGGAGTTGAACCCAGACAGGGAGCTCCACAAGCTCACGTGCTACCGCTACACCATAGCCACCATTACGTCACCGATTGTATGTTGGTGACTCCTCATTTATACCAGATAAATGGTTAGAAAGTCTAGCCGGTGCAGACAATAAGACTATTTTTTCATATCACCACGGATCATTGCAACAGCTTCATTTACTGTAGTCATAAACTGCGCAGGGAAAATAATGGTTGAATTTTTCTCCACACTTATTTCTGCCATTGTCTGTAGCGTACGAAGTTGTAGTGCCACTGGATGGAGCGCCATCAGATCAGCCGCTTCACCAAGTTTTTGTGCAGCTTGAAACTCCCCCTGTGCCGCAACAATTTTTGCTCGTCTCTCTCGTTCTGCTTCTGCTTCTTTTGCCATTGCTCTTTGCATGTTTTCTGGCAAAACAATGTCCTTTATCTCTACGGCGGTTACTTGTACTCCCCATGGTTCGGTATGCTCGTCAATCACATTTTTAATCTGCATGTTGATCTGGCTGGTTTGAGATAGGAGTTGGTCAAGTTGAAACTGTCCGACTACATTTCGAACTGTTGTCTGACTAATCTGGTTGACCGCATCATACACATTTTCAATAGCGATTGTTGCTTTGATCGGATCGACAACATGGTAATATGCGACCGCAGCAATATCTATCGAAACATTATCTTTTGAAATAATTTTTTGAGACGGAATGGCCATGGTGATCGTGCGCAACTGCACCCGAGTCATTTGTTCAAAAATAGGTATGAGTAAAATAAGCCCTGGACCACGAATACCTTTACATTTTCCAAGAAAGAAAATAACTCCCCTCTCGTACTCTTTTACCACACGGAGAGAAAGCATAAGCAAAACAACAATAACACCGATTGAGTAGTACATGATTGTAAGGTTAGTGTGTAATGACCATATTGTAGCACTATTGAGGGAAGTTTGGGTGGAGAGGACTTATCTGTGACTTTCTTCCTGTGGCAAAAATAAAAACTGCTCTTCAGCAGTTTTTATTTTGATGCTCTGTCTGGGACGATATCCGAACGGATTTATTTTTTGGTTATTGACAAACGAAAATCTTTAACCTAATCTAGCAGAAGAGAGGAAAGTAATATGATAGTCAGTCAACTCAATACGGGTGATAAATTCATTTTGTGTCCCGAACGAGAAGGGTGGCCAGCACTTGTCGGTCTCGGTGAATCAGAAGTGTATCTGGCATTAGATCCAAAAACCAATTCTCCTTCTAATTCGGACATTCTACCTGCTGTTCTCGTTTCAAAGGGTCAACTGAAAGGTGTCAGAAAAACATCAAACTGCATCCGACTGATTTAACATGATGTTAGAGGCGGCCTGAAAGATGGCCGCTTTTCCTATCTCATTTCATTGGTGCCCAGGACAGGACTCGAACCTGCACGCCCGTGAGGGCTATACCACCTCAAGGTATAATGTCTACCAGTTTCAACACCTGGGCAATACCAATCCATACTACTCTATAGTGTCCTGTTTTTCAACCACCAAAAAACACCCTCTCGGGTGCTTTGTCTTTATTCTGCTGATACTTCTGCAACTTCCTCTGTCTCTACCACTTCTTCTGCTGTTGCTGGACTATCTGGCAATGCACGAATATTTCTCATTTGACGTCGGATTTCCTTGGCAGCCTTGTCGCGGATGTGATATAGCTTTGCTCGGCGAACTTTTGATCGTTTAAGTGTCTCTATTGAATCAATCATTGGTGAATAGAGAGGAAATATTTTTTCTACGCCAACACCACTTGCAACACGTCGTACTGTAAATGTGCCTCCCGCCTGCTTGCCATGTTTAACTGCAATAACCAAACCTTCAAACGCTTGGAGTCGTGTTTTGCCCTTTTCCTGAATCTTCTGCCATACACGAATTGTGTCACCTGATCGGATATCAAGCGCTTTTCGTTCTGAAATTTTGACTGGAGACTGGATGCCTGTCTCTTTCTTGGTTGTTTCCATAGTGACTACAAATCTACCACAAGACTTTTAACTTTGCAACAGAGCGACGGCATGAGCAAAATCTGGCGGATATGAGGCAGTCACCGTTTGAGTATGTCCTGCGCAGTCATTAAAGGTAATAGAAAATGCATGGAGTGCCAACCGATTGAACCCGAGCATATTTTCCTTCTCTGGACCATACAAGCTGTCAGCCACCAGTGAATAGTGAATTGCTTTAAAGTGAACACGAATTTGATGTGTTCTCCCAGTCCGAGGCGACACATGAACAAGAGTGTACCCCTTGCCCCGAGCCACAACAGTGTATTCTGTTATTGCATCCCTCATCGCCCCGCGCGCGCCGGGCTGAGCTGACCACCGACGAAAATCTTTTGGACTCCGACCAATTGGACGGTCAATAGTGCCTTCATCCTGCTTCATCTCACCATAGACAAACGCGTGGTACTCTTTTCGTATAAGATGATTCTGAAACTGTTGTTTAAGGCAATCAAAACCTTGTGTTGTTTTTGCGATAAGCAAAACTCCAGATGTTTCGCGGTCAATACGATGAACAATCCCTGGCCGATCAATCTCCTGCCCTGTTGGTGTGCGCCCCGGCTCTCCTACCCCTTTTGTTTTTGGATATTTCTCCAGAATCCAGTCTACAAGTGTTGGTTCGTCTGTTTTCCCATCGCTATGTACGACCAAACCAGCAGGTTTGTTTATAGCCACAATGTCAGCATCTTCGTAGAGAATCGGTATTTCCATACTGTCATTGTACTGAAAAGTGGACAAAAGGAAAGTTGATTGTAAAAATCACCTATTTGGTGTATAAATAATTGACGCGGGATTAGCTCAGTTGGTTAGAGCAATTCATTTACACTGAATAGGCCGGGGGTTCGAGCCCTCCATCCCGCACAATATAAATCGGCTTAGCCGATTTTTTTGTGGGTGATGAACAAAGCGTAGCTTTGTGTAAGGGTGGGAACAGGACTCAAAAACATAACCACACTTTTTAGGTGTGGTTACTTAATTTAGATATTTTCCATTCTCTTGCAATTCTAACCAACTTTACTGGTTGATTTACAAAAATAACATGGGGAGGAACTTCTATATTACTCTTTTCGTCATAATCCCCCCAATCTTTCTGTTCTAAAAGAAATATTTTCACAATTTCCATTGCACATTTTAAGTTTGAAGCAGTAAACCTATATGTAGATTCTTGATCAAACCAAAAATCATCTCCATCATGATCCCAGACTAAAGACGGGTGTTTGTATACCAATTCGTAATTAATCATACAACCTCCATTCCATATATTACATTATTTTTTAAAACAAACAATTTTAAAATCCCATGTGACGACATGAGATTTTTCGAGGGAGAGATTCCTGTATCACACATATGTGTGACGAGTTATACCATGACTTTTTGTGGGTATGAGAGGATTTGAACCTCCAAGGATTGCTCCATACGCTCCTGAAGCGTACGCGTATACCAATTCCGCCACATACCCTATATTTGTTTTTAACAACCTACACAACAGTAATACACTACCCTATCGCGTACGCTTACAGCGAGTCTTACAGACCCAGTACACCTTTCACATTTTGATTACAAAATATTCAAGGTCTTGCGAAGTGACCCCCGTCACTTCTCACGCGTATACCAATTCCGCCACATACCCAAATGCAAGTGCCCTCGGTAAGATATCTCACCTCTGGGAAACCCACGGTTTTCCCAATCCTTCCTCCACGGGAAAACAGATGTTTTCCCGACCCCTTTCCTGTTCGATTCTTACCAAGGTTAAAAACACTGACGTGTTTTGTGCCCTCGGTAAGAATCGAACTTACATAACCGGCTTAGAAGTCCGGTGTTCTATCCATTGAACTACGAGGGCATCAGAAAAACAGTACCACAAAACATCTGAAAATTATAGTGAAGGATCTTCGACTGGAACACCTTTGTCACGTATTGATTGAATATTATTTTGATGTTGAATATTCCTATCTTTAAATTCTTTAAGTAGTGTTTGGTTGAGAGTCGTTGATGTATCAATAATTTGGTTCTGTCGCTCTGCAAAAAATGTTCCTTTTTCAATTGCATTATCGATATACCAGCCAACAATACCAACCAAAACAAGTATCCCAAGTGTACTTGAAAATATAATTGTCCAATCTGTTCCCGGGCGTATCCCCTCTCGTTTATCATAAACATCCTCCTTTCCTTGGAATAATTTCTGGGAATGTAGTATTTTTTTTATTGCATTAAACATATTATTTATATTTGAGTACCTGTATATCAATCATACTTTGCCACAAATTGTTTGACGCAGAAATCTTTTTGCTATCACCTTCGTCCATTGCACGTGACAAAGCGATCCGATCTATTTTTATTGCATATTGCATACCTTGTAACTGTGCAATAAAACGGTATGAACGTACCCACGTACCTTTTGTTCGTATTCGTACTTTTAATATATGCAGCCCCTTTTCGAGTAATACTGGATCATCTTCAAAAATAAGTGAATCAATTCCAATCGACAAATTATTATCTCTACCCAAATTTTCAATACTTTCAATAAATACTGCATCTTGGTCTGTCGGTAATACAGACTGCTTTACTCGGTCAATATCATTTCCATTATCTGCAATAATACTTTTAATTGAAGACATATATTCTTTATTTTTTGTCTGTATGAGCAATTCACTTTGACGCTCTGAAATACGTGTATCTTTTCCTTGTAAAAAAGAATACATAAAATAATACAGAACACACATCGCAAGCACAGCAATGACGAGAATAATTAATATTTTTTTGAGAAATGATACCGACATATTATTTTTTCGTCAGATTAAGTGTAAACTCGACTTTTTTTTCTTTGGCGAGATTAGATACCGGTAAATCTACTGTGTCGAAATATGCTGCTTTTTCAATGTTTTTCTCAAAAGTTACCAAATCATTACGAGTATCTGCTACTCCCTCGATAGCAATCTGCGCTGTTGAAGTACCAGTAGAAGAATACATGATATTAGTCAGATGAATAGCGTAGTTTTTGTGCTCCAAAAGATGATCGACTATAGATATTGCGTCAGAATACTGAAATCTATTACTGACGACTGACAATATAGTATTAGTATCAGATAATATTTGTCCTATAGTATTTGTGTTTTTTGTACCAACTGACTCTCTAATATATTGTAAATCTGCAACCACTTCCTTTTCTTGATAGACCAGAAAAAGAATTGCGGGAATAATAATTATCAAAAAAGCAATTTGAATAAATATAATATGACAGATAATAACGATCCATCTTCGAATACGGTATTCCTGTGTAACTTCTTCTTTCAAGATGTTGGGTAGTACGTTGAACATAAAAGTTATATTAAAATACCCATTGGGATTGCTAGACCGATTGCAGATGCGTACCGCAAAGAGTCTTCAAACGAAATTTGTGGCACTGTTTCATTGACGTCGCAAACATTTGTCCATACATTACCGAGCGCAACAGGAATACTGGTTTGAGTTGCCAAGAAGGAAACAATATCATGGTTGAAATCATCTCCACACAATAATATCTGGCCAATCTCACGATTTGGATAATTATTTGCCTCTGCATGATTATTCCAATATTTTACCAATTTATTTATTTCAGACGGAAGAAATGTGGGACTATCAATCGACTCACCTTTTGTATTGACTGTGGAAGTAAAGTGAATAATATTATCTCGCACAATATATAGACCAACTTTTTCATACCCAAAATGAACGACAAGGTATGAACCGGTGCTTCGCTTTGGCAATAATGCACGAATGATTGCTTGCGATTCAATTTCCAAAGATAGTGGCAAAAGACCTGCTCGACGAACTGTATCAACATAAACATCAATCACATTTGCAGGAAGTGCTGATACAACAACATCTAGGTGATCTGCATCATCTGCTGAACTGACGACGGCATAATCGAAAATAATTTCTTTGGCAGATAAAGGTACGTTCTCTTCTAATTTAAACTCAATCGTGTTGCGGACATCCTTTTTTGCCACAATAGGAATCTGTGTTGTAAACAGGTAGGCCTTTTCCTCTGGCAGAGAGACTTTGACATAATTTAGGTTTAAATCTTTTTTCAATGTTTCAAGTATATGAGAAATTTCATCAACATTGTTGATGCATCCTGCAAGCACCGCACCGGGAGGGATTGGTCGTTCAGCATATTTTACAATATCTAGTCGATCGCCATGTTTTTCAAACTGAATACAACGAACTGCTGTTTCAGAAATAGAAAGTCCCGCATATGGTATGTTAAGAAATTGTGGAGGAGGAAATATATCAAGAAATTGTGTCAGTTTCATTTACTATAGTATATCAAACAACCCTCAACATGCGCCACACTTTTTCTCTACATTTTTTATTTTACCGACACACCAGCTGTCACATCTATACCTGTTTCAAGAAGTGAAAAAAATGTATCTCCGCTCACCGCCAGAATCATTCCGTTGCTTTCATATCCACGAATCATTAGTGGTTCGAGATTTGCAACAAAGGCACATTTCTTGCCGACCAATATCTGTGGGTCAGAATAATACGGTGCTATACCAGAGACGATTTGTCGTGGCAACTCTTCTCCGAGTGACACAGAGAGTTTAAGCAACTTGTCAGCCCCTTCTATCTTTTCTGCACTCAAAATCTCGCCAATACGAATATCGATTGTATGAAAATGATCAATACTAATCTGTTGTTTCTGTTCCATGTGGTGTGTGTATATCTAAATAACTTTTTAAAATAAGTGCGGCGGCCGATGCATCGAGCATATCATTTTTACCCTGCAATCTTTCCGCCTCGGCAGAGGTCAAAAATTCAGGATGAAAAATAACTGGCATGTGTGTTTTTGCTCCCAAAGTTTCGGCAAATTGTCGTGCCTCTTTCATAATTGGATTATCAACAAAATGAAAATCTTGAGATTCACCAATAATAATCGTGCCGACATGGTTTGTCTCACACAATTCCGCAATGTCATCTATTGTTTTTGCGCTATTTTCAAGCACGGTTAGAGGAAAGGCAAAGTTGCCTGCCTCATCTGACAGTGCAATCCCAATACGTTTGGCACCAAAATCGATTCCTGCATATTTCATATAGTGATTGTACAACAAAATATCGCCTCTTGCATTGGCACGGGGTCCGGGTGTAGGATATCTGCATATGGATACATCAATTTTTGCATCAATTAATCCGTGGGTTATTCTCATCGCAATTGCATGGATACTCCCATGGAAAGGTGTTGCTCTATGGAAAGCAGCTAGACTCAACCACAGTAAATGGTTTATTGCCTTACTTATATTAAACACTATGGGTATATTGGAAATAATTTATATTTTTGCAATCGCACGAAAATACAGCGTGGAAACAGTCGAAAAAACTGAAGTAAAGTAAAATAAAACCACCGAGGTCCTTCCTCGGTGGTTTTTCATATGCTTGAAAAGAGAAAAAAAATATGTAATGATGCTCTCATGCACATGGAGGAGTGGCAGAGTGGTCGATCGCACCGCTCTTGAAAAGCGGAGCCCGGGTAACTGGGCCGTGAGTTCGAATCTCACCTCCTCCGCAAATGAAAGAACACCGAAAGGTGTTTTTTCATTTGCGGAGGAGAGGAAGCCAACTGCTTGGCTTCCGTGTGAGATTCGAACAGCGGAGTCATGTTTTGTCAGCTGACAAAACAGACGAGCTGGTGCCTAGACAAAACTTTTTGGCGGAAAAGTTTTGGTCGAAGGAGAAACTCTCACCTCCTCCACACTCAAAAATGGCTCAAATATTGAGTCATTTTTTCTTATACAAAGTCAGATTCGAACTTTCTTGTAATTAATTTTTACAAATCAAAAACCGCATCGATACTCATATGTATGATACGGCTGTGTTTTGACTCTGCTTTAAATAAGTGCAGATAAATTTTGTTTAGCAGATGTTAAAAATTAACATTACCAAACATTATACTTATACTGCATACTACTTACTGCAACCCAACTACTTACTAGTCACTAGAACATGTCTAGGACTGCACCGAGAGAAATCTGAAAATTACAGACCTCGTTCGGTGAAAGCGTTCGATCGGTGTCAACTGAAACTGGGGCGGAGATACCAGGCACCTTACTGCTGTATTTCAAAACATTGTCGCTGTTGAAACCTTGGATGAGAAGTACCAATGCGGTCAAGTCAAGAGTGATAATCACCTTCAACTTGCTCGAGCGATACCTCACTGTGTTATACTGCGGGAAATACGTGATTATGTTCGGTAATGGTCCGTTAGGATTGAGCCGAACATGTTTTTTCACCGCGGACTCGTAAGACTTAAGAACCAGACGGTGTATGTAATGAGGCTCCAGAAACATCGGCCAAATCTGAACTTTGGTCCAGAGTTTCTCCAAAAGTGCCTCAGCATGGTATGGCTTCTGAGGACCCAGACTGATCAGATTGCAAAACCAGATCAGATTTTCTACTTCTCCGTTGCCGAAAGGAACACGATACAGCATGACATAAGTCATTTCAATCTCCTTGCTGGGGTTGCCAGCTAATTTAAAGAACTACAGCAGGGATTTCTCCCATCAAAATATTCTAAATAAAAATTCTTTGATGGAAGGGCGACGGTGTTCTGTCGCCCGAGAAAGAACGTGAGTTACGATACCAGATCGGACGGATAGAAATCATCCAAATCCTCTGGCAGTTGAGACTCGGTGCGTTTGGCCAGCATAGTGGGCATCAGACGAGTTTGCACCCTGTCTACAACCAAAAGCATGTAGCCGATGAGTAGGTTTGAATTGTCAAACCCTGCTGCATTGGCCAAAGCGCCCGCGAAACGAGAATCAGACTCGCACTCTCGCTTGATGTCGAGAAGCCAGTCTAACTCACTGAAGTTCTCAGAACGTGAGTCCTCCAATACAGCTAGTGCTTTATTCATGTCCATATTTTCAATCTCCTCCTTATATTATACACCTTTTAGACTATTTGTCAAGTATTTTGACCATTAAACAAACTATATAATTAGCCATATTTAATCAAAAATAAGTAGTAATATCATTTATTTAAAGCGCAGGATTTAGTAGTTGTGGTATGTAGAAAAGCTTATCTTCCCTCTCATACCAAGTTCTAGCAGCCTCAACTGTGTTCCGCAAATGAAGGAAAACCGGAAAGGGTTTTTCTTTTTGCGAGAGGAAAGTAAAACTGAAAGTTTTGTGTGTGAGATTCGAACCAGCTTCTCCCCCCTCGATCCTATGATATACTTATTTATATGGATAATATTCAATGGACTGCACCGGAGTATATTCACAGAGAAAAAACTGCTGATTGGTATTGGATTGTTGGTATCGTGGGAATTTCTGCCACAATTGTTTCTATTATTTTAAATAATGTTATTTTCGCTATCCTGATTATTGTCAGTACATTTACCCTCTCTCTCTACGCATCACGCCCTCCAAAAAAAATTGAAATTGAAATCAGTAAAACTGGTATTCGTGTTGGCGGACTATACTACCCATACGAACACATCGAATCATTTTGGGTAGAGATGAACGACGCCTACCCTCGCATTATTTTGAAATCACAGAAAAAAATAATGCTGTATATTGTCATCCTTATTGAATCTGTTGATCCGGGTGTTGTACGAGCATTTCTTGCTGAACACTTACAAGAGACTCCGCATAGCGAACCTCTCCTCGAAAAACTTCTCATTTATCTAGGTTTTTAAAATTTCCATCGTGAATCTACGGCGCACGTGTACCTTTTGAGGAGACTTCGCAAGGCGGGTAGCCGAGACTT
>CAZQYV010000006.1:0-42537 GCA_964597675.1 uncultured Candidatus Saccharibacteria bacterium
TGCTCTACCACTGAGCTACCGCGGAATATGTTTTTTGCAAAACATGTTCTGATTACTAGAATCTAATAACCAGAATAAGATTTACAAGATGGTATCTCTAGGACTTGAAAGAATAATACCAAAAAATAAGAGGAATGCAAACGGTGTTTTGTGCAATATACAACCACCTCACGGGAGGTGGTTGTGATTTGGGAGGAGCGCCCGCTCAACCTGGTTCACGATGTCAACATGGTGCATACTGCAAATGCGTAGGTCTTTCGGTTGATACATTTGCTGTGTTTGCTTGCATCGTGAGCTTAAAAGAACTGGTCCTTGCATGCACATGGGTAATGCATCAATTATGTTTCCCGTGCTTGCACTTTTCAACCAGCAATGTGGTTCGTGACAAAACATGCCTTCGACGTATATCAATCCGTTATTGACACGAGAAATTGCTTTGCAGACAATGAGTGCGGTCTCACTCGGGTTGTCCTTGTATCCATTGTGGCTTGGTGTTACCTCACTGATTTTTTGGAGTATTGACCTTACCTCTGTTAGAAGGTGAATGTCAGTGTCCGTAAAAGTACATACTGTTGCGAATTCCATACCTCACCTCTGCGTATAGTATATGCTATTTATGTCAACACGTCTTTTGGTATACTGTGTATATGTATATTCATGTTCATGCCGTGACTGGTGCAAGAAAGGAAGAAGTGGTAGAGGAAAAGCCATCGTATTTTCGTATATCTGTCAAGGAAAAAGCTGAAAAAAACATGGCCAATCAACGTATTATTGCTTTAATATCTGAGCGTCTTGGGACAAAGCAAGTACGGATTGTAAGCGGTCACCACCACCCACGAAAACTGCTTTCTGTTGGTGCTGATTGATTCAAAAAACGTGATATAATAAACATATGAATATCAAAATAAAAGCAACAAATTTTGAGATGGGAAATGATGTGCACGAATATATTACTCGCAAGATGACTTCGTTATCAAAGTTTTTACGTTCAGCCGATAGTGCATTGTGTGAGATAGAGGTTGGTAAGACAACAAATCATCACAAGTCAGGAGATATATTTAAAGCAGAAGTAAATATTACAGACAGTGGTAGACAATTCTATACTGTTGCAGAATCATTTGATATTTTCGCAGCAATTGATGAGGTGCGTGATGAAATTGAACGTGAGGTTGTTTCAAAAAAGAAGCGTTATCTAACCCTGTTTCGTCGTGGCGCAAAACGGATGAAAGATATGGTTAGAAACATGTATAACAAATCATAAATAAAAAAACACCCAACTGGGTGTTTTTTTATTTATCTTAACCCTCGCTCAAAGTCAGCATAACTCATTTCTTTTTTCCCTTCTGGTAGGACACGTTCCAAGATGAGTTGTCCATTTTCGACTCGTGCACGTTTGATAATTACTCTAACCTTTTTATTATTATGTGTATGAAAATAGTACGCTGTTGGCCATTCGTGATAGGCGCGTATTTTGCGTAGATTAATTTCTGCTGAATCATCGAGATTTATTTCTCCATTTTCTTTTTTAATTTTTCCACAAAGAGTTGCTTTGCTGTGGTCCTGCTCGTGTGCTTCTACTTTTCCTTCTATCCAATCCACGAAAACCCCTGCGAGCATTTCTCCACCACGATGTCCGAGAGATTGCTGTAAATCATATGCGTATGGCAACTCGTCACCTACGTAATATGGTTCCATAAATCCTTTCCACGACGCCGTCTTTTCTTGAGCAATAATTGGTCCATGATCCATTTCTGCGTCAAGGAGCATGATTGTCACTCCAGTTTCATCTTCTGAAATAATAGCGCTCTTGATAGGGGATGCCCCACGTAGTCGTGGCAAAAGTGATGGGTGTACATTAAGCGTTCCTCGTCGTGGAATATCAAGTATGGCCTGTGGAATAATTTTTCCATATGATGCAACAACAAAAAGATCATACCCCTTGGGTGAATACGATTGTATTTTTTCTACTACATCATCTGTGCGAAGAGTTTTCAATTGAAGGCAGGGTATACCACGTCCGTCCGCCCAGGTTTTTGTTTCCGTTGGTGTTAGTACCAGTTTTCTCCCTTGTGGTTTGTCTTCGGCACTTATAATAAGTGTCGGGATGAAACCATGCTCTGCAAGTTTATCAAGCACCATGACGGACAGTTTCGATGTTCCAAAAAATGCGAAGCGGTAGTTATTTTTGTTTTGTTCCATAATGTGAAAGATGTTCAGGTAATATTTCTTCGAGACTTTTTGCTTTATCGGTAAAGAGTATGCCCTCTAGATGATCTACTTCGTGTTGGAATATTTGTGCCAAAAGCCCCACACCCCCTTTGGTAAAACGGACACCATGCTCGTTGTATGCCTGTACGGTGGCTTTGTTGGAGCGTCTGACCTTGCCGTATAAATATCGGACAGAAAGACATCCTTCTTCCATGACCTTTTTTTCTTTGGATAGTTTTGTCAAAACAGGATTAATATATACCGAGTCAGGTACTACATCTTCAGGTTTTGCTTTTTTAGTGATATGTGCCACTTTACCGGCCACAACGAAAATACGAAATGGATATCCAATTTGAGGTGCTGCAATAGCCACTCCATCGTCTTGGGATGCTAGTGCATCTTTCATTTCTTGTAATATTGTCTGTATTTTTGGCGACAAAATATCCTCGATAGGTACCGGGACAGCAATTTTACGTAGTACAGGGGCCTCTTTTTGGACGATTTTCTTCATCCTTCAATAGTATCGTAAATCATCATTTTGGGCAAAAATGAGACATTATTATTTTAGATTACAATAGAGTGTCCGGATCAATTTTGATTGATACAGACGGTGGTAATCCACGAAGCTTAGAGAGCAATACCTCATCGACCCATGTGCCTTTCGGTAGAGTCACGAGTCCATGTGCAGTATATTTTTGTTTTGGTCCTGGTTTGAATGCATCAAATACGGACAGCACATATGGTTCGAGATAGGTTGAAATATCAGCCATCTGTTTTTTGACGGAACTCTTGTCTCCCTCGATGGTCAATTTAATATACGTTGTAAAGGGAGGGTATCCAAATGTCTTTCTCTCGTCTATCTCATCACGGAAAAAATCTACTAGGTTTCCACGCAATGCATGGGTGAAGATGTTTGTTTTTTCCTGTCGCGTTTGAATTATCATGTGTCTTTCGGCAATAGAGCGGAGGGATAAGAGAATATGAAACACTTTTTCATGTATTCGAAAATCAGGAATAGAAAAAAATGAATCCAATGAAACCACAATAATATTTTCAATTTTTTGATTGAGATATGGCAGTGCCATTTCTGTGCCAAGCAATATGCTACCCGGCTGATTATAAAACGCATCACGCATTTTTGTGGCCATGTTGTGGGTAGTGACGTGATCTTTGTCCATCACAGCAATATGACTTTGTGGCAAGAGGGAAGCCACTTTTTGTGCGACTCGATCGATACCAACACCAAGAGGAGTAAGTCTCCAACCTTTGCAATGTATACAAAGTTCATAGGCGTCACGACGCTCGCCACATTGGTGACAGACAAACATATTTTTTACCTCGCCATTTTGTTTTTTGCTATAGAGTATGACTGGGGCACTACAGTTTTTGCATGTTACCACGGTCCCGCAATCACTGCATACAGTGGTGGGGTATAAACCTTTTCGTCCACAAAATAAAAATGTATGTTCATTATTTTCGCCGGTTGTCGATAGTATTCGCAACGCTTTATCGCTTAATAATGAAAATTCCTTTTTATCCTGATTTTCTGGAGTTCGCATACCAACCAAATCACATTGTGCAGTGGTAAGTGATCGAAACTTGAGAGGGGATATTTCGCTGTATGTACCATTTTTGTGCTCCCAAAGCGTCTCTGTTCGGAGGAGTATGTCACCCAAAAGAAGACGACAATTTAATTCGCGGGCTATATATTCTGCTGCGTGACGGATATCAATCGAAGGCCGAGTTTGCATTTTATATGCTCGTGAACTTTCTTTTTCAATGACAATTGTCCCAATATCATGGCGAGGGATAGAAAGAAATGATCCAGTAATAATAACAAGCACTGGATGGGTTTCACTAACCACAATATTCCAGATACGGAGCATTTCATTTTTTGAAAGTCTGGAGTGGAGTGTAAAGGTGTACTGTTCAATTCCTTTTTCTAGACTTTTTTCTGCATTTTTTAAATCTTCTGTTGTAGGCACACAAAATAAAACACTTTTACTACGAGCGAACTCCTCTCGGATCAGACTTTTGTATGTCGCATATCTTTCTTCATCATTTGACTGAAGCAGTGTCGTCTCGTAAAAAGTGTCATCATTTATACTATGTGGTTGTGGTGGTGATATCGAATCTCCGTTCTCTAGAATGCTGTGTGGTATCAATGCTGAAAGTACGCTACCAATGCTCGATGCGTAATAGTTGGCGATCTGTCCTGCGGCACGAACAAATGATGGAGAAATGCATGAGTGTGGTTTTACTCCACTAATTTTCTTAATGTTGTATGACAGTGTCTTGATCTGCGCTTTTGCTTCTGTTGCAGATTCTGCACCGATTACCAGCCCATGGATTTTTTTATTACGGACAGGAATAGAAACTAGAGAGCCAACCTCTACGTCTTCTTGGGTGAAATAGGTCAAGGTATCTTTGCTAATACCTCGCGAGATAGGAATAACGGTCACGATACGCATGAGAGCATTATATCACGACTTGCATCAGGGCATTGTTGTCCCAAATATAGATAAATTGTGAGTTAGTTTTTATGAATATAGGACTTGCTCCTTTGTATAATGGCATGAAATTTTGTGTACCATGACCTTCACGCTCGATAACATAAATCCCATTTGCAGTTGAAAAAATAACTGCATCAGATCGGTCTTTATAAAAGGCGACATTTTTTACAATTGTATCTGGCTGTATGATTGCACGTGGGGTTGATGTACCCACTTGAAACATAATTGCATTATCCGTTACCCACAATCGAGTTGTTGTATCTAGAGATACAAGTGAGGCTTCTTTTGTTGGTAGTATGTGCGACTCGACTTTATTTCGTATGTCCCAATATTCGGGATCAACCTGTGTGATGATTTGGCCACTTGGATTTTGACTTACAAAAAGAGGAGTGACTGTTGCATTGCCCCCACTTGGTATTGAAACATCTTGGACCCACGGAAAATATCCCTCGCGTGCGATAAGTACTTCATGTGTTCGTGGAGAAAGTTTTATAGCAACATTCTGGTTGCTTGTTGTTGTCACAATTTTTTCTGCTTTGTCGATAATAACGACGGTTTGAGTTAGGGGAGTTTGTATTAGGAGTGTTCCCATTTTTCCAATACTATATGATTCTGTAAATCTATAGCCAAGTGAATACAACATACCAATAGAAAAAAGAATAATTACACCGATTCCGATCGCAGTATATTGTTTTGCTTTATTACTCATATCGGCTATTATAGTCTATATGGGCATTTTTTCAAAAAAACTGGGGATTGACCTCGGGACGGCTAACACTCTCGTCTTTGTTCCGGGCAGGGGAATCGTACTAAATGAACCATCTGTGGTGGCTGTTTCCGAGGAAGATAATCGAATTATGGCTATTGGTATAGAGGCAAAACAGATGATCGGGCGTACTCCCGAAAATATTATTGCTTATCGCCCAATGAAAGATGGAGTGATTGCTGACTATCGTGTGACAGAAGCCATGCTTCGTTATTACATGGACAAGGCCCTTGGTAAATGGAACATCGCAAAACCAGAAGTATTGGTTTCTGTTCCTGCTGGAGTTACTTCGACAGAACGCCGAGCGGTGATAGAAGCAGCAATTCGTGCAGGTGCGAAAAATGCATACGTGGTCAAAGAGCCAATTTTAGCTGCTATCGGTGCGGGTATTCCTATTCACGAAGCAATGGGACATATGATTGTCGATATTGGTGGCGGTACAACGGATGTAGCGGTTATTTCACTTGGTGGTATTGTTGCATCAACATCAGTCAAATGTGCGGGAAATAAAATAGACTATGCCATTGCAGATTATATTAAAAAAACATTCAACCTAGGCATCGGTGACAAGACAGCAGAGGATATAAAAATAAAAGTTGGATCTGCTATTCCTGTTGATGAAGAACTTTCAATGATGATTAAAGGTCGTGATTTTATTTCTGGCCTTCCGCGGAGTGTTGAAATAAAAACAAATGAGGTGGTCAAAGCCATAAGTAAAGATCTACGCGAGATGATTACAGCGATCAAAGATGTTTTGCAGGAAACTCCACCCGAATTGTCATCAGATATTATTGATCGGGGCATCATTATGACAGGAGGAACATCACAGTTACGAAATTTTCCTGAATTAGTCTTTCGTCGTACGGGAGTAAAGGCGGTGCTTGCCAAAGACCCCTTGTACTGCGTGGTCAAAGGGACAGGTATTGCCTTGGAGCATTTGGATATATATAAAAAGTCGATCATAGCGAAGAGATAAAGATTTTTTATTGCCATGTCTCTCACGTCCTCGAATTTTGTGAAATGCAGCATACTTTTTTTCGCCTTCCGCTAACTGCTTCGCATCCCCTTCGGGGCACGTGCTCACGGCTAGAAAAAAGTATGAGCATTTCAAACAAAATTCTGCGAATGTTCGATACATGGGCAATAAAAATAAATAGTGCAAAAGTAGGATGCATAATCCATTAATTGGTACAATATACATATGTTTGAGACGATTACAGAAAAAAATTTGCATCATGCCTACGTTGTCGTAGGTAATATCGAGGAGTCACGATCTGATGTGTTGGCTTTTTTGCCACGAATTGGTATTGCAATTCTCGGTAACCCAGATGTACAACATTCAAAACTTGATACAGTAACAAAAGACATTGCAGAGGATTTGGCTGTGGCAGTTTCACAAAAAGATTTTAGCGGAAGTAAAAAGATTTTTATTGTTGAAGCTAATATTATTACAGAAGAGGCACAAAATGCTTTGCTCAAGGTGTTTGAAGAGCCAACTCTTGGCACGCACTTTTTTATACTGATACCACAAGATATTTTGTTACCAACATTTCGTTCACGAGTACAGATTGTTGTACAAACAAATGGGTCATCTTCCGCAACATCTTTTCTACAGATGAGCATGGCTGAACGTATAGCGACGGTTAAGGAGATGACAGATAGTATTAGCGACGAGGATAAAACGAAACAAGACGCTATAGCGTTGCTTAATTCTATTGAATCAGAATTATATATAAAAGGGGCCGAGACATCAGCACAGTCGCTTTCTATATGTGAGGGTGCAAGGAGGGCACTATATGACCGTGGTGCGCCGGTCAAAATGATACTAGAGCATGTCATGCTGACCATTTGATTAGTTTTCTTTGAGGTGGTATAAAAAGGGTAGAAAGGGTCTTACGATGCTGAAGATTACTTATTCGCCCATCAAAGGTTCGTTTGTCGACGATCTGTTGGCTAAGTATGCTCTCCTGCACTCAAAAAAGGATAGTAGAGTTTTTGCTTTGAGTGCGGATGATAGAGTCAAAATGAATCTTCATTTTGAGTCGAGTCGTGATAAGGTTGAATCCCACATGTTCATCCCCATACTCGAGTTTTTTATTTCTGACCATACACATTACGCTGATATCCCGAAAGAGCATAGGGTTGCTTCTGTGGAGTTGTTCTTGTATGAAATTCTTAAGTATTTCAGAAATGGTCGGAGATCTGCTACGCTGGAAGCAAAGGTGGGTGAATTCATGGTTCACATGAGTCAAACTCATAAGCCCAAGTTCATCCCGCACAAATAACAATAGACCCCAGTCGTCACGAACGATTGGGGTCTCACTTTTTCTCTTTTTGTGCTATAATACACTCATATGGCATACAATTTTTCATCATTTAAACAAAATACAACAGAGGTATCAGAATGGCTAAAGCGCGAGTACAGTACTATCCGCACTGGGCGCGCAACGCCAGCGATTTTGGATAGTGTGCGTGTCGATGCTTATGGTGCACAAATGCCGATTAATCAATTGGCAAACATATCAGTCGAGGATGCTCGCATGATGCGTGTTTCCCCATGGGACAACACCCAAACAAAAGCAATCGAAAAAGCAATCGTCGCTTCTGATCTCGGATTGTCTGTTACAGTAGATGGTGCAGGACTCCGGATTTCATTTCCAGAATTGACCGCCGATCGTCGTACTACACTCATGAAAATTGCAAAGCAAAAACTTGAAGATGCAAAAATAACCATTCGTACAGAAAGAGAAAAAGTCATAAAGGATGTTGAAGCACAAGAAAAAGCGGGCACCCTTTCCGAGGATGATAAATTTCGTATCAAGACAGAGTTGCAGAAGATGGTAGATGATGCCGGTAAAACGCTTGATGAAATTTTTGATAAGAAGGAGAAGGAAATAAGCGAGTGAGTAATAACTTTTCTCGCGTCCTCGATTTTTGTCAGATAATAAATATTTTTTTCTTTCTTCCGCGGACTCCTTTCAGTCGGTCCTTCTTTCAGAGGACTAAACGCTTCAGAATTTGAAAAAAATATTGTTATCTGAATCAAAAATCTGCGAATGCTCGAAAGAATTATCACTCACTCTTAGGCGATTGGGAGAATACAAAGAAGTCTGGAATACGGCTTATTTTGTTGCTTAAAATTGGCTTGACAAAGTGGTAATAAATGGTGTATAATATATAAGTAATGATCCAAGGATCAGGTTCCTTCAAAATAGGAGTTAAAAATGAATAAAACCATTTTCCTGCTAGTGTCTTTGATTTTTTTCGGTGTTACATGTACAAGCAATACCGTATATGGGGCGTCGCAGGATGTACTCGTCATCGAGTATGCAAAATACAAAGGTAACCCCGTTGAGTTGGTGTACGATCAGAATGACGGAAGTGTTCAACTACGGATTCGTTACAGTGGTAACTACAACTCAGTCACCAATGACGATCTCGCTCTCAACTTTCTTAGGGAGGAGGCACTCCGTCTGTCGTCATCGCGGGTTATTCCTTTAGGAAAATCTGGATACAATTTTAGATTTCTTGGGGGACATCCCATTTGGGGACCGTACATGAGTATACAACTTGATTACCATTACCGTTGTCTGCAGTTTGCTGGTAGCGGTAGCGTCACAGGTAAAACAATCCTGGCACGCGGCACTAAGATAATTGAGGGATATAACGGGTACGCACTCTGGAAGCCTGACATTCCCAAAAAACAGTGATGCATCCGTCACGCCAAGAGAAACGCCCCGTCGTTTTCTCATGGCGGGGCGGTTTTCTTTTGTGCGACCTAAATTTCTTAGTGGTATTCCAGTTTATAGATTGGAAGTACTCTTATGGTGTGTGAATGTTATGTCTTATGATATAATCACTTTAAATTGAAAATAGTCTATTACTGATTTCAATTTTTTTTTATTTTCTATCTTAATTCCTAATTCGTTATTCCTTATTCCCATATCATTATGTCTGTCATTATATTTATTATCGCACTTGCTATTTTAATCCTTGTCCACGAGTTTGGGCATTTTATTGTTGCAAAAAAATTGGGCATTCGGGTAGATGAATTTGGTCTCGGACTTCCACCACGACTATGGGGCAAAAAAATAGGTGAGACACTCTATTCGTTTAACTGGATTCCATTTGGAGGGTTTGTAAAAATTTTTGGTGAGGATCCCCATGATGAAGAGATTACAGCGGAGAACAAGACTCGGAGTTTTTATTACAAACCAAAATGGGTGCAGGCATCGGTTTTGTCTGCAGGAGTTATTTTCAATATTATATTTGCTTGGCTCCTTATTTCGTTTGGTTTTATGCTCGGGTTCCCAGCACCAGTCGATTATGTCTCTGGAGTATCAGCACAGAATCCCCAAGTGGTTATTGTCCAGGTTATGCCAGACTCTCCTGCAAGCCGAGGCGGGCTTCGAACAGGGGACACACTTCTCTTTGCTGCTGCTGGTCCAAAGGCACTACAAAACAGTGACTTGACTCCAGAAAAAGTATCAGCACTTATTTACGGAAGTGGAGAAAACACTATCGAACTGTTATATCGTAGAGGTACAGAGAATCCACAGACTGTTTTTATTAAACCTCAATATAATGCTACAACTGGTAAAAGAGTAATTGGTATCGCGATGGATATGATAGGCACAATTAAACTTGGGCCTGGTGTTGCTCTGTATGAGGGTGCTCGCACCACATATTTTTTGACAATCAGTACTGCCAAAGGCCTCGGCACATTTATTTGGGATGCAGTTACACTCAAAGCAGATTTTTCACAAGTTGCAGGTCCAGTGGGTATTGCCGGTTCAGTTGGTCAAGCACGTGAACTAGGTTTTGTATATCTGCTTTCAATTATCGCTTTGATTTCTATTAATCTTGCTATTATCAATCTTGTTCCATTTCCAGCACTCGATGGAGGACGTCTATTGTTTGTGGCAATCGAGGCAATTATCCGTCGACCAATCAAGCCCGTAGTTGTCCAATGGACAAATGGCATTGGTTTTGCTCTCCTTATCATTTTGATGTTTGTTGTCACTGGCCACGATATTTTGAAGTTATTGTAAACTAACTTTTTGCTCAAAAGAGGGATTTGATATAATATAGTGTGATGAGACAATCACAACTTTTTTCAAAGACGCGCAAGGAGGCACCTACAGATGAGGTTTCAAAAAATGCGCAACTCTTGATTCGTGCTGGCTTTGTTCATAAAGAAATGGCAGGTGTGTATTCTCTTTTACCATTAGGACTCTTGGTAATAAATAAGATTAAGGGAATTATTTCTGAAGAAATGAAAAGTTTAGGTTCATCAGAAATTTTGATGTCTACATTACAGAATAAGGAGACATGGGAAATTACTGACAGATGGAGTGATGAGAAAGTTGATGTATGGTTTAAATCAGAATTGAAAAATGGTAATGAAGTTGGTTTTGGTTGGTCACATGAAGAACCAATCACGACTATGATGAAGTCACATATTTCAAGCTATCAAGATCTTCCTGTTTATGTTCACCAATTTCAGAATAAATTAAGAAACGAAACTCGTGCAAAAAGTGGGATTATGCGTTGTCGTGAATTTATAATGAAGGATATGTATTCATATGCAGTAAATGAGGAAGAACATATGAGTTTTTATGACAAAGCCACGAAAGCATATATGAATGTTTTTGATAGAGTCGGACTTGGAGAAATAACTTTTGTCACCTCTGCATCAGGAGGAGTTTTCACAGATAAGTTTAGTCACGAATTTCAGACAATATGTGATGCCGGGGAAGATAATATTTATGTTCACAAAGATGGTAAAACTGCACTAAATGAGGAGGTTTTTAATGATGAAACATTGGATAAAATGGGATTGGAAAAATCTGATTTTGAATTGAAAAAAGCCGCTGAAGTTGGAAATATTTTTACATTTGGAACAAGTAAATGTGAACAACTCGGTTTATATTTTACGGACGATAAAGGTAGTAAAAAACCGGTTTATCTTGGTTCATACGGTATTGGAGTTACTCGCCTCATGGGAGTACTTGCAGAAATTTTTGCTGATACAAAAGGCATGATATGGCCAAAGGAGGTTGCGCCATTTGCTGTGCATCTTGTGCGTCTTGGTGATAGTCCAGATACTGTTTCAAGTGCAGATGCATTGTATAAAAAACTACAAGCACAAAAAACAGATGTTCTATACGACGACCGAGACCTGCGCGCGGGAGAAAAATTTGCAGATAGCGATCTTATTGGCATCCCAATCCGTCTTGTTATTTCAGATAAAACAGTTGCTGAAGATAAGGTAGAAGTCAAAATGAGGGGAGAGAGTGAATCGTCGCTTATCTCTATTGACAAGGTTTTTGAATTGTTATAAATTATATTTGGAACGAGGAATGCGTGGGGCTGTATAACCCTGTGTTGTTGTTTGTCGGACCGGGCAATCAGCATATTACTTTTCTCGTTCCTTTTGTTTTTATATTCAAAATCCGTCCGCTTGCTACAACCCTTTTTGGGGGTTCCGGCAAGCGGTTTTTTCTTTGCCCAAATGGCTGTTTTAAGATAGTATGTAAAAGAATATCCTAATACCTCATGATTAAAAACATCGAACAATTCAAACGCCTCCTCTCCAATGATATTGGTATTGATTTGGGTACAGCAAATACACTGGTATATTTGCGTGGAAAAGGAATTGTTCTCAATGAACCCTCGGTTGTTGCGGTTAATAACAAGACTGGGCAGGTGGTGGCGGTAGGCACTGATGCAAAAAATATGCTTGGTCGAACACCTGGGCATATTGTAGCGGTCCGACCTCTTGTAGATGGTGTCATCTCTGACTTTGAAGTGACGGAGGAGATGATTACATATCTTATCAATAAGGCACAAAAAGATAACAAAAAATTACTTGGTCCTCGTGTTGTTGTCGGTGTTCCATCAGGCATTACAAATGTCGAGATACGCGCAGTACGAGATGCAACTAAAAATGCTGGTGCAAGTGAAGTACATATTGTAGAGGAGCCCATGGCAACTGCAATCGGTATTCGTTTGCCAATTCTTGAACCAGTTGGAAATATGGTTATTGATATTGGTGGTGGAACTTCTGATATTGCGGTCATTTCGCTAGGTGGAGTGGTACGCTCAAAAAATTTACGTATCGCAGGTGACAAATTGAATACGGATATTATTTCTTATATTAGAAGCGAGTTTAAAATATTAATAGGTGAAAAAACAGCAGAAAATATAAAAATTGCTATTGGTGCTGTTATACCAACTGATACACCACTCGAGGCGTCGATCAAAGGGCGTGATTTAATATCTGGTCTTCCACGTGAAGTGGTGGTGACGGATTCTGATATTCGCGAAGCAATTTCACAGTCTATTGATACACTGATTGAATCTACAAAGGAGGTTTTGGAAATTACTCCACCAGAAATTTTGTCAGATATTATGCAACGCGGAATTCATATTGCTGGTGGCGGTGCCTTGATCAAAGGTCTAGCAGAACTTATTTCAGAATATACAAAAATGCCAGTTCATATTGCTGCAGATCCACTGACTGCTGTTTGTCGTGGTACAGGTATTATTTTGGAACACATGGAGGATTATAAAGATGTACTTATTGTAAACGAAGATGAATTACCGCCTAAAAAGTAAACCAATTCATGAATATCGATTGACCATGATCGTCATTGGTTTGTTTTTTGTCGTTTTATCATCCATAGCTTATTTCTTCGGTGGGGCATTACGATCTGCTACAACAACTGTGGCTCGTCCGGTATGGCTTGCACGAGATTACGTTCTTGATCTTGGTGGATCATGGATTAAACGCATGAGACTTACTTCATCCTTGATTGCTGAAAATAAAGAACTTACCTTGGAATTGCAAACACTCACCTTGAAGGAAATAGATTACGACGTGCTTTTAAAAGAGAATCAGGAATTGAAAGAACTGCTCGGTCGGAGTGATGTTCGTGATCGTGTCTTTGCTCGTGTATTATCTAAGCCGCCACGATCGCCTTATGACACTGTAGTGATTGATGCTGGGACAAGTCATGGTGTAAAGCAGGGTGACAAGGCGTACTTGTCTGGTAATGTTATTATAGGCATTGTCACGCAAGTCACATCAAAAACAGCGTTGGTGACACTTTTTTCTCATGGTGAAGGACAGGGATATGACCTTGTACTCGAGCGTACTGGCACATCGTATACGATTATCGGAAAGGGTGGGGGAACAATGATAATCGAAGCACCAAAAGAAGCAGATATAAAGTGGGGAGATACGTTCGTTTATCCCTCACTTACACCGTCTGTTGTTGGTAGTGTATATTATATTGATACAAATTCTCAAAGCTCTTTCAAGTCAGTTTTTCTTAAATTTCCCGGGAACGTATTTAGTGCAAAATGGATTTTTATAGAAAAATCAACATAACATGTCAAGACAATTTACTATTCGATTCTTTATTTTTATTTTGTTATATGTAGCATTTTTGGTATTGCCATGGTGGCTCTCACTAATACTTATTTTATTTGCAGCTGCATATTTTCCGCTTTATATTGAGGTCTTATATTTTGGGCTTCTATTTGATACACTGTATGCGAGCGCATATCGTTTTCCATATGTCTGGCTGACTTCTGCGACCTGCTTTTTGATTTTGGTTTTTTTCATAAAGCGAAGAATCAGACTATAAATATAAGTGCTCCATCTATTATATGTTTTCAAACATAAGACGTTATTTTAACAAGAAAATAAAACGATCATACTCTTCGATCGACCCCGATGAGATTTTTCTTGATTCCCAAAACCTTCCAGATTTTAATACGGATCAGTTTGAGGGGCGGATTGAAAAGGTGATTAGTCCATATGTTTTTCGTGCCGTTACTTTTTTCTTGATGGCGGTTGTTATTGTGTTCATGGCGAGGATATGGCATTTGCAGGTTGCAGATGGGGCGACACTTCGAGCAAAAAGTGAAAGTAATCGTTTGCATAATACAGCAATTTTTGCAGATCGAGGAGTTATATATGATCGCCATGGTATACAACTGGCATGGAACACTATTTCGCAAGCCACGACATCAGATTTTTCTTTACGTATGTACGCTACATCAACTGGACTCTCTCACACTTTGGGGTATATCAAATATCCAACAAAAGATTCATCTGGTTTTTATTATCAGAACAAGTTTGATCCAAAAGATGGTGTTGAAAAAGTGTATAATACAGCGCTCTCTGGCAAGGATGGAATGAAGATTGTGGAGACAGATGTTCGAGGTAATGTAACGTCGGAGAGCGTGGTACAACCACCCCAAGATGGTGCCAATCTAACACTTTCGATCGACGCCCGTGTTCAAAAAAGATTATATGAATCTATGATCGACCTCGCAGGACGTGCAGGGTTTCGTGGTGGAGCAGCGGTAATTATGGATATTGCTACAGGCGAGATTATTGCCAATGCAAATTTTCCTGAATATGATTCGCAGACAATGACAGATGGAAAAGATAAAACTAAAATTACTGGGTGGTTACAGAACAAAGAGAATGCCTTTCTCAATCGGACGGTCAATGGTTTATATACACCTGGATCTATCGTCAAGCCATTTATTGCGATGGGAGTTTTGGATCAAAAAGTGATAGATCCGCGAAAACAGATTTTGAGTACTGGCTCTATTTCTATACCAAATCCATATGACCCAAAAAAATCATCAATCTTTAATGACTGGAAGGCCCATGGGTATGTTGACCTCCGCAAGGCACTGGCGGTCTCTTCTAACGTGTATTTTTATGAAGTTGGCGGTGGTTATAAAGATCAAAAAGGTATTGGTATTGCAAACATAGAAAAATATGTGCGGATGTTCGGATTGGGTACAACAACTGGTATCGTATTTCCAGGAGAAAAAAAAGGTGTAATCCCAAATCCAGAGTGGAAAAAACAAACATTTGATGGGGAAATATGGCGCGTGGGTGACACATACAACACTGCAATCGGACAATATGGATTTCAGGTCACGCCTTTGCAGGTCGTACGTGCGACCGCAGCACTAGCAAACGAAGGGACACTTTTAGTGCCAACTTTTCTCAAGGGTCAGGCACCAAAAGTAAGTGGTAGAATAGATCTTAGTTCTACATATTACACCATTGTAAAAGAAGGTATGCGTCAGGGTGTAACAGAGGGTACATCCATGGCGCTCAGTGTGCCATTTGTCGAGATTGCATCAAAAACAGGTACTGCCCAGATTGGTCTCAATAAAGATCAGGTAAACTCTTGGGTTATTGGTTTTTGGCCATACAAGAATCCTCGATACGCATATGCAGTTGTGATGGAAAAAGCATCAAAGGCAAATCAGTTTGGTGCAGTATTGGTCATGAAAGGTTTATTTGATTGGATGGGTATATATGCAACGGAGTACTTAAAGTAAAATGTTTATTTTTGCATTAAGTGATATTTTGTGATATTATGATGGCAATTATTTTTTAAAAATTACATCCTTATATGAATGAAAAGGAATACCTCACCCAAGAAAAGTTTGATGAATTTACAAAGGAACTTGCAGATTTAAAAGGCAAAAGACGCAAAGAGGTTGCAGAAAATCTCGAGTATGCAAAAGCACTCGGTGATCTTTCAGAAAATGCAGAATACCACGAAGCGCGCGATATGCAGGCAACTGTAGAGGATCGTATTATGAAACTTGAAACATTGCTTAAAAATGCGGTCATTGTTTCTGCTCATGCAACCACAGGCACAGTTAATATTGGTTCAGTTGTTACAGTGGAAAAGGATAAGAAACAAACAACCTACACTATTGTCGGCTCAGAAGAGGCAGATGTTATTTCAAATAAAATTTCAATTCGTTCACCATTTGGCCAAGCTATTTTGGGAAAAAAGAAAGGGGACTCTTTCACTTTCTCTGCACCAAATGGAGATATGACTTTTGCAGTTGTTGAGGTCAAATAGGACATGGATAGCAAAACTCCTTACTTAGTGCATCTTCTGCCTCACACACATAAAAGCCTGCTGGCTTTTTGCTCTGCTCGGCCCGTCGGCCTGCGCAAGGTTCGTCAGAAAATGCACTCTCGACGGAGTTTTGTAATTTAGGGTGACTGGTGTAAAATGGAGGGTATAATCATTTTACATTTTGATTTTCCATTTTAACTTATTACCATGGCATCACTTGAAGAAATTAGATCTGCTCGGCTACAAAAACTAGAAATTTTAAAATCCAAAGGGATTAATCCATATCCAACAAAAGTCCCCCGTGACTCGGATATTGCTGTAGTCAAAGGTGATTTTGCACGTTACGAGTCAGAGGGTGCCCCAGTCTCTCTTGCTGGACGTGTTATGACTATTCGTGGTCAGGGGGCAATACTTTTTGCTGTCATTTCTGATGGTACAGAACGAATACAAGCAATCATAAAAAAAGACACACTTTCCGAAGATGATTTTTCTTTGTTTGTTGACACGGTAGATATGGGTGATTTTATTTCTGTGACAGGTGTGCCTGTGACATCAAAGACAGGTGAGCAGAGTATCATGGCCACAACATGGGTTATGGCCAGCAAGTCACTTTTACCATTGCCAGAGAAATGGGCTGGCCTGCAAGATATTGAAGAGCGATTCCGCAAGCGATACCTTGATTTGCTGATGAATCCAGATCTACATGATTTGTTTGAAAAAAAATCACGTTTTTGGGATGTTACTCGGACTTTTATGAAAGAAAGAGGTTTTCTTGAGGTTGAGACACCAACACTCGAGACAACAACAGGTGGTGCAGAAGCAACTCCATTTAAGACACATCACAACGACTATGATTTGGATGTCTATCTTCGTATTTCGGTTGGTGAGTTGTGGCAGAAACGATTGATGGCTGCTGGCTTTTCTAAAACATTTGAAATCGGGCGAGTATATAGAAATGAAGGGACGAGCCCAGACCATGCACAGGAGTTTACAAACATGGAGTTTTACTGGTCATTTGCGGACTATACAGATGGTATGAAATTGGTCAGAGATATGTATATTGCTATTGCTCGAGATGTATTTGGTGTGACCAAATTTACATCACGAGGGCATACTTTTGATCTTGCAGATGAATGGGGGACTATTGATTATGCTGAAGAAATTAAAAGGCAAACTGGTGTAAATATTCATAATGCGACTGAATCGGAAATTATAAACAAATTGGAGGAATTATCGGTCAAGTACGATGGTAAAAACAGAGAGCGCCTCATGGATACACTATGGAAATATTGTCGAAAAAATATTTCTGGTCCTGTATTTTTGATCAATCATCCAATATTGGTTTCTCCGCTAGCAAAAAGTAATCCCGATAATTTCTCTGTACAGAGATTTCAACCTATCATTGCTGGAAGTGAGGTCGGTAATGGTTTTTCTGAGTTGAATGACCCTGTTGATCAGAGGGAGCGTTTCGAAATTCAACAAAAACTACTTAGTTCCGGAGTGGACGAAGCAATGATGGCTGACTGGGAATTTGTTGAAATGCTTGAACATGGCATGCCACCAACATGTGGGTTTGGATTTGGAGAAAGACTATTTGCTATATTAGCTGATAAGCCACTACGTGAGTTGCAACTCTTTCCACTGATGCGACCGAGGTAGGAGAATAATAAATAGAATAATGAATATAGAATAAGGAATAAAGATAAAAATGCACCACCCTGCGGAGGGTGGTGTTGGTTATCGGTGCATCATCCCTCGAAGCCGAGGGATGAGTCCCTTGAATAATGGGGGCACTTTTGATTTTTCAACCGGAGTCCTTGCAATTCTTTCATGCATTTTTCTTATATCATCCGGAGTAATCGGCCCCTGAATCCATGGTCCGGGTGGGATGAGTTTCCCATCTTTGGTTCTTAGATCCTTCACTGGTTCTAACTTATACTTGTCCACATGGTACTCCTGTAAAAATTATAGCACATTGGGTAAAAGAATAGAGAAAATAGAATATAGAACAAATAAAAATGAAAGTCCCCACCGCTCGTTAGAGCAGATGGGGACGGATTACGACGAGAATGACCATTGTGGCCTCAATCACCGTAAATGTAATTGGTTGAAGTGCCTCTGCCAGGTTCCATTTCTTGATGGCGAAAAGTGCAAAGAGACAACTGACGAACCAGATCGTCCAAGCAAGCGAATTTTCCAGCGATGGGTTGTTGTAACCGTTGGCGAATGTTGGGAATGCCCCAATGAAGATAGCCAACTGCGAACAAATGATTGCAAGAACCGCATTGCCAGTTTTCTGCCACAGGATGATACCTGTAACAGCACCAACAATACTGACCCACTCAATTGAACCCATTGTCGGCTTACCGAAGATGACAGCAAGGAGAGTGATAATCCACGCCCCAGCTACTGCCCCAGTAATCTGACCGATTGGTGCCTTCTCCTTTTTCATCGCGAGTAGGACGAGTGTATCTACACACGCCCAGATAGCCCACGATACGGGAGATGGCACTGTCTGATGGTTCACGATTGCCCAAACATAGGGCAGAAATGCTACAAAGAATAAGATACCCGAAACGGTGTTAATCGTTTTTTTCACGATTTCCTCCTATCTCTTAGCACCGAGAGCGACAGCTCCGTGAATGGCAATACCGAAAATCGGCACGGCCATCAGGAACCACCATCTCGGTTTTGTTTTATCGGTGCGTTGAAAGACGTTGACAGATGTGATTGCATAAGCAGTTGTCCAGAGCCACCATGGGAGCGACTGCTCAACATTGCTGTTGCGCCAAACGCCCATGATCGTCGGAACCGACGAAATCAAAAAGATACCGCCTACAATCAAATTGGCATAGATTGCACTTCTGGTGTAGTACCACACTCCGCATGCCAAGAGGGATAGGGCAAGAACTGCCCACGCCATTGTGTCGAGCGGAGCAAACTTGCCAGCGCTGAGTGCGAACACCCAGACCGCAAAGCAAGCGACGGACCCCGTGAAAAATTGAGCTGTTGCCAATGCATCTCGCGAACCCTTCCAAAAGGTAATCGCGTTCAGTGTAGACAAGAAAGCCCAGATAGTCCACGAGGCAGGGTTTGGAATGGAGCCACCACCATACACCTGATGTAGGTAAATGGTGTAAGCAACTGCGTGAAAAAACGCTGCTAGGATTGAAAGGAACAAGATTTACCTCCTATGCATATTATATCACAAATGCAATAAAAAAGCAAGTTTAATCGTTAGATTTTGTATAAAAAAATTGGGTGGCACGCGTGCCACCCAAGGAGAGGTTTTGTTATTTTCACTTGATTCTCCAGATCAGAGCGAATGAGCAGAAAATCCGTGAACGATCAGCCAGTACTCTGAACGGGTCGTGGCGATGATACGCGGTCTGTCCCACTAACGATGGGACAAAGTCCACCTTCTCAGCGACTCGTATTACAGGGCTGATTGAAAGTCGATGATACGATGGCCCAGCTTCGGCTCCAAGTACCCCGAGAGAGTGACCATATCGATAATCAAATCCTATGGTTGGACCGTGGTCACCGCCAATCCTCTGGTCATGGAGGAGTCCAAGATAGATGAAGCTCCCACCGGACGGGGATTTTGGTCCCACCTCGATGAACCGATACACCTCAGCATATGGTTGAAGGTGTGGGACTTTAGGAAAGTCCAGACGGATTTTCCCGGTCGCGATATCATCGTTGACCCTCTCGAGATTGTTCACCGCGAGATACGTCCCAGCGATATCTACCCTAACTTTCCCTTTGGCCAACAGCATAGACCGCCCGATGATGATATCATACTCGTCGCCCCAGTTTTTGTTGTAGGCCGTGTTTGTGATGGGTCGGCTTGCCCAGAGATCGATATAGGTCGTACCTTTTTTGTCGGTTCGGGCAATACCGATGTCGTGAAAACTAACCCAATCATCATAGAAGATTCCTCCAATGATTGAGCCATAATACTTCGACAGTATTGCCGATGTGTATGTGACGCTGTATACAGGCGCCACATAATTGTCATCGGCACCAAGCAAAAACACACAAACAAAAAATAACAAGGATTTTTTCAATGTTCTACCTCTGTTATGCATTATATCACAAATGCAATAAAAAAGCAAGTGGCTATAGAATTTGCTTTATCCACAGTAAAGGTGGACAAATGTGTTTGCGGGTGGGAAGAAGTGGTATATAATACTAACTAAGTGGGAGATTGTGGGAATTAACAAAAGTAACCTCAAAAGAAATGCTCATCGGGGAATACACACACTCAATAGATGAAAAAAACAGAGTGTCTATTCCTGCAAAGTTTCGTTCGGAGATGGGAAAAAAAATTGTGGTTACACCTGGTTTGGATCAATGTCTTTTCGTTTTTACACAAAAGGAATGGGCAAAGATAGAAGACAAGCTCAACCAATCATCTCTCTTGCAAGCCGACAACCGAAGTTTCAACCGTTTTATGTTTGCTGGTGCTGTCGAAGCAGAAGTTGATTCAATAGGTCGTGTTCTTATTCCAGATTTTCTCCGTGAACGAGCAAATCTGAAAAGCAAAGTCGTGGTGATCGGCGTCAGTAGCCGAGTCGAAATCTGGAACGAGAAGACGTGGTGTGACTACAAAAAAGTAGTCGAGAAACAGGCCGACACGTTGGCAGAAAAGTTGGGTCAGGTTGGGGTGTTGTAATCATTTCTATGATTCACACATCTGTTCTTTTACATGAAGCAATAGATAGTCTCGATATTCATGCTGGAGATATTGTCGTCGACGGAACACTTGGCGGTGGGGGACACACAGAGGCGATTTGTGCCAAGTATGGCGATGGTGTCCGCGTGATTGGTATTGATCTCGATCCAGATGCACTTTTCCGATCTCGTGAACGACTGGAAAAGAGTGGATTTAATGTAACGTACGTCCAAGGTAGTTTCAGAAATATTGACACGTTACTAGATTCTGTCGGGCAGAGTACGGTAGACAAGGTCCTCTTGGATATTGGGCTCTCATCAAATCAGTTTGAAGATTCAGGCAGAGGTTTTTCATTTCAAAAGGATGAGCCACTTATTATGTCTTTCAAGAAAGATATAACACCAGAAGATCTGACTGCAGGTGAAATCGTCAACACATGGGATGAGGAGAATTTGAGAGCAATTTTAGAAGGGTATGGTGAAGAACAATTTGCATACAAAATCGCGAAGGCAATTGTTCGGTCACGAACCTTAAAGAAAATCGAGACAACATTTGAACTTGTGGATATCATAAATTCTGCAACTCCACATTTTTATCACCACCGTCGGATTCACCCAGCCACCAAAACATTTCAGGCACTACGCATTACGGTCAATGATGAAATCGAGAGTCTAAAGGATGGCATACGAAAATCGTTTGATCGTTTGAATAATAATGGACGACTATCAGTTATTTCGTTTCATAGTTTAGAAGACAGGGTAGTCAAACAATTTTTTAATGAATATGATTCGCAAGGGGTTGGTAAGAAACTATTTAAAAAACCAGTTGTGCCAACTGACGAGGAGATAGAGGAAAATCCTAGGTCACGTAGCGCAAAATTACGAACAATACAAAAAATTAACATAAAATAATTATCATGACAGAAAAAATACAACAATTGGATACACACAAGATACTGTTTTGGACACTGTCCGGTATTCTTTTTCTATGCATGGTATTTTATATTTTCTGTATAAATATGACTGTTCGTAATGTCGTTGCACGTGAGCAACTCGAAGCGCGGGCTAGCGCACTGACTCTTGCTATTGGTAACAAAGAATTTCAATATATTAGTGCTCGCAATGCAGTGACACTATCGCTCGCATATTCGCTCGGGTTTAAAGACGTTGTTGAAAAAACATACATCTCCAAAAAATCTGTGAGCTATGTATCATACGCTCCAAAAGATATATAATATCTAGTACATGAAAGGTAATCACTTATCTCGCATACGTATTATTTCGATATGCATTTTTTTGTTTGCACTTTTGCTTATCGGCAAGTTGTACATGTTGCAAGTGGTTCATAGCGACACATATACAGAAAAGGCAGACCGCCAGTACTCTACTGCAGGCGGGAGTATTTTTTCTCGCGGGAATATTTTTTTTCAAAACAAGGATGGCGAATTGGTTTCAGCAGCAACACTCAAATCTGGCTTTATTGTGGCTGTAAACCCACAAATCTTGAAAGATCCAGAACGCGTGTACGAAATACTAAATCCTATTTTACCACTCGAACATGATGTCTTTATTGCAAAAGCCACAAAGAAAAATGATCCATACGAAGAGATTGCAAAACATGTCGAAACAGAAGTGGGTGAGAAAATAGATGCTTTGAAAATACCCGGACTAAAGGTTTACAAGGATCGTTGGCGTTTTTACCCTGGTGGGGATTCTGCATCACACACCGTGGGATTTCTGGGGTTCAAAGGTGATGAATATGCAGGACGATATGGGCTAGAGCGGTACTATGAGTCTGTTCTTAGTCGTACCAATGCAGCATACACCAACTTTTTTGCACAAATTTTTTCTAATATAAAAGATGTAAAAAATAGTACACTCGAAAATGAGAAAGAGGGGGACATTGTCACTACCATAGAGCCAACAGTGCAATCGTATTTACAAGAAGTATTAGCAAGTACTACTCAAAAATGGGGCGCTGATTATGTCGGCGGTATTATTATAAATCCGATGACAGGTGAAATATATGCCTTGGGCACATATCCAACATTTGATCCAAACAACACACAGGTTGAGAAAAAAGTACAAACATTTTCAAATAAACTTGTGGAGAACACGTACGAAATGGGATCGGTTATCAAGCCCCTGACAATCGCAGCTGGTATTGACGCTGGAGTTATTACATCCGCAACAACATACAACGATACGGGCTTTGTTATGGTTAGTGGTAAAAAAGTTTCAAATTTTGACGGAAAAGCCCGTGGTGTTGTCGATATGCAACAGGTACTTTCTCAATCTTTAAACCTCGGAGTATTTCATGTAGAAAAACTTTTAGGGTACAAAAAATTTGCAGATTATATGCGTAGTTTTGGCGTGGCAGAGAAAACAAATATTGATTTACCAAATGAGGCAAAGAATCTGACTTCCAACCTTGATAGAAAATCTCCGGTTGAGGTTGAATATGCCAACATGTCCTTTGGACAAGGTATTTCTCTGACACCTATTTCAACAGTCCGTGCTCTCTCTACTATTGCAAATGGTGGGTACCTGATACATCCGCATGTTACAAAGAAAATAAATTATAAGATTGGTATAACAAAAGATATAGAGTTTCCTCCCGGCGCACAAGTGATAAAAAAAGAAACCGCGCACGAGGTCACACGTATGATGATATACAGTGTTGATAATGTTTTGTCCAATGGCTCGACAAAACTGACCAACTATAGTGTGGCTGCAAAGACAGGTACTGCACAGATTGCAAAAAGTGGAGGTGGGGGGTACTATGAGGATACGTTTTTGCATTCATTTGTCGGATACTTTCCAGCATACAATCCTAGGTTTCTTATATTTCTCTTTATTATGAATCCACGCGGTGCCCAGTATGGCTCTGAAACATTAACCACCCCATTTAGTGAAACAGTCAAGTTTCTAATAAATTATTACGAGGTGCCTCCCGATCGGTAGATATAGGATCATATGACTTTCATCAAAACACTTGTTAAACGGATCTTTCAATATGAAGCACGTCGAGTGCTCGCGCGTTATAAACCAAAAATTATTGTAATTGTAGGTAGTGTCGGCAAGACAATTACAAAGGAGGCACTTTATCTTGTCCTTTCAAAAAAGTTTTTTGTTCGTCGAAGTGAGAAAAGTTTTACAACAGATCTTGGTATACCACTTGCTATAATCGGTTGCTCTATCGGTAATGGCTCAATCTTGCAATGGATACAAAACTTATTACAAGGGGTCTGGCTTCTGGCACATAGGTCACGTTATCCAGACTATCTGATTCTCGAGCTCGATGGCGACAAACCAGGGGACTTGCAGAGCGTCAGTACATGGCTTGTGCCAGATATTTTGGTTTTGACTGCGATTGGTGATGCACCGGCACACATCGAGGCCTTTGGTAATATTGAGACGTTTTTGTATGAGAAAAAACATATTGTCGGGGCACTGGCGCAATCTGGCGTGATTGTATACAACGCAGATGATGTGCATGCAACAACGCTCGCACAGAGTGTCGAGGCCACACGAATTTCCTGTGGTATCGGAGGTGGAGTAAATATTAGCGCAACCCCATTTCAGATTTTGTATGGTGGCAAGCAATCACTGCCAACTGGTATGCAGTGGATGATCACACACACTACTGAATCATACCCGATATCACTTTTCGATACATTTGGAGTATCTATACAATACGCTTTTTTACTCGCTTGTGGAGTGGGAATTTCTAGCGGGATATCACTCTCGGACTGTATTTCTGCGCTCGCCACATTTCGACCACTTGCAGGTAGGATGCGAACAGTGATGGGAATCAAAGAGACTTATATTATTGATGACACATACAACGCTTCACCTATCGCAATGTCACAAGCAATAGACGTATTTTCACAGATGAATGTATCTGGTAGAAAAATCGCAGTGGTGGGTGACATGTTAGAACTTGGTAGATACTCGGCAGATGCGCATCGAGCAGTTGGACGAGAACTTTTTGGATGTGCCTCGTATGTATTTTGTGTCGGCATACGTTCACAAAAAATAGTTGATGAGTTGTTGTCACTTGGGTTTGATGAATCTCACATTTTCTCATTTGATACATCAGAGCGTGCTGGGCTCGAGCTACAAAATATACTCCAGCCAGGTGACCTTGTCCTCGTCAAAGGGTCCCAAGCAATGCGGATGGAGAGGGTAGTAGAAGAGATCATGAGACACCCAAAAGACGCAGATAAACTACTTGTTCGCCAGGAGCCCGAGTGGCTCGAGAGGGATTAATATTTTCAGATTTCTACTTTTTAATTATAAATGGTATAGTGAATTTCAGTTTGAGTATATTGGCCCTATCGTCTATCGGTTAGGACGAAGCCTTCTCAAGGCTTAAAGCGCGGTTCGATTCCGCGTAGGGTCACAAAGATTGACAAGTAACATTTATATGTTATCCTACGAATTAGGAGGCATACATGCGCATAGCACTAGTAGTACCGAGTCCTATCGAACCCAGGCAGAAGTACTTCAGGATCATCGAGGTTGATCCTGCTTCGATTCCATTTTTCAACCGCGCAGTCCTGTCACTCGGAGATATGATGGTTATTTTGACAGTCGACAAGACTCACGCAACCATTGATCAGGACATCACTGACGGCGAGGAACCCATTCTCGCTTTCACGGCGGCAGTAGAAAGTCAGCCGGCTAGCGAAGAGGAGAGAAACGCACTCAATACCCTCTTCTTAGATGATGAGGATTGGGGTGCGCAAGCGTTTTAACCCGTCACACAGCAAACGGAAAATCCGTCATCTGTATGGCGGGTTTTCTTTTACCTAAACTCCCAAAAAGTTCTAATTCCATCCCCCTTGGGTCACAGATTGACATGTGATGAAAAATAGTGTATTTTACGATTCAGAAAAGGAGATTAAATGAGAATTGGAATCGTGGCACGTCTGAAACAGGGAGACCTCTTGGATGCGCTAACGTCTAGAGGATGGAATCAGACTGATGGGGCTCGATTTCTGGGTATCAGCCCAACTACGTTTGGTCATCTAATCAACATGACCGATGTGCCTCAAACTTTTACGGCTGAGATGACAATAAAACTTTTCGAATTGACCGGTAAAACAACTGAGGAGTTGTTTCCCAGTCTCATTCGGAGCGAAGAATTTCGTACTAAAAATAGGACTCGGCGTATCACATTTGAGGCTGACCCAAGTTGTATACTTGGGCAGAAAGAAATGTTTCAACTTGAGGCTCCGCCAGAAATGACCCCGCAAGGTGTACTTGGGATTAAGGAGATGAGGGAGATAATCGCAGAAGTCATGAAGATGACGCTTAGTCCGAAAGAGGAGACAATTCTCCGGGCTCATATATTCGACGATGTTCCACACGATAAACTTGATGAGCAATACGGATGGGCGAAAGGGTACTCGCGATATGTCGTTGCAAAAGCCCTCCGTAAGTTACGTGGACCTAAAAGTGCTCCTCGTTTGAGAGGCATCTTAGCATAGTACTGTTGAGGTCTAGAGGCGGATCAAAGTTGATTCGCCTTTTATTTCATTTATCTTCTGAATAAACACTTACTTATTTACATTAAAACGTGATACTTGGACCTTTTTATACTCCCAATAATAGTTTGTTTTTTGGAGGATTGTCCGGAGAAGTTTCGTTTCAATTTTATTTCTAGAAAAATCCACAAGGGTTAATTTTTCTGCAATACGTGTATTGTGGTGGATTATTCGTCCTATACTGTCGGCAATACGCCCTGTAGTTTCTTTTGCCACAGCTTGCTGGTGTTGGGTGGGGGAATAATGCGCCATATCCCTAGCAACTGCACCAATGCGAGATAGAATAGTTTCAAAATATTCACGACGTGAAGTGGTATTTTCTAGACACACAGAAAGATCTGCTCGTGCTTTGTGTAATAAGTGTATTTGTTCAGCAAAGACAAACTGCATACTATCAAAAGTGTGATGGAGGTATAAGTCGAGCACTAGATCATTGAGGTGTTGTTCAAACAATGAATTTCTGAAGACTTGGTGGATATGAGCGTCGATGGTGGTAGGGAGGGGAATATGTGGAAAGTCAGTTGGGTAGTCAAAAGGAGTAAATATTGGAGTGGAAGGAATGGGTTGTTGAAGTGTTTCAAAACTCATATCAGTTGTACCATTATCCTACTCTCCAATATATCATATATGATATATTGGTGCTAGTGAGTTTTGTGGATAACAATAGGCGACCCTGATCAAGTTTCTAACGAATGAGGATAACATTTATCAACTGGCGTGTCTTTGGTCCCACAGCACCATATCCAGTGGTACTAGGACTGCCAGAAGTGACAAGTCCGTACTTCTTTTGTAATTGCTTTACAGCGTTTTCTGTTAGTGTGCCAAAATATCCAGTGACATATTGTGGTGCTAGCAAACCTTCTGTAACAAGAACTTCTTGAACAATTTTTACATCAGAAATTCGTGATCCAATTTTCATATTTGTGCTGATTTGTCTACTTTTTGTTGATTGGACCGATGTTGTCTGCACAACCGCTGATGTGGATGTGTAGTTGTATGAACCGGCACTCAATCTATTTAGTAATTCTCTTGTTTTTGGCCCAACAACACCTGCACCACCTGTATTTTCATTTGCTTGTGTGCTTGATATTAAACTGTAGTTTTTTTGTAGTTGTTTGACTGCTTGTTCAGTGACTACTCCGTAGTATCCAGTTTGGTTACTTGTGGATAGAAGTCCTTGCGAGACGAGAAATTTTTGTAGTACCAGAACATCATTATTTTTCATACCCTTTGCAAGGACTTGAGTAAACACTATTACTGAAGCCGAACTTACAGATGTATTCTGCCCAGAGTTTACAGTTACAGAGGTACCTCCTGTAGTGTTTGATGTGGTCTGAGTATAACCTCCACCCCCTCCGCCTCCACCACCGCCAGATGATGATGGTGGTGTGTATGACCCTCCTCCGCCACCTCCTCCACCACCGCCACCGCCACCACCAGTACTTTGTGTTGCAGGTGGCGTCGCTGGAACTGCAGGAGGTGTCAAAATAAATGACATACCTGAGCCACCCAGCAATGTATCTGAAGAGCCAGATGAATCAGAGAGGTCTACTGCCTTTATGGAAACAGAATGACTGACACTATCCCAATACTTGCTTGGAATGGAGATAGAAAATGCATGAGGTCCAACATACTGATCAGATTTATCTGCAGTCGCTGTGGCTTGTATGCTTCCGGATATAGATGAGTCGATATACATTTGTACTGTAACAGTCTGACCTGCATCATCTGGATCAACTACCCACCCTTCTACCATACCTGTACCAGAAATTTGGTTTATAGAACCAACCGGTGGAGTGCTTGTCGCAGCAGAGACATATCCAGCCCACGCACATATAAATAAAGCAAAAAATATTTTTTTCATACAAATTATCTATGATTGAGAATATATAATAATGCATTAAGTGCGGTTGCGGTTTGTCGAAGGAAAGCACTTATTCCATCAGGTGTGTTCAGTTTTGCGACAGACTGATTTGCAATCGTTTGTATATCTGTGGCCGACAGTGCTGTGTTCCAGACTTTGATATCATCAATTATTCCAGTGAAGTATTTTGCATAATACCCAAATGGCTCTGATCCAATCTGAAACGGTGTTCCTGTTGATGCAGATTTAGTCACTGCAGGGCTTGCTGAACTTAGTATTCCATCGACATAGAATTTAACATCCTGTCCTAGAGAGATAACTACTGCTACATGGTGCCATACACCGTCATTAATTTTCTTTGTATCAGTTGAATTTCTTGGGCCACTGGCCAAGTTTCCACTTCCTATTTGAAACTCAAGATTTCCGGCACTGGTTATTTTTAGCAAATATCCAGATTCACTTCCTGCAGAATCATATTTGGATAGAATAGCCTCTGTCCGCGTATTTGTCGTTTTTATCCAAGCAGAAAATGTTTTACTAGAGGTCAGATTGAGTTGTCCTGAGTATGTTTGTAGGTTGCTATTTGATCCATTGAACGAAAGTGCTTGGCCGATGATTCCGGTAGTGGCTGTCGTATTGTTTATATTAAGGTTAATTCCGTTACTACCAGAATCTTGTGCCACTGAATTTGCAATGTTTGCGGTATCAAGCGTCCAGTATGCAAGATATGGTGAAGTTGTTGGGCTTGGTACTGGGGTGGGTGTAGGAATAGGTGTGGGCGGTGTGGTGGTACTAACTGGTGGGGTAGTTGTCGCTGCAGGAGGAGTACTATTGCCGATAGTGAATGTAGTTGGTGAGCCAATTAATTTGTTTGTGTATGATCCAGATGTGTCAGTCAGATCTAATCCATATGCGTATAGTGTGTGAGAGAGACCATCTTGATATTGGCTTGGTACGAGAAAATTAAATCCATGAATTCCGATATCTCCACGCGCTACAGATGCTGTGGTACCAATAGGTGTTGAATTTGGACTCTCGAGAGGTGCATTGATATACAAATGTATCGAGACTGGCTTTGATATATCATCTGGATCAAGTGCCCACCCAGAAATTGTTCCATTAGTCTTGACATCTTCTAGTCTCCCGACAGGTTTTCTGTTTGAAGTCGTAGCAGGTCTTGGTACTACTGTAATAGTTATTTGTTTTGTTGTTGTTGTGTTTGTACCGATTGCAGTCAGAGTATATGTCGTTGTTTCTAGAGGGGATACTGTCTTTGATGTTTGTCCTGTCACAGTACCTACTCCATTGTTAATCGAGAGTGATGTTTCGTTTGTGGTTGACCAAGAAAGAGTGGTGGATTGCCCTTGGGTCAAGGTGAGAATAGACGCTGAAAATGTTTGAATCGATACAGGGGGAATCGTAGGTGTCGGATCTGGTGTAGGAGTTGGTACAGGCGTAGGGGTAGGTTGAGGAGCGGGGGTAGGAGTTACGCCAGATCCAGTAATTGCGGGTACAGTAGCACCGGATGTATCAGCTACTCCGAAAAATTGACTACGGTTTGTGGTTGCCCTATATGTATTTGATGATGTGATGTCACCAGCATTTGCAAACCAATCTCCAACCATGAAAATCTTTGAAGACCCATTTGTTGTCATAGCTGGCATGCGCCATGAAAGTCTACCATTTTGATCTTGAAGAATACCATGATCGGTGATAGCGTAATTGGTCGCTGGATCATACGAAACACTAAGGAGATGAAAATCTTTTAGTTCATTTGCTGGCTTGCCACAATAACTCTGGTTTTGACCGTCTGCTTGGTGGCCACATCCTCTGTTTGCTCGTTGGTAGTAGTATATACGTTTACTTTGTTTTGCAACAGCTAGTCCAAGATCCGTGTAGCCAATATCCTTGACTATAGAAAACTCTTGTCCACTACCTGGTTGCTTTGTTGTATCGAGTTGGTAGAGAATGCCTCCGTTATATGACATGGTAAATAATGCGCGCGTTCCATCAATACCTTGCATCCAGTGTATCTTTCTATAGGATTGTTGAGTCGCATCAGCTTGTGCACTTGGGGTATTTAATCCAATACCCGCCGTGTATAATTTTGGCAATTCATTATCATACTTTTCTATTTTATTTAGTGTCGGATTGTATCGGAATAAAACACCATTCATATATTCGAGTGAGAACCAAACAAATCCATTTTGATCGGCAAACATATATAGAGACGAACCTGGTCCACCAAGGTACCCCAAATTTGTATATGTACCTGTCTGTGTATCTAGTTTATAGAGATATGATCCTTGTCCAGAGAGGCGTCCTGACCAAAAGGAATATATGTATCGTCCAGTTGGGTCAAGACTGATCGCGGAATATACACTGTAATTTGCTAAGGCGATTCCGAAATCTTTGAATTGTCCGGTACTTAGGTTGTATCCAATAATATGTGATCCGGTATATGTTGAATAATATCCTCCTTCATTTCCAAAATATGTTGCAAAGTACAGCCAACCATTTGCTTCAACAATATCACTGTGAATTTTTCCTTGTGGGTTTGTCTGTGGGTTTTCACCAACGATCTTTGTGACGTCTTCTGCTAGCATTGTGACTATACTTGTTCTAGGATCAAATTTGAAAAATCCAGCTCCGTGGTGGCTATCATGACTTGATGATCCAAAATAGACATTACCATCTGTTGCATATCGTATGGCTTGCCACTGTCCGTCATAGACAGGTGTCTGTGGAATAAAATTATTTAGGTTATATGTTTGAGTGAGAAGCGCACCTGCAATCGGTGCTGGTGGGGGAGTTGCTGCTCCGGGTGTACCAACAGTGACTGCAACCGTTGCAGGATTTCCGCTCGACGGAGTAAGTCTGTATGTGACTATAGTATTTATAATGTTTGGTATTATGGATCCAGTTGTTTTGATCAGCGGCTGGTATCCGCCATTTGATCCATCAGATCCGGTAAGTAGGAGTGATCCACCTGTTGCCGGGTCGCTTACATTCCATGAAAGATTAATGCTACCACCGTTTGGTATTTGGTTTGCACTTGTCGTAAATGAATTGATGACCATAGGTGCACCTGGGACTGGTGTCGGCGTAGGTGTTGGGGTGGGAGTTGGAGTAGGATCTGGAATTACAGTTCCAATACCATTTATTGCAGTCCCAGAAAGGAATATAAATGTACCAAATTTTGGTGCAGTGTGTGGAATAGTGCGTGTTCCACGACCTTGCATTTTTACCAATCCTGTCATTGGTATTGATATTTTGCCTCCCGCATATGTTCCGCTGGCAACAGGAGAGCCGTTTATGTTTTGTACATCAATTATTTTATATTGCTCTCCATTTTTTACACCTGTGTTACTGACATCAACTTCGACTGATGATGCGAGGTTCCAATTGTATATTGTAATGTTTGCACGACCCGGTTCATATTTGTTTGGTCTAACAAAAGACCATAGACCAGTTGGGGCACCTGACGTATATGTACTATTTGTATCAAATCCAGTGGTGTTTTTCCAAAAATTAAAATCTCGGACGTCACCATGAACTGCTCCGTTATAACTGGTGTCAGCAGGTGTATTGTATGAAGTTTTGAATTTATTGGCTCCGTAATATGTATTGTTGTTCCAAACGTAAGTATTGGCCTTTTGACTTATTCCCTTGGCGGTATCTTGAAAATTATTCAACTGGGTCATTACACCTTTTTCGGTATAGACAGTGTTATTGGTAAAGACTCCTTGGTTCCAATTAAACATTCCAGAGGCAAGCGAGCCACCGATAAAATAATTATGATCAACTATGGCATTGTTATTTACAGAATCCCAATTCCACCCTGTAGAAGTCATACTGTCGTCATTGGTGGAATACGTCATATTATCCTTGAGATAGAAATCCTGTTTTGGACCGCTTCCACTACCAACAAGAAAGTTGTAGTCGTATGCACTGGCTAAATAACCAGCATTAAATAAGGTATTACCGAGAAACTTCATATTTGCTACTTGAGCACCACCTGCGTATGCTTGAATATTATTACTTGAATTTTCGAATACAATATTATCCTCCATTTCTTTTGCACGATATTGTTGGTCTCGCAGATTTTCAATATAAAAACCGTGTCCATGACCTCGGTCTGTGCCAGTCCATCCATTGTGGAAAATAATTGTGCCGTATACATCTGTCTCATATGCAAAGCGCCATGATGATATACCGGTGGAAAGGTCATGAATTACACAATTGATCAATTTTGTGCGTGGCGAGCGAATATCTACCAAAGAATAGAGTGCGGTCCATGAACAATTAATACCAGTTGAACCTCCGCAGGCAGTACCATCAGCTCGGGGAGATGTGCTACTCATTATTTCTATACCCCAAAACCACTGGTCATGACCTTTGCCCATATCAGCAGCAGTACCTTCCCAGTTGTTACCTCCAATATAAAATGCGCTGTTTTGTAAATCTATTGTTACACGTTCTCCCGGGTATGCTCTGACAACGATTGGTTTTCCTAATTCTCCTCTCAAATTAGCAACCAAGTATTCACCATTCTCGAATTTTGAATTGGAGTTGTTGTAGGTTCCCCCGCGGACACAAATAGCATCTCCAGGTTTAATTCCCGCCGAGACACCACTATGTTTTAGTGCGGTTTGCAGATTCCACGGATTATTGAAACTTCCATCACCCGAGGCACTCCCTGTAGTCGAGACATACCATTGTTTGCCAGATGGCATACATGGTTGCGGTCCGCTCTGCGCTTCGGCTGTTCCATTATTTTGTAGCAGTGGATTAAATGGATAACCTATCGTCCCCATTAAAAAAAACAAGGCTACGAAAAGGTACACCAAACGTGTGTATAGTTTCATTTAATTATGTTTATTTGTATACATACAATTGTATCTGTTATATATCTAATAGTAGAGGAGGACTTATCCACATCTAAAAATAGTCAATGATTACAACGTAATATTGTTTGACATACAGATAACATTTATGTTATAAAGTTTTAGGAGTATTATGTTCATTCTGGAATTGAGAAAGGAGATGATTGTGAAATTTCACAATCAAGCACTGTGGGTGCTTTTTGTTTTTGTTGTAGCGAACATCGCATGTTCGCAGATTGACCTAGAAACCGTCGCTGTACAGGATCGTTTTACGATCCAACTCCAGCAGTCTCAGAAGGGTTGCGAGATCCTGCCTGCTGAGCAAACCTTCAAAGCGAAGCAATGGTCTTCAGCCGACCTTGTTTTGGTTGAGGTCATCGCTGAACTGAAAGATGTGGTGACTGTAAAAGTCATCACAGAGCCAGGTGGACCTCGGCCACGAGCGTGTGCCGAGGGTGAGATTATTACAATTTCGCGAGAGGAGGCGCGTATAGCGAAACACATGACGCCAAAGCGTCCGAGACCAATCATACGGACTGGTCTCTAGTTTCCACCACCGAGGTGTGCATTGTGCACCTCGGTTTTGTTTTGCTCGGATGAGAAAGTTAGGTATACTTATATTATATGGAAACACAAGATGGGGCTGTGCGTGAGAAATTTACTTCACCAGAGGAGGAGATTAGTTTTCTCCGTGAGCAAATCGCTCAAAAGGAAAAAGAATTGACCGAAAAACAGTATCCGGTTGAAAAACATAATGTTGTCCAAGAGCAAATTTCAAAATATAAAGACATGGTATCGCGAGAGGTACTAGATGAGACATATGCCTTAGCGGAGCATGATATAGAATCCCTTGTACTTAATTTGGCACCAGAGGAGCACGACACAAAGATGGATGAATTGAGAAGACTAGTTGACTCAAAGGGACTTAAAAATACACTAGGAATACTTTCAAAAATGAAAGACCCGCATCTAGAGGATGATTTTCATCGTTTTCTTGTTCAATATATTGCTCATGGGTACCCAGTAAAAGGTATGTCACAAAAGGAAAGGGAATTTAAAGGTGTGGATATGGCACTCTACGAAGTTGTCTTACCAGAATCACATAATGGAGAAGAGAAAAAGTCTCTCAAGGAGATTGTTTCAAGTATGGAGCAATTTTTCTCGGGCATGATGTCTGTTGTTACGAAAAGTTCACAAGATAATTATATTGTGCTAGAAATCGCAAACAGCAATGGTAGTGATCAGTTTGTTTTCTATGTGGCAGTACCTCGCCCGCACCAAGAGTTATTTGAAAAGCAGATGCTGGGCATATTTCACAATGCCCGTATGCAAGAAATGGTCAATGATTACAATATTTTCAACGAAGATGGTATTTCGGTTGGCTCGGTTGTTACAACAACAGAAAAATCAGTTTATCCTTTTAAAACATACGAGCAGTTTGATCATGACCCAATGAATATTATTCTCAATTCCTTTTCAAAGATACAAAAGGATGGCGAAGGTGCAGCGCTTCAGATTGTATTTGCTCCACAAGGTGATCATTTCAATAAGAAATACGCATATGCAATAGAACAAATTGAAAAAGGTGTACCGACAAAAGAAGCAATAGATTTACCAGAGACGTTTCTCGGCGACATGAAGAAGACAATTGGTGGCATTTTTACGACAACTCAAAATGAGGGTGAGGAAAAAAAGCCAACCGATACAGATGCGATCGAAAAAATTAAGAATAAATTGCAGAGCCCAATTGTTGCAACAAATATTCGCCTCGTCGTATCGGCAAAGAGTCGCCCTGACGCAGAGCGCATTTTGGGAACAATCGAGTCCGGATTTAATCAATTTACTGATACTAGGTCAAATGGACTGTTGGTAAAGCGTTTGGAAAAGAGTGACCTTGATACAATGCTTCGTGATTTTGCTTTTCGCCGGTATAACTCAGATAATCTCCTACCACTCAACCTTCATGAATTGACCACCTTGATTCATTTCCATACAACTACTCTGTCTCCAACACCACAACTTAAACAGAGTCAGTCTGTAACTGCACCAGCACCAAGTGATATTGGGGCAGACGGGACATTACTCGGGGTCAACACATACAGAAATGTTGATACTAATATCTACATGCAAGGTGAGGATCGACTGCGACATTTTTACACTATGGGTCAGACTGGGACAGGTAAATCCACACTTCTGAAAAATATGATTATCCAAGATATCATTGCAGGAAATGGTGTCTGTATGATTGACCCACACGGCATGGATATTTTGGACGTCCTTGCCAACGTACCGAAAGAGCGTTTTCATGATGTTATTTATTTTGATCCAAGCCATACCGAAAGACCAATGGCCCTCAACATGCTGGAATATGATGTACGCTATCCAGAACAAAAGACATTTGTGGTCAATGAGCTTTTCAGTATTTTCCAAAAATTATATGGTGCGGTACCAGAATCGATGGGTCCAATGTTTGAGCAGTATTTCCGAAATGCCACAATGCTTGTCATTGAAGATCCGGAAAGTGGCTCGACCCTTTTGGATGTCTCACGTGTTTTGGCGGACAAAGCATATCGCCAGTTGAAACTATCGCGTTGTAAAAATCCGGTGGTAGTGCAGTTTTGGACCGAGGTGGCCGAAAAAGCTGGTGGGGAAGCGTCACTAGCAAATATCGTGCCTTATATCACAAGCAAGTTTGATGTCTTTTTGGCAAACGATATTATGCGACCGATTATCGCTCAGCAGAAATCGTCATTTAATTTCCGTGAGATTATGGATGAGAAAAAGATTTTGTTGGTCAATTTGTCCAAGGGTCGCTTGGGGGATATAAATGCAAATTTGATTGGACTTATTTTGGTTGGCAAAATTTTGATGGCTGCACTATCCAGAGCCGACATGGTTGGTACAGATTTTCCACCATTTTATTTGTATATTGATGAGTTTCAAAATATCACTACAGATTCGATCGCTACAATTCTTTCTGAAGCACGAAAATATAAATTATCACTCAATATTGCTCACCAATTTATAGCACAATTACAGGATAGTATTCGTGATGCTGTGTTTGGTAACGTCGGTTCAATCTGTACATTTCGTGTTGGGGCCGAGGATGCAGAATATTTAGAAAAACAATTTGCCCCTGTTTTCACAGCACAGGACATTATGAACATAGATAACAGAAATGCATATTTGAAAATTTTGGTTGGGGGTCGTCCAGTCAAGGCATTTAATATTCGCACATTACCACCGCCCCTTGGAAATCCAAAGGTTATTGATTCATTGAAGCAACTGTCATATCTGACCTATGGTGGAGATAGGGAACAAATCGAGGCAGATATTTTGAAGAAATATAAAAAATAGATATAAGAAAGGGCCGACCGTTGGGTCAGCCCGTTTTCTGTTAGTCGCGATCCCCGTTGGGGACGGACAGTTCTGTGAACGTCCTCCCAACATAGTCAAGGCGACGTCGGAAAGTTATGACTCTCTTGCGTGGGAGAGAAATCACCGTTTCGCTATGGTAATTTCGTATCTCTTCTGCAACCGTCCCTCTGATTATCTCTGGAACGGAAAACTCATCCAAGGTTACTCTCATCGCCACGTCAATATCACCGCCGTTTTTTCTGTATTCAGCGTAATATTGACGCGCCATAATACGCAACGTCTCTTGGTTCATCATTCTGATATAATTATACTACCAAAGCAATAAAAAGTCAAGTATCATAGAATACCTGTGGATAACTCGCTATTTCGTTAATTTTACGCAAGGAGCTCGTCAACAACTGATTTGACTACATCGCCATCTGCCTTGCCTTTGAGATCCTTCATCAGTGCTCCCATGAAAAGCCCTGCTTTTGTTTTGTCGGTAATACCAAGATCAGTCATCTTTTTCTGTGCTACCGCAAGTACCTCCTCGCGTGACATTTGTGCAGGTAAATATGTCTCTAGTACAGCCAGTTCTATTTTTTCTGTTTTTGCCAGATCAGGACGTCCGCCGTCAACAAATTGCTGGATGGAATCTTTTCTTTGCTTGACTGCACGACGAATAACATTCAAAACTTCTTCGTCAGATAGTTCATCCTGTGGTGTACGTTTAAGCGAGACGAGTTCGTTTGTAAAGGTTGATACAAGTCCCCGGACCACTCCAAGTCGGACAGCGTCCTTATTTTTCAATGCCTCCTTGATTTGGTCTTTTATCTGTTGATGTAATGTCATATGCCAAATATATTACCATAATATTCTTATTTTTGTTAGAATGGATACATGGAAATTATACTTTATATTGTGGTCGGGTTAATTTTGGGTGGGGTGGTTGTGTACATGTTACGACCAAAGCAAAAGATGGATGATACGGGACTGCAACTTATCCTCCAGCAAATAAACGAGCTCAATCGTACGGTGGATGCAAAAATCGGGGAGAGTACTCGGCATATGAGCCAGAGTGTCGAGTCACAGATTGAGAAGTCTTTTAACATTATAAAAGACGTGACTAAGGGGTTGACCAAACTCGATGAAACCAACCGTCAGGTGGTCTCCTTTGCAGATCAGCTTCAAAACCTACAGGATATTTTAAAAAATCCGAAACAGCGTGGAATTTTGGGCGAGTACTATCTTGAGACACTTTTAAAAAATGTTCTACCTCCAGGTCAGTATCAAATGCAGTACGCATTTACAAACGGGGAAATTGTTGATGCAGTTGTCTTTGTAAAAGATAAAATAATCCCTATTGATTCAAAGTTTTCTCTCGAAAATTACAATCGTCTGACGGAAGCCAAGGATCCGTCTGAAAAAGACCGGCTTGAAAAGTTATTTATAAATGATTTGAAGTTGCGCATCACGGAGACATCGAAATATATTCGCCCAACAGAGGGGACAATGGATTTTGCTTTCATGTTTATTCCTCACGAGGCAATATACTATGATTTATTGATAAACAAAATCGGCGCAGTGACAGACGACAGCGAAAATCTCATCCAGCGTGCTGCCGGTAAACACAAAGTTATTATTGTCTCGCCAACATCATTTTTGGCATACCTTCAGACTGTCCTACAGGGGTTAAAGGCCATGCAAATCGAGGAAACTGCCAAGGATATTATCAAGCGTGTCGAGGAGCTTGGAATACATCTTAAAAAATACGAGGATTATCACAACAAACTTGGGAATTCACTCCATACTGTGGTCAATCATTACAATGCAGGGAGCAAGGAGTTTAAAAAGGTGGATAAAGATGTGGTCCGTATCACAGGGGCGGGTATTGGGGTGGATCTACCCCTTATCGAGAAACCGGAAATAGATGACTAGGAATATGGCTATTATGCCCTTGCATTTTATAGGTAATTTTAGTATGATACGAGAACTATGGAATTTGCAGTCATACACACAGGAGGAAAGCAATACAAAGTCTCCAAGGGAGATGTTGTAAAAATTGAGAAGATCAAAGGTGATTTCAAAGTAGGTGACAAGATTGTTTTTGATAAGGTTATGCTTGTCGAGAACGGAGCAGACACAACAATAGGCACTCCTTATATTACAAAAGCATCTGTCGAAGGAACACTTTCAGAAGTCGGACGCAACAAGACAGTTGAAGTTATCAAATACAAACAAAAATCTCGATATTTCAAGAAAAATGGTCACCGTCAGCCATGGTTCAAGGTGACAATTAATTCTATTAAGTAAGAAGTAATAGGTAAGGAGTAAGATGTAAAAAATTCAGGATGCCATAGGGCATCCTGTTTTACTCTAAAAACTTTGAGATTGGGATAAAAGACAATTCAATTTATTCTCAAGCTTCTCCAATCTTTTTTTGTAATCGAACATTATGCCGAGAAGGTCTTCTCTTGTTGCCTCCGAATGTTCCAAGAGAAATTTATTCTTTTCCTCTAGGACAAGATTTTCTTCTCTTATCTTTCGAGCATTCTCACGATCGATTTGCCACTGATCTAGCATACGTGCCATGATTTACCTCTTTCTAAGATCAGAATAGTATCATTTTGTGACAAAAGCAAGGCATCAATCCAATGGCATCCCTTGGATACAATATGACTATGCGATGTAGTTTTGACGGTTTTTGAGGGCGTTTTTGATTGTCTCACTGTCAGAATATTCTAGTTCTGTGCCGGTGGACAGACCACGGCCAAGGGCAGAAAGCTTGATGTTGTGTTTTTCGGAAAAGGGGAGAAGGAGATGTTCCAGATAAGTTAGGGTATTTTCTCCTTCAGGAGTGTAATTTAGAGCAATAATAATTTCCTTTAGGCTTGCGCCTATCCTCTTTTCTACGATTTCCAAAAGTTCATTCTGACGGATTTTTTGTTCTGGATTTTTTTCGAGTATTGGTATAGTGCCACCAAGGATAAAATAGTAGCCAGTAAATGATTTTGTTCGCTCGATATTTTCAAAATCCACATCATGAGGGACGATCATAAGGACACTACTGTCGCGTGTTGTGTCTCTGCACACCGGACAAGTAGCTTGACCATTATTTGTGCGTGTAAAAAACCGTAGACACTCGGTGCATGAAGTCACTTCGCTACGAACCTGCCCGATCAGTTTGGCAATTTCCTGCGTGTAGCCATTGTTTCGTGTCAGCAAAAAATAGACAAAGCGTTTTGCTTGTCGTGGTCCAATCCCTGGGAATTGCTTAAATAATTCGATGAGTTTTTGTGTTGCGTCCATGTTGTTACATAAATGTAGAGATTATGAATCTCGTCGAAGCGATATCATTTTTGGAGACTTCGCAAGGCGGGTAGCCGAGACTTGAGGAATTTTTCAGCAGAAAAATATCCGTGCTCCAAAAATGATATGCTGAGAAAGAGATTCAGATCACTGATCATGCCAACCTAAAATTCTGCAAACTCTTTATCGGCTCCGCCATACTGTGATTTATCCATGCTCTGAAATGTGGCCTTCTTTTCGTTAAAGAACAACTCGACTTTGCCCGTCTCTCCGTTTCGGTGTTTTTCGATAAGGATCTCGGCAATGTTGGTTTTTTCTGACTCCTCTTTATATTTATCCTCTCGGTGAATAAACATAACCACATCAGCGTCCTGCTCGATAGAGCCAGAGTCACGGAGGTCAGAAAGGCGTGGACGGCCTCCACGTTGCTCAACTGCACGAGAAAGCTGTGAGAGAGCCAGAACGGGTACATCGAGCTCGCGAGCAAGGTTTTTGAGCGAGCGAGAAATTTCTGTAACTTGCTGGACGACGTTATCATTTTTGGTTTGTGTTGGCACCATCAGTTGCAAGTAGTCAACAACCAAAAGTCCCAATCCATGTTCGCTCTTTAGTCGGCGTGCAATAGATCGCATCTTCAAAATATTATTGCCGGGCTGATCATCAATATAGATAGGCGCTTTGTTCAATTTATCAATCGCTTCGCGGAGTGAATCAAAGTCGTCTTGGCGAGACAGTTTACCTGTACGTAGCTTCCAAGCATCCACGTTGGCTTGAGCAGCAAACATACGGTCGACTAGTTGTTGGCTACTCATTTCAAGTGAAAAGATACCGACAGATACATTGTGATTTACTGCCGCCTGACGTGCGATATCAAGAGCCAGTGATGTTTTACCCATCGAAGGCCGAGCGGCCAAAATAATCAAATCAGATTTTTGTAATCCAGAAAGTTTGTTATCAATCTCGGCAAAACCTGTTGGGATACCACGCATACTTTGTTCAGAGCTGTGTAATCGGTCCAAACGTTCCCATGCTTCTGCCAATTCATCCTTCAGAGGTACAAATTTGTGTGCGGTATTAAAATTTGTAACATCAAAAAGTTTTTTCTCCGCGCTGTCGAGCAACTCCTCTAGTTCCTTGTTTTCGTCATATCCGATCTGACTAATATAATCTGCGCTCTCGATAAGTCGTCGCATCATATACTTTTTCTGAACAATCTGTGCGTAGTATGAAATATTAGCAGAAGATGGGACCGCGTTCACGATCTCTGTCAGGTATGTATTGCCACCTATCTGGTCGAGCCAACCTTTTTCTTTTAGTCGTGATGATACTGAAAGTAAATCGATCGGAGATCGTGATGTAAAAAGTTCCATCATTGTTTCAAACACAATACGATGTTTCTCCGAATAAAATGAGTCGAGAGTGATAATGTCAGAAATATCATGCAATGCATCTGGTCGAAGCATAACAGATCCCAAGAGTGCCATTTCTGCCTCAAGGTTTTGAGGGGGAATTCGCAAGCGGTTTGGTATTGTCTGAGTAATTACGGTTTGTGCCATAGGGCTATTCTATCATGCAGATGAAAATGTTTGCTACTTGGCAAAGGAGGGTAATCTGTGTCTAAGATGTGGATATCAAAGTTATTTCTTTGAAACACGAGTGCCTTCTACCGTGTCACTAACGATAAAGCCATTAGATTCAATTTCCGCACGAAGCCTGTCACTTTCAGCGAAATCTTTGTTTATGCGGGCCAAGTCTCTTTCTGCCACAAGTTGCAGAATATTGTAGGGAATTTTGACTTTCTCTTGAGTGCTGATGCCCAGCCCGAGGACTGTGTCAAATTTTCTAAGTAGCGTCTGTCCGTCAAATGGTGTGACATCTGTGTCTCGTAGTATGTCCCACAAGAGAGCCAATGCCTTTGGTGTATCAAGATCGTCCGCAATAAATCCGCTAAACATTTGTGTGTATTTTTCAATTATTGCCGGTTCAGAATCTGTGACAGAAATGTCGTCTGTCGCTCGTGCACACAACTTTTTCCATGCAGTCTGTGCTCCAGCGAGTGCTTCCCAACTAAACTGAAGGGGAGACGAATATCGTGCTGAAAGGAGTAAGTATCTGTATGCAAGTGGATTAATGCCACGTTCGCGCAGTGTATCTAGTCGAATAAAATTGCCACTTGATTTGGACATCTTGTCTTCATCACCAATCATTAAAAATGCATTATGCATCCAATAGTGAACAAATGGTTGGTGGTTGGCACATACTGATTGAGCTATCTCGTTGTTGTGATGTACTGGGATATGGTCAATACCACCAGTATGAATATCAAAAGTTTCGCCAAGCAATTTCTTTGACATGGCAGAGCACTCGATATGCCAGCCGGGGAAACCGGTGCCCCAAGGGGATTTCCACTCTTGTTGTCGCTTTTCGTTTGTACTACTTTTTTTCCATAAGACAAAATCTGTTGGATGTTTGCGCTCATCTTGGACACC
>CAZQYV010000007.1:0-12873 GCA_964597675.1 uncultured Candidatus Saccharibacteria bacterium
TTTAAAAACCACTAACTTTATCCTGTTACATGATGTGAATCATATAACATTGTTTGTTTACTTACTTTTACTTTTACGTTCATACTATTTTATTAGTATGAAATTACCTGCCCATCTCCACCGTTAAGACCTCAGAAAACATGGTGGGATGGAATTAAATTGTCAAAGGTCAGTCGTTCTGGATGTCGCTCTTTTGGTTTAAAAAAACCGCTTTTTAGGCGGGATGTTCGGACAACACTTAAAAAAGCATTATCTATACCGCTCTAAAATTAAGTGACTTTTTAACATATCTGTAATGCAAAGCAGTATATACGAAAGCGATTTCAATGTCAAATCCACAGGCACGGTATTTACCTATACAAAAACACCCCTAGAAATAGGGGTATTTTTAGTACTAAATATAAGGCAAAATGCTAGTTGCGATGCTTGAATTCCTCTTGAATTCGCTCGATTGTTTTTCGAGCTGGCTCCTGACCACCGAGACCAAAGGCAAGGCCGAGGGCTAGAGAAACTGCAACCACGAAACCAGTAAAGAGTGTCTGGATAAATGCCCCTGCGATACCCATCTGTGACAGTGCGACGAGAATGGCAAAAATCCAAATACCCCATCGAGTGATTGTGCCTAGAAAACCAGCTGATGTCACACCTGCTGTTTTTGATGAAGCGGTGACAACACGATACATAACATCACCAACAACTGCACCGACAAGGAGAATCAATATTGCAATAATCAGTTGTGGCAAGTATCCCAATACTATTTGCTGCAAAAATGCAGTGACCTGATTGAGTCCCAAAATATCAAAACTTGCAATCAAAAATACGACAACAATAAAATATTTAATGAGTGCACCGACAAAGTGTCCTGAGTTTAGGTTGAGACCTGCTCTCTTTACTACCTCCTCAAAACCTGCTCGTCTCAATGCCTCATCAAACTTGATCATGCCCATAAATCGTGCAACGGCCTTTGCAACGAGTGCGCCGATTGCCCATCCAATAAAGAGGATGACCAGCGCCACGATAAGACTAGGGATAAACATAATGACCCCTGTCCATAACCCTTGAAATGAGTTTGTGAGCATTTGTGCCCATGTATCTGTAATCATATATATAATATAACTAATAATTATTTCTAATAGACCTTATTATACCATACATCAGTTCTGCATGTATGCTAGAGTGTCCCCAACTTGTTGACTATCTTTTTGTGTGGATAATCCAAAATGTCACGAATCAACTTGTCGCACATAGAAAGACGATACTGAAAATCCTCTGTTGTAAAATATGCGTAACGAAGTTCCTTACCAATTTCTGACTCGAGTGTTTTGATTGTGTTTTCCAATGCTGCTTTTTTGACATGATCACCTACGATCAAGAGGTCTGCTCGACTTTCCCCTTCTTGGATAAAAACGCCAGCAACAAGGATAAGTTTAATCGTCCCAAGTTTTACAATTTTTTTTGTGATTTCTTTTGGATGAAGTGGTTCGGCATTTATAAGAAAATTTTGAAGTGGCAAGAGGTAGGCGAAATGTGTGTCCAACATATAACCTTTTTTGTTTCCCAATCGAGCAGGCGTTCGGCTTTTTACAAGACCGGCTTTTTCCAAAACACCTACTTCCTTGCGGACCCGACTAATATCCGATTTTACTCGATCTGCAATATCAGCCGTGTCAAAGATATGATCTGGATTAAATAAAAACAGACGCATGACCTTTACCTTAGCTTCGCTCCCAAACAGTTTTGATAGTGTTTCCATGTTGGCTATTATAAGAAAAATCGGACCAAAAAGCGAAGTTGACAACCACTACGCTTTGGGTTAGTTTTGGTGTGGAGGTTTGAAATGACCATACCAGGCATAATTGTAATGACCTGTTCGGCTTTTTGTTTGATATCAATATTTTTTCAGGGTCAAATCGGAAGTGACCGATTCAACCCAATGAGAACAGTTCTGAACTGGGCGATTATTTGTATTGCGTGCGTTGGTATCTGGTGGTATTCCAACCCGATAGATCGGACAATACATCGGCTCCAAACTATTGAAAGGCCGAGGTAATCAAAAGACTCGAGTACCGCATGGTACCCGAGTCTCTCTTTTTATATATAAGGATGTAACTTTGTCACGGATAATTTCCTCGCCGTCGCTCGGAAATTTCCGCGACCCCGCCTCGGCTATTTTGCTGTTGCAAAATATCGCCTCCGGCCGAAAAGTTCCTAAAATAAGCAGTGCTTATTTTAGTGTAACTTTTCCTCCCGCTTCTTCGATCTGTTTCTTCAAAGCATCAGCATCCTCTTTCTTCATGTCTGTCTTGAGCATAGATGGAGCTGCATCAACCAAATCCTTTGCCTCTTTCAATCCGAGACCAAGTGCTTCTTTGACGACTTTGATAACCGCAATCTTTGTTGCACCACCGTCTGTCAATTCAACATTTGCTGTAGATTTTTCCTCTGCTGCGCCCGCTGCTGCACCTCCGGCTGGAGCTGCCACTGCGACTGCTGCTGCTGACACACCAAATTTCTCTTCTAGGTGTTTGACGAGTTCGTGTAAATCCAATACTGACATTTTTTCAATAGCATCAACAATAGTCTTGAACTTTGCAGGTGTCTCGACTACTGGAGCTGTGTTTGTTGTTTCTTCCATAATATTTGAGCGAAGTAACGAATGGGCCTACGAATTAATACGAATGAAATACATTTTTATTTCCTGTTCGTAACAATTCGTGTATTAATTCGTTATTTCGTATGATTAAAATAATAATTATCCTTTCTTTTCTGCAATTGCATTCAACGCAATAACAAATCGCTGTATTGGTGAATTGATGAGATTAACAAACTGTGCCTGCAAGGTTTTGAGACCTGGAATCTGAGCAACAGTCATCATCTCGCTCTGGTTCATGAATCTTCCTTCGAAGACTCCTCCAACAATCTGTACTTTGTTATCAAGTTTCTTTTGAAAGGCGTAGACCTCGCGTGCTGGATCAAGAAGATCCGCACCATAGACAATGCCAAGCTCTCCGGGCATGTCTGGCATATCACCACCTATTTCACCTTCGGCCAGTGCTTTTTTCGTCAGTGTCTTTTTTGCTACTGTGTAGCCGACTCCCTTTTCACGCAACTCGCGTCGCATTCGTGAAGAGTCCGCAACAGGAAGTCCGTGAAAGTTGACGAGCACCATTGAGGCTGAATCTTTGACAATCTTTTTCAAGGTCGAGAGAATATCTCCCTTCTTTTGTTTTGATACTGCCATAGTTACATATGTAAAATGGAAAAATCAAAATGGAAAATAAGAAAATTAATTTCTTATTTATTTCTGATAGTTACATTTTTAATTAAATAATAAATCGACCACGCTAAGGTCGAAAGGAGTTTCGTGTCTCGACGAGAAATCAAGAGCTTGGCTAGACCCTACAGTCGCAACCAAAGCTCACTCGTTGTCTTTGACCTTATGGGTACTATAGTATACGAAAATCCTACTTTGTCAAACTGTCTTTCTCCTGCTTCAATATCTGTGCTTTTGCCTGTGCACCACGGTTGTACCCACCCGTTTTTCCATCACTTCTCACCACCCTATGGCACGGTATAGCAGGGTCGTAGTTTTTATTGAGTATGTTCCCCACTGCCCGATATGCCTTCGGATTACCCGCCTCGTGTGCCACCTCTTTGTACGTCAAAGTCTTTCCTTTCGGAATTTTCTTGACAACGTTATAGACTTTTTGAGCGAAGGTGAGCATTAACCAATTCGATTTCTTCTACTCTTAAAAAATTGAACGATAAAATAGATGATTGAAATAAAAGTATACAAACCAGCAAAAAACCAATTTGTTAATTCACGATCAGGTGACAGCATCCCAGCTCCATATTCTGGCATCATATAAACTAAAACCATAGAAATAATAAAAAATACACCAGTAAACTTAAGCCAAAACTTATGTTTTTCTTCATTCAGAAATAATGCAAAGATACTAAGGGGAACCAGTAACATAAACCAAATAAATGGATATTGAATAACGTCTGCATAAGGTCCAGTACAATATAAATCACTTTCACATGGTAGAAACATCAAAAAACTAATAATTAATAACATGATTGTGATTAAGATAAATCTTTTTTTCATATTTATTTGCTATTCAAGTTATTTAATAATGTATCTAACATAGTCAGAATTGCTTGTATTTCTGCGCTTGTCATCATTTGTGGTTTTTTCTTATACCATTTCATCCTTTCAAAGATAGTTAGTATTTTTTGATTAACTGAAAGAACCTTCTGAAACTGTTCGATTTTAATTTTTGCTTTGTTTATTTTTCCCTTTTGTATTGCTTTTATTGTATCATCTATTTTTGCTAAAAGTATAAACTTTCGCACCTTTAATATATCCATCTTTTCAACAATCTTTCTCATTGTCTGCAAATATACAACAGGGTCGAATTCATTTTTTGGTTGGATTGTAATATCAAATGTCCCGTCCCCATTTGTATCTACTTTCAATTCTGGTACCTGTGTCGACTGATTGATGGTGATTTCAGCTTTTGTCTGTGAAGTGACTGGGATATCTATAAATCGCGTTGTGGTGCTCGTTTTATCTGGGAACACTTTTTCAGATTCATATGTAAATGTCCCCACACCAGTACCTTGTAGGACCATTTTTTGCATACCCTCTTCAGGGAGATTGATATACTTTCCCTCTCCAAATTCAAGGTATGATGAGTTTGGTATGTCTTCCTTGGCATAACAGAAATCCGATGCTTCCGGACAAACCTTACCTGTGAAATTACCTTGTATGTCATAAGCGCCAATTGTCACAGGTGAATGAACAGAAAGATGAAGTCTGTTTTTTGTATCAACCGGTTCTGTGTTTTTAAATACTGAATCAAATATAACAATATTCTTATTTATAACAGATGATATAAAATTATTTAAAGAACCAACTTCTAATATATCCTTATGTTCTCGATTGTATCTGAGTCCTCCAAAAATTTGTCCGTTATAGCGATTAATATCGACCCAATACTTCTCTGTTCCACCAACAGTATTCATGAAATGTGCACTTGGTACGACCACAGTCTTATCTCCATCCGATGTAAATCGAGGTCTCTCATCAAGAACATATTTACATGCCCCTGTGCCCGCGTTTGGTGATGTGCAGTCTATTTTTGGATAATACTCAAAACTAGCAATTGTATCTAGCCCCCATCCGGCAACTTCTATCACCCTCACTCCTGTTGGTGGTAGCCATGTATCGATGCTGTCATGTAGATTCTCTGCTTTACTCCACAAAGATGATAAAAGTTTTATTGGTTTATATACATCACTAATAGACGGATCTTGTCTGCCTTCATTACCAGACAAGAAACTAGTATACTCGGTATACGAACTGATTGATGGTCCATAATTTTGAATCATCTGGGTTGTAGCCCCTGATGAAATAGGGTTGTCCACAAATGTGACCGGTGAGGCAGATACTCGATTTATGTATTCCCGACTTGGTAGCAAGCCGTAGGCACCGATCATATTACGACCCAACTCACGCGCGTGGACTTCATCCATCAATAAATTTGCACCAATTCTCTGGTTATACCCGTGCAAAATAGCAGGTACGGCACTCGCTGTTCCTATCTGTGGCACCGCCACAAGCACCAATACATCCACCTTATCAATCAAATCATTTCTGCCAGCCACTTTGTCATCCTGTAATTTTTTCAAAAATGCTTTTGCAATGAGACCTCCATTTGAATGCGCAACAATAGTAACTTTTCCTGTTGTAGAAGATGCAACAAGACTCTGTAATGTTGAAATGAGTGACTTTTGCCCATCACTATATTGTGTACCAATATTTACAATATCATTTATATCCTGTCTCCAATCATATGGGTATGCTTTCCATTCGGCAACTTTCCTTGGTGATGTTGTAGCCACCAAACTATCCATCATCTCTGAAAAACTTTTGTATATATTTTGTCCAATTGCACCTAGATCTGTAGGAGTGTTAGTCTCACCAATAATATCGCGCGTATATATTGCATTATTTTTACTCGTCCCATTAGTGTTTAAATATAATTTTTCAACATCTAGATTCCAATTTGGCTCCCACAGTTGGTTCTCTGATCCACCTTCCTGCATATATAAGCGGCTGGCCTCGAGACCGGGAATAAATAAAACGCTCGAACAACAATCTGGTTTTGGTGGAAGTGGATCCTCTTTTACCTTCCATACTACCTCATCAAAATCAAACTCTGGGCCAACACCGAGTGTCGGGTATGTTGGATCATCTGGATCCATCAATCCTCGATTATAACCATTTGCATCTTGGGCTAAGCTAATAATCCAGTGATATACTGGTGCATCCGGTGCCCATATCCCTGTAGTATTTTTTACAATAAGTTTCTGTGGAAAATTATAATATTTGGACCATTCATGATATGGCCCACCCGATTGTATTAAAGAAGAATTTAAATCAAAACTATCAAAGTTAGCGACACTATTTATACATGGACGTCGCATAATATAATCGTAAGATTTATAGTACTTAATCTCCCAATTTTTGAATGGAAGGTATAATAAATAGGCAGTAGCATCTGTCCCAGCACATGCAACTGAAAATGGTGATATAACACCTTCAGGAGAAATGCTTGCCTCAATCCATGGATGAGTATCTCCGTGCACTGTATTATACCCAAATACAAATATGAAAATCAGAAATACTAGTCTATATTTTTTTAGATTGTCCATATTATTCCTCTATAAATAATCTCTTTATAAAATGAAATCCGACTGACGGCCAACTAAACATACGACTGACTACACCTTCTGTCTGAGGGGATTCAAATACGACTGCAGCGTTTGCTAATTGTGTACTTGGGTCAATATCGGATGGACTCGATGTGGCAGGTTTAATTTTTTGCTCAATCTTTATTTTATTTTCTTTGACAGTTGTAGTAACAATTTGTTGAATAGGTAAATTTTTTGATATTTGTGCTATTTGTTTTTGCAGAATATCTACACTTTTCGCTATCGTAACTAATGGTGTAGAAGTGGGAATGTCCACAACCAAAACACTATCCGAACCACCAGATGATGCGTATACTTTTCCCAGCCCATTACGTAATGAGACAGAATTTGTATATATACCAGTTACATCATCTGCAAACACATTAGTGCTTTGTGCCATAATCAGGGTATCTTTTGGTATGAAAAATGTTTTTTCCGGACTTACAAATGACCAACTTTCTAAATTAATTTCCGCATCAGACTTATTCGATATCTCTAGTCCACCAGAGACACGGGCAAGTTGTAGGTGCGGATCAACAACCCGAACTAATGTACGACTAGCCGCTTGCTTGTCCGAGAATGCGCCGTTGAGCACAACAGAGTAGTTGCCCGCAAACCTATACACATGATATACAGTGTCCCCCGTACCTGTCGTACCATCGCCAAAAGACCATGTGTATGTGATATTTTTATCTGAAACATTCACAGTCTTTGTCGCGGATGCACGAAATAGCATTGAAGTACCGACAGTCGCCAATCTGTCACGACCTGCTGATATTTCAAATTCCATCTTTGGTTCGGTTGTTGAAAGTGGCGCAGGGCTAGAGTGCGCAGAATAAATATAAATAACTTTTGTTTGTGTTTCATTAGTTGTTTCTGGTGTTGTCGTCGCAGTTGTTGTTGCTGTAGTCTGTGGATCTGGGTTTTGAATACCTACATATATATGTTGTGTGGCAGTAAATACCTTCTTGCTCTCACGTCCTGTCGCAGTGACAGTCAACACAAAATCACCGGCCGTTGTATCTTTATAATAAAATGTTCGATTTGCTGTATTTTTACTCATTGTAGTTGTGACAGCATTTCCACTACTATTTTGAAAAGCACCTGTTGCTGATGATGAATCGAATACCAAATCAAATGTTTCTGGAATAGGTTGTGCAGTACCAGATGCGTTCTGTGATTGCAATATAATTTCTTTTGACGCAGCACCGACATCCACTGTTTGTGGCTCGGTTGTAAACGTAAATAATGTAATATCTTCTGCATAGACAGTGGTAGTAAAAAAACCTACTACACACAACATGATAATCATAAATATCTTTTTCATATAATAAAAACTGTGACGATTAGTCACAGCTACTGGTTAGTTATTATTGTTGGAGACATTTCGGCATTCGATTGGTACATCTTCATGCCTATAATAGTCACACAACTGAGGAGAATAATGGCCACAAAACTCAATAGAAATTTAAAAAAATCTGTATCAAAATATTGTGACATGTCTGTATTATACAAAAGCCCCTGTCGTGAGACAAGGGCTCTGTGAGTAACTTATTTCATGCTTGCTTGGAGTTGGAGAAGGTTTGGATCTCCGGGGATCTTGGCAAGGCCTTGAGCGACAATCGCCTTTGCCTTTTCTGTGTCTTTGAATACATCTGTATAAAGACCCGCGAGTTGCATATACAAGTAAGATTGAGTTGGGCCTTTTTCAATTGCTTTTTTGAAGTATGTCTCCGCCATAGCATTATTCTTCAAAAAATAGGCATATAGGTCACCGAGATTTCCGTAAGCAATAAAATCATTTGGTGCAAGTTTAGTTACATATTGCCATGAAATTACTGTGCCCTCGTAGTCCCCCAACATTTTTTGATACATACCCAGATTGGTCCATTCAACTATTCTTGTTGGGTCATTTTTCAAAATACCTTGAAGTGCTTTTATTTTACCTGTGATTTCTGTAAGTGCCTCTGGAGACATATTTTTTACCTCTGCCGGAGTGCTACGATTCAGATCTGGAATTGGCTTTGGTATGACAACACCCTCTGAAATAGGAACTTGCTCTATTGTATAACCTGGGCCTTTGACATTGATCATGCCATCTTTTGTTGTGGTGCTTATGGCAAATGGTGATGTGCTTGATGTAGATGATATGTCTGTAAATTTATCTTGCTCCTGTCGAGCTTTATTATCAAAAGCCATATATACGCCGATTAGTATAGCAAGACAAATAATACCAATAATAATTTTATGTGTTTTCGTTAGTGTCATGTGGCTATCATACCACACCTACAAAAAACAGAAAACTGTTTTTGGTACAACAAAAAACACCCCGAAGGGTGTTTTTTGTGTGACTTAATCTACTTTTCTAAGCAAGCTTAGATAAGCAAATTAGAGTCCTCGTGTCTGACTGAAACCACCTGCAGGAAGTCCTGGAACGCCATAACCGTTTGCCCAGTCATTAGCATTGAAGACTGCTGTTGTAGTTGCATTTCCAGACCAGATGAAGTCGTTGTTTGTATCAGCAACTGCACCTGTTGTAGTTGAGACGAAGTACGCACCTAGGTGTGATGCATCAATATATGCTGCATCACCATTAAGTGTTGTTGTGACTGACGCACCTGTTGCTACGCCAGAAACTGTTGCTCGAAGCTCGAAGTATACTGTCTCACCAGCACCAACCTGTAGAGCTGTTGTATCAGATACAAAGTCGATAGTTGGGTTACTTGCAAGGAGTGAACCGTTTGATGCTCCGTTAGTTGCATCGAACAAACCACTTCCAAGGTTAGTTGAAACTGCACTTGAGTAAGATGAGTCAGAGAAGGCATACAATTCAACGTTTGTCACACTCGCAACAGATGTTGCAATAGTGAAGTTGAAGTTGTAGAGACCTACTGGGCCTTTTGCATCAGCCTTTACTTTGAATCTCATGAGCTTACCATCTGCTACTCCAGAAGTACTGAGTGTATCCTGTGAAAGTGTAGGAATTGATTTGAACATTCGAACACCGTTAACACCTGCTGTAACTCCACCAACTTGGAGAGTTCCACCAGATGAAACACCGGTACCTTCAGCATTTGTGACGTCGATCTTGATCAATCGTCCTTCTGTACCTGGTTGATCGTTACCAATCATTGCTAGATCAGCTTTAATCTTTAGAACAATCTCTGATCCCTTTGTAAGGAGAAGAGGAGAATTCAAAGTTGATGTTGCTGTTGTACTGTTACCTGTAAAGGTTGCTGTACCAAGCAATGTTCCAGATGCATTGTAGAGACCTACTACACCTAGATTAAGATCAGAAGGTGTACTTGTTGAAAGTACCAATCCAACCTTGGTCAAGTTAACATCTTCGTTTGAAGCGATAAACTTGAATGAACCAATCTCAACTCCTGTTATTCCCGCAGGAACAATTGTGAAGCTTGATGTTGGAGTATTGATTGAAGCTGTAAATGATCCTGTCGCAACTGTCATAAGTGGACCATTTGCTGTTGTGAGAGACTCTGAAACGTCAGCACCTGAAGTTACACCTGTAACTGTCATAGCTGTACCGTTTGTAAGACCCCACTGGAATACTGATGCACTATCAGCACCTGTTGCAACATTACACTTGAGAGCCAAAGTCTTCACTGTTCCCTTTGGAACTGTGAACTGTGAGTCGAGTGTAAATGATGTTGACAAAGGTGATGTTGTTGTCGCTGTTGTTGAAGGGTTCACAACATTTGAACCTGTGTTCAATGCTGTTGTGCCGTCAAACAACTGACATGATGTCAATTTACTTGGAGCGCCTGCAGTGGCGTTGTTTCCTTGGTCAAATGCCAATGGAATCTGTCCAAATCGAACATCTTCACCTGACTGTGATGCATCGAACTGAAGATTGGTGAACAATGTTGTTCCACCAGTTACAATACTTTGTGCAGAAGGTGTTGATGCAACACTGATTGTCAAAGCAGCTGCCTTGACTGTCATTGTGTTCATTGAGAATGCACCGTTTGTCAATGTAATTGTATTTCCTGTTGTCTGACCTGTTACAGATGTCCATCCTGATGAAGGTGTAGCAGAAACTACAACTGTTGCACCATTAGGAGCGCCTGTTGGGATTTTACCCTTGAGTGTGTATGTACGCACTCCAACTGGTAGTGTAACTGTGTCAGTAAAGGTAATTGTACAACCTGATGTACAAGTTGTTGCCTCATCAATTGGGCCTGCTACTACAGCACCGTTTTGATCAACAATTGTGATGTTTGTGATACCAGATGAACTTGTCCATGCTCCTGATGTAGCAATTGTGAATGCCATACTCTGGATTGACATAGGTTCACCCTTGATGTCTGTTGTAAAGCCACCAAGTACCTGGTTAGGAACATTGACTGCAATGTTCTGAGCAGTTACTGATGTTGCCTTTCCGATTGATGTTGCTGAACCTCCTGATACGGTGACCTTTGAGCCATCGAACCATGGAGTTGATGCAGTAAACTCTGATGTTGTATCAGCAGCTGTTCCTGAACCAACTGGAGGTGTGATGCCATACATGTATGTATCACCTGAGATGTAGAGGTCAGTTGTCTTGTAGATATCGAACTTGATTGTTCGACCTGCTGAACCTGCACCTACAACATCACCCTGAATGTAAATGTCTTTTGCAAGACCTTTATCAATCAAGAGTCCGCCAGGGAAGATTGCTGAGTAGTATTTGCCGTCTGATGAAACAACTGTGTCATATGCAGTACCATCTACGTAGACCTTTACGTTTTCAAGATCGTTTGATGATGCTGAACCTGACTGGTTCCATCGTACTGACCACAATTTTATCTTCTCAGCTGAACCTGCTGTAACTCGAACGCCAGAGAATTTGTAACCGGTTGTACCGATTTCTTTTGTCTGTGATGAATTTGGATCATATGATGAAACAGCCATTGTAACACTACCCAATGTAAGAGAAGCGTTTACTGTGTGCTGTGCACCCATGATAGGAAGTGAACCTGAAACTGATGCTGTTGTGTTTATAGCAACAACATTCAAGCCAACAACCTGACCAGCGTAGTTAGTAAGTGATGATGCCATGTTACCAGCGATTGTAACCATCTTTGATGTACCCGCTTTGATAACGAAAGGCTCACCTACCATTGCCTGGTGATTTGAGTTCAAAGTCTTTGCAATACCGATCTGCATGCCGTTCTGATCGAGAAGCACTGCTCCTGCGATAACTGCATCCTGTGCTAGACCTGATCGCTCAACTGTGATCGAGTTCACTGTCACATCAGATGAACCTGCTGAGAGGGTCAATGTTGTGAAAGGAATTCGCGCTGCACTTTGTGGTGCTAGCGAGTTAGCTGGCTGTGAGCCGGCTACTACCATGAGTGAACCACCTGTAGGAAGTGCTGTTCCTGTTGAACATGACAATCCTGTTGTTGAACTATATCCAGTTGTTGATGTACAACCTGCTGGAAGTGTTGTTGTTGGTGGAGGTACTACCACGCCGCCCATTGTATTCAACTTTGCGCGAGTGATTGCACCTACATATCCAGCGACTGGTGAAATTCCATATTTTGTCTGGAATTTCATTACAGCTGCTTTTGTAGCTGGACCGAAGAATGATGTCTCCATACCTGGAGAACCTGCTCCTGTCATTGCTACCATTGTATCAGCACTTGAGTTCAAAACCTTTTGTAGGTTCATAACATCAACGCCTTTACTTCCGACTGTTAAGTTTGTGTTGAAGGTATATGCACCAACTGATGATGCAGTACCTGTCGTAGCTGAAAGTTGTGCCTGCAACGCATTAATCGTTGCGAGCATACTTGCGATCTGAGCCTGTAGCTCTGCTGATGTCTGTGCACTTGCTGTAGGAACTACAACAAATGAAAAAGCCAACGCTAGACCTACAAAACCAGAAAGAAACTTTGCAGTTCTTGATTTTGTTAAATTCATATATATGTTTTTAATAAAACAATCTCCTCTACTGTTACTAGTAATAATGTAGAAGAAACTATTGAAACCATTAACGAAACTTAATAATGCTCGACACACCACAAATCTTTTCACGTGTTTGTGATATGCCTCATACTAATTTTAGCGTCTCATATGTAACTCATACCTGCTCGATATGTTTGCACATAT
>CAZQYV010000007.1:12883-17314 GCA_964597675.1 uncultured Candidatus Saccharibacteria bacterium
ACAGGGGTTTCTCTACATGGTGGCAGAGCCGAGCACATCGACACAAGACGAAAAAATAGTTGGTGAAATTTGGACTGAATATCTGATGATCAATCATAAAAGGATAAACCGGTCATGCGGTATTTTGTAATCGCTATGAAATTGTCAATGATCTGATTCGTGCGGACAGGGTGAGAAAATACAGACATATATAAATAGTACAAAGTACTACGTACATACGACAATTATATATTCTCTACCCGAGAGTTCCAAATGCGGGCATGTGGATAACTTGACAAAAAACGCTATAAAATGAGGGTTTTCTGCCACAATTTGCCACTCCAGCCATTATTTCAAAAAAAGGCCAAAAAGTCAATGCAAAGGCCATGTGTCGATGGTCAGACTATGAACATATAATATGAGTGTGTTGGTGATGTAAAAACCACCCGAATTGTCAGGTGGCTTAACTAAAGCAAAGTAGGCACTAAAACAGTACTAAATGAGTGAATATTTACTCCAACGTCGCTCCCCTGTTTTCTTTATAACTCCGGCAGAAATAAGCGAAATAAGCTCACGCTGGATAGTCTTTTCACTGCAATCCCGAATAACTTGAGCAATATCCTTTATGGTCAGATCATTCTTCTTTTTAAGTAGTTGCATGATGATATTTTGGCGATTTGTCCTTTTGACTTCAGATTTGTCCTTTACAATACCACTGTCTTTATCGGTAGAAGAATCTTTGAAAGATGATTGTATGTGTACTCCGAAATTTGCTCGACTGTCTGGCTGTGGATAGTGCTGTGGAACATCAAAAAATGTCTGTGGGATTGTGTTATGTGTTGGCTCTCCATGTGTTGACTGTGATGCATCCAATACACCAGTGAGATTTGAAAACTCCTGCTTTAGAATAGAAAAATTCATTGGCGATACCAGTCCAGATCTAGATGAGACATCGAGAAGTGAAACGATTTCCAATATCTTTGTTTTGACCTCCTGTGTAAAATCACTGTATTGAGATGGTAGCAGGTCTTTATACTTAATTGTAAAAGACAAAAGTTCTGAAACTTTCTTACGGAGTGTCCACTTCATTGGCTCGTGATCAGAAAAAAGATTGGTGATCATGTACAAGGCAGTGGTCAATTTTTCTGTCTTTTTATACACAAAAACGAATGTCTTGTCTTTTTCAAAAAATGAAATAGGTTCAATGTTTTTATTAGACATTTCTGTTGTTACCCCTGTATTCTGTTGTGATTGACTGTCTTGTTGAGTGTCCATGATATGACTTATATTTGTCCTATATATTTATAAGACAACTTTATCTGTCCTATAATTGTACCACGTGTCCTTTAATCTGACAACTGTCTGTCTATTATAGTACCTCACGGACAGCCCTGCAAGTTTTAACAAATTATTTGTGGAACCCTTGTGTTTTTTATAATCCCGTCTCAATCACAAAGGAGTCTCCCTCTCATTGCTCTCACTCTAGGTCGGTGATAAAATGAACGTATGGCTCGAAAAAATTCCAAGGATAAGAAAGAAAAAAATGAATCAGACGGATCGTTAACAACTCACTATCTCCACGAAGAAACACTACAAGGAATCTTGGCGGTTTTATTTTTTGTGGTTGGCATGTTTCTTATTTTAGCAGCACCGCCATTTGAAACAGGAGGTGGTTTAGGGTCTGCCCTCTACGGTATTTTTTCGTATCTTTTTGGTTGGGGTTACTACTTGTTGCCTGCACTCTTTTTTACATTGTGTATTTCATTTTTCAAATCCCTACGAAAGCAACTTGCCCTAACCCACTCTATTGGAGGTCTTCTCTTTTTTATATCAGCACTGGCAATTGTTGATATTTCTTTCAACGGAACAGGTGGCATTGTCGGAGGGTTTATATCACACCCACTACTTAGACTTTTTGATCTATATGTCAGTGTCATCGTACTCTACGCATGTGTTGTGATTTCATTTCTAGTTATGTTCGATGCGCCACTCAAACTTTCCTCATTTACTACTTTCTTTAAGAAAAAAGAGGGTCTTGATCCAGAACTTCTTGTGGCAGAACCTATCATATCTCAAGATGGTAAATTGATAGATCCAAATCAGAAAGATGTCGCAAAGCCGGATGAGCAAAGAGAATCTACTGCTCCAAAAAAACTGGTAGGTGATGACATTAAAAAAGACGGTGACTTTATGATGAATAGTCTAACTTTTGGTGGAAAAGAGTTTACACCACCACCCCTTTCTCTTTTGGAAAAAGACAGAGGCAAACCAGGGGTTGGAGATATTAAAGCAAATTCAAATATTATCAAGCGCACTCTCCAAAACTTTGGTATCAGTGTTGAAATGGACGAAATATCAATCGGACCATCTATCACTCGATATGCTTTGAAGCCCGCAGAAGGAGTCAAACTGTCACGTATTGTTGGCCTCCAAAACGACCTCTCCTTGGCCCTTGCTGCACACCCAATCCGTATCGAAGCCCCTATTCCCGGTAAATCCCTTGTTGGTATTGAAATTCCAAACAGCACAAAAACAACCGTCGGACTCGGCACGCTCCTTGGAACACCTGAATTTCAAAATTCTGAAAAACCACTCCTTATGTGTCTTGGAAAAGGTATCTCGGGCATGTCATATTTCGGCAATCTGGCCAAAGCCCCACACCTTTTGATCGCTGGTGCGACCGGATCAGGAAAGTCTGTCACTATTCACGCTGTTATAACTTCACTCCTATACCGAAATTCACCAGACAACCTCAAATTCATCATGGTTGACCCAAAGCGTGTTGAACTGACTTTGTACAACAAAATCCCACACCTCCTCACACCAGTTATTACAGATGCAAAGAAAAGTATTCTTGCTTTGAAATGGGCGGCAAAGGAAATGGATCGCCGATATGATATCCTGCAAGCAGAGTCCTTACAAAACATCGAGTCATATCATAAAAATGTTGTTGAGCCAGAACTACAGAAAGCAAAAAATAGAAAAGGTGGTGAAGAAGTGAAGCCGTTTGAAACAATGCCTTACATTGTCATTATTATAGATGAATTGGCAGATATTATGCAGGCATACCCACGTGAACTCGAATCAGCAATTGTTCGCCTTGCCCAGATGTCTCGTGCTGTTGGTATTCACCTCATCCTCTCCACACAGCGACCAAGTGTAAACGTCATTACTGGCCTCATCAAAGCAAACATCCCGTCTCGTATCGCCCTCCAAGTTGCTTCCCAGATTGACTCACGAACGATTCTCGATATGTCAGGTGCCGAAAAACTACTTGGTGCCGGTGACATGCTATACCTGTCTGGTGAAATGTCTCAGCCGCAACGTATTCAGTCCGCATACATATCTGAAAACGAAACAAAGGCTGTGGTTAAATATCTTGTCGAAAGTTATGCAAATGAAATACCGAGCGAGATAAACATCACAGGTGATAATCAAAAAAATTCGATATTCGAAGCCACACTCGGTGACGACAAAGAAGAAGCTGATGATGATTTGTACGAGGAGGCCAGACAGACAGTCATTGAGGCAGGTAAAGCATCGACATCATATCTCCAGAGAAAACTAGGTATTGGCTACGCACGTGCAGCCAGACTGATTGATATACTTGAAGAGCGTGGAGTAATCGGGCCTGGTTCTGGTGCAAAACCACGCGAGGTACTGGAAAAAGGTGGCGACAGCACAGCAACCGATGACTTTGTACAATAACCATGAAGCGCAATGCGGTCAGTCTCATTAAAATAGGTTTCTTCTCACTACTCGGAGTAATTATACTGGCCTATTCCCTCTTTCAGGCTAGCAAAATACTAATCGGTCCAGTAATTACGATATATACTCCTGAAAGTGGGGCGGTGTATAATTCAACACTTATCGCTATTGAAGGGAGAGCCAAAAACGTTGCATATATCAACCTCAATGGCCGAAAGATGTTTACCGACACATCTGGCTACTTTAGTGAGAAATTGCTCCTCTCCCCTGGGTATAATATAATTACCCTAGATGCACGAGATAAATTTGGAAGTCGAACAGAAAAAAAGCTAGAACTTATTTTGAAAGAATAAATTAATAACAATATTTTTATGAAGAAAAAAATACAAAAGGAAGAAAAGGGTGATATTGGAAAAGTGAATGTCGCAGATACACTACGAGAAATACGGACTAAATTTGGTGACGACGCGATCATGATGCTCGGCGACAAGCCACATGTTGATGTCAACGCAATACCTACTGGATCAATCGGTCTTGATGCGGCCCTAGGTGTTGGTGGTGTTCCTCGTGGTAGAATAATTGAAATTTTTGGACCAGAGTCGTCGGGCAAAACAACACTCTCTCTCCATATCGTTGCTGAGGCACAAAAACAAGGTGGCATCTGTGCTTTTATTGATGCTGAACATTCGATGGACCCTGAATATTCCCAGCGTCTCGGTGTTAAAATCGATCAGCTTCTTATTT
>CAZQYV010000008.1:0-15717 GCA_964597675.1 uncultured Candidatus Saccharibacteria bacterium
CTATTACGTTGCCTGCGACAGAAAGTTTCTGGTATGGAGAGGTGGTACCGATGCCAACGTTGCCTGTACTGTCTATTCTCATAGCCTCTGTAGTGGAAGCGTAGAATGTTATAAAGGTTCCCCCAGTTAAACCACTATTATTTATCATCAAGTTAGCTCCATTCCGATTCATCACTGTATAGCCATTCTGGGCAAAACCGCTAGTCGTTTGAGCGTTAAAGAGACTAGCAATTGCTTGACCGGTAGATCTAAATGTCCCTGACACGTCTAAAGTGTAAGCGGGACTCGCTGTTCCAATCCCCACATTTCCATTATTCAATACTGTAAATAGTGAGGTCGTAGCTGAAACTGTAGATGATGAGATATTAAATAATGTGCTGTTTGTCTCACCATTATTTGCAGAGATTGAAAGTTTTGCAAATGGAGTGGTCGTGCCAATGCCCAACCAACCTGCGTTTGTAAATGTTGATGTTGCTGTACCACCAAACCATGCCTGATTTGCAGAAAGAAGTGATGATGATGCGTTGCCTGCTACTTTTATATTTCCACCGAAAAGAGAATTACCACCATAGACTTCAAATATATTTCCTGTTGTTGATGTGCCAGATGCACCGACAACCAAAATGGACGTTGTGTCTGTTGGGTAAATAATCATACTGTTTGTAGATGTAGACCATGCTGTTGCTCCACCTCCACCACCACTGGTCAAGTCAGTCTGCCAACTAGGAAAACCTGCGTTCAACTTTAGGACTGATCCATTTGCAGATACAGGAAGTTTTGCTAGGTTGCCACTTGCATCAGCATAAAGAACATCTCCTGCAGAGTAGCTCGTTAATCCTGTCCCGCCATACAATACACCAACGGTTGTTGTCGCAGAAATAACACCATTGTTTGCTTGGAGTGGTCCGTTTAATATACCGATAGTAACATTACCGTTGAATGTATTTGCACCAGAAAATGTATTGTTGGTGTATGCTTTTGGAATAGTTGTCGATGCATGTATGTATGCATTGATTGCATTGTTCTGTGTTGTAGAATCAATTGTCAAAACACCACCCACATTCGTCAACCCAGTACCAAGCAGATTGTTGAACGATTGACCATTGAGTACTAGGTTGGTTGTTGATGCTGTAACGAATGATGAGTAGATAGTTGATGATGAGTAGTTGAATGTCTGGAGTGCTGACCATGTGTTTGGATTTGTGAGATTCAAACCGACTGTTCGTGCAGTACCACCAGTGTATGATCCAGAGAATGAAAGTGTTGCATCTGTTGCAGTGAGTGCAGCAAGGTTAGAGCCAAGAGAGACACCACTGATTGTAGAGTTGGTTAGGCCTGCATTGTCCAAGGTTCCTGTGATAGATGGAGTAAGGGTAAGGGCACCTGCTGTTGGTACTACTGTTAGTGCAAATGTTTGACCATTTGTTGTTGTGGTTGTTGTAGATAGAGTGATAGCAGTAGCAGTAGTTGATGCGTATCCTGATCCTAGTGTAGTGATGTATGTACCTGCTGCTTGGTAGTCTACTCCTGCTGTGGCATTGACTACGTATCCACCAGTGGATGCTTTGAGGAGTCCGCTGTTTCCAGTGATTGCAAGGTTTGTTACTTGTGTGTTTGTGAGGGTAGAGGTGGCGGTGGTGGAGGTGGCGATGAGATTACCAAATGTTGGTGTAGATGTTGCAACGATTTGTCCAGAAGCATTTGTAGAGAGTAGAGAATTGATTGCAGTACCGTTGTATGAAATAGCATTTGTAAATGTTTGTGTTCCATCCCATATGTTTGATGTTGTTGTACCAAATGCAAGAGAGAATGTCCGATCTGCTGATAGGTCACCTCCACCTAGAATTGGGTAGGTTGTGTTGATTGTACGAGTAGAGAGAGCAAGTCCTGTGGTGTTTAGAGTGTTGCCTGACCATGAAAGTCCTGTACCTGCTGTGATACGAGTAGATGGAGTGTCGTAGAATGAATTCCAATTTGTTGTAGATGCTGTGAGAGGTACAGAGTATCCTACTGTAGGTGCGATTGAGAATTGGTGGTTTGAGCCAGATGAAATAATAGTGAGACCTATACCACCAATTGTGGTTGTGGAAAATGTCTGCAAAGCAGAAGTCAGACCATTCATAGATGTTAGAGCCCCCGCACCAAGACATGTTCCATTGACTGATACACATCCGCCAGTCAGAGCAATACCACCAGCAAATGTTGATGTGCTGGTGTTTGTGACAGAAATATTTGTAACAGATGTTGTGCCAAGCGTAGAGTTTGTTGCAGAAAGATTTGTAGCAAATAAGTTTGTACTTGTGGCATTTGTCGTCGTACTATTTGTTGCCACAAGGTTTGTGACTGTGCCGTTTGTTGCAACCATGTTGGTCATAAACGAATTGGTGGTTGTGGCATTTGTAGTTGTGCTGTTTGTTATATCTGCACCAGTAATTGTTGCGATAGTTGCATTGAGTGTATTAAAGATACCAGTTGTTGCATCAACCAATGTTGCATAGAAACTACCATGCACAACCGCATCACCTTCAACAGAAAACTTTTTATATGGTGATGTAGTACCAACACCAATAAAACCAGTTGTACTAGAAATAAAGATTGATGAAGTTGCGGTCAAACTTGTGCCATCTGTTGCGTAGTATCCAAACTGTCCTGCAACACCCGCACCAACATCTCCAGACCCAGATCCACCACCTCCAATACATACTCCATTCACTGCAAAACATCCAGATGAAATATCGAGACCATTTGCAAATGTTGATGTTGCAGATCCTGTCACAGCAAGCGTCGAAATACTGGTCGATCCAATTGACGCACTACTTGCAGAAAGTGATGTAGCACTAACGGATGTATTTGAAATAGAACCTCCACTTATAGTAGGGTTTGTTAATGTAACATTTGAGAGCTGATCAATGCGCTGACTCTGTGCTATTTGTTGATAAACGTTGGTAATGTTTCCTCCTGTCCCAGTAGAAAGTTGGGACATTTTTGACATGATATTGTTGTTGACTTCTTGTAGTCTCTGCTCCAAATAGTCTCGAGACAGATCAGAAGCGATCACTCGCTCTGTTACTTTTTCAACAACTTTTGTTGTTACTATTCGCTGCGTGTTTTGTGGTGCAACTGCAATCTGTGTTGTCTTTACTGGTGTTTTTGGTGTTACAACTTTTGCTACATACACCGTATTTACGATAGAAGGTTTTTTATTAAAGATACTTGCAAGTGGTGAATATACACCTGTATCAAACCAACTGTTCACTTTTTCGTAGATTGTAATACCTGCATGATCGACAGGAGTAAGTGTTGCCCGATTTACAGCAAATGCAACTGATGCCCCGAGTGACTGTACACTACGTTGTGCAACAGGGATACCACCAAGTGAATCAGAAATAAACGCAAATGTACGAGCGTGTGTAGCAAGTGCAATATTTTTTACAGTTCGCGCACCAGAGTCAACTACTCGTGTCTCATGCGTTGCGATAGTTGCAATACCACGAACAACAGCAAGCGGAGGATTTTTTAGAATAGCAACAAAACCACGTGAAGCAGAAATAATATTTTGACCAAGTGCATTATATGCATCTGCAAATTCTTCTGTGTACACCGCTGTAAATGCTGACATAGTGTTATACATTTCTGATGGTGCAGATGAAATATTTTGTGAAATATATTTTGGTGCATTAGATGAAAATGTGCGGAATGTTGAGACAGTTTTATCTCGAAGTGCTAGAGCAACAGTTGCTGACGTATCTGCAAGTGCAAGAACACTATTTTTTACTGATACTAAACCGATGAGTAGAATGACAGGTATCATGACAAGAGCAATACTGCGAAGGACGCGCTGACTACCAAACATGTATGCCTGAATTTTTGTAACAGAATCACGCTGTATAAATGATTTACTAGCAACTTCTCTTGGTCGAGTTTTTTCAACAACAATTTCAGTTTTTGTAACAATTGTTTCTACAGGAGAAGAAGACGCAAATATCGCCTTGCTATCACTCTTGAAATTTTGAGAAAAATCAAAAGTAGTAGGAGTATTTTTGTAGTTGAGGATTGACTCTTCGGACACATACCATACGCGACCAATCTGTCGACACTCAACTTTGTTAGCACGACAAAGTTGTCCGATGTAGTCTTTTGAATAGGAAGTTTTAAGCGAAGCATCCTTCGCTGAGATATATTTTTTATTGTCAAAAAATAAATCAGAACTCATTACATATATTATATATGTTGCTACAAGTAACTAACAGCAAAAAACTGTGGATAAATAAGGATATCTCGGCTATCAGAGATTTGCTCGTTCATCCGAGATTTTGATATGGAATCTATAAAAACAGATCATAAATTTGGAGAAATTTATACAAAAATTAACAAAAATTATCGACAGCAAAAAATGACCAAATAGAGCCATCTACTAAAGGACATATGGAGTACGATTCAAACCAAGTCATCTACGACCTCTAAATTGGTCGATGATCAACAAAAATGATGTCAAGTGACAGACCAACAACAAAACCACCAAAAATTTGTGTGCGATTAATCTGGCTGTAATTATGGCTGTAAAAATTATGCGCCTCAAAACTTGATAGACTGAAAAACAAAACGTATAATTTAAAAATAATATTTTTATGAATATAAAAAAATTTATGAGAGATACTTCCCTGTTAAAAATCTATAAAGGACACTTATCCACACTTTTTTATTTTAAAAGGTTGTTAAATTATAGTAATGATTATAGTATATGTATACATGTTTAGTAATGTTTATAATAGTTTAATTAATATCTATGGCTAATCTATATATCACGATAAAGCAAGCATCAAAGATTTTAGGAGTGTCACCTCTCACACTCCGCAATTGGGACAAGAATGGAAAGCTCAAGGCAAACCGACATCCAATGAATAATTACAGGGTTTACAAAATTGAAGATCTAGAAAAGGTGATACGAGAGATTGAGACAAATGCTGGACTCCGCAAGAGCACAAAGCAGGAGATACGAAAATTGATAGTCAGACACCTGAGGGCAGATGAATAAGGCAAGCAAAGCTTGATAAATAGGAATAGTAAATAATAAAATAGTATATGAAAAAATCCCGTAAGGGATTTTTTGCATCATTCCATATTCATTATTCTATTATTCTATTTTTTATATTCTCTATTCCCCTATCTCTCCTAGCATTTCCTTTGCAATTTGCTGTAATATCGCAGGATTTCCAGATCCCTTTGTCGCCTTCATCCCCTGTCCAACAAAAAATTGCAGTACTGATTCTTTTCCAGACTTATATTCAGCAACAACTGTTGGATTTTGAGAAATGATATCACTTAGTATCTTTTTCAATTCCTCTGTATCATTTTTTTGTATCAATCCATGCTCTGTTGCAATTTGTCGAGGGTCCCCACCACCATCAAAAAGTATTTTTAGTATATCTTTTGCACCACGCGATGAAATATCCCCCATTTGAGTCATGTTAATTAGATCAGCAAATGCCTCGGGAGTAGTCATGCCGAGAGAAAACTCTGCACCACGGGCCTTGGAGAGCCCCATAAGGTCGGAAATAATATAATTTGATGCGATTTGTACCACATTTCCCTCTTTTTTAAGTAAACTGACTACTTTTTCAAAAAAATCACCGGCTTGTCTGTATTGTACATACGTCTCTCTGTCCTCCGGCTTAAGCCCAAAATCTTTTTGGTATCTCTCTCTTTTTTGTGCTGGAGTTTCTGCAAGAGAAGAAGCGATTACCTCTGGATGAAGATCGGGAATTTCTGATAACACCAATTTTGGTAGATCTGGTTCAGGAAAATAACGATAGTCATGTGCATTTTCTTTTGATCGTTGAGAAAATGTAATGCCTTTATTTTCATCCCACCCTCTCGTCTCTTGTACCACAGTCTCGCCTTTTTCTAGAAGCGACGTCTGTCGTGTGTATTCATACTCAATCGCCTTACCTGCAGCACGAAATGAATTTATATTTTTGACTTCAACTTTTGTTCCAAATATATCAGCCTTTGAAACTGAAATATTTACTTCTACGCGCATCTCGCCTTTTTCCATGTTTGCACCAGAGACATCGAGATACTGTAGGAGCAATTGTAACTCACGAGCAAAATCCATTGCTTGCTGGGCAGAATTAATAACTGGCTCTGTCACCAATTCCATAAGTGGAACACCGGCACGATTGAAATCAACTAAACTGACTCCCGGAGTATCATGACTAGATCGCGCTGTATCTTCCTCGAGATGAATGCGAGTGAGTGAAACGCCGTTAAGTATTCCACCAGAAACGAGCGGATATTTATACTGACTGATTTGATATCCTTTTGGTATATCAGGATAGAAATAATTTTTTCTATCAAACTCGGTGAAGTCAGCAAGCGTTGCACCAACTGCGCTACCTACTTGTAACACTTTTCGTACGGCTTCTTTGTTGATGACAGGGAGTGTACCAGGATGACCCATGCAGATGGGACATGTATACATGTTTGGAGATTTACCAGACTCACCTTCTGGTATATTAATACACCCGCAAAACATTTTTGTGCGGGTTTTAAGTTCTGCATGTATTTCCAAGCCAATGGTCATTCGATAGTCTGACATATCACCTAGAATAATAGAAAACAGAAAAATAGTAAATAGAAAGAAGTATGTCTATATCTTTTTGAGTATTCCTACCAACTCATCTGAAAGGGCTTTGAGTGATAGATCGTCTATGACAGATACAGTCAAAACCTGCTTCTTTAGACCCTTGAGAAGACTGATACGCTCTGTCAGAGTCTCTGGACTGATTAGATCTGTCTTGGTAAGTAGAATTATCTCTGGTTTTTGAAGTAAATCTGCATCGTACTGAGATAATTCACCACGAATGACGTGGTACACCTCGAGCATATCCTCGTGCTCGCAGGAAATACAGTGTAAAATCATCTTTGTGCGAGCAATATGGCGCAAAAATTTATGTCCAAGTCCCTTCCCTTCTCCTGCACCCTCTATCAACCCTGGAATATCAGCAATAACATATCCAAACAAAGAACCGAGGTTCGGTACGAGTGTTGTAAACTCATAACTACCAACTTTTGCTTTTGAAGCAGTGATAGAGTTTAATAAACTAGACTTACCTGCGTTTGGTAACCCTACTAAACCTATATCAACCATCATACGTAATTCAACAAAAAACGTTCCTCCTTCGGCTTCTTTTCCTAAAGTGAATTCTTTTGGTCTCTGATTCTTTGAACCCTTGAAATGTACATTGCCATATCCACCACGACCGCCTTTTAAAAAGAAAAGTGGTTCCTCTGAAAGTACTTCTACCTCCTCGCCTGTTTCTGTATTACGGATAATACTGCCGAGTGGAAATTCCATAATGAGATCCGTACCGTTTGCACCATGCATACAATCACTCTTGCCGTTTTCTCCCTTATTGGCAGAAAAATCTTTTTCGTAACGATAGGGTGCTAGCCGTCCAATATCACGAACGCCTTTGACATAGACATTGCCACCATTGCCACCGTCTCCTCCACCCGGACCTGCATGATCAATACCCTTCTCGTGCATCCACGAGACGATACCGTCACCACCTTTCCCTGACCAAATATTGAGTGTTATTTCATCTATAAACATAACCCCATAGTAATGGAAAAATGAAAAAATAGCAAAATAGAAAAATAAACTCAGGATTTCTTTTTAAACTCATTTGTAACCAAATATCTTTTTAATGAGGATAGTTGGGCTGATATATCTTCAATATCAATTTTAATTTTTTCAAATTTTTGCACTTCAATATATTTATTATCGAGAAGTATATACAAAATCGATCTTACCTCACCTGCGGAACCTTTTGCAATATCCATAAAATGTGCGAAATCTTTATTTGAACCTCTCTCAAAACCTTCTGCAATATTTAACATTATAGATACTGTAGCTCTTTTCAACTGATCGGAAAGAGAATAATCCTTTTTAATATAGTTATTATTATTTACAAGAAAATAGATTGAGCTAGTAAATGCTCTAGACTTTTGCCAAACAGGAGTATCTTCAAATTTATTATACTTCATGTTTTATTTTATATTATTCTATTTACTATTCCCTGAGTGCTATCTGTGCCAATTCGATCGCTGCTTCTTTTGTTTGTGCAACGACAAGAAAAAGATTGTTATGACAAAACAGTGCACCAGAGACACCGGTGACCTCCTCAAGTTCTTTGTCTCTTTTTCCTGCCCATTCTTTCGGAAATGGTTTACGTGCAATATGCTCGAGCAGACCAAGACCGGTTGGATCGATGCTCACTGTTTTTACTGACCATGTATTTGTGACTCTTTTTTTGTACATGACATACAAAGGTTCTTGAAATTTTGCCAGTACTTCTTTCCATGGCAGACGTTCATCAATCATGATCACCCTTTTGTCTTCTGTATTATGATATGCATCCAATACTAATGCACAGCCCTCTTCTTCATCTTGTGCAACTTTTATTTGTCGTTTGAGAATAGTTTGTGCAAACATGACAGCTTGCTTGAATACTTCATCAAGATCTGTTTCTTCTTTCCATGTTGGTAATAAAATATATTTTAATTGCTGCAAGTCATATGGATATAAACCGTTGAGAGAATCTTTTACAACCTCGACACCGTTGTCATGTGCATCAATTGGTTGGACTAATTTTTGATCAATTTTTTCTGCCACTTCCCTATTGCCGGAGATAGTCTCTCCATATTTTTTCCACACCAAACCAAATGACGCGTATGGAATACCATTGTCGCGTTTTCCTGCACCCCCAATCTGGTGATGATCAAAACGGTCTGCATCTGCATCATACACGCCACCGACATCTACAACATAATCACCTTTACAAATATCTTCTGGATCACGTGTGCGTATGACTTGCCAATGCTTATTATTTTGTTCAAGCAAAAGTCCGATTGTTGCAATAGCAAAAACATCGTCAGCATGAAATTTACTATTATGAGTCACTAAAAGTTGTTCATCTGACATGGGAGAATTGTATAAAAATTAAAAACTAGCCGTGAATTTTGCGTGCTTGATAGTAGATAAGCACAACCGCGATCGCATAGATAAATATTGTAAAAGACATAAATGGAATAGTAATGTACCCAAATGATGAAACATAAACCTTGGCACATTCACTACCGACTGCAGTACAGTTTGTAATAGATGTATTGAAACCCCAATGGATGAGTGATTGGTAAAAAGCAACAAGTCCGCCAATAACTGACATTGGTAATAAATAATCAACAATTGATTTGTCTTTTTTTAAGATAGCAATAAATGCAATGATGGCCTGTGGGTATATAAAAATGCGCTGTATCCAACAGAGGTCACATGGTGGGAAACCGACGATTTCAGAATAGGCCAGACTACCAAGTAGAGCAAAAAGAGATTCGATCAAAATAATATTCAGCACATGATTATGTACAAATTTATACAGACGTGATCTCCAAGTCGGACTAACAACAATCATAAGGATGATGGCAATCAAAACAATATGTGAGGCGAGTGTCCCGACTCCGATTATCAGATTTATATATGTACGTAAAAATTGCATAAATATTATTGTGGAAGAGTACACCCAGTGGTAGATGCAAGTTCTGACAATTCTACTTCTCCTACCTTTACAGAACCATCGGCAAACTTCCATGTTGGATATGATGTCACACTGGCATCTTTACATACAGGCATCTGACCTTGACCATCTGGAGTCGAACATTCAACATATGGCAAAAGTTTAGCAGATTTACCAAATCGTGTTTTTTGTGCCTGACAGTGTGGACACCAAAATGTGCCATAAAAGATTGCTCCATTATCTTTGATACATTGTGCAAATGTGTCATATTTCCCTGGCTTACCCGGTGAAGCAATAATAAATATTATTAGAGCCAAGACTAACAAAGCAAGGATACTATATATGTATTTCTTCATCTATTTAATGATTATAAGTATTAGAATAATAGAATAATTTTCAATCTAAATCAACATCTCGTTAAAATTAGATCTGAATATAATTTATTTTTGCTCCATAAGGCGATTATGTTCGTCCGTTCCAATTTCACCACACTTCTTATATTTTTTTCCACTACCACAAAAGCATGGGTCATTGCGACCGATTTTCTCTCCTGTTGGAGTCCGAGTATCAGTGGAGACAGTACGCTCTGCAGTTAATTCATCTGCACCTTCACGTGTTTCTACTAATTGTACTGGTGTATTGGTTTGAATATTTTGAGATTCAGATATCTGCATCAGAAGTTTAATAATCTCCAAACCTATTGATAGCTCCATTTCTTTAAACAATCGGAGGCCCTCTTTTTTATATTCGACAAGTGGATCACGTTGTCCATATGCGCGCAAATTGACACTTGATCTCATGTAATCCATCACTTCGAGGTGATCAACCCAAAACATATCCATTGTCTGGAGTACAATCTGTTGGACCATTGTCATGTATTTTTCATCGCCACCAGCAATTTTTGCTTCAATATTTGTTCGCTCTTCCGGACTTGCATGCCCCAAAATCTCATCTACATACGCACGCAGTGCCCCATCGGTACCGAGTAAAATATCCCGACGCCTACCATACATGACTTTGCGCTGAAAGTTTAAGACATCATCAAATTCCAAAACATGCTTGCGAGCATCAAAATTAAACCCTTCGATTTTTTCCTGTGCACCTTCAAGTGATTTGGTAATCATGCGATTTTCAATTGGCTCGTCTTCAGAAAGCCCTGATCGAGACATCAAACCCGCCATCATATTTTTAATACCATCACCGCCAAACACGCGCATTAATTGGTCTTCGAGCGAGACAAAAAATTGTGTCTCACCTGGGTCCCCCTGACGGCCGGAGCGTCCTCGCAACTGATTATCGATGCGTCGCGCATCATGTCGCTCTGTACCAAGTACAAAAAGTCCACCAACGGCTTTGACGTCTTCGTACGCTTCTACTGTACCCGGATTTCCACCAAGCTTTACATCCACCCCACGGCCCGCCATGTTGGTTGCAATCGTTACGGCACCCTTTCTACCTGCCTGAGCAATAATCTCGCCTTCTCGACTATGGTTTTTTGCATTGAGAATTTCATGCGGGATACCTTCGGTACGTAAAAAGTCACTGAGCAACTCATTTTTTTCAATTGAAACAGTACCGATCAGTACAGGTTGACCTTTCACATGTCGCTCCTTGACTGCACGTGCGATGGCTTTATATTTACCATGCTCTGTCTGAAAAATAAGATCGTTGTGATCTGTACGCGACACGGGTTTATTTGTTGGAAGAACAATAACCGATAAGCCATACACTTTGTAGAATTCCTCAGCCGAGGTCATTGCTGTTCCCGTCATACCAGATAGTTTCCTGTAGAGTCGAAAATAATTTTGGAATGTAATCGAGGCAAATGTTCGTGATTCCTTTTGTATTGCTACATGTTCCTTTGCTTCTATGGCTTGGTGTAAACCTTCTGACCACCTGCGTCCCGGTTGTAAACGCCCAGTAAATTCATCGACAATAACAACCTCGTTATCTTTTACCACATAATCTTTGTCGACATGAAAAAGGGCTTCGGCACGAACTGCAGTTTCAAGGTGATGCACATATTTAATACCCTTGTCAGTATATATATTGTCTATGCCGAGCAATTCTTCGGCTCGGCTGATACCAGAGTCAGTCAGTGAAATTGATCGGAATTTTTCATCAACGGTATAGTGCTCCCCTTTTTCAAGATGTTTTGAAATATCAGCAAATCTAGTATATAGATTATCTGAATCGGATGTTGGTGCAGAAATAATAAGCGGTGTTCGTGCCTCATCAATCAAAATTGAATCAATTTCATCGACAATTGCAAAGTTGTGTTCTGGCTGACGAATTCTCCCCGCTTCATATTCTATATTGTCACGCAAATAATCGAAACCAAACTCATTGTTTGTTCCATATGTAATATCAGTATGATATGCATCACGACGAGATACTGGCCGCAAAAATTCATTTACCACCTTGAATGATCCGAGCGTATCACGGTCTGCATCTTTTTCAGTATGTAACGGATCATATATAAATGACTCTTCGTGATTTATGACACCAACAGAAATACCAAGAAAAGAATATATTTGTCCCATCCATACCGCATCACGACGAGAAAGATAGTCATTAACGGTCACTATATGCACTCCACGGCCTCCAAGAGCATTTAGGTACGCAGGGAGTGTTGCGACCAATGTTTTACCCTCTCCCGTTCTCATCTCTGGAATACCGCCCTCGTGGAGGATAATACCGCCCATTAGTTGAACATCAAAATGCCGCTGTCCGAGGGTGCGCTTGGATGCCTCACGGACAACAGCAAAGGACTCTGGTAACAATTCATCAAGAGGCGCTCCGGCAAGCAATTTCTGACGAAATTCGGCTGTTTTTGATTGTAATTCTGAGTCTGATAGAGAGGAAATGGTCTGTTCAAAAGCGTTGATTTGTTCAACGATTGGCTGTATACGCTTTAAAGCTTTTGATGTTTCATCACCAAATAATTTGGTCAAAAATGATGCCATATGGCATATTTTAACATAAAAAACAAAACCCCGCACGTGTACGGGGTTTTGAACTAGTGTTAGTTTTTAAATAGCGTAGAAGATTATGCTCGCTTCTTTGTAGCTTTCTTCTTTGCTACTTTCTTTGTAGCTTTCTTTTTTGCTGCCATGATATTTTTGTCGTCGGCTGTGTTGCCACAGTCAACATAAAAATTATTTTTTTAAAGTTCGCAACAAACATATTTCAAAAAAATATTTTTGTTGTTCCGACCTACAATAATTATCGTACATAAAAAAAATAAATACAATTTTTTTTTGTAAAAAATTGTGGATAACTATTTTTTTATTTAAAAAAATATATTAAGAGAAAAAATATTAAAAATATTTTTAGAAACAAAAAAACTTTTCATACGTGTGTGAAAAGTTTTTTGTGTGCACCGATGCAACGTCGACGGAGACGAACCTCCAACAAATGTCAAATTTTGTGAGTGTATTCCGTCGACTGTGTATCAGCACACCTCCCTGTATCATACGTGTGTCACATTAAAATTTCAAGGATTAACGAAGTCTCTTTCTCCGCAGATATTAGGTTTCATGATTCACTTTATTATCGTCCTCGATTTTTGTGAAATGTAAGGTATTTTTCTCTGCCTTCCGCTAACCGCTTCGCGTCCCCTACGGGGCAAGCGCTCTCGGCTAGAGAAAAATGCCAACATTTCAGACAAAAACACCTCTCGGGTCGGTGTCTGCGATCTGCGAATGATAATAAAGTAAATCTATCAACCTTGTACATAAAAACCGCCGAAGCGGTTTTTATGAGACATTCGTTGTTGATGTTCGAACATTATTGCAGAGCAATTTTGTATAAACACCCACACAAGTATAATACTACATTATTGCGATAAATGCAAGTGGACAATTATGACCCGAGAATTTGTTTGATATATAGTTCTCCTTGGTCTTTGAAATCAGGTGCTTTTGAAATTATTTCCCGAATCAAATCAACCGCTTTTTGTTTTTGACCAATCTGGTTGTACGCAACAGCAAGTGATAATTTGTATTGCATATTGGTTGGATCACGCTCTACACGCGCATTTAGTATGGCGATAGCACTCTGCATGTCCCCTATAGTTGCATATGCATTGAGAAAACGATTGTCAGTTATAATGATTGATTTATCCAACTGTGAAAACATGTCTCGTAGCACTGCTTCATTTTTTGTGTAGATTGCACCGACAGCATAGATCACTTTTGACTCAGCTGATTTTGGTTCAAGATCATACGCTTGCTTGAACAAAGTAAAAGCTTTGGCATAGTCCCCTTTACCAATATATGCGGCACCAAGTTCAAAATATATTGCTTGTTTTTTTGGTGACAATTCTAGTCCTTTCGTCAGATATTGGATTGCGATGTCATACTGACTCTTGTCTTGACTACCAACGCGATTGAAGAAACTACCAGCAAAGGCGTAGTATCTAGCATCATTTGGTGTTTTTTTAATTTTATTTTCTATCTCTTGTTTGACCAAAGCATACATATCGATTTTCGCTTGATTTGGTGTTTGCTGAGAAACGAGTACTTGGTTTCCAACCTGAAATAGTTGTTCCAGCACTTCGGTAGATCCAAATGAGTTATAAGCAAAAGCTTGTTTAAATAACTTTATATTTTCTGGCACACCACCTTGTTGTGCGGTCATTGCTTTAATTAGTGTCTTGTTTGTAGAGATTGCAGGAATATTGACAAAGTAAACAGCACCGATAACCGCGATTGCTACAAGTGGCATAATAATGTAATGAGCAACTGTGTCAGAAACTGGTTGTGCAGGCAATACTCCCAATTCCTGTCTTACTCCCTTTACACTGTGTACATAAGCAAGCAAAGAAAAGAACAGAATATAACTGACTAGGTTATCGAACACAAACATATTGTGGAATACATACGCACTGACCATACCAGTCAAAATACTCTTTTCTGCAACAGTCATGTCATCTATCTCCTTTTTCTTCCATACCAGGTATAACAAAGCAACATATAGAGAAACGTAAGATGCAAAACCAATGATTCCACCAGCAATTAGCCAGTCGAGAACAACGTTGTGAGTTCTATCAAACCACTGTTCCTGTCCATACATCCGAGGATCATAGTTTTTATTAAATACAAAATTAAATCCTTCTTGACCCCAACCTAGAAATGGACGCTCGACAATTCCTTTTATTGCCATTGGCCAAACGAAATATCGTCCTTGTGTTTTCAATTCGGTCGTACTCAATCCTGCAAAACGTGAGAGGACAGGACTTTTTTGTACAAATGCTGCATTTCGAATCATCAGAAAACCAACAGCACAGACAACAATTATACCGAATGTACTCCATGCAACTTTACGGATTTGTTTGTTCTCTTTTTCTTTCCATAGGACAAGCAAGGTAGCAACAAGTAATCCCCCAATAAAACCTAGAATAGCACCTCGAGTCGCTGTGTAATACAAGATGATTGTCTCCAAAAGTGCTATCGCTCCGTATGTCCACTTTTGCCATGAAGGAGTATATAATTTAAAAATGAAATATAGACATAGAAAAATGTGGAGGACGAGATAAATAGCTAGGTAGGACGCGTTACCAAATGTTGCATCTACACGTACTCCACCTTGATTGATCGCCAAGCGACCCATCAGTTGCAGAACACTATAACCAGAAATAAGAACACTGGCGAAAATAGTTGTGTCAAAGAAATACTTCCACATTTGTTTTGTTAGAACGGAAGAGGCAACGATATAATATAGTACGAGGTGAGCGATCAAAACAAATCCTTCCATACGCTCGTAGTTGCTCCATAAACTTTTTGATACATTAGCTCCAAGTAGGTCAGCGAAGAGGATAACAAGTGCAAACAGGCCAACCGCTTTACTCATCTGAGACATCTTTGGACGAAATTCTGGTGCGATGGCTGCCAACATAACATAGAGACCAAACACAATTTCTATCAGAATACGAAATGTAAAACCCTTGCCACTAATAAATGGGAAATACATACCTCCTGCAACTATAAATGGTATGAATGGTATAGCAAACAACCCACCCAAAACCATATATTTTAATATGTTTTTTATCATGCCTCACAGTATACCAAATGGTGTGCTGTCATGCTAGCAGTTGTGAATGCCAAGACTACGGTGAGGTATATCATTTTTGGAGACTTCG
>CAZQYV010000009.1:0-12007 GCA_964597675.1 uncultured Candidatus Saccharibacteria bacterium
GCATGCCTTATCCACGCCGCCAGCGTTCATCCTGAGCTAGGATCAAACTCTAAAAAAAGTTTAATCAAACTTTCCCAATAGAACGGAACAAAATAAAAAACAATATTGTGTATTTCGCTTTGCTCAATACAAGAATAAGGAATAGAGAATATTGAATAAAGAATAAATGCAAATAGCATGTACTCATTATTCCTAATTCATTATTCATAATTCTGTATCTTGATCACGAAATACTTCTGGCTGTGATGTATGTATCTGTATGAGTGTTTATTGATTTGATGAAATTGCTTTTTCCATCATATCCGGAACTATATTAAAAGAATATGTTTTCGCCATCATACAACTGACATTGTATAACGATCGTAAAACTTGCACTTATAATACGTTCTCAGTTCATCCCATCTTGTTAGAGATGAACCTATAATTCAAGGTCGACTCTCGCCGACCCCCCGACCGCTGTCGGGGTTTGATGTCAAAAAACTTTAAAAAATTGCCTTCCATAAGGCACCCATATAGTATAGTCATATCAAAACCAAAGTCAAGCCCTAGATTAGGCCAGTTTATGTTGCCAACAAAGGGTTTTATCCCTACTACCAAAACCCCTGAAAAAGAGAAAACCCGGAGCGTGCGCTCCGGGTCCTGACGGGTGGTTTCTTGCATAGTCGGCGGACTTTGTCCGCCGCTTTGAAAATTTTCTGCTCGACATGACTAAACTGTCGAGCAGCGATTCTCTCGAGCCGTGTCGCGAGTTCGAGGTTTTCGCGATGCTGAGCAAGAGAAATTGTTTTGCTCTTGAACAAATTATTCGTCCGTGCCCGCAGCATGGACGAGAACAATTTGGCATCCTCCTGTATCACTACAATCGACAAATACAACTCCTCGACATCAAGAGTCTCACGAATCAATTCTCGTTCGTCCACAGGACTGACGAGAGATGTATCAAGTTTACCCACCGCAACATCAAGTGACTTAACGGTGAGGTTGAACAAGATAACGACATCCATTCCCCGCCCATACTCAATGAGTGGGGGTTGAGCCAGCGAGCAAATGCTCGCCAACAGGAAAAGTTTGAAAACGAGCACGCGCACCTCCACTAAAATTGTAACCCGAAAGAGAAATATTGTCCAGTATTACTTTTTCTGGAACTTTTGGAAAACGACCAAGAGTGGTGAAGCGACAAAGATAGATGAATATGTACCAATGACTACGCCAACAAGCAAAACAAAAGCAAAATCACGAGTAGATTCTCCACCGATCATATACAACGCCAATAATGTGATGAAAATAGTGAGTGATGTGTTAATGGATCGAGCAAATGTTTGAGTGACTGATTCCCCTACAATATCCTCAAATGTGTCACTTGGTTTTGAACTTCCACCATGGTGTATTCGAAGATTTTCTCGTACACGGTCAAACACCACTATGGTATCGTGTACCGAATAGCCGAGAATTGCCAGAAGCGCTGTCACGAACAAGAGATCAATTTCACCACCGTAAAAGTGGATCCATGTAACAAAAATACCAGTCGGAATAATCACATCATGTGCAAGAGCGATGATAGTCGCCAATCCATATTTCCATGATGCCACAGGAAATGAAACCTTTCGAAATGCAAACGTGATGAAGAGTACGATACAAAGCATCACCACTGCGATTGCAACAAGTGCTTTGTTTTTTAGTTCTGCTCCAACCACAGGACCAATTGAGTTAAAACGTTGCTCGACTGCTGGATTTGCTGAATCTTTAGACATTAGTCCGATGATTGTTGTCTTTTCCGCAGGGGCTAGTTCACGAGTCTTTAGTGTAAAATTATTCTGGCCAGATGGAGTCAAGATGTATGTACCAAGCCCTAGTGTATCGAGATCTGCTTTTGTTACTTCAAGCGATGGTCGTGTGTTTGCATACGAAACCTCTAGGATCGAGCCGCCCTTAAAATCTATACCGAAGTTGAAACCAAATACAGACATTGCGACAAATGATCCAATGAACAAAATAGCCGAGAGAGTAAAAAATATTTTTCTGTGATTGACTATAAACATGATAGTAGATTAAAAATGAAGGCCGTTACTAAATAAGAATTGCTTCAGTCGACTGTGCTCTTTTGGTGCGATAGCAAAAAGAAATGTTCGAGACACAGTAATAGCAGTAAACATAGAGACCAGCACACCGAGGCCGAGTGTCAATGCAAATCCTTTGACAGCAGACGTACCGAGCCAAAACAGAACGACTGCAGTAATAATAGAAGAGATGTTTGAATCGCGGATTGAAAGCCATGCACGAGTAAAACCTTCGTGCATTGCATCGTACACAGACTTACCCTTCTTCAATTCTTCCTTCATTCGCTCAAAGATAAGCACGTTAGCATCCACCGCCATACCGATCGACAAAATAAACCCAGCAATGCCTGCTGCAGTTAGTGTCACAGGAATTAATTTAAATAAAGCGAGCGATAGGATGACATACATAACTAGAGAAACTGATGCAACAATACCAGGAAGTCTGTACCAAATAATAAGGAAAGCGACAAGGAGAGCGAAACCAACAAGTCCCGCTTTGACCCCTGCTGTCTTTGCATTTTCACCAAGAGATGCGCCCACTGTTTCTGTCGATATGAGTTGTATTGGCACAGGGAGTGCACCGTAGTTTAGATTGCGAACCAACTGCTTTGCTTCGTCCTGAGAAAAACTGCCCGAGATTACCGCCTTGCCGTCGAGAATTTCATCTTTTATAACAGGAGAAGAAATTGCTGATCCATCGAGAAAGATTGCCAAAACTTTTCCTTTATTTTCTTTTGTGATTTTTGCAAAGAGATCACGTCCTTCGCTGTTGAATGTTAGTCCGACAAGTGGCTGGCCAGAAATCTGCCCACTGCCCTGATTTGTAAATTCTAGTTGTGCTTTATCGAGATATTGTCCAGTAAGTCCTGTAGATAGAAAGACCTCATCAACTGTTTTTGTTTGCAACTCTTCTTGTGTATAGTTTTCTGCTTCCGGACGAAGGAGCATGAATTCGAGTTGTGGAGTTTGCCCAATCATTGCAATTGCCTGATCAATGTTTGACACACCAGGAAGTTCGACAATCAGTCGCTGTTCATTGCCACCAGAAACTAAACTAGATTTCTCGACTTGTACGATCGGCTCTGATACACCAAAAATGTTTACTCGGCGCTCGATAACATCACGGAGAGATGACATTGCATCCGAGACAGATCCTGATTTTACTTTCGAGACATCTGCTCGGTAGACGAGCTCGGTTCCACCGTTTAGATCGAGTCCGAGTTTAAATGCATATTTTGCAAATCGAGGATTTCCTGTTTGTGACGCATACACAAAATATCCGATCATTGCTACCACTACGAGTAATATAACCGACAGTATTCGATGTTTAGACATATGAGGCATATTATAGTGATTTTGACACAAAATGCAATCAGATATGGTATGTGTGCAAACCTCTTTTTCGCCTTAAAATCCTTGGCTCGTTATGTAGTTGGCGGAGCACGGATATTTTTCTGCTGAAAAATTCCTCAAGTCTCGGCTACCCGCCTTGCGAAGTCTCCGCCAACTACACAACTTCACCGTGATTTTAAGTCGTTTTACATGAGATTATTAGAAGATTATGTATGTGACCTGCGGGTGCTCTGAAAAAGATATACTCTCGACGAGGTTTATTTGGTAATTATTTCCACTTTATTTTTCAGTCAAAATCAGAGGGACTGTAGGGAGCTTTTGAAATTGGTCTCATGAGTCCCATTTGTCCTGTCAGTCCTATTTTAAAATTTTATAAAAGAAAAGCCGTCCAATTATAGGACGACTTATAGGATGCGCTTTTATCGCCTGAAGAAAAAATAAATGACTGTTAACACAATCATCAATAAAAAAGATATGACTGAGAAATATAAACCACCATTTCCAGATTGTTTGCCAGTTGGATAACCAAAGGCTCTTCCCATAGAAATACCTATTCCACCAAACTGACCCAATCCCCAGTGGATAATCCCAGCCAAAAAAAAGACGAGTAAAATGAGTTCTCCAATAAGATACCGATCGAAATTGAGAACAAAACCGAAACTAAAATGGATCATTTGTTTCATTACCTCCTCAAATAATACTAAACATTATCTCCCTATTGTCAACCTGCCTGCATTATTCGTAATCATTCGTAGACCCATTCGTTATTTCGTCTCTGTCAAACACCTCTTCGAGAAATCAGTTCGCGGATTGTTTTGAGGCCGATTTTTATATCGAGCCAGAATGAGCGGTTTTTGATGTAATACAAATCGTAGGAAAGTTTTGTTTTTGTCTGATCATAATCCGTTGCAAACTTTGGTGGGGTTTTTTGATACAACTGTGCCCAGCCAGAGAGCCCTGGTTTGATCAGGTGGCGGACATTATAAAATGAAATTTCTTTTTCATAGAGTTTGACCAAATTTGGTAATTCTGGACGTGGGCCAATGAGCGACAAGTCTCCGATAAATACATTCCACAGTTGGGGCAATTCATCAACACGACTTGCACGGAGCCACTTACCAATACGAGTTATTTTCATTGCTCTGTTTCCTTCCCCTTCGCCACCATCATTTACACTCATGGTACGAAACTTTATGATATTGACCGGTATGTTGTTTTGCCCAACACGGCTCTGACGAATAAAAATGTCACCGCCATCGTCGAGTTTTATTGCAACATACACAAATGGATAAAATACAAGTGAGATAATTCCACAGAAAAATGAAACAACGGTATCCATAACTCGCTTCAAAAAATCATAGGTAAATTTTGGTGAGACAGAAATATTTTCCAAAAACCAACTATAGGTCACGAGCGATAGTGGGATACGATCAAAAATATCTTCATAAATACGGTGTGAATCTATAAATCTGACTTTTGAAAAAATAAGATTGTAGAGGTGTGGCAACAAGGGACTGATTTGCTCATGTGAAAAATCGACTGCAACGATTTTTATATCATTTGCATAAATTGGTGTAATAATATCTTCTTGAATATTTATTGCGCTGATATCGCGCACATCGATTGATGATACAAAGTTTATACCATACCGATCATTGTGATTTACTTCTTCTAGCAATTCCTTCATCTCACCACCTGAACCGATGAGGAGTGCTGACTGCTTGCGACGTGCCCCTAAGAAACCGATACCGTACAATCTCCAACCGAGAATACAAATAAATGAGATAAGGAGGTAGATAAAAAGAATTGTCTTCGGTGCGATGCCAAAATATGATGTAAGGTAAAAGAAAACAATAGCAATGGCGCTGTTGACCACCTGTGCATTAAAAATAACTGAAGGCAAACGACTCTTCAAAAGAATAGTGTGTTTTTCGTATAGGCCAGCAATAAAATAGACTGCGATCCATACCACAAATAGTATTGAAAATGGCGCGAGGTGTAAAACAAAACGGTCCCATGTTGGAATCTCCAAAAAACGTATATATAGAGCCACCCAAAGGGAAAAAGCAAAGAATAATAGATCCCCGCAAAATAGAATAATGGCTTCCTTTTTACCTAGATGAGTCATATTTAATATACCACTATAGTATGGTAAAATGGCCTTATATGCAACCGAATCATAAGAAAACCAAGGTCTGCCTAGCAATCACCAAAGGAGTCTGGGGTGGTGCACAGGAATACGTCTATACCATTGCGACCTCACTACCACAAGAGCGATTTGATGTGGTCGTGATCTGTGGTGAGGGTGATGCCCTACCAAACAAACTAGCAGAGTGGGGTGTTCGTATTATTCGACTGAACTCGATGCAGCGAGACATTTCTGTATTAAAAGAAATAAAAAGTTTTTTTGATTTAAAAAATATTATTGAAACTGAAAAGCCAGATGTCCTCCACCTCAACAGTTCAAAGATGGGACTTGTTGGTAGCATAATCGGACGGATGTGTGGTGTACCAAAAATTATTTTCACTGCACACGGGTGGGCATCTAGTGAGTCACGACCATGGATACAAAAGAAGTTTTTTGCACTACTGCACTGGAAGACAATACTCTTTTCACATACGACCATTGCTGTGTCAGAGCATACAAAAAATGTGATGCGTGGATTTCCATGGATAAGACATAAAATAGTTGTTATACACAATGGCATTCCACCCTTCACCCCTCTCGATCAATCTGCTGCTCGAGAAAAAATACAATTAATGACTGGAGATCGGCATGTACCAACAATATGGGTTGGTACCATATCTGAATTACATACAAACAAAGGTCTCGATTATCTAATACGAGCAACACAAAAATTACCTGACTCTGTTGGTGTATTCGTGATTGGTGAAGGAGAAGAAAGAAAGAATCTCACCAACCTGATACAGACACTACATGTCGAATCAAAAGTGCACATCCTTGGACGTATTCCCGACGCACGCACACTTCTTTCTGCATTTGATATATTTACACTTACCTCTCGAAAAGAGGGGCTACCTTACACCATTTTGGAAGCAGGGCTTGCAGGATTACCAGTGATTGCAAGCAGTGTTAGTGGCATTCCGGAAATAATAGAAAATAATACTAGTGGTGTGCTTGTAACACCGGGCAATATAAACCAAATACAAAATTCACTTGTCCAACTGATAGAACACCCTGAAACACGCAGAAACCTCGGGGAAAACCTTCGAAAAACGGTTACGGAGCGCTTTTCACAAAAAGAAATGATTGAAAAAACTATTGCTTTATATACAAATTAGACTCCCACTATTTCATTTTCAGAAATGCTTTTATGGACAGGTCGGCTGTATCGACGCATACCCATCAAAATTCCGAGACCAAGAAACTCTGTCAATATATGACTACCTCCATAACTCATAAATGGCAGAGTATTTCCTGTTACAGGCAATAGACCAATATTCATACCGATATGAATAGTAGTGTGCACTACAAACAAAATTACCAGCCCAGTACCGAATAAAATCTCGAAATTTGTTCCCCCACGAAATGAGATGGAAAGCATTCGCCAAAAAACAACACCGTATAGGATAAACAAAATACACACACCAATAAATCCCCATTCTTCTGCAAAGGCAGCAAAAATAAAATCTGTTTGGTATTCTGGCAGAAATTGTAATTTACTTTGAGTTCCGTAGCCAATACCCTTGCCAAAAAATTGTCCGGAGCCGACTGCGATAGTTGACTGGTAGGCGTTGTACCCGCTTCCACGTATATCAGTCAGTGGCGAAACAAATGTTCGAATACGATCCTTTTGATATGGCTTGAATACAAATAACCACAGCCCACCAAAAGCAATCAAACCCACAAAAAATACCGCAAACAAATGTTTTTTTGATATACCAGACACCAACACCATACCAAGCCAGAGAAAGAAGATAATAATCGCTGAACCAAAGTCTGGCTGGAGAAATACGAGTAAAAAAATAACAAAAACATAGAAACCAGAAACAAGAATATGCCGAATATGTGCTATTTCAATATGTCGCCGAGAAAAATATTTTGCCAAAATTAATATTATAACGAGTTTAATAGGGTCTGCGGGTTGAAAGGAAAATGCACCAAGATCAAACCAACTCTGAGCACCCTTGAACACACTTCCAAGCACAAACAATAAGGACAGTATTCCAACTGAAAGACCAAACAAGGAAACTATGATACGAGTATCCTTTAGAAATCTCCAATCAATTGCGCTAGCAATAAAAAAAATAATAGAAGCAATCGAAACCCATATAATTTGACGCTCGAAAAATCGACTCTGTCCTACAAACGAATTCATGGTCACCAGACCACCCGCTACAATCAAAAGAACACTGCCAAATAAAATCCAGTCAATATTTTTTAATACGTTTTTTATGAAATTCTGTATCATAAAAACTAGAAAGTTCGGTAAATGATTGTGATTGCGTTTGGTTTTCTGTCACACAATGCTGTACCAATTTTGCTATAGACAGATGACAATGTCTCTTTTGTTGGTGCGAAAAAGTATCGACTACTATCCCCCGCAATTGTTTTAAGAATTCCCTCATTTACATCCTTGCCAAGACCTATTGTATAAATAATGGTCCCAGATGAAATGATTTGTCGTGCGATTGACTCTGCATACAAACGTGGGTAATTTTGCTGACTGTTGCGTGGCTCTGTTGGGATTCCGTCGGTCAATAAAATCAAAACTTTTTTTGACCCAGATTGTGAATCAACTGATGCGAGCTGTCCGGAGGCAAGCGATAATCCCTCACCAATATTGGTCTGTTGTTCTTTTGTCCCTGTTGCTAAATTAAATGAGTCGATTGTTTTTATGAGTGCCTGCTTATCCGCAGAAAGTGGTGACTCTTGAAAGGCATTTGTGCCGAAAGAAATGATACCTACTCGATCATTGTCTGACAGATTTTTGATAAAGTTTTTTGCTGTTTCTTTAACGGTAGTAAATGGCTCTGGTGGATTTGTTCCCTCTGACTTCATACTTCCTGATCGATCCAAGACCAGTGACAAATCGACAGAATTTAGACAAATCTCCTTTCCAAGATTAAACGGGCGTGGCCACATAAATACGAAATCATCAGACGTGTTTTTTGGAAGACCATCAATAAATGTACGAGAAACAGCGATAACATTTTCTCTATTATCAAAAACCAGTGCGACTAATTCTACATTCTGAACACTTTTAATTGTGTTGTTGGAAATTGTACCTTCAATTCGAGGGACTGTTGATGTACCGGACAGTGGGCTGTAACGAACATCAAGCACCGGCTCGCTTGCAGAATCCTTTTGCCATACTCCTAGAGACATAAAACGAAATTCAACATATTTTGGCTTTTTCGTACCAAGTGCCAAGCTTGGCTCAAAGACCACAAAGCGCTTATTTTTTGGTATAAATGTTTTTCCGGTACGTGTTGCTATGACCTTATTTTGGTCATCAAATATTTTAAACTCGTACGATGCGTCTGTGTTTTTTGAATTTATGTTTGGATTTTCTATATAGGCCGCAAGATTGTACACATCATTTACGATTGAAAATGCTTTTGACCATAAAACAATTGGTGATAATGTATCGGTAGTACAAATATTTGAGCATGCCCCTCCGCAATCTATACCTGTTTCTGCTCCATTTTTAACTCCATCTGCACAAGTCGGTGTACGATATAATATTTTGTAATAGAAAAAAATACCACCCAAAATAAAAACAATCAAAAGTACACTTCCGTATGTTAGTCTCCGCTTTCCGGACCATGATATTGCCATGCGTATATCATACCCTGTCAAGCATCACTGGGCAAGGCAAAACTAGGTATGCAAATATCTTGCTTTGTATTTTAATATACAAGGTACAGCATACTTGACAAAATATCATTTAACATATATTATTTTAATGGAGGATAAATATATGAATTGGAAAGATTGGGCTCTGTTAGCATTTGGGTTGACATGGATTTATGTCATTCCGGTAATCAGAGCTTTTCGTTACAGGAGGCCATCGTGAGTACCAATGACAAATTGGTTGCGACAGCAACTGCAATGCTTCTTCTCGGTTTCGTGATGATGTTTATTGGTGCTCTCATTCCTAACGAGCATGTGAGCTGGAACTATTTGATCACCCCAGGAGCCGTACTTGCTTTTGGAAGTATGATTCCCGGCCTCATCTACAAATACAGAAATAAACAAACATAGCTTTACATCTGGTCGCTCCCAACGGGGCGACCAATTTTATTTTCCAAAAATTAGTGCTGAGACTTCACTATTATTAGTAATGTTTCTAATCGTGATTATTTTTTTACCGAGGCGTCTCCTCAGTAAAACAAAAAACACCCACATGGTGCGAGTGATTTGTACAAAAAAACCATTTAATACTTTGTTCTGGCGCCTACCTACTCTTTTCTTACAGAAACAGTACACCTTATCGACTTTTTCATTCGCATTGTTTTGAAAAATTCTGATAAGGTCCTGAAATTGGGTCCCATCCCAATTTCAGCCTTACGAGTACCATCGCCTCAACTGGGCTTAACTACTGTGTTCGGAATGAGAACAGGTGAACGTGGGATTGGGACCCACGCACAAGACCTGTGATAATTTTTTATGAACAAGGTGGAATAAAAAAAGAACAGGTATACAGCGACTGTAAGTCGAGACATCTTGCGACAAATTTACATACTCTAAACTAAACCTTGTTTATTTTTTTGATAATCTCTCATATTATCAATTACTATATTTTTCTTATTCATCAACCCTTTCTCTTCTAAAATAAAATCACTAAGAATATGATCATCTTCAGAAGTTTTATTTTCTTTTCTTTGCAAATTAGATATTTGATCATTTAATTCACGTATTCTATCTTCCATCTCTTTAAGTTGATCGTCAAAATACTTAAGATCTTTTCCAATTTGATCTGTATCCAATTTTTCAGGTTTAAATTCTTCCATATTAATATATTAGTTATTAATTAAATAGATTATATCAAAAATTTTTGCAAGCAAAAAACCATTCAATACTATGTTCTGGCGCCTAGCTACTCTCCCCTTACGAGTACCATCGCCTCAACTGGGCTTAACTACTGTGTTCGGAATGAGAACAGGTGTGACCCCAGCGATAAAGCACCAAAACATAAAACAGAATGGTTTTTTATTTTATGAATTGAAATGGAGGGGTAATCCGTAGATTACCCATTGGCCTGGGAACAGGTCGATTTCCGGAGATTTCGATACTTCAACGCGGTCTAAGCCACTCTAGTTTATTGTGCCAGATTGCTCTGGTTTTGCGACTAATAATCCCCGAAGGGATCTGAACGGCTACGCGTCTACTACCTGCCCCCATCTCAATTCATAAGTAAAAGTGTTTTCAATAAACATTTCATGGACCCACCTCTTCGGCGGATAAATTCATTCCATGTAACAGGACAAAGTCTCTTTCTCATGTTGTGTAAACACGACATGAGAAGTGATTGTTAAATTTCCTAATAAGATCGGCTAATTAGTACACCTCGGCTCAAACGATTACTCGCCTTACACCTAGTGCCTATCACGTGATCATCTCTCACGGGCCTCAAACGATTCCTAATCTTGAAGTATGCTTCACGCTTAGATGCTTTCAGCGTTTATCATTTCCCAACTTAGCTACTCTGCGATGCCCTTGGCAGGACAGCAGACACACCAGAGGTCAGTTCACCCCGGTCCTCTCGTACTAGGGGCAAATCTTCTCAAGAATCAACGCCTGCAGTAGATAGGAGACCAACCTGTCTCACGCTTGTTACCACTTGTTACCAAGTGCAATGGACTATAGCTTTCGCCGTTTTAATTTTGTGAGAGAGTGAGGAAAGGTACCCTCCCGGTGTACACTATGGACCAACCAGCCTTACGCATGGTTAAGTGGGTCCGCGGGAACTATCCCTTCCCTCTCACAAAATTAAAACGGTTTGTTGACGTTTAGTCTCTACGGGCCATATTAAATTAAAAATGGAAATATCAAAATGGAAAATTAGAATTCAAAATTCTTCATTTTTACTTTTGATTTTTTACTTTTAACCTTTGATGTTCCCTCGGTATTGCCGTATTTCATCCTTCGACTCGCCATAAGGCTCGCTCAGGATAAAACCTTTCAGGTTTTACCGATATAAGTCAACTTATTCCAGAACGAATAAAGAGAAAAGAATATGGAATAAAGAAGAAACACAAGTGCATTCATTCATTATTCTTAATTCATTATTCTTAATTCCATTCTAGACCGCCGTGATTTGATTAATCTACTTTCATTTAACAAGACGAATTATTTTTATAACAGTATTCAAAATTCAAATTTCCTCTGAGGATTCAGATTGTGGAAAAGTTATGATATGTATTGCTACATGATATAACTTCTCCACGGTCTGAACCCAGCTCGCGTATCTTTTTAAATGGCGAACAGCCATACCCTTGGGAGCTTCTTCACCCCCAGGCTAAGATGAGCCGACATCGAGGTGCCGAACTGCACCGTCGCTATGGACGCTTAGGTGCAACCAGCCTGTTATCCCCAGGGTAGCTTTTATCCGATAATCTCCGGCCGCCTC
>CAZQYV010000010.1:0-4255 GCA_964597675.1 uncultured Candidatus Saccharibacteria bacterium
TATGCATGGTATATAGAAACAAATAGTGTTTGGAAAATATTCGCTCGTAACAAATAAAATTAAATTATAAATCACATGAATACGTACACAGGACACACAACAAAACCAAGCCACTCTGATGGCCGGACAGTCACGACATCCATTGCCCCAAAAGGCAGGGTCAGCAAGAGATCATACTCTCGCCGTGACGTACCACTAAAGATGACACGCCGACACAACGACGTCATTCCCCAGAGTGGTGATAATATTCGCATTATCCCATTGGGAGGTGTAGAAGAGATTGGCAAAAATATGACCATCGTCGAATATAAAGACGATATTATTGTCATTGACGCAGGATTTCAATTCAAAGATGACGATACACCAGGGGTAGACTATATTCTTCCAAACACAAAATATCTCGAGGATAGAAAGGATAGAATCCGTGCAGTTTTTATTACTCATGGACATCTCGACCATATTGGCGGTATTCCTTACATCATGGATCGTATCGGTAACCCACCACTATATACCCGTGCACTGACCAGTATCATGATCAAAAAGCGACAGGAAGAATTTCCTCACCTACCGGCACTGGACATTCGTGTTGTTGAAAAAGAAGATGCAATCGTTGTCGGTAAACTAAAGGTACGGTTTTTCTCTGTGACACACACTATTCCTGACTCCATGGGTATTATTATCGACACTCCATATGGATGTCTTGTAAACCCAGGAGACATCAAACTGGATCATGAAAATGGAATCCCAACTGAAGCTGAAGAAAAAGAGTACAAGCGCTTTGAACACGAAAATGTCCTCTTTTTGATGATGGACTCGACCAACGTCGAAAACCCAGGATTTTCAACACCAGAAAGAATTGTTCATCAAAACCTTGATGAAATTATCAAAAATACAAAAAGTAGATTAGTCATTGGTACGTTTGCTTCACAACTCGAGCGTATCATGAAGATTATCCAGATTGCAGAAAAATATGGCAAGAAAGTTGTTGTAGAGGGTCGCAGTATGAAAAACAATATCGAGATTGTCCGTCACACCGGCATGCTCGAAATTAAAAAAGATACAATTATTAGTGCAGAAGAAATGGAAAACTATCCCCCAGACCGCGTCATTGCGCTAGCAACAGGCGCACAAGGAGACGAGTTTGCTGCACTGATGCGTATGTCCAACAAAACTCACAAGTATTTCAAAATCACTCCACGTGACACAATACTTTTGTCGTCATCAATTATTCCGGGCAATGAAAAGGCCGTTGAAAAATTAAAGGATAACCTCGCCCGCCAAGGAGCAAAAATCATCCACTACAGATCATCGGACGTTTATATTCACTCTACTGGCCATGGTAACCGTGGAGAACTAGAGTGGCTTCATAAAAAAATAAAACCACGATTCTTTATGCCAATGCATGGCAACCACTATCGCCTCCGTATTCATGAAGATTTAGCGCGCTCAATTGGCATGCCACCTGAAAATGTAATCGTACCAGACAATGGCGCTATTCTAGAAATACAAGATGGTGGAACAAAATTTGTACGCCTAAAAGAGCAAGCCCCCGGTGGTATGGTTATGGTTGACGGATTTTCTATTGGAGATGTGCAAGAGCTCGTCATGCGAGATAGAAAAATGCTCGCACAGGATGGTATGTTTGTTATTATTGCAAGCATCAATACAAAGACAGGTAAGCTGAAAAAGTCCCCAGATATTATTTCTCGTGGATTTGTATATCTACGTGAATCACAAGACCTACTTCAGCAGGCACGACTTATTATCAAAAAAACAGTAGAAGACACAACTCGTGGAATGAATCCGATCAATTTTGATTTCGTAAAGTCTACTGTTTCGGACAATGTTGGTCGTTTCCTCTTCCAAAAGACTGCAAAAAAACCAATCGTAATCCCCGTAATCCTCGGCATCTAACAACACTCATAATTGTATTCCAAAAAACACCCCGACAAGGGTGTTTTTTATTTAAAAATCACGACGAAGTTGTACCCTAAATCAATTTTTTAGAGTACAATTATCTCTATATGGAACGCATCCTATCCTGTTTCAAAAAAAGTGAATCATTGAATGCTGTATTTCTTTCAAACATATTCCTTTCATTTCACTATTATCTCATCATATATGTAAACTCTACATTTTTGAGTAATTATTTTTCTGATACGCAGGTCAGCACGCTTTATGTTATCGCTGCGTGTATCAATACCGTACTCCTTCTAAATATATCAAAAATATTAGCAAGGATTGGAAACTATAAAACAGCCCGATATGCAATAATCGCTGAAATACTGGCCATTATTGGTATCATTATCGCCACTAATCCATTTTTAATCGGTTTTTTCTTTGTTATTATGGAAGTCTGCATTCCAACAATCCTCTTCTCGCTTGATGTATTTCTAGAAGGAAGCTCGACAGATGAAACACAAACTGGAGATGTCCGTGGTATTTATCTAACATTATCAAATATAACACTTGTTATTGCTCCAACTGTCGTGGGTCTTCTCCTGTTCAACAACACATATGCATATGTTTATGGGTTATCAGGTTTATTTCTTATTCCGCTTTTTCGAACGATGAGAAAAAATTTCAAGGGATTTATTGATGGCCCAGCAAATCATATTCAGATTCGTCAAACCATTAGCGAATACTTGCGTGATAAAAAACTGTACAACATATTTTCTATCTACTTCTTACTACAACTCTTCTACGCTTTCATGGTTGTTTACACCCCCATTTACCTCACAAAACATATTGGATTTGGATGGACTGAAACTGGTGTGATGTTCACCATCATGTTGCTTCCTTTTATCCTCTTTGAATTACCGGTCGGAGACTTGGCTGACAGAAAATACGGTGAAAAGGAGTTTATCACTATTGGGCTCATTATCATGGGTCTCTCTACTATGTTTATTAGTTTCATTACAATAAAAAGTTTTTTTGTATGGACAACTATTCTATTTCTGACACGTACTGGTGCAAGTTTTGTTGAGATTGCTGCAGATAGTTATTTTTTCAAAATGGTCAATAAAGAGAAAACTGATGTTATAAGTTTCTACCGAGTAGCTCGTCCATTGTCCTATATTGTAGCTCCTGTCATGGCGACACTCTCACTTCAGTTCATACCATTTGAATACACTTTCATGGTTATTGGCATCTGTATGATAATTGGAACACATTTTAGTTTTGCTCTGATAGATACGAAATAGTCAAAAAAACCGCCGATCGGCGGTTTTTTAATTTGTCATTTCTATTGCATTGGTGGATTCATTTTACCACATCCGTCTTTGCAGAATCCTCTGCCTCCACACATTCGGCAACGTTTCATAGTCATTGAAAGTCCCACTAGTATCACAATAACAGGCCAAATTAAATTCCAATTAACCATACTTACATACCCAAGCTCTTTGAGTAAAAATAGAACACCTACAATAGTCACAATTATTCCTGTCATCATATAATATTTTTATTATTGTTAATATAAACCTATTTTAACACAGTTTAGCCCCTCGTAACAAAGGATTTAAAATATCATCAAGCGAACACTCTGCAACCCCCACCACTTTATCAGCACCACCATAATAAATATATACGATCCCATTATCAACGACAGATCCACACGGAAAGACAACGTTATTTACAACACCAGTTTTTTCATATGGCTCTGTAGGTTCAAATACTGGATCAGTACTTCTAGCAAGCACAATTGTTGGATCGTGCGGGTCAAGCAAGACGGCACCAATGCGATATGTAGAATGCCGCTTCGACACTCCATGGTACAACAGAAGCCATCCATATTTTGTCTTAATCGGTGGACTGGAAATACCAACCTTTGCACTATCCCACATACCCACCCGTGGACCAAGAACGACAATACATTTATTTACTCGCTCTTGTGTAAAATCCAAAGTATCGATGTAGTCACCACAGATATCAGTACCCACTCTGTGGAATATGAGATATTTATCACCAATCTTTGTGTCAAACACGCAAGCATCCTTATCATCTACACCTTCAGGTGTTACCAGCACAGGAATGTCCCAGATAAAATTACGATCGAGGAAATCTGAAAGTGCAATCGAGGAAATTGCCACTCGTGGTGGATGAATACTATCATATGCCGTATAGCACATATAGATTCGATCACCAATCAACATAACACGTGGATCCTCTGCACCTGAATTGGCATTTTCTTTCATCTTCATTTCAAATCCCTCGCGTGGAATATATATTGGCTCTGGTAAACGTTCATCAATTGAAA
>CAZQYV010000010.1:4355-5465 GCA_964597675.1 uncultured Candidatus Saccharibacteria bacterium
GCGCTCGTACAATTCCTCTGGTGAAAGTAGTGATCCACGAGTACGATTGAGAATTGTGTGGGGATTATGGAGATCAAGTAGAATTGCCTCTGTACCAAATGCTGGTTCAGCACGATCTGGATTTTGAAAATAAAATTGGATATTGGAATATATTAAAAGCCAGCCATCTTTTGTTTTTAGAGGAGGTGCTCCAATCTCGACATGATCATATTCAGCTCGCTTGAGTGTAATTGAATGTATTTCTATTTCAGAATACCATTTCTTCCAAAATACATCTGACCACAAATCCTCTATATTATCTGCATACCCTATAGCGATTTTCGAGTGTGTCGAGTCAGGATCAACTGTCAAAATAAAAGCCACTTTTCCTCCAATACGCTCAGGAAAAATAGTCATGGCCTTTGCATTAAAAGGTGTAACTACATGACGCTCTGTAATAGTCTTGAGGTCTTTTGATACTGCCACACCTACTTTTATATTGTCCGGACCAAATGGATATCCGCCAAGAGCAGTATAAAAAATATAATACTTTCCCTCGAAAAGGGTGACTCGTGGATCTTCACATCCATATTTATTGTATTCCTCTGTTGGTTCGATAAAAGGGACACGCTTTTCAAATCTAATACCATCTGTACTTTCCGCTTTTGCAATAATAGACACTTCATGAGGTGTCTGTAACGGATCATTATGTGAAATAGCACGATAAAAACCATAGTACGTGCGTCCCTTTTTTACAGGACACATATTAAAAACTGCTGATGCCTCGAATGGATGATCGTGATATGGTACAAGAATCGGATTCTGAAGTGATCGTTTGACGACAAACATGCTATTTATTGTATGTTAATTTTTATAAATGCCCGACGCGAACAATATGCGTACGTGGCTGACTATCTTTTTTCAAGTGCCAGACCAACTCATCGACTGGAATCTGCGCAACCGCACACACCTTATCCCCTCCTCCATAATATACATGTAGCATACCATCTATATCAACAGCGCCACCTGGATATGCCACACCCGGTTTGCCATCCATTTCATAAAATTCTTCTGGAGAAAGAATCGGCTGACGACATCGAGAAATAACTTTTTTCGGATCATGAAGATCGA